>NZ_RHLN01000001.1 GCF_004121075.1 Lutibacter sp. HS1-25
TTCTTCTAAACCACCACCTTCATTAACTTTCATTTCATCACTATATTCAGCAATAAAATAATGAATTTTTTCAGTAACAGCACCTGGTGTTGAATAAATTTCAAATAGCTTTGTAGGGTTGTTAATTTTAAAACCTGTTTCTTCTTCAGCTTCTTTTTTAATACAAGTTAATGCATCATCAGCATCTAATAAACCAGCACAAACTTCAATCATCATACCGTCTAAATTCTCATTTAAATAAGTTGGCATTCTAAATTGTTTGGTTAAAATCACCGTTTTTTTTGCTAAATTATATAGTAAAATTGCAGCGCCATCACCTCGGTCATAACATTCACGACTTTGGCTTTGCCATTTACCAGTTTTAAGCTGATATTCAAAATTTACTTTGTCAAGTTGGTACCAATTATCTGAAAGTTTTTCTACACTTGTTATTTTTACTTTTGAATTGCTCATTTATATTAATTTTAGCATTGCTATATGTGGTATTCCATCTTCTAAATATTCTTCACCATTTTGAATAAATCCGTGAGATTCATAAAAAAGTTTTAAATGTTTTTGAGCTGAAATTTTAATTTCTGTTTCCTTAAAATAGGTTTCAATAGCTTCAATAGAATATTTTAAAATTACGTGTCCATAACCAAATTTACGATCATTAAAAGCTACTACAACTCTACCAATACTCGATTTTTCAAAATAATCACCAGGTTTAAAAATACGTGTATAGGCAACTAATTTTTCGTTTTTATAACCTAAAATATGAATTGCTTTTTGATCTTTATAATCTATATCTTGATAAACACAATCTTGCTCAACAACAAATACTTCACTGCGTAATTGCAATATTTCATACAATTGATTGGTTGTTAATTCAGTAAATAATTTGGTGGTAATTTGAAGCATACGTTAATCTTGTTTTATCAATTCTTTTTCATCGTCGCGCTTAAATTCGGGCTGAAAATTACAGTGATTTATTTGAAATTTATCTAGTAAAACTTGTTCAATTTTTTCGCAAATTACATCAAAATCAGATAGGTTAATATCTTTATAAAATTCGATATGTGCTTCTAAATGACAATCGTTTTCATTTAATTGCCAAATATGAACGTGGTGAATGTTTTTAATTTCATCAACCTTTAAAACTTCATCTGCAACCTCATCAATTACAATATGATTTGGTGCAAAAAGCATTAAGATTTTGGTTGAAGTAACTAAAATTTCCCAACTCATATAAATTAAATAAAAAGATATAATAAGTGTTAACAAAGCATCTATCCAATAAATTTGATAGTATTTCATAATTATACCTCCTAAAAAAACAGCCACTGAAGTTAACATATCTGTTAATAAATGCAAATAAGCAGTTTTCATATTTAAATTATGATTGGCATCATTTTTTAATAGTAAAACGCTAAAACCATTTGCTAAAATTCCTAAAAGTGCCAACCAAATAACAATACCAGCTTCAATATCATGAGGTGTATTAAATCTTTTAACAGCTTCAATTGCTAAAAAAATAGCAATAGCAATTAAAGATGCTGCATTGATAAATGCTGCAATAATTTCGGCACGTTTGTATCCAAAAGTATATTGTTTGGTTTGCTTTTTACTGTTTGATAATAAATTAGCACCATAACTAATTATCAATGAAATTACATCTGAAAAATTATGAACAGCATCTGAAATTAATGCTAAACTTCCTGAAAGTATACCTCCAATTAATTGAGCAACAGTTATTAATACATTTAAAACTATTGAAATTAACAAATTTTTACCCGAAATAGATAAATGATTGTGTGAATGATTGTGACTCATTTTTTTAATAAATAATGTCAATTACAAATTAATAATTCGTAATTAATAATTTAAAATTAACAATTAATTAGCAGCAGCCTGTTGGAATTTTATCTATTCTGTTTTGATGACGACCACCTTCAAACTGCGTATTTAAAAATATTTCAACAAAACCTAAAGCTTGTTGTAAAGACACAAAACGTGCAGGA
Source organism: Lutibacter sp. HS1-25 (assembly GCF_004121075.1). GTDB lineage: Bacteria > Bacteroidota > Bacteroidia > Flavobacteriales > Flavobacteriaceae > Lutibacter. The sequence continues at coordinate 2,001 of NZ_RHLN01000001.1, forward strand.
ATGGTTAATACATTTGCATCATTATGCAATCTTATCAATTCAACAATTTCATTGTTCCAAACCAAACCAGCTCTAATACCTTGGTGTTTATTAGCAGTCATTTGAGCTCCGTTACCACTTCCGCATAAAATAATTCCGTAAGTTGCTTCACCACTTTCTACCGCATTGGCAACTGGGTGTATAGCATCGGCATAATCCATACTAGCATTTGTATTGGTTCCAAAATTTAAAACTTTAATACCTTTGCTTTCTAATAATTTAATAATTTCGAATTTATATTCGGTTCCCGCGTGATCATTTCCAATGGCTATTGTCATTTTTTTTGTTTTTGTTAATAAGTTGAAGCGCAAAATTACGAAATAGCAGTTATTAACAGAAAAAAAAGACGTTGTTAATATTAAATTTTAAAAAGCTGATTAACAATTACTTTACGTTTTATTAACATTGTCAATAAGTTTTTACTTAAAAAAGAAAACTTTTTTTTGATTATTAATAAGAATAGTTTAATGCAAAAACTGACATGAAATAACCAAATTTATTTATGATTTTTTTAACAAAAGTTTTTAACAGTTTTTTAATAGGTTCTTAACATTTTCAATTAAAATGTTATTCAAAAAAACAGTTAATTTTTAATTTTTAATAATTGTTTATAACCTATTTACTATTATTGATTTTTAACCTTTTATAAATTAATAACATGTTAATATCTATTAATAACTGATATATCAAAATTAAAATTCAGTTAATTATTGTAGCTATTAACAAACAATAATAACAACCAATCTTTTTTTTAAATTTTAAAAATCTTTTTTTTAATTATTATAGTTGTTAATAACATTTAAATTTTTGTTTCATTTCAAATTTTATTAAAATAAAATACTTTTTATGGTTTCTTCTAAATAAAGATTTGTAAAAACTAGATTGATATTTTACTTTGATATTTAGATTACTTTAATCAAAAAATTATAAATTATGGTATCATTTTAATTTATATAAGTTTTAATTAACATAGTGAAGTCTTATATTTTGTATTTTTGATGTAATTATAAAAAATAATGAATGCCGAAGAAAAAAACAATTTATAAAAAGAAAGGGAACGTTATAAAAGATTTAACCAGAAAATTGTTAAAACTATTAAATCAAGATCCTAAAAATAGTTTTAATTACAAACAAATTGCTGCCAAATTAGATATAACAGATCCTAATGGTCGTAATCAAATTATCCAAAAATTAGAAGAATTAAAAGGGCAAAAAAAAGTTGAAGAAACTGAACGTGGAAAGTTTAAAATTTTGCCATTAGATAAGTATTTTATTGGAACTTTAGATGCTACAACCAACGGAAATGCTTATTTTATTTGCGACGAATTAGAAAAAGATATTTACATTCCGGCACGTAATTTAAACAGAGCTTTAGATAAAGATACTGTACGAATTTATAAATACAGTCGTAAAAATAGCAGTAAAGAAGAAGGAGATGTAGTTGAAATTATTAAGCGTGCTAAAACCGAATTTGTTGGTGTTTTACAACTAAATAAAAACTTTGGTTTTTTAATTGCTGATGATGCTAAAATGTATGCCGATATTTTTATTGCAAAAAATAAATTAAACAATGCTGAAGATGGTGAAAAAGTATTGGTAAAAATGACCGATTGGCCTGCAAATTCTAAAAATCCTTTTGGTGAAGTTGTTACTGTTTTAGGAATGCCAGGTGATCACGAAACTGAAATGCACTCTATACTTTTAGAGTATGGTTTACCTTATGAATTTCCTAAAAATGTTGAAGCTGAAGCTGAAAAAATTTCTTTTGATATTACTAAAGAAGAAATTTCAAAGCGCCGAGATATGCGTAAAGATTTAACTTTTACCATAGATCCAAAAGATGCCAAAGATTTTGACGATGCTTTGTCTTTTGAAATTATGGAAAATGGTAATTATGAAATAGGAATTCATATTGCTGATGTTTCGCATTACGTTCAGGAAAAAACTATTATTGAAGAAGAAGCTTATAAAAGAGCAACTTCGGTTTATTTAGTTGATAGAGTAGTACCTATGTTGCCTGAAATTTTATCAAACGGCGTTTGTTCATTACGACCAAATGAAGAAAAATTAACTTTTTCTGCAGTATTTGAAATGAACAAAAAAGGAGAAGTTTTAAATGAATGGTTTGGTAGAACGGTAACTTATTCCGACAAACGTTTTGCTTATGAAGAAGCACAAGAATTGATTGAAAATAATATAGACACTCAGCGAAATAATAGTGATAATAATGCCGAAAAAGAAGTTTCGTCTACGCTTAACCAGCAATTAAACTGTAATGTTTCTTCTGAAATTTCTATAACTGGTGAAGCTTATACAGTTGCACCCGAAATTGTTTCGGCAATTTTAAAAATGGATACACTTGCAAAAAAACTGCGTAAAAAGCGTTTACAGCAAGGTGCAATAACTTTTGATAGGGTAGAGGTTAAATTTAATTTAAATGAAAATGCAGAGCCTGTAGGTGTGTTTTTTAAAGAATCTAAAGACGCTAATAAATTAATTGAAGAATTTATGTTATTGGCAAACCGAAAAGTTGCCGAATTTGTTGGTCGTAAAAAAGGTGTTGCAACTAAAAATACCTTTGTTTATCGTGTTCACGATGAGCCAGATTTAGACAAATTAATGTCTTTACAGGGTATTGTTAGTAAGTTTGGATATAAAAACAAAATTGATACAAAAGATAAAAAAACAACATCTTCTTCATTAAATCAGTTATTGCAAGATGTTCACGGTAAAGGAGAGGCAAATATGATTGAAACACTTGCAATTCGCTCTATGAGTAAAGCAGTGTATACCACTCAAAATATAGGTCATTATGGTTTGGCATTTGATTATTACAGTCATTTTACATCACCAATTCGTCGTTATCCCGATGTAATGACACACCGTTTGTTGCAACATTATTTAGAAGGCGGAAAATCTCCAAAAGCCGAAGGTTACGAAGAAAAATGTAAGCACTCATCTGATATGGAACAATTGGCTTCAAAAGCCGAAAGAGATTCTGTTAAATATATGCAGGTGAAATATATGGAAGACCATAAAGATCAAGAGTTTGAAGGTGTAATTTCAGGTGTTACAGAATGGGGAATTTATGTTGAAATTATTGAAAATAAATGCGAAGGAATGGTAAGAATTCGCGATATAAAAGATGATTATTACCTGTATGATGAAAAGCAATATGCTTTGGTAGGTCAATCAACAAAAAATCTTTATCAATTAGGTGATCACGTTTTAATAAAAGTAAAAAAGACCGATTTAGAACGCAAGCATTTGGATTTTACTTTGCTCGAAAAAATTGGTAAATAATTAACTCATAAAGTTATAATTATTGATTAATTTGTGAGTTATAATATCAAATTAAATAGTTATGAGTTATTATTTTAGTAAAATTTTAGAAAGTAAAAATTTTGATGAAGCCATTGTACTTACAACAGCCGAATTAAAAAAAGAAGGTTTTGGTGTTCTTACCGAAATTAGTATTGATAAAACATTGAAAAATAAAATTAATGTTGATTTTAAAAAGTATACAATTTTAGGTGCTTGTAATCCTCAATTTGCATACGAAGCTTTAAAAAGCGAAGATAAAATAGGTGTTTTTCTTCCTTGTAATTTTATTGTTGAAGCCCATGAAAATGGCAATATAGAAGTTTCAGCAGTAGATCCAATTGCAGCTATGAATTCAGTAAAAAATGAAAAACTTGCTCAGTTAGCCATTGAAATTCAGGAAAAAGTGAAAAGAGTAATAGAAAATTTGAAATAAAATATTAAAATGAAAAAAATAACATTTGTATTATTATTTGCTTGTTCATTGGTATTTGGACAACAAAATATGACAACCAATTTAGGTGATTTTAACGATTTAAAAGTATTTAGTGGTTTAACAGTTAAATTGGTTAAATCTGATGAAAATAAAATTGTAATTACAGGTTCTAAAGCAGATCAAGTTTCGGTAAAAAATAAAAACGGTTTGCTAAAATTAAGTCTAAAATTTACTGATGGTTTTAAAGCAGATGACATCAATATTAATTTATATTACAACAAAAATTTAGGTGTTTTAGATGCTAATGAAGGTGCTTTTATTATTTCTGATGATAAAATTGAACAGTTAAGTATAGAATTAAAAGTACAAGAAGGTGCGCATATAGAATTACCGTTAAAAGTTAAATATATAACAGCTAAAGCTATTTCAGGTGGAATTATTGAGGTTCATGGAACAGCTCAAAATCAAACCATAGATATCAATACTGGTGGTATTTACAAAGGTTTTAATTTAGTGAGTTTACAAACTACTGCAACTGCAACGGCTGGTGGTATTATTGAAGTAAAAGCTGAAGAATTGTTAAATGCCAGTGTAAATTTTGGAGGTAATATTTATTATAAAGGTACCCCTAAAGAATTGATAACAAAAAAGGTTGTTGGAGGTATAATTGAACAAAAATAACAATGTAAATACTTGTAAATGAGTATTAAAGTTTCATTTATAATATTTATTATTGGTTTTAATTTTATTAGTATATTTGTAACCTAAAATTTAAAAAACATGAATGCACTTACTATATTTTTAGGAATGGTTGGACCTTGGCAATGGATAATTATTGGTTTAGCCGTTTTATTATTGTTTGGAGGTAAAAAATTACCAGAGTTGATGAAAGGGTTAGGTAGCGGTATTAAGGAGTTTAAAAAAGCAACTCAAGATGATGACGATGCTGACAAAAAAATTGAAGATAAAAAGTAGTTTTAAAAACTAAATAATATAAAAAAAACCTGAGAAATTTCTCAGGTTTTTTGTTTTTATAAAGTTGTTAATTTTTAGATTTTAACTGCTGTTCCAGAGGCGGTAACCATTAACATTCCTCCATTAGAACCAACGGTTTCATAATCTAAATCTACCCCAATTACAGCATTTGCACCTATTCTTTGCGCTTGTTCCTGCATTTCTTTTAAAGCAGTATCTTTGGCTTCTCTTAATACACTTTCATAAGAGCCAGATCTTCCGCCTACAATATCTCTAATTCCTGCAAAAAAATCTTTAAAAATATTGGCACCTATAATGGTTTCGCCAGTAACAATGCCTAAGTATTGTTTTATAGTATGGGTCTCAATGGTATTTGTTGTTGTTACTAACATGTTACTTTTTAGGTTTTTTAGTTATATCATTATCTTCAGATTCAATCATTTTATTTGCAGCTACCAAGCTTGTAACCATATCGTTAAGCATCGTACTGGCTGCATTTGGATTGTTTGGCAATAAAATTAAATTCGATTTTGTATCTGCTCCAATACTTTGTAAAGTATCGTAATGTTGGGTAATAATAATCAATGCTGATGCTTCCTGACTGTTGATACCAGCTCTGTTTAAAACAACCACACTTTCTTCTAAACCACGTGCAATTTCTCTTCGTTGATCTGCAATACCTTTACCTTGTAAACGTTTACTTTCTGCTTCAGCTTTAGCTCTTTCAACAATTAAAATGCGTTGTGCATCTCCTTCGTGTTGTGCAGCAATTTTTTCACGATCAGCAGCGTTGATACGGTTCATGGCAATTTTCACCTTTTCATCAGGATCAATATCAGTTACCAACGCTTTAATAATATCGTAACCATATTCTAACATTGCTTGTTTTAAATCGCGTTGTATAGCCAATGCAATTTCTTCTTTTTTCTCAAAAACATCATCTAAAATCATTTTAGGAACTTCAGCTCTTACAACATCAAAAATAAAAGCTGTAATTTGTTCATGTGGGTTTTGTAATTTGTAAAAAGCATCATAAACGTGTGCTGGTCTAACCAAAAATTGTACAGAAATTTTTAAATGCACAAAAACATCATCTTTTGTTTTGGTTTCAACAATAACATCAAGTTGTTGTACTCTTAAACTAATACGCCCGGCAACTTGGTCTATTAAAGGTATTTTAAGTTGTAAACCCGGATTTCTGGTACTTTCAAATTTACCAAAACGTTCAATAATGGCAATAGTTTGTTGTTTTACGGTGAATAAACCAGATGCAACAAGCACTACAGCAATAAAAATAATAACATAAGTAACAATCATTTTTTCAATTTTTTTAAGATTATTTAATCTTTTAAAGATACAAATTTTAGCGTTTATATCATAAAGCGTGTATAGTATTTGTATTAGAATAATGCTAAGTGTTACAATTTATTTTTAATAATTAAATTAGAATAAATTTAAATAGCTTAAAAAATTGAATTTAAATAAAACCTTATTAGTTAATAGTCAAATTATTAATTAATTTTAATGAGAAATAAAATATGTAACTATGAGCCAATCTATTAGTTTTAAGTTAAATGGCGAAGCTGTAACTGTTGAAGTTGAAGGCAGCGAATCTTTGTTAAACGTTATTAGAGAAAATTTAGATAAAACAGGTACTAAATTTGGTTGTGGTTTGGGCGATTGTGGAGCTTGTACAGTGGTAATTAACAATGAAGCCATTCGTTCTTGTATGTTAGCTGTTGAAACTGTTAAAGGGCAGGAAATATTGACTATTGAAGATCTAGAATCCAATGGTAATTTACATCCACTTCAGCAGGCATTTATTGAAATTGATGCATTGCAATGTGGTTTTTGTACTCCTGGAATGATTATGAATGCCTATGGTTTATTGCTTAAAAATGCAACACCTACTCGTGATGAAATAATTGAAGAAATGGAAGAAAATTTATGTCGTTGTGGTTCGTATAATCGAATTATTGAAGCCATTCAGTTAGCAGGTAAAAAAATGAACTCAAAAATATAAATTATGAAGCCAGATAAAATTGATGAAATATATTTTAGTGATGTTGATAATGAGCCTATTCAATTAGATAGACGTGATTTTTTAAAGAAATTAGGTGGCGGAATTATTGTTGTTTTTTGCTTGGGAAAATTATCGTTATTAGATGGTTTTGCGCAAAATCAAAAAGAAGATCCTTCAAATTTTAATGCTTATTTAAGAATAAAAGAAGACGGACGCGTAAATTGTTATATCGGTAAAATTGAAATGGGACAAGGAATTTACACTTCTTTGGCTCAAGTTTTAGCCGATGAATTACAAGTTTCAATCAATGTTATTGATATGGTTATGGGCGATACAGATTTATGTCCGTATGATGCCGGAACTTGGGGTTCACGTACTACCCGTTTTTCTGATCCTGTTTTAAGAGCTGCTGCTGCTGAAGCTCGCGAAATTTTACTGCAATTGGCTTCAGAAAAATTAGCAGTAAATACCAATGAATTGGCTATTGAAAACGGTGTTATTTTTGTAACAAATAATACTTCAAAAAAAATAACATTTGCCCAAATTACAAAAGGACAAAGAATTGTTAAAACTTTAACTACCAAACCTGAAATTAAAAAATCAACAGATTTTAAAATTATAGGACAACCCATTATAAGTATGGATGCCAAGGCTAAAGTTACTGGTAAAGCACAATATTCTGGTGATATTAAATTACCTCAAATGGTGTATGCTAAAGTAATTAGACCAACAGTTTATGGCTCTAAAAAAATAGCTGTAGATACTGCTGGTTTGGCTAATTTTGAAGGGGTAACGTTAATTAACGAAGGCGATTTAGTGGCTGTAGTGCATTCAAATTTAGAGGTTGCTAATAGTGCTGCTAGAAAAGTAAAAGTAACTTGGGATGCGCCTAAAGCTACTTCAAACACAGATACCATATTTCAATATTTAGAAGACAATATCACCGATTTTAAAGTTTTTCAAGAAGCTGGTGATTTAGCTACTGGTAAACAAATTTCAAAAACCATTATTGAAGGCAAATATTTAGATGGTTATAAAGCACATGCATCTATGGAAACACATGCTGCAACTTGTTATTTTGAAGATGATAAATTAATTATTTGGGCTTCTACCCAAACGCCTTTTGGTTTGCGTGATCAATTGGCAAATGAATTGAAAATGCCAACTGAAAAAGTGCATGTGAAACAAATTTTTTTAGGAGGTGGTTTTGGTGGAAAAATATACAATCAACAAGCTATTGAAGCTGCTATAATTGCAAAATCTTGTAAAAAACCTGTGCAATTGGTTTGGAGCAGGAGAGAAGAGTTTATGTACGATAGATTTAGACCGGCAACCGTTGTTAATATAACTTCTGGTGTAGATAATGAAGGTAAATTAACTTTGTGGGAATTTGATATTTATTGTGCAGGAACTAGAGGAACTTCGGTTTTTTATGGTGTTGAAAACAATAGAACCCGCGCATTTAACCAAAAAAATGTTAAAGGAGATAGCCATACAAGTGCATTAAATACAAGTATAAATCCATTAGGAACAGGTGCTTGGAGAGCTCCGGGTAACAATTCAACTACTTTTGCACGTGAATCTCATATCGATGTTATTGCTTATAAAATTGGTATGGATCCTTTAGAATTTAGATTGAAAAATTTAAATAATAAAGATATGACTGCAACTCTTAATTTGGCAGTTGAAGCATTTGAATGGAACAGAAAAAAGGAAGAAGGACACGGTTATGGTATTGCTTTAGGCGAAGATGCTGGGACTTGTGTTGCAGTAATTGCTGAAGTTTTTGTTGATAAATTAACTGGAGTTGTAACGCCAATAAAAGTTGTTTTAGCGCAAGATATGGGTCAGGTTGTTAATCCGCATGGTGCAACCGTTCAAGGTGAAGGTGGTGTTACAATGGGACTTGGATATGCATTATATGAAGAAGTTGAATTTAATGGCGGAAAGGTTAATACGCGTAATTTTAAAAATTATCAAATTACAAAGTTTTCAAATACGCCAAAAATTACTTGTGTTTTTATAGATAAAATGGATGCAAAACCACAAGGTGGGGGTGAACCAGGAATTATTTGTGTGGGTGGCGCCATTGCAAATGCTGTTTTTGATGCTTGTGGTGCAAGAGTAAACAGAATGCCAATTACACCTAAACGAATTTTAGAAGCATTATAAAATTGAAATTTTAAATAATATAACAGTTATCTTAGTTTCATTTAACAAAATTGAATACATTACAATTTAAAAATTACCTATTGGGATAAAAAAACGTATTTAAAATAATTAAAAGAGCAGTTAATTAACAATTTGAGGAATTTTGTAAAATTTAACAGGTTGAATTCATTTATATTCAAAAGAAATTAACTTTGCTTTCAAAATATTTAGAAATACGTACTATTCATTAAATATATTTTAGTATGAAAAAATTTTTATATTACACGCTTGGAATTGTTACCGTTGCGTTATTAATTTATTTTTTAGCTGTTTATTATTTAACTTATAGCCAAGGATATAGAGCAGGTGAATTGGTTAAATTTAGTCATAAAGGGTTGATTTTTAAAACTTGGGAAGGAGAAATTAGTCAAGGAGTTTCTGAAGGACAAATTTTTGTTTTTTCGGTTGAAGATCACGAAAAAGAATTAATTCAACAATTGGTAGATTACCAAGGTGCTTATGTTAGACTTAAGTATAAAGAACGTTTTAAAACGTTTCCATGGTTAGGAGATTCTAAATATTTTGTAACTGAAGTTGAAAAAACAGAAAGAAATAAATTATATGAACATTAAATTTAAAACTCCAAATGAGTCTGAAGTAATTTTAACAGAGTTAATGTTGCCTTCGCATTCAAATTTTAGCGGCAAAATTCACGGTGGATTTATTTTGTCTTTAATGGACAAAGCAGCCTTTTCATCAGCCTCAAAATTTTCAGGAGAATATTGTGTAACAGCCTCAGTAAACAGGGTTGATTTTTTAAATCCTATTGAAGTAGGAGAGTTGGTAACATTAAGAGCAAAAGTTAATTATGTTGGCCATTCATCTATGGTAGTTGGTATTAGGGTTGAGTCTCAAAACATTAGAACAGGAGTTTCAAAACACTGTAATTCATCTTATTTTTCAATGGTAGCCAGAGATGAAAACGGAAAAGGAATTCAAGTTCCAGGTTTGATCTTAAAAAGCAATAATGATGTAAGACGATTTTTGCGTTCTATTAAACATATCAATATGCGAAATGAACGTAAAATTGAATTTAGCTCAGCTAATTTTAAGCCTGAAAACTACAAAGATGCTTTAATTGATTACAATGTGAAGTTGGAAATTGATCAATAATATAAAAAATTGTGTGATTGTAATAAGTTACAATCACACAATTTAAAAAAAAGCTATAAAGCGTTTATCGCATTTTTAATACGATCTATTGTTGCTTGTTTTCCAATCATTTCAGCAATATCAAAAAGGTGAGGTCCTTTCATTTCGCCAACCAAACTCAATCTAAAAGGTTGCATTACTTTACCAAAACCAATTTCTTTGGCTGTAATCCATTCTTTTACAATGGTTTCAATATTTATAGATGTAAAATCTTCAATTGATTCTAAAACAGCAACCAATTCTTGCATCAATTCAGCAGTATCTTCTTTCCAATTCTTTTTAGCTGCTTTTTCATCATAATTTGATGGATTTACAAAGAAAAAGTTTCCTAAATCCCAAAAATCGTTTACAAAAGTGGCACGTTCTTTTATCAATGAAACCACTTTTTCTATATAATTCAAAGGTTTTTCAATTCCTTTTTCAGCTAAAATAGGTGTAAATATTTCAGCCAATTCAGCATCAGATTTTAACATCATATATTGCTGATTGAACCACTTTGTTTTATCTGGACTAAATTTAGCACCGCTTTTGCTAACACGTTCTAAAGTAAAGGCATTTGACAATTCTTCTAAACTAAAAATTTCTTGTTCAGTACCTGGATTCCATCCTAACAATGCCAGCATGTTTATAAAAGCATCCGCAAAATAACCATCTTCTTTATAACCACGTGAAACATCACCTGTTTCATTGTTTATATATTCTAATGGAAATACTGGAAAACCTAATTTATCACCATCTCGTTTGCTTAATTTACCTTTTCCAACTGGTTTTAAAATCAATGGTAAATGTGCAAATTCTGGAGATTTCCAACCAAAAGCTTCGTATAAAGCAATATGAAGTGGAAGTGAAGGCAACCATTCTTCACCACGAATTACGTGTGTTATTTCCATCAAATGGTCATCAACAATATTTGCCAAATGGTAGGTTGGCATACCATCACTTTTAAACAAAACTTTATCGTCTAAAATGGCAGTTTTAAAATTAACTGTTCCACGTATAATGTCTTTGGCTTCAATAATGGCATCTTCATTGTTTATTTCAGGTTCGTGCATTTTAAAACGCACTACATAATTTTCGCCATTGGCAATACGTTGCGAAACTTCTTCAGCAGAAAGCGAAATGGAATTTGTTAATTTAGCTCTATTGTGCCAATTGTAAATAAAAGTTTTACCTTTTGCTTCGTGATCTGTTCTGTGAAAATCTAATTGTTCAGCAGTATCAAAAGCGTAATAAGCTTTGCCTTTTGCAATTAAATCTTCAGCATATTGTTTGTAAATTTCTTTGCGTTCAGATTGACGGTAAGGTCCAAATTTTTCATTTTTACCTGGTCCTTCTTCAAAAGGAATATTACACCAGTTTAATGCGTCTATAATATATTTTTCAGCATTTTCAACATATCGAGTTTGGTCTGTATCTTCAATACGTAAAATAAATGTACCGTTATATTTTTTTGCAAACAAGTAGTTAAAAAGTGCAGTTCTAACACCACCAATATGTAAAGGTCCTGTTGGACTAGGAGCAAAGCGTACTCTTACATTTTCCATTTTCTGAAATATTTTTAGGGTGCAAAGATACTTTAACAAAAAGAATATGGAAGTTTTATCACAAAAAAAAGGTTGCACAAATGCAACCTTCTAAAATCTGCCCAATATCGATTTTAATACCCTTAAGCTATTAAAGGAATTTTTTTTTAGGGGACGAGCCTTGGTTTAATGATTTTTTACGTAATTCTTTTTTTCAAATTCTCTAAATTCTTTTGAATTTGAAGTTACCTTACTTAACATATATAAATTTAATATAATTACAAATGCTATTAATATACTTGTTAATATTAATTTAATATTTTTGAAGTTTTTTATACTTAAAATATCCATAATATTTGATCTTTTGTGAGTACAAATGTATTAGAGCTACTCAATATATTTGCAAGGGAAAACACCTAAAATGCTTAGGGGATATTTCCCCTTTATTTTTAGATCACATAGATTGTTATAATTGCATATCTTTAACACTTAATTTAAATTAAACATTTTATGAAATTAATTACTGCAGAAGAAGCAAAAGAATTGAACCAAAATTTTATCAAAACTCGTTCAAAAGACTTGGATAAAATTGTTGAAAGAGAAACCGGAAAACCTAAAGAAAAAGATGCTATTTCTTCATGGTTTTCATTAGACGAATTAAAAGAATACATAGCTTATGTAGAGGCAGAAGGTAAAGCAAAAAATATTGATATTGATGGTATCCGTATTTATTTTGGTGCTTATGCTACTAATGATAAAAAGCAAGATAAAAAAGCATTGTCTACCGTATTTATGGTGCCAACACAACCTAGAGTTGGTTCTTTACAAAAAGATGGTATTGCAGTAGCAGCTCCAAGTGCAGATGTTGAAAGTATTGAAGGAATGAATAGAGGTTCTATGGGTTATCCACCTTCAGCAGCATACCCACAATAATTTTGAAATATTTTTTTTTAATATATCCATTAATTTATTTAACAATACTTGTTACAGGTATTGTTTATTACCCAAAAATTAGAAATAGTCTTAAATTAAAACTATTTCTAATTTTTATTGGGTATTCTTTGCTAACAGAAATCTTAGCATATATTTTAGGAGTTTTATATGGCATAAACACTTTTTTCTTATATAATATTTGGAGTTTAGCAAATTTCTTTTTTTATATGTTCTTTTTTTTATCGCTTTTAAAAATACCCAAAAAGCGTAACATAGTAAAGACTATTATTTTTAGCTATTCTCTTTATACTTGTATTGAAATTGGTTTTTTTGCTAATTTTTTACAAATGCCTTTAGATCTAAATACCATTATTGGAAGTTTATTATTGGTAATTATTATATTGATTTATTTTTCTGAATTATTACAAGATGATGCGATATTAAATTTAAATCAAACCATATTTTTTTGGATTGGTTTAGCTGTATTGTTATTTAATATTGGTTTTATTCCTGTTTTTGTAATTGCAGAATATATTTATTTTGGTGGCGTTTTTAGAATAATAACATTGATTTTAAATTTAATAATGATGGCATGTTTTATAACTGGTTTTATAGTAAGTAAAAAAGAATTTAATTCGTAATTTATGGAACAAACTGAAATACAGCTCCTGGTTTTTGTAACCACCATTATTGTTTTAATATTGGCAATTACATTGATTGTTTTCTTTTTTTATTTTCAGCAAAAAAAAACGGCGTATTTATTAAAACAACGCGAAACACAATTGCTTTTTGAAGAAGAAATTACCAAATCTAAATTAGAAATTCAGGAACAGGCATTGCAAAATATAAGTTGGGAAATTCACGACAATGTTGGTCAATTGTTGTCAACAGCTAAAATGCAATTAAATATGATGCAATTTACTTTGCCCGAAGACCAACAGGAAGGCATACAAGAAACCAGTAATATTATTGGTAGAAGTTTGGAAGATTTACGCGGTTTGGCAAAATCATTAAATCCTGAAACTATTAAAAATAAAGGTTTAATTACTTCTTTAAAACAAGAAGTAGAACGCTACAATCGTTTAAATTTTATCAACGCCAAATTAGAAATTTCTGAAGATTTTTTTGATTTAAGTAATGAAAAGGAAATTATTTTGTTCCGTATTTTACAAGAGTTTTGTAACAATACCTTAAAATATTCAAAAGCAAAAGAATTGATTGTTAATTTAAATTATGAAAATGATGTTTTAAATATCACGGCTTCAGATAACGGAATAGGCTTTGATACCAACGATAAAACCAAGCAAAATGGCATTGGTTTAATTAATATAAAAAGTAGAGGAGAGTTGATAGGTGCAAAAATTGACTTGAAATCTGCACAAAATAAGGGAACTATGTTATATATTAGTTGCCCAAAATAAGACCATGAATAAAATAGATATTATTATTGTAGATGATCATCAGTTGTTTTCAACAGCACTTCATAGCCTTATTGGTAAATTTGAAGATTTTAATGTTATTAAGGTGTTGAATGATGGTGCTGAAGTTGTTGATTATTTTAAAAATGGAAATCCTGTTCCTGAAATTATTTTAATGGACATTCAAATGCCAATTATGAATGGTATTGAAGCGACTATTTGGTTGAAAAAAAATCAACCTAAAATTAAAGTTTTAGCACTTTCTATGGAATGTGATGAAGCAACTATTTTAGCCATGTTACGTGCAGGAGCTAAAGGATATTTGTTAAAAGATATTCATCCTATGGTTTTAAAACATGCCATTCACGAACTTCATAATGTTGGATTTTATTATACTGAAAATGTTACAAATACTTTATTAAAATCTCATGCCGAAGATTTAAATACCAATACAATAGTTTTAAAAGATCGTGAATTGGAATTTTTAAAATTAACTTGTACTGAAATGACTTACAAACAAATTGCTGAAAAAATGTTTTTAAGTCCTAAAACTGTTGAAAATTATCGCGAAGCTTTATTTGAAAAATTAGAAGCAAAAACACGTATTGGATTGGTTTTATACGCCATTAAAAACAAGATTGTGATATTGTAGTCAATTTTAGTTAATTTTATCAATTCTAAAAAGATAAAATATTAAGGTTGAATACTTTTAATCACATACAAACAAAACTTCAACAATTCATTAAAAAATATTATTTAAATGAATTGATAAAAGGACTCTTATTGTTTTTTTGTTTGGGATTGTTGTATTTTATTTTCACGCTGCTTATCGAATATTTTTTATGGTTAAAGCCAACAGCACGCACTGTTTTGTTTGTATGTTTTGTGTTGGTTGAAATGGCTTTGTTTATATTTTATATTTTGATACCTATTTTTAAAATTTGGGGATTAAAGAAAGGAATTAATCAACAAGAAGCTGCTGTAATTATTGGTAACTATTTTCCTGAAGTTAAAGATAAGTTGCTGAATATGTTACAGTTAAGGTATGTAAACGAAAATAATGAACTTATTGAAGCTAGTATTGAACAGAAATCCAGCGAGTTACAATTTGTTTCGTTTAAAAATGCTATTCATTTTTCAAAAAATAAAAAATATATCAAATATGCGCTTATACCAATTGTAATATGTGGGTTATTTTACATTACAGGTAACAGTTCAAATTTTAAAAATAGTTTAAATAGGGTAGTGCATTACCAAACTCAATTTGAAGCACCAGCACCTTTTGCTTTTAAAATTTTAAATCCATCGTTAAATGTTATCGAAGGTGAATCTTTTACTTTAGAAATTGAAACTGTTGGTAATGTTGTTCCACAAGACGCTAAAATATATTTTAACAACGAAAGTTATTATCTTCAAAATAACGGCTTCGGAAAATTTTCTTACACATTTTCTTCCCTAAAAAACAGTATTGATTTTTTTATTGAAAGTGGAGAAGTAGTTTCAAAAAATTATGTTTTAACCAGCATTGCTACACCTGTAATTCAAAATTTTAAAATGGTTTTAAATTTTCCAAAATATACTGGCAAACAAAATGCAGTTATATTTAATACCGGTAATGCTGTTGTTCCAAGTGGAACCAACATATCATGGCAAGTTGAAACCTATCAGGCAGATCAGGTAACTTTTAATGTTGTTCAAAACAATCCAATAGATTTTATCAAAAGCTCAAAAAATTATTACAACTATACTTCTCAAATTTTTGAAGGTTTTAATTATGCAATTAGTACTTCAAACGCACAATTAAAAAATCACGAACAATTAGATTTTACAATTCAGGTTATTTCCGACCAGTTTCCTAAAATTATTGTCAATTCAGATATAGATTCTATCACTAACGGTCCTGTTCAATTTTTTGGTCAAATAAGCGACGATTACGGGTTAAATAAGGTGCAACTAGTATATTATAATAAAAATTTACCAAACGCGCTTAAAACAGCTTTAATTTCAGTTCCCAAAAGTACTTTTGCCGAGTTTTACTATATTTTTCCGAATGGTTTAGAAATTGAAAATGGAATTGATTATGAATTTTATTTTGAAGTTTTTGACAATGATGCCATCAATGGTTCAAAAAGAACAAAAAGTAAAACATTTAGTTATTACAATAAAACTGTTGAAGAGGTAAATACTGATTTGTTAAAAGATCAAAATAATGCCATAAATAGTATTTCAAAATCATTAGAAAATGCTAAAAAGGAAAATTCAGCTTTAGATAAATTTAAAAAGGATTTACAAAAGAAATCCGACATCAATTGGAATGATACTAAAAAGTTAGAAGATTTTTTAAAACGTCAAAATCAATACCAGGAGTTGTTTCAAAAACAAACCAAACAATTAGAAGATAATTTAAAGGAACAAACAGTTAACGATGGTTTAAAAGAAAAAGAGAAAGATCTTGAAAAAAGAATTGAAGAAACTAAAAAACTAGTTGACCAACAAAAAAAGTTAGACGAGTTAAAAAAGTTAACTGAAAAATTAGCGCGTGAAGATTTAATGGATAAGCTCGATGAAATTACCAAAGAAAACAAACGCAACACTCAAAGTTTAGATCGTATTTTAGAGTTAACCAAACGTTTTTATGTTGAACAAAAAATGGCTCAAATTAATGATGCATTGGCCAAGTTAGCAAAAAAGCAACATGAACTTTCTAATCAAGTTCCTTCAGAAAATACTTCAGAAAAGCAAAATGAAATTAATGAAAAATTTAATGAAATAAAAAATGATTTTAATGAACTAGATAAACAAAATCAAGATTTATTACGCCCAATGAAGTTGCCAAATAATAATTCTAAAAAAGAGGAAATTGATCAAGATTTAAAAAATGCTTTTGATGAATTGTCTAAACAGGATAAGAACAATACACAAGATGCTAATAAATCAAATGCGCAAAAAAGTCAGAAATCGGCTGCAAAAAAAATGCAAAAAATGAGTCAGTCTTTGGAGCAAAGTATGGCTGCTATGGAGGGAGAATCTATCGATGAAAATATAGAAGAGTTGCGTAAAATTGTAGAAAATGTTTTAAAGTTTTCTTTTGAACAAGAAGCATTGATGTCTTCATTTTCGGGTTCAGATAGCAACCATCCTGAATATCCAAACAACTTAAAAAAGCAATATGTTTTAAAAGAATATTTTGAACATATAGACGATAGTATTTATATGATGTCTTTGCGCTTGGTTAAAATGGGTGCAGAAATTCAAAAAAATGTTTCTGATGTTTATTATAATATTGACAATTCATTAGATAATTTTTCTGATCAAAATATTTCTCAAGGAATATCAAATCAGCGTTTTGTTATCACAGCTGCAAATAATTTAGCGAATCAATTAAGTGATTTGTTAGAAAATTTGATGAATGCTTCTTCAAGTATGGGTAAAGGAAATGGCAATCAACAGCAATTTACATTGCCCGATATTATTCAAAAGCAAGGTGAGCTAACTCAAAAAATGAAAGATGGTATGAAGAAAGGTGAAAAGCCTGGTGAAGAAAATGGTGAAGGTAAAGATGGTTCAAAATCTGGAGAAAATGGTGAAGGTAACAATGAGCAAATGAACAGTGAATTGTATGAAATTTACAAACAACAAAATGCCCTTCGTCAAGCTTTAAATGAAATGATTGGAGATGAAAATGGTGCAGGTAAAAATGGTAATGTTGATGCTATTAAAAAAATGGAAGTTCTAGAAAAGGAATTGTTAGAAAAAGGATTTTCTAATGATGTTATACAAAGTATGCAACGTTTAAATTACGAATTATTAAAATTAGAAAAAGCAAAAATTGAACAAGGTCAAGATTCAAAACGTACTTCTAACACCAATATCCAAACTTTTGAAAAGCATACAATAGACTCTTTAAAGTTACAAAATCGGTATTTTAATAATACTGAAATATTAAACAGACAATCCTTACCTTTGCGCTTGATTTATAAAATTAAAGTGCAAGAGTATTTTAAAAAAGAAGAGTAGTATGATAGAATTTAATTATGAAACAGATTTTAAATTAGAAGATGAATCTAAAATTAAGGATTGGATTTCTAATGTTATTGAATCTCGCGGTTTTACCGAAGGAGAATTAAATTACATTTTTTGTGATGATGCATATTTATTAAAACTAAATGTTGAGTTTTTAGAACACGACACTTTAACTGATATTATTAGTTTTGATTACACTTTAGGTAAGTTAATTAGTGGAGATATCTTCATTTCTGTTGAAAGAGTACGTGAAAATGCCTTAGAATTCGCTCAAACATTTGAAAATGAATTAAATAGGGTCGTAATTCACGGTATTTTGCACTATTTGGGCTTTAAAGATAAATCTAAAGACGATAAATTGAATATGCGCAATGAAGAAGATGCTTGTTTGCAATTATTAAATGCTTAATTAACGTTCCACGTGGAACACAATATATAAATTATGTTTAGTACAGTTTACGATGTTATAGTTATTGGAGGTGGCCATGCAGGAAGTGAAGCTGCTGCAGCAGCTGCAAATATGGGTTCTAAAACATTGTTAATAACAATGAGTTTGCAAAACATTGCTCAGATGAGTTGTAACCCTGCTATGGGTGGAATTGCTAAAGGGCAAATTGTTCGAGAGATTGATGCTTTGGGTGGTTATAGTGGTATTGTAACTGATGAAACTGCTATTCAATTTAAAATGTTGAATAAATCAAAAGGACCTGCAATGTGGAGTCCAAGAGCTCAAAGTGACCGTATGCGTTTTGCTGAGTGTTGGAGAAATATGTTAGAGCAAACGCCTAATGTAGATTTTTTTCAAGACATGGTTAGGGGGTTGATTTTTGATGGTGATAAGATTGTTGGTGTTACAACTTCATTAGGAATTGAAATTAAATCTAAGACAGTTATTATTACCGCTGGAACTTTTTTAAATGGTTTAATTCATATAGGTGATAAAACTTTTGGTGGTGGTAGAGCAGGTGAAAGTGCTTCAATTGGTATTACCGAAGATTTGGTGAAAGTAGGTTTTGAAGCTGGAAGAATGAAAACAGGAACACCTCCAAGAGTTGATGGTAGGTCTTTAGATTATTCTAAAATGATTGAGCAACCTGGTGATGAGATTCCTGAAAAATTTTCATATTCAGCTACAACAAAACCTTTGGCTAAACAACGTTCTTGTTATATGAGTTATACTTCTTTGGAAGTTCATGAATTGTTAAAAACAGGCTTCGATCGTTCGCCAATGTTTAACGGTAGAATTAAAAGTATTGGGCCAAGATATTGTCCTTCTATTGAAGATAAAATCAATCGTTTTGCAACTAAAGAACGTCATCAATTGTTTGTTGAACCTGAAGGATGGAATACTGTTGAAGTTTATGTAAATGGGTTTTCTACTTCGCTTCCTGAAGATGTTCAGGACAAAGCTTTGCGTAAAGTAGCCGGATTTGAAAATGTAAAATTCTTTAGATATGGTTATGCTATAGAATATGATTTTTTTCCACCTACACAATTAAACCATACTTTAGAAACTAAGCTAATTAAAGGTTTGTATTTTGCAGGTCAAATTAACGGTACTACTGGTTATGAAGAAGCAGCAGCGCAAGGATTAATGGCTGGTATAAATGCTGCTTTAAATGTTCAGGGTAGAGCTCCTTTTATTTTAAAAAGAGATGAAGCTTATATTGGTGTTTTGATTGATGATTTAATTACCAAAGGTACTGAAGAGCCTTACAGGATGTTTACATCTCGCGCAGAGTATCGTACTTTATTACGTCAAGACAATGCTGATTTACGTTTAACACCTATGGCTTTTGAATTGGGTATTGCATCAAAAGACCGTATGGATCGTGTGTTGGAAAAGCAAGAGAAAACCGATTTGTTTGTTAGTTTTTTGCAAGACACTAGTATTGCTCCAGAGGTTATAAATCCGATTTTAGAAGAAAATAATACGGCTTTAATTTCGCAATCTATGAAGTTGTTTAAGATAGCTGCTAGGCCGCAATTAAACTTTAACGATCTTCAAAAGATTCCGTCAATTCAAGAATTTATTTTAGAAAATAAAATAGACAATGAAATTATTGAGCAGACTGAAATTCATGTAAAATATGCTGGTTATATTGAAAAGGAAAGGAACCAAGCTGATAAGGTAAATAGATTGGAAAATGTTTCAATTCCTTCTAATTTTGATTATTCAAAAGTGAAGTCTTTATCAATTGAAGCACGACAAAAATTAGCTAAAATTAAACCAATTTCTATTTCTCAAGCGGGTAGAATAAGTGGTGTTTCACCAAGTGATATTTCTGTTTTGTTGGTTTATATGGGAAGGTGATTTTTAGCGTTCCACGTGGAACGTATCTTTTTTAAAAAGATAAAAATGTAAAGTTTTGTATTTTTAAAGGTTGAAATGTGTGGAGATGTAGAAAAGGTATTTGCTTTTTTTACAAGAAAAATGATGATTAAATACTTTGTTTTTTGTTATCCTAATTGCTAATTGAAGTAAAAATGATGGTTAAAAAAGAGAAGCATTGGTTTAGAAAAGTGAAATTTTACAAATCTAAATGTTAGATAAAAATGAAATAATTGTTGAAAGATTGAGAAATTTAAATTTTCAAAATTCGGAGTTAACACACTTAACAGTTTGAAATTTTTTAGTTGAACAGCTAAATAGTTATCTTATGTGGGTTTAGATAAGCTTAAAATTTAAAACCTAAAACTTCTAAAATTGTAATTAATTAAAAGCTATTTTTTTAAAATGAATTCAAAAAATGAACTTTATTTAACCTGTGAAGACTACACAGTTTCAAATAAAAAATTTGATTTATTGTATAACCCAGCGTTGGAAATGTTGGAAACTTATCCGCAACCAAAAGGAGTGGAGTTAGCTTCTTATTACGAAAGTTCTGATTATATTTCGCATACCGATTCAAAAGAAACAATTGTAGATAAATTGTATCAATTTGTAAAAAGCATTGCTTTAAAAAATAAATTGAGTTTGTTGAATTCATTTAAAACTTCTGAAAAAAATATACTTGATATAGGATGTGGAACAGGTGATTTTTTACAAACATGTAAAAATAATAGTTGGAATGTAGTAGGGGTAGAGCCAAATAAAAACGCTCGAAATTTAGCAGAAACAAAATTATCAACTAAAATTTATGAAGATCTTGATCAATTATCAAATCAACAATTTGATTGTATTTCCATGTGGCATGTGTTAGAACATGTGCCAGATTTAGACTTGTATATTTCAAAATTGAAATCATTATTAAAACAAAATGGCGTATTGATTGTAGCTGTTCCTAATTACAAAAGTTACGATGCGCAATATTATAAACAGTTTTGGGCAGCTTATGATGTTCCAAGGCATTTGTGGCATTTTTCAAAAAAATCAATTGAACTATTGTTTTCAAAAAATAAAATGAGTGTAGTAAAAATACTTCCAATGAAATTTGATTCGTTTTATGTTTCGTTGCTAAGCGAAAAGTATAAAACAGGAAATACTAATTTTTTGAAAGCATTTTATGTAGGATTTGTTTCAAATTTGAAAGCAATGAATTCTAAGCAGTATTCTTCGTTAATTTACGTGCTTAAAAATGACTAAAATACATTTTAAGCTTATTTAAGCGCACTTTCATACAAGTATAAGAAAACTGTAGTTGATACTCTGTTTTCGCCCTGAAAAGCGCTTATTTTAATTCATTTTTTATAGTAAAAAATGATTCTACTTCTAAAAATTATAAATAAAATCAATACTTGTAAAAACTAGCTATATGTTTGTTTTTTGTTATTATATTCGCCCAAAATTTAAATAAATTATATAAATTAAAAAAATGAAGAAATTATTAATAATTGTAGCTGCTATTGCACTAACATCATGTTCTGAAAATAAAATTGCTTATATTGATGTTGAAACTGTTATGAAAGAGTATAATGCAGCCGTAGCTTTAGAAACTGCATTTAAAGCACAACAACAAGAAATGTCTACTGAATTACAAGGTTTACAAGCACCTTTTCAAACAAAAGTTCAAGAGTACTACCAAAATGCTGAAAAAATGTCTCCAGCAAAAAGAGCTGAAGCTGAACAAGGTTTGCAACAAGAGCAACAAATGATTCAGGCTAGACAACAACAATTAACGCAACAATTACAACAAGAAAACCAAACAAAAAGCGAAGAATTGATTAAAACTGTTGATAGTTTAGTAGCAAATTACTCTAAATCTAAGGGTTTTAAATTGGTTTTAGGAACTCAAGGTAACGGAACTGTAATGTATGGTGATGATGCTTTAAATATTACTACAGATGTAATTAAAGTTTTAAACGATAGTTACGCAGCTAAATAAATCGAATAAAATATAATATAAAAACCTCATTATCAATTTGTTAATGAGGTTTTTTTTGTTTAATAAGGAATATAAAATTTTTAAATTAAGACTTAAAAGTTGAGAAACTAAATTACCGATAGTTGATACCAACTAAAATCTAGCTAGATTTAGCTCCAGAGAATTGATGATCTTTTATTTTAAACAAAATATTAAACGTTGTTAAACTACCGTAAATTCTAGTGATGTATTGTTGTAAATCTACTTTGTCTTGGTCGTCTAATTTACTCGAGTTTATTTTTTGTTCCATCACTCTTACACGGTCACGAACCATAACTATTTTATGAAAAAAAGTATCGATTGGAATTTCTTTACTAGCAAGATTGGTGTCTTGTGGTTCTAAAATTAATTTTCCACCTTTCCAACGATCTCCAATAGGTACAATTTCTGAAATATCAGACCATTGTTTCAACATGTTTTTTAACATAGATTCTACTTCGTAAAAGCTAATGGTATCAACTTCATCTTCAACAGCTTCAATTACTTCAAATTCGCTGTCTAATTCAATGGTTTCCAGTCCATTTTCAATAAAAGTGACCCAATAATGTTTTGTGGTTACATTGGTTACAACGCCCAATCCAAATTCTACATGTTTTATACGTGATCCAATTCCTAATAAATTCATAATCAAATTTTTATGTTAATAAATAAATGCCAATTACATTCAATATAAAATAGACGGTAATATTCATAGCGCCAGGATAATCTTTTGCCAATCGTTGTCCAAATAAAAACATAAGCAATGTAATTGCTGAAAGTTCTAAGCCTATTTTGGCTACTGTTGTTGTGTTTTCTGAAAATAAATGATACAATCCGATACTTAATAAAAGCAATACAAGGGTTTCAAAAATCACAATTTTTATCAATAAAAACGGAATAATATTTTGAAGAATGGTATTTTTAAAATGACTTTTATAGTAAGTAACTGTACCTTTCCAGTCAGTAATTTTTTCAAAAACCGACATAAAATAGGTAATTATAAAAAAGGCTACAATTAAAATTTCTGCCGAGTTTTTGTTGAAAATAGACATATTATGCTTGTTCTTTGCTGTGTAACAATCGGGTTAGTTTGATAGATAAATCTAGTAAAATTATTTTAGCATTACCGTTGCGTTCAATGTGGTACAGGGCATCATTTAATTCTTTGTCTATATCTAAAATATTGCCGCTGTGTACAAATGGAGCAAATTTTTCGAGGTTAAATCCAGGTGATTTTGGCGTTAAAAAAACCAATTCATCAGCATTATAATTTAACAACAAGGCTTGTCTAAAAAACTGTAAACAGTAGTTTAAAAAACGTTTTTGCGTTTCTCTTCCTGTTTTTGAAATGGTATCGCTCCAGGCAATCAATTCTTGAATTACGGCAGCATTTCCTTTTGCTTTAAAAGCGGCTCTTACCCAAACAATAAACCACTGTTCAAATTGTTCATCGGCATTGTCGTTGTGTATTAAATGCAAAGCTTTGTTGTAATTACCATCAGATTGTTGTGCAATTTGTTGAGCAATTGGAAGATCAGTATCTTCTTTTTCAACCAAACCTTTTACAATATCGGCTTCAGATAAAACAGGGAATTGCAATATTTGACAGCGAGATTTTATGGTTGTAATAATTTCTTCTTCATTTTCGGTAACTAAAATAAATACCGTTTTTTCTGGCGGTTCTTCTAATAATTTTAAGAGTTTATTGGCCGATGAATTGTTCATTTTTTCAGCCATCCAAATAATCATTATTTTGTAACCACCTTCATAACTTTTAAGTTTTAAAGATTTTACAATTTCATCGGCTTCATCAACACCAATTAAACCTTGTTTATTTTCAATTCCAAGAGTTTGTAACCATTCAAATAAGTTTCCATAAGGATTGGTAGTTACAAATTCTCTCCATTCTTTTAAAAAATCGGTACTAACAGGCTTTGTTTTTATAGCATTAGTAGTAGCTACAGGAAAGGCAAAATGCAAATCGGGATGCATTAATTTTTGGCATTTTAAGGCGCAATCTTCCTTGTTGTTACTGGTGCTGCACAAAATATATTGCGCATAGGCAATTGCCATAGGTAAAACACCCGAACCCTCGTTACCAACAAAAAGTTGTGCGTGAGAAATCCTGCCGTTATCGGTAGATTTTATCAAGTGTTTTTTTAAATATTCTTGTCCTAAAATTTCAGAAAAATTCATAAAAACAAAGATAGTAGAAAATTTCAGTAATTGTTTATTTGTTTAAAAGGGGAATGTTTTTGATTAAAACATCAAATTATTTTTTCCAACCTAAAGTAGTTTGAAACGTGTAATCATTATCTGGAGCACCTATAGCTGGCTGATTGTCAAAGTTATAAGTGATAGCTGATTTGATATATATTTTTGAAGTAATATCGTATTTTAAACTTAAATTACAATCAAAACGTACCCTTCCTTTTTCTGTAATACTTGGTAAAAAAGTAGCCGATGATGATAAACTAAAATCGCCAAGGTTGTATTTATTAAATTCGGCATTAAATGAAGACTCTAAACTGCTTTTATTATTTAATGCAACGGAGTATTTTTCAATGTTAAAAGCCAAACCAACACCTCCGCCTAAATAAAGATTGTTATTTTTAATAAAAAAGTAACCAGCACCTGCGCTACCAGTAGTTCTTAAATCTAATTTTTGATCGCTATTTGACAAAAAATCAACATTTACCTGTAAAAACCAATCTTTTTGTAAAAAACGTTGTATAGATGAATTAGATTCAAAACGGCTAATATCATCGGTATTATCTTGTCGGCTATAAACCACATTGACTCCTGTTAAAAAGTTCCACTGAATTCCTTTGTAATTAACTTTGGCATTTCCGGTTACTTGAGAAAAATTATTGGCTTGTGTTAACGAAAAACCAGCTCCAAATGAAATATCCATTCTTTGATAAAACGAATCTTTTATGGGATCTAGTGAGGTTAGTTTGTTTAAATCTGTTTTAATTTTTTCACCTTCAAAAATTACAATAATTCGTTTTTTATTGATTGAATCTGTTTTAACTGAACTATTAAATCTTCTCCCATCAGTTAAAGTTAAAATAAATGTTTGATTGCTATAAATTTCTTTAACTCTATTCCATTTAATTTTAAAATCGCTATCGCTGTATGAAGTACTAAATGAAAGGATGCTTTTGTCTAAACGTTTAACTTTTCCAATTAATGTTTCACCATTGAAAAGTTTTATAGAATCTTTTTGAGAATAGCAATAAAAACCCATCAGAAAAAAAACGACGGAAAAAGTAATTTTTTTAAACATATTTTTAGCAATGTAAAAATTAACATTGCTAAAAATACATTTTTTCTTTTAAAGAGGAAATAGAAATTAATAACCTATTTTTGCTCTAACTCTTTTAAGTACATCAGAAGCTACAGCTTTTGCTTTTTCAGCACCTATAGCCAAGGCCTTATCAATTTCATCCAAATTATTTATAAAATAGTTGTAACGTTCTCTTTCAACCACATAGCGTTCTATTAATAAGTCGTAAAAAGCTTGTTTTGCTGTTCCGTAACCATAATTTCCACCTTCATAATTTGCTCTCATTTCAGCAATTTGAGTTTCTGAAGCCAGTAATTTATACAAAGCAAATAAGTTACAAGTATCCGGATTTTTAGGGTCTTCAAGCGGCGTAGAATCTGTTTGAATTTTCATTATTTGTTTGCGCAATTGCTTGTCTGGTAAAAACAAATTGATAATATTTCCGCTAGATTTACTCATTTTTCCACCATCAGTTCCAGGCACCCACATTGTACCATCTTGTATTTTTGCTTCTGGCGGAACCAATGTTTCTCCCATTTGATGGTTAAAACGATTGGCAACATCACGTGTTATTTCTAAATGTTGTAATTGATCTTTTCCAACAGGTACAATTTCAGCATCGTATAATAAAATATCGGCAGCCATTAACATTGGATAGCCAAATAAACCAGCATTTACATCTTCTAATCTATCGGCTTTGTCTTTAAAACTATGCGCTAAAGTCAGCCTTTGATAAGGAAAAAAACAACTTAAATACCAAGATAGTTCAGTAACTTGAGGAATATCACTTTGACGATAAAAAACGGTTTTATTAACATCTAATCCAAATGCAAGCCAGGTTGCAGCAGTGCTATAAGTGTTTTGACGTAATTCTTCACCATTTTTTATTTGTGTTAGCGAATGCATATCTGCAATAAATAAAAAAGATTCATTTTTAGGATTATTTGCCATTTCAATAGCAGGGATAATTGCACCTAATAAGTTTCCTAAGTGTGGTGTTCCAGTACTTTGAACACCTGTTAAAATTCTTGACATTTATTTTTGTTTAATTCAGCAAAAGTAAGTATTTCAACCGCATAAAAAAAGCAGCAAGAGCCGCTTTATTGAAATTTAGCAACAATGCTATTTTTTCTTTGTAACACCTGCAATGGCTAAAATTACTACTGCTCCAATAACGCCTTCTAACAAAGCTCCAAAAGTGCCGTTTAAAATTACAATGCCTAAAAGACCAAAAATCCAACTACCTACAAAACCACCAACAATACCAAGAATTATATTTTTAAAAATTCCATAACCGCCACCTTTCATAATACTTCCGGCAAGCCAACCAGCAACACCACCAATAATAATTGCGTAAATCATAAAAAAAATTATTAAAATTAATAAGTGATGAAATTAAGAAAAATAAATAATTAAGTGCCTGTAAATTTTTACATTTGACAATGTTAAGTATTATAAATTTAATATTTATGGCTTGTAGCGAACAACATTTGTTACAAAAAGATGATAAAATGTAAACAAATGAAAGTTTTTAAAACTGTTTTTTATATAGTTTGGCGTTGCTGGTTTTACGGTTGGGTATTATTTACAATGCTTCCAGTTTTACCCATATTATTAATAGTTACTTCAACCGAAAAATTGTATCCTGTTTTTTTTAAAATTGCAAAAGCCTGGGCTAATACTGTACTTTTTGTAATGGGTTTTAAAATAAATTTAGAACAAGAGCAGTTGTTTGACCCAACAAAAAGTTATATGCTTTGTCCAAATCATACATCAATGATTGATATAATGGTAATGCTATCTGTAGCTAAATATCCATTTGTTTTTGTAGGCAAGGCAGAGCTAACTAAAATTCCGATTTTTGGTTTTTTTTACAAACGAACCTGTATTATTGTTGATAGAAATAACAGTAAAAGTAGAACGGCAGTTTTTAATGAAGCCAGAGCAAGATTGAGCAATGGTTTAGATGTTTGTATTTTTCCTGAAGGATTGGTGCCTGATGATGAAACTGTTGTTTTAAGCGAATTTAAAAAAGGTGCTTTTAGGTTGGCAATAGAGCATCAAATACCCATTGTACCAATAAGTTTTTACGATTGTAAAAAACGTTTTTCTTATACATTTTTTAGTGGTGGACCAGGAAAATTAAGAGTAAAAATTCATAAATTTATTTATACCGAAGGATTGACCTTAAAAGATTGCGATGCGTTAAAAGATAAAACCTTCAATTTAATTTATAATGATTTGCTTTTGAAGCAAAAAAATTAAATAAATTTTAATTGTTTTAAACTTAAACAATGATAAAAGGTAAAGTAAAATATTACGATCCAAAAGAAGAAAAACTAAATGTTATTTCACACGGACTAGGACTTTTATTAAGTATTGTTGCATTTGTTTTACTTATTGTTTATTCAACTTTGTATGGTAGTTCTTGGCATGTTATTAGCTTTGGTATTTATGGTGCTAGTTTAATTTTATTATACTCCGCATCTACTTTGTATCACTATGTTCAAAATCCACAATTAAGGCAAAAATTAAATGTATTTGACCACGCAGCTATTTATGTTTTAATTGCAGGTACATACACTCCTTTTACACTGGTAGTTTTAAAAGGATGGATTGGCTGGGCCATTTTTGGTGTGTCGTGGGGCTTGGCTATTATTGGTATTGTTTTTAAATTATTTTATACAGGTAAATACGATAAATTATCTACAATTACTTATGTATTAATGGGTTGGTTAATGCTTTTTGCAATTAAACCATTGGTAAATAATTTAGCTGTTGAAGGTTTGTTATGGTTATTGGCAGGTGGTATTTTGTACACAATTGGCGCTATTTTATACAGTATAAAAAGTATTAAATATAACCATGCTATTTTTCATATTTTTGTATTATTAGGAAGTTTTTCTCATTTTATGGCAGTGTTTTTTTATGTTTTGCCAATTAAAAATAATTAAGTATTTACCATATAAAATCTTTGTTTTAGAATGTTTTTTTAAATGAAATTCATCTAAAACTTTAAATACAAAACTAAGTTTTTGAACATGATTTCAAAAGTTGTATATTGCAACAAAATAATATAACATCTACCCATTAAATATGCTACGAATTTTATTAGTCGATGATGAAAATGACGCTTTAGAAGCGCTTGAATGGAAGTTGAATAAATATATTGAAAATGTGGAAGTTACAACATGTAACTCACCTTTAAAGGCAATTTCTATTATTGATGAAACGAAACCTGATGTGGTATTTTTGGATATCCAAATGCCAGAGATGGATGGTTTTTCTATGATTGAAAAATTAAATAATAGAGATTTCAACTTAATTTTCACAACAGCTCACGACGAATTTGCGCTAAAAGCAATCAAAGTATCTGCTATTGACTACCTTCTTAAGCCGGTTGATAAAGATGAATTATTAGCTGCAATGGAAAAAGTTAAAAAACCTAAAAAAGGAGATTTTTTAGAAAGCAAATTGCAATTGTTGTTAAATAATTTAAACGACAATAATGATAAAATTAATATCTCTGCTGATGGTAAAGTATACATTTTAGAAAGAGATGATGTTGTGATGTTAAAATCTGATAAAAGTTATACCACTATTTATTTAAAATCTGAACAACAAATTTTAGTTTCTAAGACTTTAAAAGAGGTAGAAAAGAAATTTTTATTTTCCGAATTTTATAGAGTCCATAATTCGTATTTAATTAACTTAAACCATGTAAAAGAGTACTTAAAAGGTTTGGGGGGAGAATTAATTATGACCAACGGATTAACAGCCAGTATTAGTAGAAATAGAAAAATTGAACTGTTCAAAAAACTTTACTTAGACTAAAGAATGTTATTAGATATTCATTCTGAAATATATTCTTGGATAAGGGGAGGTGTCTTTGTACTTTTCCTATATCATTTAATCATTTATTTTCAGAATAAAGATAAATTATACTTGTTCTATAGTTTGTATCTTTTAACAATGACAGTTTATTTATCACAACCATTGATAAATAAATTTATTCCAAATTACTCAGAATACATCAATTTTTCAATCCAATTTTTAGCATACGGATTGTATATTTCGTTTGCTAGATATTTACTTGATTCTAGAGCAAACTTGTTAGAGTGGGACAGGTATTTTGAGTTTGTGACCAAAGTGTTGTTCTTTCTTGCTCCAATTTTTGTTTTAATCCAAATTTTGTTGGGTTATCAGTTTCAGGTGAAAGCTTTTATGGTTATAGCTCCTTTAATTTCAATTTTTGGGCTTTTTTGTTTTTACATTATTATTACTAAAATTCATGATAGTTCAGCAAAATATTTTGTAATTGCTACATTGTTTTATTTGGTATTTGCAAATATTACTTTTTTAGAACTGTTTACTGGTGAGAGCGTTTTTCTTAATGTAGGAGTAGAATCGTTGTTTTTTATCTATCAAGGAGTTGCAATTCAATCTATAATTTTATCTATAATTATTGGTTCAATTATTAAAAAAATTGAACAAAAAAGTAAAAATGCAGAGATACGTTTGGCTGTTAAATTAAAAGAAATGGAAGAGTTAAAAATGACGGTTTTACAAAGTCAAATGAATCCACATTTTTTATTTAACTCTTTAAACTCAATAAATAATTTTGTTATTAAAAGTGATGTAGAAAAAGCTTCAGATTATATAACTAAATTTTCAAGATTAATACGTGTTATTTTAAACAGTTCAATGAGTCCAACATCTACATTAGCTGAAGAATTAGGAATTTTATCATTGTATGTTAAATTAGAACAAATGAGGGTAAGTGGTGGTTTTGAATATATTGTAAATGTTGAGGATAATTTAAATTTAGAACCTATAAAAGTACCACCGTTATTTTTGCAACCTTTTATTGAAAATGCAATTTGGCATGGAATAATGAAAAAAGAGGGCGAAAAAACAATAGAACTAACTATTAAAAGAGAAGGAGATACCGTTTTTTGTATCATTGTTGATAATGGAATAGGTATTAATAAGGCGAAAGAATTAGATCATATGTCTCAAAAGCGTAAATTTTTTGGAGCCAAGGCAACTGAAAACAGAATACGTATTTTGTATAAAAATAAAGACGTTCATATTGAGACTAAAGACATCTCTTCTAGCACAACTTCAGGTACGCAGGTTTCAATTAGTTTTCCCTTTAATTAAGGCTATTACCGTTTATTTGTATAAAAATACCGTTTGTAAATTTTCTACTATTGTTTGTACACTTTAACTAAAATTAAGATTTTTCTTAAGTACTTTTGTCAAAATAGTACATATTTAAGATAAATGTCAATATTAAAATTCACCATACCGTCAGATTCTAAGATATTAAATGATATTGAAAATAGTCATATTGATGTTAAATTTATTGGATCTGCTAGCGTTGTTCAAAACATAGGAGAAACTATTTTTACTAGAACTATACAATTTAGTAAAGAGAATGTTGTAAAAAAAGCCATTTATAAAAAGAAAGGTGCTTCTTGGGGTTTTGATTCATTGGTAGAAGTTGTAAAGTTATAATCCTACTCATAGCTTTTTTTAATTACACGTACTATAATTTTAAGATATATCAAGGTAGTTGTTTTTCTTCAGTTGAAATAAAATACTGATAACAAGTATTTTATGTCTGTTTTTTGTAAAAATTTATTTAAAATGTTGGTTTTTCAACTTCAATTAGGTGCTAAATATCATTTTATTGTGATTTAAGACAACCATTTGTTAATAATCGACTACCGTTTATATATTTTTTGCGAGCATTTGTGAAATTTGTTAAAATGATATCATTATCCGTTGTATATTTGTCTTGTATTATTGTCAAGAGGGGTTTTGACACAATGCATTAAAACATTAAATAAGTCTTTGGGGTTGATTTATTTATTCCTTGAACATTGTAATTCGAATGCAATGTTCAAGGTTTTTTTTTGCTTTAAATTCAACCTAAAATCAATACCTTTACCGCTTACATTAAATATTGATACATTTGAAATAATTTATGAAAAAAATTAGTCAAATAATAATCCTGCTTTTCTTTCAATTTAGTATTGCCCAATTTGATTATTCTGATAGTTGGGAAGATTTTTATTCCTACAATAATGTAAAGGATTTTGTTAAAGTAGAAAATGAAATCTATGCAATTGTTGACAATGCCGTATTTAAATACAATATAAATTCTGGTGAAATTAATAAAATTTCATCGGTAAACGGACTTACAGGCGAAACAACAACCAGTATATATTACAGCAAGGCTTTTGAAAAAATGGTGGTTGGTTATGAAACTGGATTGATTGAAATTATTGATAAAAAGGGAAATATTACTGTTGCTAAGGATATTGTTAATTTTAATTATTCGGGTAGCAAACAAATTAATGATATTTCAGAGTTTGAAAATAACTTATATATAGCAACTTCATTTGCTGTTGTAGTTTATAATATTGAAAAATTACAATTTGGCGATACTTATTTTATTGGAAACCAATCAACTGAAATAAAAGTAAACGATATTCAAATTGTTAATGATATTATTTATGCGGCTACTGAAAACGGTATTTTTACTGCAAATGTGCGCAATCCGTATTTAATTGATTACAACAGTTGGACTCAAAATTTTACTGGAGATTTTGTTGCTATAGAATTGTTTAATAATGAAATTTATACCGCCAAATCTCGTAATTTATATACATTTAGTTCAAATAACTTAATAGCTAAAAAAACATATTCTCAAAATATTTTAAGTTTAAAAGCATCTTCAAATTATTTGTCAATTGCAACTCAAAGAATTGTAAATGTTATTGATCAAAATTTATTAGACATTGTAAATTATACAACAAATTCTAATAATGATTTTTATTACAATTTAAATACGGCTTATTTTGAGGCAAACACCTTGTTTTTAGGAACAAAAGAATTTGGAATTTTAAAAAGTATTTTACCAAATGTTGATATTTTTGAAGAAATTCACCCCGATGGCCCAACTTCTAATGCCGTATTTTCTATAGCAGCAAAAGATGGGCATTTATGGGCTGTTTATGGAGGTTATGACGGCGCATATACGCCATTAAATGGTAAGTACCCATACAGTCATTTTAATGGTGAAAATTGGGTAAATAAACCTTATAAAGATTTTAATGTCAAAAATCTGGTAAATATAACTTTTGATGATTTAAATGTAAACAAAGTTTATATAAGTTCTTGGGGAGCAAGTGGTCCAACCGACATTTCAAATACTGGAGGTATGTTAATTGTTGAAGATGATGAAGTGTCAGAATTTTGGAATTTCACCAATAGCCCTCTCGAAAAAGTATTTTTACCAACAGCTCCTAATTATTTATCAACCAGAATCAATGGTTCAGCTTTTGATAGATCGGGTAATTTATGGATTGCCAATGCTTGGGTTGATAATAGAATTAAGAAATACGCTGAAAGTGGAAGTTGGAAAAGTGTAGATATGAGTTCTGTTATTACAAATACAGCCCTTGGTTTAAACGAATTGATAGTTGATAGAACCAATACTGTATATATAGGTTCAAGGCGAAATGGTGTTTTGGCTTATAATGAAAACGGTGAAAAAAAGGCTTCACTTACTACCGAAGAAAATAAAGGTTCTTTACCCGATTTAAATGTAAGAACCATTCAGGTTGATAGTCGTAATAGACTTTGGATTGGTACCTTAAAGGGTTTGGTGGTACTTTATAATGCATCTAATTTATTCAATCAAAACGTTGTTAATGCAGAGCCTGTAATTATTTTAGATGATGGTGTTCCTAAAAAACTTTTAGGTGAATCTGTTGTAAACAGTATAGCTATTGATGGAGCAGACAATAAATGGTTTGGTACTTTATCGGGTGGTGCACTTCAAACCAATCCTAATGGTGCAACTACTTTAAATAATTTCAATAAATTCAACTCCCCTTTGCCTTCAAACAACATTTTAAAAATTGCAATTGATAGCAATTCAGGTATTGTTTATTTTGCAACAGATAAAGGTATAGTTGCATATAATAGCAATGTTTCTGTATATGGAGAAAGTTTAACTGAAGTATATGCATATCCCAATCCTTCAACCAAAACAAACGAATTTATAACTATTGATGGTAGAAATGGAACTCATTTACCTAAAGGAACCAATGTAAAAATTGTGGATACTGCCGGAAATTTGGTTTATGAAACCAATGTGCAGGAAGGTGATGAGTTATTTGGTGGTAAGGTTGTTTGGAACAAAACAAATTTAGCTGGTAAAAAAGTAGCTTCTGGAGTTTATATTGTTTTGTTAACTGCTAATGACAAAACAGAAACGCAAGTGGCTAAAATTGCCATAATTAATTAAAAATGATTGAGAGTACAAAAGCAATTGTTTTAAGTAGTATAAAATATGGAGATACTAGTTTAATAACAACTTGTTATACTGAAAATTACGGAATTAAATCGTACCTTTTAAGAGGTGTACTAAAGTCCAAAAAAAGCAATATTAAGGCGGCTTATTTTCAGCCTTTAATGCAACTTCAACTAACAGCAAATCACAATAATAAAGGAACTTTAAATAGTTTAAAAGAAGTGTCTGTATCTCATTTTTACAATGCGATATATACCGATATTAAAAAGCAAACTATTGCTTTGTTTTTGGCTGAGATGGTATACAATTCTATAAAAGAAGAAGAGCAAAATAGTGATTTATTTAAATACCTTGAAACCTCTTTTTTATGGCTCGATACACATACAAATTGTTCAAATTTTCACTTATTATTTCTGTTAAATTTAACCAAGTATTTGGGCTTTTATCCTGAATTAAATGTGGTTAAAGCTCCTTATTTTGATTTGTTAGAAGGAAGCTTTTCAATAAACAACAAACCAAACGCTGTTTCAGGCGAAAACTTAAGTCAATTTAAAAAGCTTTTAGGCATAAATTTTGATGTATTAGACCAGGTTGATTTTAATGCCGCAAATAGGCAGGCAGTTTTAACCATTCTTGTTCAATATTACGAATTGCATTTGGGTAGTTTTAAAAAACCAAAATCATTAAATGTTTTAAAGGCTGTATTTAGTTAATTATGAGAATTTTATTTTTATTTCTTCTTTTTATTGTAACGTTATCAGTTAAAGCACAAAAGGTTAGGTTGTTAGAACGTGGATCAGGATTTCCTATTGAAAATGTTACAATTTACAATGAAACTAAAGGGATTATAGTTTATACCGATAAAAAAGGGATTGCTAATTTATCGCTGTTTAATGATTCAGATATTATTTCATTCAATCACATTGGTTTTTACGAATATGAAATTTTAAAGCGAGAACTATCAGTTATTGAATATGTGGTGTATTTAAATAAAAAAGCCGAATTTTTAGAAGAAATAGTATTATCAGCTTCAAAAGGAAATGAAGTTAGGAGTAGAATTGCCGAGCAAGTTGATGTAGTTTCAGAAGCTGAAATTTTACGATTAGCACCACAAACATCGGCCGATTTGTTGGCGTTTTTACCGGGAGTTAGAGTTCAAAAATCACAATTTGGAGGCGGAAGCCCTGTTTTAAGAGGTATGGAAGCCAACCGTGTTTTATTGGTTGTTGATGGTGTTAGAATGAACAACGGTATTTATAGAACGGGTCATTTACAAAATTCAATTTCTGTTTCGCCAAATATTTTAGAAAGAACCGAAGTGCTTTTTGGACCATCATCAGTTGTTTATGGATCTGATGCCTTAGGAGGTGTAATTCATTATTATACAAAATCACCAAAAGTTAGTGAAAAAACCATAATTAACAGTGCTATTTTTTCTCGTTATAGTACTGCAAATAATGAAATTACTACTGAAGGTAATTTAGAACTTAGATTTAAAAAGTGGGCATCATTTACCGATGTTACTTATAGTAATTTTGGAGATTTGAGAATGGGAGACAACAGAACGCACGGTTTTGATACCTGGGGAAAAGTTTATGAATATTCTAACAACACAAGCACTTATTACAATCCAAATCCAGTTCAAAATTCAAATCCAAATATTCAAAAAAACACTAATTTTAGTCAAACAGATGTATTGCAAAAGTTTGTTGTTCCACTTTCTGATAACACAGAATTTGATTTCAATTTTCAATATTCAGTATCTTCAAACAACCCAAGATTTGACAATTTAACCGAATATTCTGGAGGCGAATTAAAATTTGCAGAGTGGTATTATGGACCTCAAAAACGCTTGCTAATTTCGCCACAGTTAAAAATAAATCCTGATAAAAAATTGTTAGAAAGCGGTACTATTGTTTTGGCATATCAAAATATAAAAGAGTCTAGAGTGCAACGTAAATTTACTAGTTTAGATGGATATTACAGAGATGAAACTGTAAATGTTTTAAGTTTAAATGGTGACTTTTTTGTGCCTTTAACTAAAGATGAAACACGTGTATTTTCGTATGGAGGAGAGCTTACATATAACAAAGTAGATTCGGATGCAATAGGAAAAACACTAGAGGTTTACAACAATTCGGTGATAGGTATTGCAAACGAGTTTACCATACAATCTCGTTATCCAGAAGGTGGTAGTACCTATTCTAGCGCAGCGGCATATATTAATTACAGACAAAATATAAGTAAACGATCTACACTAAATACAGGTGTTCGTTTAACGGGTACGCATTTAACGGCTAAATGGATAGATGATACATTTATAATCTTGCCAGATATGGATATTAGTTTAAATAATGCAGCGGTTACAGCAACTGTAGGCTATATTTTTAGACCATCTGTAAATTGGCAAATGAATGGTGTTGTATCTTCAGGATTTAGATCTCCAAATATTGATGATATTGGAAAAATTAGAGAAAAAGGCGGAGAAGTTACCGTTCCAAATATGTATTTAAAACCAGAGTATGCTTATAATTTTGAAACTACAATTTTAAAATACTTCAATAATAAAACATTTCAAACCGGATTAAATATTTATTACACGTTACTTCATAATTATATTACGCGTGATTATTTTGATTTAAATGGCTCTTCAACAATTATTTATGATGGAGAGGAAGTGTTAACAATGGCAAATGTTAACAAAAAAAATGCATATATTTTTGGAGGTACTTTTAGCGTAAACGGTAATTTTAATGCCAATTGTTACGCCAATGGCTCAATTACATATACACAAGGAAAGGCTTATGATACCAAAGACCCTTTATCATCTATTCCTCCGTTGTTTGGTTCTTTGGGTACAGGTTATCAAAATGAACGATTTAATGTAGGTGTAAAATGGATTTTTAATGGTAAAAAAAGTATTGATAAATACAATTTGGTGGAAGGAATAGATAATATTGAACAAACGCCTTACAATGCTTCTTT
The DNA here is from genome assembly GCF_004121075.1 of Lutibacter sp. HS1-25. Taxonomy (GTDB): domain Bacteria; phylum Bacteroidota; class Bacteroidia; order Flavobacteriales; family Flavobacteriaceae; genus Lutibacter. Next base: position 39,001 of record NZ_RHLN01000001.1, read on the forward strand.
AGACACTTATTATGGTAGTCCTAGTTGGTATATTTTTAACATCAACGCTAATTATAAGCTCAATAAAAATTTTAGTTTTTTTGTAAATTTCGACAATATTTTTGATACTCATTACAAAGAATTTGCTTCAGCTATAAGCGCCCCTGGCCGTAATTTTTCTGCTTCCTTATTGATAAACATATAGTTTAAAAAGGTAAATAATAGTCTTTAATTTACCGTTTGTATTAAAAATAATGCATTTTATTAACTTTATACGTTTTTTTTTGTATATTTAAAAAACTAATTGTATAAAGTATGGGGGCAAATTACAATAAATATGGTTTGAAAATTTTCTTTCTTTTGTTTTTTCTTATAGGTTTTATAGGGAATTCTCAAACGATGCAGGTTAATATTTTTGGAGGAGCTGTTGTAAACAATGGAGATGTTATTAGTATAACAGCTGGGGAACGTTTGGAATTTCAAATAACAAACGTAGCTTCAAATTGTTCTAATTTAAATATTAAAAATATGTATTATACGAACTATCCAACGTATGATGCATATTATTATGGCTACACAAAAATAAAGCCAACAGATTGTAAAGGAAACAATGATTATTTAAATCTTATAATTTATAATAATGGTACAACTTGTAGTTCAAGTAGTTCAACTATTACTATAGAAACAAATAAAGGAGATTTTGAGTTTACATTACAAGTCACAGGGGCACCTGCTATTTCTGTTTCAGGAGGCTCTCCTTTAGCTTCAATTACCAATGGATCAGTTATAACATCAGATGATAATGGTACTTATTTTGGTGTTATTGAAAGCGGCAATACCATTACACACAATTTTGTAATCACAAACACAGGTAGTTGTGTTCTTACAATACCAACTTCGGCTATAACTAGTAGTATTGGTAATTTTACCATAGGTACACCTTTAAACCTTCCCTCATATTCTCCATTAACTTATCCTTTTGATATTAATCCTGGAGGATCAGTTGTAGTGCCAATCACATTTTCTGTTGGTGCATCTACAGGTACAGTAACTGGTACAATTACAATTCTAAATAATGACACCACTTTTACTTTTGATGTAAAGGCAGAAGTTTTTAATTATACTGGTCCAGGTCCAGGTGGTATTTCGGCCGATTTTAGGTTGTGGTTAAGGTCAAATAGAGGTGTTGTTAAAGATGGAAGTTCAAAGGTTTCTCTATGGACAGATAGAGGTACCAATGGTAAAAATGCTACTTCTGTTGTAGGAAATGAACCAACATATTATGATGATGCAGCACATAACCTAAATTTTAATCCTGTAATAAAATTCGAAAATAATGGAAGTACTATTAATCAATATTTAGAAAACGATATTAACGGATTTTATACGCAGGATATTTTTGTAGTTATTAAGCCAACAACCGATGTGGCAACTTCTTCAGCAATGACAATTTTGTCGGGTACAGTTTCTAATTATACCAATGTAGATGGTTCTTTTTCAGGAAATGCAAATTATAATAATGATGGAGATGCATTTACAAACGATGCAGATCCAGACTCAACTCCAACAGATGATATTACGGGTCTTGGTTTTGGAAATTTTGACACTAGCAATACCAGATTAACAGGTGAACGACTTTGGTATAATCAAGGTTCTATTTCTTCAAATCCATATTATACTATAGAAGGTTCAAATACAGAAACATATGCTAGTGCAGGTATTGTAAATGTTCATAATAATGCAGCAATAACCGCACAAAATATGGTTTACAATGGGGTTGATCAAACTAGTATACCAACTGGTAACATTACTTTTGGTAATTTAGGTTATGATAATTCTGGAACTTGGTTTGGAACTCCTTATAATATAGGTAAAAACATACACGATACCAATGGTAACTTAAATGGTTATGTTGCTGAAATTATGACCTATGCTACCCGAGTTCCTGATATAGATAGACCAAAAATAGAATCGTATTTGGCAATTAAATACGGAATTACCTTGGGTGTAAATGGCACAAGTAAAGACTATTATAATTCAGCAGGTACTAAAATTTGGGATATTACTGCCAATTCCGGATTTAACTATAATATTGCAGGTATTGGTAGAGATGATAATTCTGATTTAGATCAAAAACAATCTAAAAGTCAAAATGATCCAAATGATGTAACTATATATTTAGGAAATATTTTTGCTACCAACAATGCCAATTCACATGATTTTGGTTACAATTTAAATTATTTAATTTGGGGTTGTAACAATGGTAATTTTAGCGCAGACCCAGTAACAACATCTATTACATTAGGAACTGGTTACGCTTCAACCATCACAAAAATAAATAGAGAATGGAAAATTGTACCTACAACAGGTGTGGGTGAAGATGTAGGTGATGTATATGTAAGTATTCTAGAAACTGCGTTAACAACATCATTTTCAAAATTAGCATCAGAAGAATACGCCCTAGTAGTTGCCGATGATCCTAGTTTTGCAGCAGATAAAATAATTGATATTATACCGTTAAAATATAATGCGGTTTCAGGTAATTTATATACTTGGTATGATTTTGATCAAACCTTGTATTTTACTTTTGCAAAAGCTCCTCAAGTAGCTTCAAAAGGTGCTCTAAATTTAGGCACTACAGATTTTTTAGTAGGAGAATCAGGGTTAGATTTAGACATCTATAATTTTACAGTTTCTGCTTGGATTAGAACAGTAAATTCTAGCTCCAATCCACGAACTATTATGGCAAAAGGAGATAAAATACAAATGCGATTAAATACTTCAAATCAAATTGAAATTATTGTAGATGACACAGTTAATCCTGTATTTACTTCAACGGTAACTATTTCAGATACAAAATGGCATTATATATCATTTGCTTATAGCGGTGGAACAGTATTTTTATATGTAGATGGAGTTTTGGATAAATCTGTTCAAAATATACCTGCTCCAACCCCAAATTTTGGTCATTTTTCAGTAGGTGCATTGTATGATGATGATGTGTTTACAAACACATTTAATGGAGAAATTGATGAAATCACAGTATTTGATTACGCACTCACACAAGCTCAAGTACGATATTTAATGAATCAAGAAATTGTTAAAACTTCTGGAGGAAAGGTTAGTGGTGTGGTGATACCTGAAGCTACTGCAAGCAATGAATTAAGTGATAAAGATTGGAGTAAATTAAAAGCCTACTACGATTTTAATTCATTTTATGGTTCTACAGTACAAGGCTTAACAGATAGTCGAAATTTCTTAAGAATTAATTATTTAAATAAAGGAAAATCGGTTGTAACACCTCAAACTGCTCCTTTACCTTATGTTTCTAATAATGATGGCGAATGGGATACTGCTGAAACTTGGTTAAATTATAGCACTCAAATGCCGCCAAATAGTGTGGCTTTAGACGGTACTACTTCTATAAACTGGAACATTGTTGAGGTTTCACACAATATTTCCTCTGGTGATAGAGATATTTCAGTTTTAGGGTTAGTTCAAACTGCTGGAATAATAACAATTGCAGACCCATTACCAGCCTTACAAGATGAAAGTAATGATGGTCAAGGTTTATTTATAACACATTATTTAGAGTTAGATGGAGTAATTGATTTGGTTGGTGAATCTCAATTGATACAAGAAGTTGGAAGTGTTTTAGATGAAGATAGCGGGGGGTATATAGAGCGTGACCAACAAGGAACAGCAAGTAGTTTTAATTTTAATTATTGGTCATCTTCAGTAAATACAATAACTCCTTCCGGAGTTGGTCAAAGAGGAACTGGTATAGAAAGTACAAACACTGGAGATTCAGTTTTAGAATTTTTAATGGATGGATCAGATTCTACAACACCTAAGTCTATTAGTTATAATTCGTCTTATACATATGCTGATGCTAATTACTCTGGAAATAAAAGAATTAGTACTTACTGGTTATACAAATTTAACGGATTAGATACAGATTATACAGCATGGACTTCAATAAATGAAAATACCACAATATTACCAGGTGAAGGCTATACAATGAAAGGAACTTCAGGCAGTGAGGCAATTACAACCAATCAAAATTATGTATTCAAAGGAAAGCCTAATAATGGAGAAATTAAGTTACCTATTTTAGCTGATGAAGTAAGGTTGGTAGGAAACCCTTATCCTTCTGCATTAGATGCAAATGAGTTTATATTAGACAATATAAGTGTGGCAGATGGAGGAACTAATACAACAGGAAATATTTTTAATGGAGCGCTTTATTTTTGGGATCACTTTGGACAATCAGGTAGTCATAATTCAAGAGATTACGAAGGCGGATATGCAACTTATACTTTAATGGGTGGCGCAAAAGCTTATGCAAATGATTCTAGAATCAATGCTACTGGTGAGCGAGGTACAAAAAGACCAGAAAGATATATTCCTTTAAATCAAGGTTTTTTTGTAATTGCAGCTAATGATACCCTTACAAATTCGTTAAAAACCCCAATTGTCATTAGTGGTGGTGATATTGTATTTAAAAACAGTCAGCGTGTTTTTGAAAAAGAAAGAACTACAATAACAAATGAAGGTTCTGTATTTTTTAAAACCAATAAAAAAACAGCAACAGCTAAAAATCTAGACAACGATACACGTTCTAAAATTAGGTTGAAGTTTAATTCGCCTAAAGGTTTTCACAGGCAGTTATTATTAGGTGAAGATGAAAAAGCAACCAATAATTTTGATTTAGGTTATGATGCTCTAATAGCCGATTTAGGAAAAGAAGATATGTATTGGATTGTAAATGAAACAAAATATGTTATTCAGGCTGTAAATAATTTTAGCGAAATGGAAGAATTTTCGTTGGGATTAAAAATAGCAAAAACAGGTTTGGTAAGTATAGAAATTGATGATTTAGAGAACATAGATAGCAATACTGATATTTTTATAAAAGATGCTTTTTTAGGAACAACCAATAAAATTAACAATCAGCCATTCGAAATTAATTTAGATGCAGGTACTTATGAAAATCGTTTTTCTTTAACATTCGCACCAAAAAACACGTTAGCCGTTTCTAAAGAAACTTTAGAACAAGAAATGCAAATATTTATGAATAATGCTAATTCTGAACTTCGAATAAATAACACAAAACAAACTGAAATATTAAGTGTTAAATTATTCAACAGTCTGGGTCAATTACAAAATTATTGGAAAAATAATCTCAAAGATGTTACCATTACGCTACCAGTTAATAACAAAGTACCTGGAATGTATTTGGTTCAAATAAAAACAAATATAGGTTTAATAAATAAAAAAATTATTGTTGAATAATACATGTTATTTGCTGATATTTAGCTACTTATTGTTTTTTATTTATATAAAATAATTTTCATGTTTATTTTTTTTGTAAATTAGTATTTCAAAACCCCATTAATTATGAAAATAACCACAATTCTTATTTTAACACTTTTTTGAGCATTTATTAAAATAAATCTTTTGTATTTTAAACAATGTTTAAAGCTATCTAACTATTTTGTAATCATTTAATTACAATATATAGTACCTACTTAAAAAACGTATACATTTATAAGTTTAATTGAGTTTTTAAATAACATCTCAAACCCCTATGTTATGATAAAATCAATAAAATTGGCAATTTTAAGTTGCTTTTTTATACTCCCAGTTTGCGCTCAAACTACAATTGATTCATTTGATTTTGAATTTGGACTTGATAGTTGGACACAAAGTGCTGGAGATGATTTTGACTTAACTAGACTATCTGGTGGCACACCTTCAGCTGGTACAGGACCTAATATAGCTTCTTCAGGTAATTATTATATGTTTGCTGAAATGTCTAGCCCTAGATTAAACGGAGATGTTGCAATTTTTACTAGCCCTGTGATTGATTTAGCGGGATATATGCAACCAACATTTTCTTTTGATTATCATATGTATAGTAGCAACAGTATTAGTGATGTTGGAACTTTAGCTCTTGAAATAAATGAAAATAATACAGGTTGGCAATCAACTTCTTTTTCGTTAACAGGAAGTCAAAATGTAGATCAAAATACTTGGTTGTCAGGGCTTGTAGATTTATTAGCTTATCAAGGGAGTTTAGTGCAATTTAGGTTTGTAATTACTAGGGCAAATTCTTGGCAGGGTGATATAGCTTTTGATAATATAGCAATTGAAGGTACTGCTTTGGTTGCTGGTGTTGAAATTTATCTATCAGGTAACGGCATTTCAATTCCTTCAGGAAAAACTGCTTTTTCTGTAACAGACGGAACCGATTTTGGAAGTGTTAATTTGGCATCTAGTTCAATAGCGCAAACTTTTACTATAGAAAATTGGGGTTTAGATAATTTGGTGTTAAATAATTCGCCTTATGTTGTTATTACTGGAGCCGATGCGGCAAATTTTTCAGTAGATCTATCTTCAACAACATCGCCTATTTCTTCTGCAAATTCAACTACGTTTCAAGTTACATTTTCACCACTTTCTTTAGGTTCAAAAACTGCAACAATTCAAATTTCAAATAATGATTCTGATGAAAGTTTATACACTTTCAATATTGCAGGTTTTGGCGTTCAAAACTTTTTTGATAGTGATGGCGATGGTATTTTTGATAATGTTGATATTGATGATGATAATGATGGTATTTTAGATGCTATAGAAGAAAATACTTGTAAAAATTCTTCCATATCAATACCTGCAAATTATAAATTTTTAAATGAAACCTTTGGTACTTTAACTCCAGGTACTAGAACAACAATTAATACTTCATACAATGCAACTACCACATACTGTTATGAGCCTGGAACTGGCAGCGGTTCTTCTTGTGGCTCTACTTGGATTCTTGATGATGGTGAATATGTGGTTGTTTCAAAAATTGCAGGTACCATAGCTAGTGATCCAGAGAATATTCATGGCGATTTAGCTTGGACCAATGTGTTAGATCATACTCCTAATGATGGAGATACCGGAGGAATGGCCGTTTTTAACGCAGCTTGGGCTCCAGGTGTTTTTTATGAAACTACAATAACCGGTATTTTACCAAATGTTCCTATTACGTATAGTTTTTGGGTTTTAAATATTATGGCACAAAGTACTTATTCAGGCTCTATTTTACCCAATGTAACAGTACAATTTTTAGATTTATTAGGAAACGAAATTACAAGTATTGATACGGGCGAATTTGGTAGATGTGCTGCTGGTACTGGAGACAACACTTGTGCTGAAAATGAATGGCAAAATTTTACTCGAAATGACATTGTTTTAGGCAATGTAGATAAATTTATTGTTCGATTTATAAACAACGCTCCTGGTGGAGCTGGTAACGATTTAGCCCTTGATGATATTGTAATTTCTCAAACACTTTGTGATACGGATAGCGATGGAGTAGCAGATATTTTTGATTTAGATAGTGATAATGATGGTATTCCTGATGTTGTTGAAGCAGGTTTAGGAAGTTTAAGTGCAGGTACGGCTAAAATTCCTTTCCCTTCTGGTTGGGTTGATGCCAATGCAAATGGAATGCATGATGCTGCTGAAGGAAATATTCCGCTAGATTCTGATGGAGATGGAACTCCTAATTATTTAGACTTAGATAGTGATAATGATAGTATTTTTGATGTAGACGAATCGGGTGCTGGAAATATAGCAAATGCAACTTTTCAAAATGGTGATGGCGATATTTCAGGAAATGGTGTGGGGCAAGGTCCCGATACAGATTATGTTAGAGAAACCGATTATGAATCTGATGGAACCTTAGAATATTTTACCGATGGGATTTTAGATATTTACGATTATTTTAACGGAAATACTTTTGAGACTGCATACGGAAACGAAAACCAAGGTTTGGGAAATACGTATTATGTGTTAGATTCTGATGCTGATGGTATTCCAGATTATATGGATGTAACTTCTGATGGGGTAACTTTTGATATCTCACATACGTTATACGCAAACTTAGATGCCAATAATGATGGTGTTATTGATGATACAAATGATAGCGAAGGTGATGGAATTGTAGATTTATTTGATACTTCCGATGCTACTTTTGGTTCTCCAAGAGATTTAGATAGAAAATTGCATTTGTATTTTGATGGACGTAATGACTATGCTGAAGATATTGCAGTTATCAATGCTTGGGGTGAAGTAAGTATGATGTGTTGGGTAAAAATAGATCCTTCTTCAACAGGAATTCAACATATATTAGGACAAAATGAGTTTTTTATTCAATTAAATGCAGATAAAACCATTTCAGCACATGCAAGTGGAAGTAATTTAAACTATAGTACACCATTAACTCTAAATCAATGGGTGCATATTGCAACTACATATAGCAATTCAAACAATGAGTTTAAATTATTTATTAATGGTCAAGAAATTGCTGTTGATACTGGTATTTCAGGATCCTTATCTGCAGATACTTCATTGTTTACTTTGGGGAAAATTCCAGGTGGAAATAGTAATTTTTACCACGGATATTTAGATGAAGTAAGAGTTTTTAACAAGGCACTTTCTACCAACGAACTTCAAAAAATAGTGTATCAGGAAATTGAAAATAATAGTGGAATTGTAAGGGGAAGCATCATTCCTATGGATGTTACAAATTATATTGATGAAGCCACTGTAAATCCTTTAGATTGGACCTATTTGCAACGCTATTTTAAAATGGATGTTTATAAAGATGATATTATTGATGATTTAAGTACAGCGACTGTTGATATTGGTACTGGAGCTAAAATTTACAATATGAAAATTATTGATGTTCAAAATGCACCTTTGCCTTTTGTAACTAACCAATCAGGAACGCTTCCTACAGCAGTAAACCATTCAATTAATGGTGTAAACGGTAACGATGTTATTACATACGATTGGTCTATTGTGAAAATTTTACATGACGATGTTTATTTCAACAACAATCAAAAACATTTGGGCTTGTTTGTAAATCAATTAGACGCAAGTTTAAACCCAATAGAATTTAGTATTCAAAATAATTCAGAATTAAATGTAAGTTGGTATTTAAAATTAGATGGTTTTATTGATTTAGAAGGCAAATCACAATTGGTTCAGGGTGCAGAAAGTGTTTTAGATGAAGATAGTGCTGGTTATATTGAGCAAGATCAACAAGGTACCCAAAGTAGTTATAATTATAATTACTGGACATCATCAGTATCTCCAATTGCTGCAGGAGCAGGAACCAACAATGCAAGCAATGCTATTGCTGAAGTTTTGTTAGATGGAACTATAGAGAGTAATCCTGTTTCAATAAATTTTAAACCAGCATATACCGCGGCAGATGGAGCGGTTACATCACCAATAACTTTAAGTTCTTATTGGTTGTATACTTTTAACGGTACAAATAGCGATTATGACTCATGGGTTTCAATAAATGAAAATTCTTTATTAAAAGCAGGTGAGGGCTATACAATGAAAGGAACTTCAGGAGTTGCATCCATTACAGATTGTCAAAACTATGTTTTTAAAGGAAAACCTCACAATGGGGATATTACATTGAACATAGCTATAAATAATGATAGGTTAGTTGGAAATCCATACCCTTCAGCATTGGATGCAAATGCATTTATTTTAGACAATATAAATGATTGTGGAGGTAATGCAGCCACTAATATTTTTAATGGAGCTTTGTATTTTTGGGATCATTTTAGTGGAAAGACACATATTTTGAAGGAATATGTAGGTGGTTATGCAACTTATACAATAATGGGTGGCGCAAAAGCCTATGCAAATGATGAGCGTATTAACAACAATGGCTCATCTGGTGTTAAGGTTCCTGAAAGATATATTCCGGCAAATCAAGGATTTTTTGTAGTTGCAGCTATAGATACAGTGTCTAATTCTATTAATACGTCTGTAACAGGTGGAACAATAACTTTTAAAAATAGTCAAAGAAAATGTATTATTGAAGATTCTGGAAATTCGGTATTCTTAAAATCAACACATAAAAAAGAAGCTATAAAGGAAGCAATTATTGAAGAAGATACACGTCCAAAAATAAGATTGTTATTTAAATCTCCTACAGGTTATGAACGACAATTATTGGTTGGTGCTGATCAAAATGCTAGTAATGATTTTGATTTGGGTTATGATGGTTTGTTAATTGAAGATTACACTGCAGATATGTTTTGGACTTTTAGTGGTGCAAAATTTGTAATTCAGGCTATTAAAGAATTTGATACAAATCAACAATTAAAATTGGGCTTGGTAGTTGAAGCAAATGGATTAACAACCATAAGTATAGATTCTTTGGAAAATTTTGATACCAATACAAAATGTTATATTTATGATAATTTAACCAATAAAACCTATGATTTAACAGGTAATACCGCTCAAATTTATTTAGAAGCAGGAACATATTTAGATCGTTTTGACCTTAGATTTAAAGCTCAAAATACTTTAGCTATTGACAATGCCGAAATTTTAGCCAATAAAATTCAGGTATTTGTAAATAACAATTCAAACGAACTTCAAATTAATAACAATTTAAATACAGATATACAATCAATAAATTTATACAATAGTTTAGGTCAAAAAATGCATACTTGGAATAAAAACCTTCAAAATACCCAACTTGTATTTAATTTAAATATCAAAACAACAGGAGTTTATATGGCTCAGGTAAATACTACAGAAGGAAGTTTTACTAAAAAAGTAATTATTGAATAGCTAAAAGGTTTAGCAATAAGTCAATATTTGTAATAGTGTTTAAATTTTGTGGAATAAAAAAGTCTGTACTTAAATTAATTAGTACAGACTTTTTTTATTTAGAAATTTATCAAACTTTATACTAATGAATGTTTAGCTCTAATAAATTTTTAGTTGATTTTAACATGTCTTCAATTTCTAATAAGATGTTAAAATACAAAGTAGCATTTTTAGGGCTAGATTCTGTAGTTCTAGTGCGTTCTACTTGCTTTTTAGCACATAGTGCAACCTCTCTTAATAATTGACTTATTTCCTCGTTTAATTCAGGAATATTTTTAAAAGCACTGTTGTTAAAAAGTGTACTTACTTTTTTACAAATTGCATCAACTTTTAGTTGAATATCTTTCAATTCTTTTGATTGATTTTTCTTTAAACTTTGATGGTTGTTATTTACGTGCTTATGTGTAATTTTTGCAATAAAACCAACTGACTGAGTAATGTCTTGCAATTCACCAATAACATTGATATAAAATGTACTTGCATCTATTGAAGATTCTTGTAAATTTTTAATAAAATAGAAAGTATTGTTTTGTAAATCTTCAATTTCACTTTCTAGTTTTAATACCGATTTTTTAGCTTTTTTAAGTACAGAAACATTTTCAGTAATTAAACCATCAATAGCGTTTTCATTAATCCTGTTAACGCGTTTAAAAACTTTAGCTATGTTTTTTGCACTTTCTACAACAACACCATCAGTTGAAACACTTTCAGTATGAGTTAAACTATCTTCTTCTGGTACAAGTTTTGATTTTTTAATGTATGATAAAGAGTTTCTAATTATTAACAATACTGCAACAATTAAAAGTACAACTATCATAGTAATACCACCAATATGAATTAAATAAGCAACCAAACCAGCAGCTAAAAACGCTACAATAGCAGTAAAAAACCAACCTCCAATTACATTTAAAACACCAGCAACTCTATAAACTGCACTTTCGCTTCCCCAAGCTCTATCAGCCAATGAAGAACCCATTGCAACCATAAAAGTAACATAAGTTGTTGAAAGTGGTAATTTATAAGAAGTAGCAATTGAAATTAATACACTGGCAACCATTAAATTTACAGCAGCTCTTACATAATCAAAAGCAGGTAAATCTTTTGCTTTTTTAGAGTCTAAATGAAGTACAGGTTTTTCAAACTGTTTGTCTATTTTATCTAAAATTGGTTGAGGTGTTTTTAATAAAAAATATTTTGAAACTGCTTTTGAACTTCTAACCAATGATCTTGATAAAAAATTAGGTTCAAAACGTTCTTGAGACGATCCTTCTCTCGATAAATTTAATTCGGTTTGGGTAACGTATCTGGCTTTTTTTGAAAACCACAAAGTTAGTACCATTACAATTCCTGAGATAAACAATAAAATTGTTGGTGTTGGTACTTTTTTAGCTAAGAAACTCATTTCAAAAGCATCAGGAGCAATTCCAGAAACAACCCAAGCTTCGTATGATTGGTATGCAGCAATAGGCACACCAATAAAGTTTACCAAATCGTTTCCTGCAAATGCCAAAGCCAAACCAAAAGTACCTGCAATAATAATAATTTTATAAATATTAAACTTAAATATTGAAACTAACAAGTAGGAAACTAAAGACCATACAACCAAGTTTACCAGTACAATTAAAGAAACAAATTTTTCTAAAAATTCTTTAATTGTTAAGCCATTGGTTATGTCGTAATGCTCTCCTGCAAAGCTAGTACCTCCAATACCTTTCATTAAAATAAAATAGATAATACCAGTTAAAGCAATACCTCCAAATAAAGATCCTACCCAATTTGGTTTTTCTTCAAATTTAAAGGAAAGTAACAATCTAGTTATGTATTGTATCAATGCACCTATAGAAAATGCAATAACTACAGACAACAAAATACCGACAATAATTTCGGTGGCTTTTGAAGTATTTATATAATTTACAACATCAGAAAATTGACCGTCGGCAGCACTAATTTTAATCAGTGCAACTGCAACTGCGGCACCTAACAATTCAAAAACAATAGAAACTGTTGTTGAAGTTGGCATTCCAATGGTATTAAAAAAATCGAGTAACAAAATATCGGTAATCATAACCGCCATAAAAATGACCATAATGTCGCTAAACATTAGCATTTCGGGGTTAAAAATTCCTTTACGTGCAACTTCCATCATTCCACTTGAAAAAACAGCACCAAAGGCTACACCAATACTGGCAACAATTAAAATGGTTTTCATTTAAATTGCTTTAGAACCGATGGCTGAATTTAAAAAGTTAACAGCATCGTTACTAACACCAACAACTAAATCTGCAATTGCCAAAATCCCTAAGGCAACAATCATAAATAAGTATATATTTTCCATATAAATAGGATGTATTATTTTGTGGGTAAAAGTAAGTTAAATTTAATAATTTTTAGTTTTTTGAAAAGTAAAAAAAATGAGCGCCAAAAGCACCCATTTATAATTACATAAATTTTATTTTTTCTTCTTATGTTTTAATACCTCAGCTTCTAAGTAAAAAATAATTTCTTCAGCAATATTTTTTATCAAATCGCCAACACGTTCATATTTTTTAATTATTGCAAAAAGCAGTAAAGTTTGGTTAATAACACCATTGTCTTTTTTTATTTCTTCTTCAATAATGGCATATGAATTTGCATTTATTTTATCTAAAACTTTGTCTTTTTTAAATACTTTTCGTGCAAATGAGGCATCTTTAGATTCAAAAGCAGTTGTAATATCATCAAACATTGAAGTAATTGTTTCGTAAATTTTATCGAATTTCAATACTTCAAATAAATTTGGTTGAATTTTTTTATCTTGGTCAACTATAATTCTAGATATACCATAAGCGTGATCTCCTATGCGTTCTAAATCAAAATTTATTTTTAGAACTGCCATTACAAAACGCAAATCAACAGCAACAGGATTGTATAAAGCTAAAAACTTTTCACAATCGTTTTGCAATTTTAAATCTAGTGCATTTACCCTGTTTTCAGTATTTATTACTTCTTCAGCTAAGTCTGTATCGTGTGTTAAAAAAGCTTCAGTTGCTTTTTCTATTTGTGAAATGCATAATGACAACATTTCTAGCCCAGTTTGATTTAGTTGGGCACGTTCTTGTTCAGCATTTATAACCATAAAAATATGTTTTTATCCAAAACGACCCGTAATGTAATTTTCGGTTTGTTTTTTGGATGGTTTTGTAAAAATAGTTTTTGTTTTATCGTATTCAATCAATTCACCTAAGTAGAAAAAAGCGGTGTAATCACTAATTCTACTTGCTTGTTGCATATTGTGTGTAACAATAATAATGGTGTATTTTTCTTTTAATTCGAAAATTAAATCTTCAATTTTTGCTGTTGAAATTGGATCCAAGGCCGATGTTGGCTCATCCATTAAAATAATTGATGGTTCTACAGCCAAAGTACGTGCAATACACAAACGTTGTTGTTGACCACCAGACAATGCCAAAGCCGATTTTTTTAAATTGTCTTTTACTTCGTCCCAAAGATCGGCTTGTTTTAAAGCTTTTTCAACACGTGCATTGATAAATTTTTTGTCTTTTATACCTTGAATTTTTAAGCCATAAGCAACGTTTTCAAAAATTGATTTTGGAAAAGGATTTGGTTTTTGAAAAACCATTCCAATTTCTTTTCTCAACTCTTCAACCAATACTTTTTTTCCGTAAATATTGTTGCCTTGTAACTTAATTTTACCTTCCATTTTAAATCCATCAACATAATCATTCATTCTATTAAATAAACGAAGAAATGTAGATTTTCCACAACCTGAAGGGCCAATAAAAGCAGTAACTGTATTTGGTTTAATTTTCATGGTTATCCCTTTGATAGCCATAAAATCTTCGTACCAAACTTTTATATCCTTAGCATCAATACGTGCTGCGTGATTTTCATCTTCAGCAATTGCCGAAGAAATATTTATATTTTTTTCTATTGCTTTTTCCATGGTTACTTTAATTTCTTTTGCCATTTATTTCTAAAATAAACTGCAATTCCATTCATTACAAATGTAATTAATAATAAGATTATAATTGCTGCTGCTGCATTTTCAACAAAACCGTGTTGAGGTCTAGAAATCCAGTTAAAAATTTGAATTGGTAAAACTGAAAATTCATCCATTGGACTTGCTGGAGCAAAAGGTACATAAGCCAATGCGCCTACAACAATTAACGGTGCAGTTTCACCAACGGCTCTTGAAAGTGCTAAAATTACACCTGTTAAAATACCACCACCTGATGCTGGTAATATTTGGTTCCAAATAGTTTGCCATTTTGAAGCTCCTAAAGCATAAGAGGCATCTCTTAACGATTGAGGAATTGCTTTTACAGATTCACGTGTTGCAACAATTATAATTGGAAGAATTAATAACGATAGGGTTAACGCACCTGCTAAAACACTGGCTCCTAAACCCATAATGCGTACAAAAACTTCCAAACCTAATAAACCGTAAATAATGGATGGTACACCAGCCAAGTTAGAAATGTTAATTTCTAACAATGCCGAAAGTCTATTTTTTTTGCTGTATTCTTCTAAGTAAACACCAGCAGCAACACCAACAGGAAAAGCAATAATTGTAGTTAACAATAATATCCAAATACTGCCCATTAATGCGGTGTAAATACCAGATTTTTCAGCCTTTCTTGAAGGCAAATCGGTAATAAAATCCCAGTCAATACGCTGAATACCATCTATTAAAATGTCGCCAATAAAAACAACCAATAAAATAAGTGCAAAAAGCGTACAAGCTATTCCCCAAAATTTGAATAGCTGATCTTTCAATCTATTTTTTTGAATACTATTCATATTTTTGTCTGTATTTTTTTCGAATGTAAAAACTCAAAGTGTTTAGTAAAAAGGTAAAAACAAACAAGGTAATACCAGCTGCAAAAATGGTTCTATATTCAATAGATCCATGTTGAACGTCACCTAAACTAACCTGTACAATGTATGCTGTAATTGTTTCTACAGGCACTGTTGGGTCAAAAGTTAAACGTGGTTGTTGACCAGCTGCAATGGCTACAATCATAGTTTCTCCAATAGCTCTTGAAATGGCTAAAATAATGGAAACTATAATTCCTGATGAAGCTGCCGGAACCACAACTTTAAATGCTGTTTGCAATTTAGTTGCACCCATTCCGTATGAAGCTTCTCTCATTGCTTTTGGTACAGCGTGCAAAGCATCTTCGCTTAATGAAGATATAAAAGGAATAATCATTATTCCCATAACAATACCTGCCGAAAGTGAGTTAAAACCTGATAAGTCTGGTATAATTTGTTGTAAAAATGGTGTTACTACAATTAAGGCAAAAAATCCGTAAACAACAGTAGGTATAGACGCCAATAATTCCAATAAAGGTTTTATTGTTTTTCTAAAACTTTTTGGAGCATATTCACTTAAATAAATACTGATAGATAAACCTACAGGAAGTGCGACTGAAATTGCAATAAATGAAGTTAATAATGTTCCTGAAAGTAGTGGTAATATACCGTAATGTTTATCGGTAAACAAAGGTGTCCATTGAGAATCGGTTAAAAAGTCTACGATAGAAACTTCACTAAAAAACTGAAAAGCTTCAACCGCTAAAACTGAAATGATTCCAAAAGTAACAGCAATTGTTATTAAGGCACTAGATAAAAGTGACTTTTCAATTACAAATTCTTTTATTTTACGCATCGAAAATTTTTTAAAAAGGGAAATCAGTTGTCATTTTTGACAACTGATTTTCCCTAACTCTTTCCTTTTTCACTATTATTTATTGCTTTCAACAAAAGCTTTGAAGTTTTCTTTTTGTTTTGTGTAAAGTTCTGCAGGTAATGGAATATAACCAACATCTTCAGACAATTCACCTGCGTTGTCTATGTAAAAGTTTACAAATTCTATAACTTCAGGAAGTTTTACAGAAGTACTGTTTACGTAAACAAATAAAGGTCTTGATAATGGGCTGTAAGTACCGTTGCTTACTGTTTCTAAAGTTGGTTTTACAACTTCAGTACCGTTATTTACACCTATTAAAGTTAATTTGTCTTTGTTTTCAGCATAGTAAGCCAATCCAAAAAATCCTAAAGCGTATTTATCTCCTGCGATACCTTGTACCAAAACGTGATCATCTTCACTTGCGGTAAAATCACCACGGCTTGAACCACTTTTACCAACAATTGCTTCCGTAAAATAATCGTATGTTCCAGATGCAACTCCAGGACCAAATAAGTGAATTTCTTCGTTTGGCCATTCTGGTCTAATTTGGTTCCATTTCATAATTACCCCTTGTGCTGCAGGTTCCCAAATCATTTTTAATTCTTCAACAGTAAAGCTGTCTACCCAAGTATTTTCAGGGTTTACCAATACAGCTAAACCATCATAAGCTACTTCTAATTCTAAATAAGTAATGTTATTTTCAGCACAAGCTGCTTTTTCTTTGTCTTTTATTGGGCGAGAAGCGTTTGATAAATTTGTTTCACCTCTTGAGAATTTTTGAAATCCACCACCAGTTCCAGATACTCCAATAGTAACTTTTACGCCAGATTGTACTGTTCTAAATTCTTCGGCAACTGCTTCTGTAATTGGGTATACCGTACTTGATCCATCAACACTAATTGTACCTTCTAGTTGTACAGTATCGTTGGTAGTTTCTTTTTGTTCTTTTTTATTTCCACAAGCTGTTACAGCAAGTGCAATTGATAGGATAAATG
This sequence comes from Lutibacter sp. HS1-25, assembly GCF_004121075.1. Taxonomy (GTDB): domain Bacteria; phylum Bacteroidota; class Bacteroidia; order Flavobacteriales; family Flavobacteriaceae; genus Lutibacter. The sequence goes on from NZ_RHLN01000001.1 coordinate 56,362, forward strand.
CTAATTTTTTCATTATTGTTTTAGTCTTTAAATTTGTATTGCAAATAAATGACTTTGCTGTTAAGTGTATGTTATGTGAAAATAAAATAAACATAAACACTTTGTTAAGTCATTGTTAATTGGATTGCTTTTTAGAAAGCAAACTCTAAGTTAAGGTAAAAAAATGAAAGATTTTTTTTATCAATTTCTGTATAGTCGTGATTTCTGTAGTTTAGTGAAGTATTTATACCTTTTCTAACTTTGTACTCTACACCTGCAATTATGGTATTACCATCTTCTAAATTATTCCAAGAAGTTTGTTCAGAGTTTAAAGTATTAGAGTGGACAATATCAAAACGAGCAAATACATCCCATTTTTTGTTTATATCGTAGGCACCATAAAATGAAAGTCCAGTTTCGTCGTAACCTTTAGCTAGTGTATTGTATGTAATTGCATTTTGCATTAAATTGTATTCTGCACCAATTCTAAATACATTCTCCATTTTATAACCTGCAAAAAATGCCAAGTTGGTCATTGTTGTTTTTGTATCTGGAATTTTTGAATCAATTCCTTTCATAACATCAACATATCCCTTTAAAGTTAAACTTTTAATAGGATTGTAAACCACGTTTAAAGCATATCTATTATTTCCTGTTTGATCTTGTAGGTTGGTATAACCTTCACCATTAACAATAGTAACATCAAATCTAAATTTTTCACTAACTTTAAATGCCCCCATAACACCTAGGTCGGCACTTGCTCCAAATTTGTATTCATCGTCTAAAGATTTGTACAAATATCTATATTGCCAAAAATCTTCTTGTACTTTAAATTGTTGTAATCCAAAAATACCAGCAGTTAGCGTTATCCAATCGTTGGCTTTGTAGTCTAATTGCGCATTTTTTACAAATAAAGTATATTGGCTACCAGCAGAATTTTTACCAGCATCTAATAATACTTTGGCTGAAAATTTGTCATCAAATTTGTATTTATAACCAAAATAAACACGTGTTAGCTCAAATGCCCCAACTTGATCTTCGTTTGAGTTTGTATTTACGTGATAATTGAAATAAATTTTACCAGTAACGGCACCTTTTGGGTTTTCGGAATTTTCTTGCGAAAAAGTAATAGCAGACACCATTACAAAAAATACGAATATTAATTTGTTTAATTTCATTATGAATAATATTAAGTTTTTAGTCGCAGCAAATAACCCACGCTAATGTTAAGTTAATGTTAAGAAGGTGTTATTATAAAAACAATATTTTAAATAATAAATACCATTTATAACTTGTTTAAACTTGAATATTGTTGAAGTTTGTTTTTAGATAAAAAAAGGGGCTGTTTAAAAAGCATCAAAACGCGTTATTCTGAATTTATTTACTCACATCCTTTAGGAATTTGTAAATCTACAATTTCAGAATCTCATCACATTGGAAATCAGCCATTGTGAGAGCCTAAATCAAGTTCAGGTTGACGAAAAGTTTACTTTTTAGACAGCCCTTTTAAGGGTTGAAAATTATTTATTTGAAGTGTTTTTCGGCTTCAAAATCTTTCGCTTTTTTCGCTTTTTTACCAGTCATATTAAGAGCGTAGGTAACTCCTAATTCTACAATTGGACCGTTGCGAACATAAGTTGTTTCTTGGTAAAAAATTTGATCGTTATTGCTATTAAATGCGTTGGTGTCTAAACCTTCAATATTTGAACCAAATATGTCTAAACCTCTTAATGAAAAGCTCCAGTCTTTTAATTTTTTTGGTTTGTAACTAAATGCAGCATTTGCTATTTGATAGAAATCGTTTTGACCTTGTGAGGTAATGGTTGCCGATTTTAAGTTGTAATCCATATTAAACTTTACTTCTTCTGTTAGGTTTAAATTAAGGTTGGCTTTTAATGACCAGTTTGTGCTGTTATTGTCAATATCATAACCAAAAACTTCCCCTTTTATGGTGTAATAATATAAAGATCCGCCTAAAAATAAATCTACATATTTACCTAAATAAACATCGGCATTTATTTCACCACCAAGTGATGTTGAGTTACCAGCATTTGTATAACTTCTAATTAATACATTTTCTTGTAAAATATCATATAAATCTGGATTTTCAATAGCTGTTGTAGTTGTATTTACTCTAAAAACAGCATTGTTAACACCACGGTAAAAACCAGTAATGTCTAAAGTTGTTTTTTTAACTTTAGTATTGTAAGTTAATTCTACATTGTTGGTGTATTCTGATTCTAATTCAGGATCTCCAAGTACATAAACTTCGTAGTGACGACGGTATAAAAATGGTGATAAGGTAGTTGCTGACGGACGGTTAATGCGTCGGCTTGCAGCCAATATCAAACTATTTTCATTAGAAACAGGATAACTTAAATGTACAGATGGAAAGAAATCTAGTTTTGTATGGTCAAAATCTGATGTCCCAGAGTTGTTAAATAAGTTCAAATAATCGGTATTTGTTACGTGCATTTTTTGATCTTCTAACTCTATTCTTAAACCAACTATATAGTCTAATTTTCCAGTTTTACCTGTAAAATCGGCATAACCAGCATAAACACCTCTACGCATATCAATAGCGTTATTTAAGTCTTTTGTAACTAAATCATTATCAAAAGTAAAGTCTCCAGCAATAGCTACATTATTGCTTCTAACACCTATTTTTAATGCATTAAAATCGTTGTATTTGATAGCATAATCTGCAGAAAAAATAAATCCGTGAAGCGGTGTATCATCAGCCATAGAATATTGTTGTTCAACAATTGAACCAGCAGTATCAGTAGTAGGATTGTAATCGTAATTTTGATTTGTAAGTTCTCTGCTTAATTGAGAATTTTCATAAGAACCTGCAATTTTTAAATTTTTATTTTCAGTAAAATCTATTGAATAATCGGCATTAAATGTGTTGTATTGTCCGTATCTATTGTCTGTATTAGGGTTGTAAATCCAATCTTCAGAAGCCAAGTCTTTATTAGAGCCATCAGCATCTGCATAATAGTTGTTGTAAATATAGTAAGCAGCTCTTCCTTCAGTTCTGTTTCCGTAAGAATACGTAAGCGAAAGTTTTTCTTTTTCACTTAAATTAAAATCTACTCCTGCATTTGCAGTGTAATATTCGTACCATTCAGGGCGTTCACCAGTGGCATCCATATGAAAATATTCGCCTTCAGGAGCTTTTACCAAAACACGTGCTTCACCATATCTTTTTCCGTTTATATTTCTTTTATTGTAATTAAAACCACCATAAAACGAAATATTTTTAGTGTTGTACATTAAATTTAAACCACCACCATATCGGTCGTTGTTCATTTTATAATCGCTGTATTTATCGTTAAGATTAGACCAAGGAGAACCTCCAATTAAACCATTTGCGCTTAATGATAAACCTTCAACACCATTTGTTTTAGTGGTAATATTTATAATTCCACCTTTTCCTTGAGAATCAAAACTTGCAGTTGGCACGGTAATAACATCTACTTTGTTTACATTGTTTCCAGCAATTTGAGACAACAAAACAGCTGCGTCTATTTGTGTTGGTTTTCCGTTTAAATAGACCTGAAAATTGGAAGTTCCTCTTACTGAAACTTCACCACTAGGATCTACAGAAACCGAAGGTAATTTATTTAAAACATCAGCAGCAGTTCCTCCTTTAGCAGTTTCAAAATCGCTAGGATTGTAAGTTTTTCTGTCAATTTTTGTAGATTGAATTTTGTTTGTTGCTGTTATAGCTATTTCATTTAAAGCTTCTGTTGAAGTATTTAAATAAACATTATTTACAGTTATTTTTGAATGTTGTTTATTTACAACAATGTTATTTATGGTTTTTGGATTGTACCCCATAAATGAAACTTCAATAGTATAAGTTCCATATGGAATTGCGGTAGCCTTGAATTTTCCATTTTCATTTGAAACAATACCATCAATTGTTTTTGAAGATAAAGCATCAGTGATAACAATTGTTGCGTAAGGAATTCCTTCTTTAGATTCGTTATCTAATACTTGGCCATTTATACTTCCTTGTTGTGCAAAAAGTGTGTTTGTTGCAATAAAAATAAATAATGTAAATATTTTGAACTTAGCTGTCATTTTTTATGAATTTTTTAAAACAATTTGCGAATGTAATATAAATTACATAATTGTAAATTGCATTTTTTTAAAAATATAAATAAATGCTGTTTTGAGCATAAAAAAAGGGAAACACAGCGTGTTTCCCTTTTTTGTTTTCTTTTTGTAGTTTTTAGAAATGGATATCAAATTGCAATCTCCACATAATTATATCATTTGCAGGATTGATATCTAATACACTTACGTCTGTTTGAACTTTTAATTTATGTCCAACAATAAATTTTGAAACACCTAAAGTATATTGATTTTCAGGAACTTTACCAGTTATAGCTTGGTCTAATTTTACATTAGAGTATCTACCTGTAACTTCCCAGTTGTTTTTAAATAAATAACCACTTTGAAGGTTGTAACCGTGACCAACCTGAACAATATCACCTGTTTCGCTTCCATCAGAATTTGTTGCAATTGGGTTTTTAGCATCTCTGTTTGCATATTCACCCATAAAACTAAATCCTTTGTACTTAAACATAGCATCTACAAATACATCATTAATATTTGTTTCGTATAAACCATAATCGGTTGTCATATAAGATCCTTGGTTTCCTCTAACTCTTACAGCGTTGTTGTTTAAGTTATAGGTTGCAGCAATAGATAATTTAGGTTTAGGTTCTCTTTTTAAATCTGAACCAGAATAATCTCCTTTACTGCTAAAATTACCAAATGGCAACAATTCAACACGACCTGTATATTGAAAACCACCTTCGTTTCCTGTAACTACATTACGACCTTCTCCTTGTGAAATTGAAAGAATTTCTCTAATTACAAATTGATCAGCAATGGTAAAATGATGTCTTAATTGAACACCCATATCCCTGTCAATGTTAAATCTTGCATTTAATATAGAACGGTCTACCAATTGTAAATCTGCTGAAGAAATTACACGTTCTCTGTTTCCAGGAAGTTTTGTTTGACCGAACCAAAACTCTAGATTTTTAGCAAAATTATATTTCATAACGGCATCCATAATAATTCTAGGTGTATTTCCTGTGTATACAGAAGTTCCAGAAATATCTCTATTGGCTAACCCTAATTCAAGTTTGTATTTAAGTTTTGGAGAAAAAGCAAAACCATCAAATTTTAAACGTGCTCTACGTACTAAAAGATTGGTTTGGTTAGACTCACCTTCTTCCCAAATTGAAGTTCCTAAAAATTGTACTCTGGCGCCTATATTCATAGACCAGGTACTGTCTTTTCCTACTAAATTAAAGATTCCTTTTCCAAATTTTGGAGCGTTTGTTTCTTGAGCACTTACAATAACCATTGTAAATGTAAATAATACAAGTAGTGTATTTTTTAATTTCATTATAAAATATATTTAGTTTTTAGTCAGTGCAAAGAACTTGTTACAATGTTAACTAAATGTTAAGACTGTGTTATTATAAAGGTAATATTTAAAATTAAAAAAAGCTACCCTTTAGAACAAAGGATAGCCTTACATTTCAAATTTAAAAGTTGACTAAAACTAAATATTATTGAAATGAAATGTTTTGTGGAGTAAATTAATTCAATGTTCAAATATCATACGTAAAATTGATTTTAAAGTAATCAAAATATTATGTAATTATTAAGAATTGTTGCTTGAAAAAAGATTGTTTTATAATATCCAAATTTTTGGGTCTATTATAATACAATTGTAATATGTTGATAAACAGTAATATAAGTGTATTTTTAAAAAACTTAATGTAAACTTAACGTTAACAAAACGTAAAATGAATGTAAATTAGGTAATTTTAAACTATCAAAATAAAAGGAATGTTCATTTAAAAATCTTAGATATGAAAAAATTAATTTTAGCAGTTGTTTTAATGTTTAGTATAACTGCATTTGCACAAGAACAAAAAGTAGCGTACAAAAAATTGGATAACAATTTAACGCAGGTAACGTATTATTTTGCTGATAATAGTGATATAATACAAAGAGAAGGTTTTTTTAATGCTGATGGAAAACTGCAAGGAACCTGGATTAGTTATGATGTTGATGGTAATAAAATAGCCATTGCAAATTATAACAATGGTGTAAAAGAAGGTGTTTGGATGTATTTTAAAGAAGATAAAGTAAATGTAGTTACATACAATAATAACAAAATTACCAATGTTGAAGAAAAAGCATTGGTTGTAAATTAAACCCTAAATTCTTTAATAAAAAAAGGGATGCTAACAACGTTAGCATCCCTTTTTTGGTTTTGTAAATAATGTTAGTTAACTGTCCAACCAGCTCCCCAAGTTGCATAATCAGTTCCTGTTCCATTACCAATACCTGAAACCAAATCAGCTTCAGTAAAAGTAGCAGCAGTTTGATTTACTACTTTTGTAGTTACATTGTTAAAAGTAATGTCGTTTAAGTGTAATGTTTTGTCAACAGCCCAAGTACCAGTTGGATTGTCTCCACCATCACCTTTTAATTCAGTTCCTTTTCCAAAATCATTTAATACAATATTTGTAAAAATTCCTTTTGTACCTGCTCTTAATCTAATAGCTTCACTAGTAGCAATATCTGCTGCAAAACCATAAACTGTTGCATTTGTAATAGTTGGTGCCGACCAAAATTTAGGACTAGCATTGTTACCTATATCAGTATTGTAACCATCAGCTTCAAAAGCTTTATCGTGATCTACACCTTGTTTAATGTATGCGTTTGTTACGTTACCACTAAAACCTTCTGTCCAGTCAATTGAATCATCTTGTGCATTGATTACAGAAACGTAATTTACATTTACAGTTCCACCAAAAAACTCTAAACCATCATCTAAACCTTCAAACATTTGAATGTATTCAACAGTTGTTCCATTTCCTACTCCATAAAAAGAGAAACCGTTGTTTTCAGATTGTCCATCAGCTTTTCCTCCTGAATATTGTACACGAACATAACGAATAGTTCCTGAGTTATCTGCAGCATTGGTACCACCGTAAGGTAAACCTCCAATTTCTGAAGTTGAAGTTCCTGAAGAAACCGAGTTGATTGGTGCTTTACCTAATAAAATCAATCCACCCCAGTCTCCAGCTTTTGGAGCAGTTGAGTTTGATGTCATAACAATAGGTGCGCTTGCAGTTCCGTTAGCTTCAATTTTTGCACCTTGAGCAATGGCAATATAAATATCAGAACCTGAAGCCAATGCATTAATAGTTGTACCTGCTTCAATAGACAATGTTGTACCACTTGCCATTACCAATGCGCCATTTAAAATGTAATTGTTTTTGGCTAATAAATCTAAATTTGAAGTGTAAGTACCAGAAATATAAATAGTTTCTGCACCTGGATCTGTTGATCCGCCACCGTTAACGATGTTTGTTACAGAATTATCTGTATTGTTAATAATAATATCAGCAGTATCATCTTCACCGCAAGATATAAATAGCGTTGAAGCTATTGCTAAAGTTAAAAATGTATTCTTCATTGTTTTTAAATTATTTAAATTAATTGAGTTCATAATTGTTAAAAGTTATATTTTAATTGTAATCCTAAGTTCATTCCTTGTTTGTAGTTTTCTAAAACTACTTCTTGGTTATTTGTAATTTCTCTTATTATTTTGACATTTGGATTTAGTAAATTTTTTGCTCTAAAGTTTAGTTGAAAATGTTCCCCTATTTGATTTTCCCAAACAAAGTCTAATGTTGAAAATCCTTTTTCAATTTTATTACCTAACTGACCAGAACCTAAAGCAAAAATCCTATCTGAAAAGTAACTGTACACTAAGTTTAAAGTTGGAGAAACCTTTGTTCCAAAATTTGGTTTATAGTTTAAATCGGCATTAATTAATAATGGTGAAGCTCCTTGTAATTGTTCTGTTTTACGATTGAATGACGTACTGTAAACTCCTTGAACTGTTGAAAATAAATCTTGTTCAGTATACATATAAGAAACATTAAAACCTGTTGAAAGTAAGCTGTTACCTAAATTATTGTCTAGTATATTTTTTCTAACCTCTAATTCTAAACCAGCAATTTGGGCTTTGTCACCAGTTCTAAAATAACGTTGAGTACCTGTTGCATCATTGGCAACTACTAAGTTTACAGGATTTTTAATTTGTTTTGCAAAAGCACCTAATGAAATAATTTCATCAGAGCTTATAAACCATTCGTATTTTAAATCAAGGTTTAAAACATCAGAATATGAAACATCTTTTACGTTTACATAGTTTACACCTGTTTGGTGACCTAATATATCTGGATTTCCACCAACTCTTTGGGTAACACCTTCATATACATAAGGAGCCATTTCTTTAAATTCAGGAAAAGAAACTGTATTGCTATATGAAAAACGCAAGTTCATTTTATCGTTTAAAGCATATCTAACATTTACACTTGGTAAATACAGGTTTTCGGTAACTTCAATAGATCCTGGATTTACAATTAGGTTAATTACATCGTATGAAATACTTTGGTTAAACCATTCGGTTCTAACAGCTGGTACAATTAACCATTTTCCAAAATTTAATTCGGCTGAAGCATAACCAGAAAATACTGTTAAATCTGCATTGTAAGTGTTTTCTAGTAACCCTGGATTGTTTGTTGGGCCTATAAAAAATACGCCTTCACCTTCTGGATATATTGGTCTAAATACATCTGTTTCGTACAAACCATCAGCCCAGTTTTTAGCATTAAAAATGGCATTAAAGTCTTTTGGATTGATATTGAAATTTGGATCTATATTTTTGTATCCGTAACGAATGTTTTCAAAATTACGTGTTTTGTAACGGTCTGTAGCGCCTAAGTTTAGCGTAAATTCGTCTGAAACAATTAGTTTAGCATTAAACCTTCCGTTAAATTCTTCATCTATAATTCGTTCAAAATAACGTTGGTTGTCAAATGAATTGTTTGAATAAAACGATGGCGATGTATTTGGGTCGTTGTCTAAATAATTATAATATTGCTCTAAAGACAAACGTTTTCTGTCTGGTTCGTGAGAAAATACATTGTTATAACCCAATCCCCAGTCTATAATTAACTGATCGTTATTTACTTTATGTGTTCCCATCAATTGATTTACAAAAACCATATTTTGGTTAAATTGCGAATTCATTTGATAAAAACCTGCATCAGAATTGATCATTGCATCTCGGTTTGTACCTAAACCTTTTACGCCATAATACCCAACTTCATCTTTACCACTATTTATAAATAACGAATTGTATGACAATTTATGTTGGTCGTTTATTTTGTAAATTAAGTTTCCCATTACTGTTGAAATTGTTGAATAACTGTATTTATCAACATTTGGAAATGATTTTTTTAGCACATTGGTATAATCTGCTTCTGAACCTTGTAAAAAAGAATATTGGTTTTGAAATGAACCTGTAAGAAAAAAGCTAAACTTTCCTTTTTCACCAACATCAAATGATTTTCCGCCTGAAGCGCTAATACCTGTATTTATTGGAGCATATCCTTTAATAGGATCTGGACCGTGACTTATTACAATAGCAAACGGATTGTGGTCATATCGGCCATAAAAACCAAAGAAACCTGTACCGCCATTTTTTACAAAATTTTGATCAACAGCATTTGTGTTTATGCCAGATTCTAGAGCGACTTCAATAAAACCGTTTCCGGTATATTCTTTTGAATTTACATTTACATTTCCTGCAGCAAAATCTGCATAAAAATTAGCTGAATAAGCTTTACTTACATCAATATTTTGAATAATGTCTGAAGTAAATAAATTTAAATCTATGTTCTTTTTATTGATATCGTTTGAAGGCATAGTTAAACCATTTAACGATGTACTAATGTAGCGATCGCCTAAACCTCTAACATATACGTTACTTGTTCCTTCTTTAGAAATTCCTGAAATTTTGGTAACAGCTGCTGCTGCGTTGCTAATTCCTTTACGAGTTAACTCTTCACTACCAATACTTTGCTTAATTTCAACCGCCTTTTTTTGTTCAGTTAATAAAGCGCTAACAGACTCTTTATTGGTAGAACCTGTTATTTGTATTTCACTAAGTGAAACACCTTCGCTTGCACTTAAAGTTTTATTTAATACAATATTTTGTCCTGCTTTTACAACAACATTTTTTTCTTCAATAGTTTTGTAACCAATAAAACTAAAAACAACGGTGTAAGTTCCTGGGTCAACTTGTAAAGTGTATTTTCCTTCAAATTCTGTTGTAGTTCCAATGCTTGTTCCTTTAATGTATACATCGGCATAAGGTAAAGGCGAATTGTCAAATTCCTTATCTAAAATAGTTCCCGAAATAGTTCCTTTAGATTGGCTAAAAGCAACTGTATTTATCAGTAGTAAAAGTGCTATATAAATTTTTTTCATTTGTTCGTTAATTTCTTGCAGCAAAGAAATGTTAGTAACGTAAATGAAAAGTTAAGCAGTGGTTATAAAAAGTTAATGATAGTGTTAATTAAAGGTTAACAACTAAAACCTTTAATAAAATGACTTTGTTAACTTATTTTAATTGAGAAATTAACACAGGCATTTCAGGCGTTAAAGCATTCAAAAATTGTGTGTTAGTTGCAATTGAATTTGGTTGTACTTCAATGTTTTTAACTTCAATAGTTTCATAACCAATAAAACTGTAAACCAATGTATAAATACCTGGTTTTAGGTTAAATGAATACGAACCGTCTATGTTTGAAGTAGTTGAGATATTGGTGTCTTTTATTTCAATAGTAACAAATGCCAAAGGTTCATTATTGGCTTCGGTATCTATTATTGTTCCAGATATTGTTCCGTTTTTGGTTTGTTCAGCAATTAAAGAACCTACTTTAAATGTTTGACTGTAAGTTGTTAAACCAACTAATAACACTAAAATTACCAAAATTCGTTTCATAATATACCTTGTATTTTTAATATTACAAATCACGAGATTGTATGTTAACTGAAGGTTAATTATAAGTAATTAAAATGTGTTTTTAAGGTTAATTTTTATAAATCTAATTAAAAGTATTTTGAAGTGTAAAAATAAAATTGCTAAAAATATTTTTGCTGAAAAAGAATTATCTTGCGACAAATTATTTAAAATGAAAATGAATTGGAGCCAACTGTTATCTCTTAAAAGATTTGGAGATACTGAACCAAGATTAAGAAAAAATCAAAACGAAACTAGAATTGCTTTTGAAGTAGATTATGACCGAATTATTTTTTCGGATTCGTTTAGAAGTTTGCAAGATAAAACACAGGTGGTACCACTTTCTAAAACCGATTTTGTGCACACCCGTTTAACGCATAGTTTAGAGGTAAGTGTGGTGGCGCGCTCGTTGGGTAGAATTGTAGGTGAAAAAATACTGCAAAAATACCCCGATTTGGTTGAACAAGGTTATGGAATTAACGATTTTGGTGCTATTGTGGCTTCTGCAGCCTTGGCGCATGATATTGGAAATCCGCCATTTGGACATAGTGGAGAAAAAGCCATTGGAGAATATTTTAAAAATGGAAACGGACAACAATATAAAAATCAAATTACTGATAAAGAGTGGCAGGATTTAATTGATTTTGAAGGCAATGCAAACGGATTTAGAATTGTAAATGAAAGTAAGCAGGGTATGGAAGGCGGTATCCGTTTGTCGTACGCAACTTTGGGTGCTTTTATAAAATATCCAAAAGAATCGTTGCCAAAAAAACCAACAACTCATATTGCCGACAAAAAATATGGTGTTTTTCAGTCCGATTTGCCTTTTTTTAATGAAGTAGCTCAAGAATTGGGATTGATTTCAACAGGAAGCAAAGGAAATACTGCGTTTAAAAGGCATCCATTAGCGTATTTGGTTGAAGCTGCCGATGATATTTGTTATACCATTATCGATTTTGAAGATGGTATTAATCTAGGTTTGATTGATGAAGAATTTGCGCTGGAATATTTGATAAAACTAGTAAAAAACAATATCGATTCTAAAAAATACCATCAGTTGGCATTTAAAAAAGACAGGTTAAGTTATTTAAGGGCTTTGGCTATTGGAACACTTATTAATGAAGCTGCAGCTATGTTTTTGGCTCATGAAGATGAAATTTTAAGTGGTAATTATTCTTTTTCATTATTAGATAAATGTAATTATGAAGCGCAAATAAATGACATCATTAAAATTAGTGTCGAAAAAATATACCAAAGTCGTGAAGTTGTTGAAAAAGAGCTGGTTGGTTACTCAATTATAGCCGCTTTACTTGATGTGTTTGTTTCAGCAACCAACCGAAAATTTGAAAACAATTTAACAAACTACGATAAGTTAATTTTAAATTTATTGCCTGAAAGTCTTCAAGAACCAAAAGAAACTTTGTACTTAAGAATTTTAACAATGTGTGGTTATGTGGCAAGTTTAACCGATGGTTTTGCATTGCAATTGTATAAAAAGATAAAGGGATAAATAAGATCTCAAATTTAAAGACTATGAAAAATAAATTTCCCCAATTTTTATTAGTGTTGTTTATAGCAGTTTTAACAACTACTTTCTTTTATTTTCAAAACGAAAAAAACACAAATAATTTAACTGAAATAATCAAACTAAGGCAGCAGTATCAAAATTATTTGGATAATAGTCCGTTTAAAAAAACTTTACAACTTTCAAAAGCTGAAAGAAAAGCATTGGGCATACCCCCTAACAAATACTACGAACGTGAGTGGGAATTAACTATGAATCCTGCAACAGGTTTTCCAGAGCCAAACAAAGTTTTAGACATTCAAAATAAACGAAATAGTATTAAAAATCGTGCACCTGGTGATGGAGACGTAACCAATAATTGGGTTGATAGAGGTCCAAACAATGTTGGTGGCAGAACTCGTGTTATTTTATTTGATCCCAATGATGCCGATAAAAACCGAGTATTTGCAGCTGGTGTAAGTGGCGGATTGTGGGTAAATGAAGACATTACTAAAAACACTTCGTGGACTTTGGTTGACGGTGTTCCTGGAAATATGAATATTTCATGCATTACTGTAGATCCTAACAATTCTCAAATTTGGTATTTAGGAACTGGAGAACAATATACTTTTGGCGCTGCAGTTGGAAACGGTGTTTATAAAACAACCAATGGTGGTGCTAATTGGGTAAATGTACCAGTTCAATTGGCAGGTGGGGTTACTTCTGGTAGTAATTTTGCAGGTTTGTATTTTATCAACGACATTATTGCTTGGGACAATGCAGGTTCAACAGTGTTATTTTTAGGTGTTGGCTCTCATATTTATAACGACGCTTCAAGTCCGTCAAATTGGTTAGGTTATCAAAATGCAGGTTTATACACTTCAACCAATAATGGTGAAAACTGGATTAGATTAGAGAACGAAGATTTAAAATTAGACGCAAATAGTAGTTATTTTACCATTCCAAACGATTTTGAAATTGGAGCAGATAATACATTGTGGATGGGAAGTATTGAAACCTACGGAACAGGTAAAGGTAGAGGCAAGGTTTTTAAATCTTCTAATGGAGTTGATTGGAGTTTGGTAACAACTTTGGCAAGTTCAAATAGGGTAGAGTTGGCAGTTTCTTCAACAAATAAAGATAAATTATATGCTTTAACTCAAGGTACAACATCTTCAGATCCGCCACATATTTATGCAACTACCGATGCTTTTGCAACTGTAATTGAGTTGGCAAAACCCGATGCTGCCGATACAGATATAAATTCATCTGATTTTACACGTGGACAAGCGCATTACAATTTAATGATTGAAGTTGATCCAACAAACGATCAAATTTTTTATGTTGGTGGTATCGATTTGTTTAGAACAACTCAAGGTATAGATATAACTTCAGCAACTGACTGGGAACAAATTTCAAAATGGTCTAACAATAACAATATGGCTACACTTACCTGTTCTAAAGTACATGCAGATCAGCACGTTTTTACTTTTAGACCAAACAAAAACAATGAAGCTGTAATTGGTTGTGATGGGGGTGTTTATTATGCTTCAGATTTAGCAAATGCCAAAAATAACGATGTTTTTTCAGTAAGAAATAAAAATTACAATGTTACACAGTTTTACGCCGGTAGTTATGGTCAAGATCCGCTAAACGAACTAATATTAGCGGGTGCACAAGACAACGGTACTCCGTTTATAAAAGCAGCCATACCTGGGGCAAATTCAAGTATTGATATAACTGGTGGTGATGGTGCTTATAGTGTTATTGATAAAGATGGTGACTATATGATTGTCTCTTATATTTACAATGAACATTACTATTATAAATTGCCTTATAATGGCACTTTTGAATATGAAATAGACAGTGGTAGTCCGCAACAAGGAGATTTTATCAATCAAGCAGGTTTAGATCATAATCTGAACATTATGTATTCTAATGGTGGGAGCGGAAAAATTAACAGGTATATTTTAGGTATAGATGCGGTAGTTAAAAAACAATTGTCAGATCCATTATTTACTGGTTCTGCAACAGCATTTAAGGTTTCGCCTTACACAACAACAAGTACTACTTTATTGGTTGGAACAGACAGTAGCAAATTGTTTAAAATAACAAATGCAAATAATAGTGGTGTTGGTAGCATTGGATGGACGCAATTTACGGTTCCTTTTGTTGGAAGTGTTTCTGACATTGAATTTGGTACAACTGAAAACGAAATTTATGTAACCATGCATAACTACGGAGTTACAAGTGTTTGGTATACTGCTGATGGTGGTGTAACTTGGGAAAATAAAGAAGGCAATTTACCCGATATGCCAGTAAAATGTATTTTGCCAAATCCGTTGGTTGCCAATGAGGTTATTATTGGAACAGAATTGGGTGTTTGGTCTACCAAAAATTTTAACGATGCTTCGCCAACTTGGGTAAGTTCTTATAACGGAATGCGAGATGTTAAAGTAGTGGATTTAGATTTAAGAACTGCCGATAACAGTATTTTAGCAACCACACATGGTCGCGGTGTGTTTACAGGTAAGTTTTTAGCTGCTGAGTTTAGTATTTCGACCGAAAATGAGGTTGTTACAACTTGCGCTTCAACAGCTATATTTAACTTAGATTTTAATACATATCCAAGTTATAATACAAAAACTACTTTTACTGCTACTAATTTCCCTGCGGGTGTTACCGTTAATTTTAGCCCAACATCATTAAATGCTGCAGGTTCTTTTACTATGGAAGTAAGTAATATTAGTTTGCCAATTGGAGAATATCCTATTACTATTGAAGGTAGCGGATTGGGGACTTATACCGCAAACATTATTTTAAAAGTAGTAGATCCTTCAACAATAAATACAGTAATGCCAACAGCGCCATTAAACGAAGCTACAGCTGTTGAAATTGATAATGTTGATTTTACTTGGGATGCTATTGCTATGGCAACTTCATATAATTTTGAAATTTCAACAAATGCCGGATTTACTTCAACAGTTGAAACGGCTAATGTTAAAAATAACAATTACACATTAAAATCTGTATTAAATCCAGGGACAGTTTATTATTGGAGAGTGAATGCTGTAAATAGTTGTGTAACAGGTATTTTTTCTGAAGTTCAAAGTTTTCAAACGGCTATTAATTGTAATGTTTTTAGTAACAATACTGCAATTGCCATTCCCGATGGTTTGGGTGCAAATGTAGATGGTTTACCAGCAATTTCGGTAATTAATGTTCCTTCAAATATTTTAATAAGTGATTTAAATATTACCTTAAATATTACACATACTTATCCGGGAGATTTAAAAATTATGTTAAAATCACCTTCAAATACTGAAATTATATTGTATCAATACAATTGTGGTGATGAAGACAATATTCTTGTAAATTTTGATGATGCTGGTTCAACAACTTATAATTGTGGAAGTTTTATTCAAACCACAGTTAAACCTGTACAAGCATTGTCTGGGTTTGCTGGAGAAAATGCACAAGGAAACTGGACTTTAAAAATAGTTGACAATTACAATGGTGATGTTGGAAATTTAAATTATTGGTCTATTGAAGTTTGTGAAAATAAAACAGTTACAGCATCGAATCTTGTAAATAATCCAATTACCGTTGGAACAAATAGTAGTTATATTATTACAAATAACGATTTAAAAGCCGAAAGTATTGGTTCAACAACAAGCCAACAAGTTTTTATGCTTACACAATTACCAGCAGTTGGAATTTTAAAATTAAATGGTAATGCTCTTTTAGTTGGTGAAACTTTTTCTCAAGCCGATATTGATGCTAATTTATTATCATATGTAAATAGCAGTTTTACTTCAACTGCCGATAGTTTTAAGGTTGATATTACCAATGCAACTGGCGGATTTTTACCAAATCAACAAGTTGATATTACCATAGATTCTGCATTGAACTTAAGCGATGATTTTTTAACTAAAGCAGGTATTTTAATTTATCCAACAGTGTCTAACGGTTATTTTTCAATAGCTTCAACAAAAGCAATAGGTAAAACAACTGTTGAATTATTTGCGGTAAGTGGTCAAAAGGTATTTTCAGAAAAATTGGATTTTTCATTTGGCAATGTAAGTCATATTGGCGCTAGCCAATTAGCGCCAGGAGTTTATGTTTTAAAATTAACTTCGGAAGAAATTGTGGGCACTAAAAAAATTGTAATAAAGTAAATAAAATACAGGCACAATGTATATCAATTGTACCTTTAATAAAAAAATTGAAATGGGTTTTAAATTAAAAATTATTGTGATTTTTTTATTTTGCAATACTATTTTTGGGCAAGAAATAGCAACTATTCAAAAAATAAAAATTAATTCAAAAATATTAAATCAAGAAAGAGAAATATTGATTTATACACCGCAGAGTTACACTGAAAACACCTTGGTTTTTTATGATGTTATTTATGTATTTGATGCTCAAAACAGGGAGTTTTTTGATTTTACACACGCTGCAATAAGTTTTATATCAAATGCAACAAAAAAATATATTGTAGTTGGAATAACGTCTCCTTATATTGAAAATTTGGATTATGCTAGAAATAATGATATGTTACCACTTCCAAAGCATGAAAATCAAAAAGAATTTTATAATGGATATAATGGGAATGCAGATAATTTTTTGAATTATATTAAAAATGAAGTTATGCCATTTGTTAATTCAAATTTTAGAACAAGGCCTTATAACTTAGCAATTGGGCATTCATTAAGCGCTTCTTTTATTTTGTATTCAATGTTTAAAGAACCAAATTTATTCAATGACTATTTTGCGATTTCACCTAATTTGGCTTATGATAAAGAGAGTTTGGCAACTATGTTTTTAGACTTTAATTCTCAAAATATTAATAATCAAACATTTTTGTATTTAAGCAATGCAAATGAAGGTGAAAATTATTGGAAAGAATGGCTTACAGCCAGAAATAAGGTTTATTCCTTTTTGGAAAAGACTAAAGATTTAGATCAAATTAATGTCGTAATTAAAAAATTTCCAAACGAAACGCATTGGTCTACATTTGCTCCAAGTTTTATAGCTGGTTTTTCTGAATATTTTAAGTATTTAGAAAATAAAAAAATTAAATATTCAGATGAAACTTATGAAATTACTTTATTGGTTAAAGTACTTAATAAGGATGATGAAGTTTTTGTGACAGGAAATCAAAAAGCCCTTGGAGATTGGAATCCAAATTCAATTAAAATGAATTATAAATCTGAATTTGAGCGAGAAATTAATTTAAAAGTAAAGACACCGTTAGAATTAAAATTTACAAGAGGTTCTTGGGAAACAGAAGGTTTGGTTAAAAACATAAACGATTACGTTAATTTATATATTAACCCAATAAAGCAACATAAATTTGAATTTGAAATTTTAGAGTGGGCTGACCAAATGGAATAAAATCTAAGTTGAAAAGCTCAACGAATCGTTTATAAAAATTTTAATTCATCAACTCAAAAAGTAAGTTTTTAATAGCTTCTTTAGATAAGTTAATACTTTCAAATAGCTGATTTACAGTTCCTTGCTCTATAAAATTATCGGGTATGCCAAGGTTTCTAATGGTTTTGTTATGGTAATTATTTTCTGAAGCAAAACGCACAATAGAGCTTCCAAAGCCGCCAATAACACTACCATCTTCAACAGTTATAATGGTGTCAAATTTTTTGAAAATATGGTGTAACAGTTCAGTATCTAAAGGTTTTATAAAACGCATATTGAAATGTGCAACTGCATTTTTTGGTAACTCTTTTTGAAGTTCAATAATGGTGTTTCCTATAGTTCCAACACTTAAAACAGCAATTTTTGAACCTTCAGAAATACAAGTTCCTTTTCCAATTTTAATGGTAGAAAAAGGTTGTTTCCAATCAGTTGTAGTTCCTCTACCACGTGGATATCGAATTGCCAACGGAAAATCAATACCCAATTGTGCGGTGTACATCATATTTCGCAATTCAATTTCATTTAAAGGAGCAAAAATTACCAAATTCGGAATGCAATTTAAATAAGCAATATCAAAAACACCGTGATGTGTTGCGCCATCTTCACCCACAATTCCGGCGCGATCTATGCAAAAAATAACAGGTAAATTTTGTATGGCCACATCGTGAATAATTTGGTCGTATGCACGTTGTAAAAAAGTAGAATAAATAGTACAAAAAGGCATCAAACCTTGAGTTGCCATACCAGCAGCTAAAGTAACCGCATGTTGCTCGGCAATACCAACATCAAAAGCTCTTTCAGGAATTTGATCTATCATTAATTTTAACGATGATCCGGTTGGCATTGCAGGTGTAATTCCCACAATTTTTTTATTTTTTAAAGCCAGTTCAAGAATGGTTTTACCAAAAACATCTTGATATCTTGGCGGTAAAATTTCATTGCTTTTAGCAGCTAGTTCTCCTGTAATTTTATCAAATTTTCCGGGCGCATGGTATTTTACCTGATCTTGTTCGGCTTTTTTAAGTCCTTTTCCTTTGGTGGTAATTATATGTAAAAACTTTGGACCTTTTATGGTTTTTAAACGCTCTAATTCGGCCAATACAGCTTCAATATTATGACCGTCAATTGGGCCAGAATAATTAAAATTTAAAGCTTCAATAATGTTATTTTTTCTAACTTTTTTACCCAATTTAACATTGGTAAAATAATTTTTTAAAGCACCAACACTTGGATCAATTCCCATAGCATTGTCGTTTAAAATAATCAGCAAATTGGCATCGGTTACACCCGCATGATTTAAACCTTCAAAAGCCATTCCGCTGGCAATTGAAGCATCTCCAATTACAGCAATATGTTGTTTTTCTAAATCTCCATTAATTTTTGAAGCAATTGCCATTCCTAAAGCAGCCGAAATGGATGTTGAAGAATGTCCTGTTCCAAAAGCATCATATACACTTTCGGTTCTTTTAGGAAAACCAGAAATACCACCCAATTGTCTGTTGGTATGAAATAAATCTTTGCGTTCGGTTAAAATTTTATGTCCGTAAGCTTGGTGACCAACATCCCAAATTAACAAATCATTGGGTGTGTCAAACACATAATGCAGTGCAATTGTTAATTCAACTACGCCTAAACTAGCGCCTAAATGACCTTCTTTAGTAGCCACAATATCAATAATAAAATCGCGCAACTCTTTAGCAACTTGCTTAAGCTGGTTTTTAGAAAGTTTCCTAAGATCTTTCGGATTGTTGATTTGTGCTAATAAATTGGTTTTCATTTCATGCAAAACTACATTTTTTTGAATTTAAATGTCACTTAGTTTATAAAACTTATATGGCTTTAAAAAAAATATTGGTGTAATTTTAAACTATCAAACTTTTAAAGGGTCTAAAATTATTACAAGCGGTTAAGTTTGGAAATAGGTTTAATTTATGAAAAACGAATCTGAATTTATTGGAAAATTATTAAGTGCCAATCAAAGGGATGAGGCATTTAAAAAATTATTAGACTTGTATCAAAAGCGTTTGTATTGGCATATTAGAAAAATAGTAATTACCCATGAAAATGCCGATGATGTGCTTCAAAATACTTTTTTAAGAGTTTATAAAAGCTTGCCAAATTTTCAGCAAAAAAGCACTTTATCTACCTGGATGTTTAGAATTGCTTATAACGAATCACTGCGTTTTTTAGAGCAAAATAAAAATAAATATTACGATTCTGTTGAAGAAGTTCAGCAAAAATATTTGAATAATTTAGTGTCAGATTCTTATTTTGAAGGAGATGAGGTGCAATTAAAATTGCATCGTGTATTGGCTCAATTACCTGAAAAAGAACGACAGATTTTTCAAATGAAATATTACGATGATTTAAAATTTAGGGAAATTGCCGAAATTACAGAAATAGCAGAAGGAACCATAAAAACACTTTATTATAAGTCGGTTGGTTTTATTGAAAAACAAATGCTAGATGCAGAACTTTTAGTTAAAAATTAGGTCTAAATAGTAGCTAAACAATTTAAAAAATCAAAAAAATGGATTCAAAAGAAAAAAATATAGATAAAATACACAAAAAAGAGCTTGGCTTTGATTTGCCCGAAGACTATTTTTTAAAGTCTAAAAACCAAATTTTATCTAAAGTTTCAACAAATAAAGAGACCAAAATAATTGCTTTATTAAAGCATAAAATGGTTTGGTTTGCTGCAGCTGGTATTGCATTGATTTTTGCTATAGCAGTTTATAAACAACAAGCAATTCCTTCAATAAAAAATATGCCAGTATTAGTTTTAGATACTTTAAATACTGATAAAAATTTGAATATGGCTAACTATTCTTTTTTTGAAGAAGACGTTTTAATTGCTTCACTTTTTGTAAGTGATAACAATGTTGAAATTTTTGTAAGCAATGCTTTTATTGAAGATGTTGTGACCGATGAATATTTAGACGAATTTATAGTTGAAGAACTAATGAATGAGGATTTATTTTGAAATTAAATACTTCAACTAAAACTTTTTAAAACCAATAGGGTCTAAACAATAGAACGTTCAAAATAATTAAAATTAACAATTAAAATAATATAAAATGAAAACTTTAAAATTAATAGCAGTTATAGTAGTTGTTTTACTAACAGGAATTTTTACTGTTGAAGCTCAAGAAGATAACAGAGCAGATATGCAGCCTTTAATGAAAAATTTGACTGAGCAGCAAAAAACACTTTTACAAGAACAACAAAATTTAATGAAAGAACAAAGAGAGGCTTTTAAAGCAACTTTATCGGCTGAGCAATTGGCGATTTTAGAAAATCAGGAACTTTCAAAAGAAGAAAGAACACAAGCTTTAAGAAGTACTTTTACCGATGCTCAAAGAGAGTTGATGACTCAAAACAGAGAAAGAACACAAGTTTTAAAAGAACAGTTTAGAAACTCAATTACTTCAGAGCAACGCCAACAATTACGTATGAATATGCGTGCAAATAATGGTTCTGAAACTGGTAACGAATTAAGACAAAGAGTAAGAGAACAACGCCAAACAAAAAGTGGTGGCAATGGCGGAGGTACTGGTACTGGTAGTGGTGCAGGAAACGGTGGCAGTGGTAGCGGAGCTGGAAATGGAGCTGGAAACGGAAATGGTTCTCGCTAATAAAGAATAATATTTATAATAAGTGGTTAAGATTTCTTAGCCACTTTAAATTTTTTTAAATGAAAAGGTTACTTGTTTTTCTCTGTTTTTTTTCAAGCATTTTTTTGGCGAATTCTCAAGAAATTCCTTTTGAAAAAAATGAAGTTGATGAAATTGTAGATGACCTTTTAATTGAAGATTCATTCAACGATTTGTTGATTTCTTTAACAAATTTTCATTTTTTATATTTTTCATTAAACTACAGCAGTGATACTTATTTTTCGGGGCGCGCTATTGAT
Source organism: Lutibacter sp. HS1-25 (assembly GCF_004121075.1). GTDB lineage: Bacteria > Bacteroidota > Bacteroidia > Flavobacteriales > Flavobacteriaceae > Lutibacter. The sequence goes on from NZ_RHLN01000001.1 coordinate 78,118, forward strand.
GTAGATCAATTCAATCTTACACCTCAAATTACGTATATGAATTCCAAAGGTTTTTACGCCAGTATTTCAAGCATTATTTACAGCGAATTTATACCACATTGGGATGTTACCAACGCAACTGTGGGTTATGGAAAAAATGTTGGAAAAGATAAAATATTTAGATTTTACGGTTCTTTATCGGGTTATTTATATTCAAATAATGATGTTGAAGGCTTGTACAACGGCACTGCAAATGCAGGAATTGGAATTCAAAATAAAAAGAGAACGTTGGGTACCCAAATTTCAGGTTCATATTATTTTGGCGGAGAATCAACCTTTCAAATTGTATCTCGCAGTTATGCCAGTTTAAAATTACTTAAAACACCCAAACACAGTTTAAAATTTAGGCCGCAATTAAGCTTTATAACCGGTACGCAATTGGTTGATATTGGTAGTTTACCACTTCAAAAGGAAGCTTTAATAAAGGAAACTCAGGCCAACGATGTAAATTTAACAAGCAATGTATATGCCTTAATTTACACACAATTAAATTTTCCGTTGCAATACAATTACAAGTCGCTAGACTTTGAAGTTGGTTATAATTTAAATATTCCAAACGCATTAGAAAACGAAACAGATTTAAAAAATACTGGTTTTTTTAATATTGCCATTGGCTATTTAATTGATTTATAGCAGATAACTTATTTTTTTAAGCTTCTTACTTTTTAAGTACAAGTTTTATTTTTATGATTGTTCATTGAAATAAAAAAAATTACTTTTGAAGTATGATGAATCCTTTTGATGATATTTATTTTATGAAGCGTGCTTTGCAAGAAGCGCAAATGGCTTTTGATAAAAATGAAGTTCCGGTTGGGGCTGTTATTGTAATTAACAATCAAATAATTGCACGCGCCCACAATTTAACCGAAACTTTGAATGATGTTACAGCACATGCCGAAATGCAGGCTTTTACCGCTGCAGCCGACTTTTTAGGAGGTAAATATTTAAAAGAATGTACCTTATATGTTACTTTAGAACCTTGTCAAATGTGTGCCGGAGCAAGCTACTGGACACAGATTGGCAAAATTGTATACGGTGCTTCTGAAGAAAAAAGAGGTTTTATAAACCTAAAAACCACGTTACATCCAAAAACAATTGTTTTAGGTGGTGTTTTGCAAAAAGAATGTAGTGAGTTGTTAACTCGTTTCTTTATTGAAAAACGAAATTTAAATTGATTTTAGGTTAAATTTTAAGATGTTTTAAAAGTCCATTTTTATTGCTAAATAGTTACATTTAGCAGTAGCTACAATCAATAAATTGCAATTCAGTTAAAAAACAAATGCTCAGCCACTAACAACCAAATAGCAAAAATCAAATTATTTTTCAGGCTATTATATTTGTATATTGCGCAAAATATGAAGAATAGGTTTTTATATGGTTTATTGTGTTTGGGAATTTTAGTAATTTCTAAGGTTTCTTATGCGCAAGAATTAGATTCAATAATGGCTTTTTCTCAAAATAAATCATCAAAAAAGGAAGATAATTCTTTAAAATTTCAGACTTATTTTTTTGAGGCTTTAAAACAAAATGCCATTAATAATCATAGCAAAGCCATTGAAAGTTTGGAGCAATGTATGGCAATTGACAATAACAATACAGCAGTTCACTTTGAATTTTCAAAAAATTATTTTGGCTTAAAAAAATACAATGAAGCTCAAATATTTATTGATAATGCTTTAAAAAACGAGCCTGAAAACGTTTATTTATTAAATTATAAAGTGCTTATTTTTAAAAGACAACGTAATTTTACTGACGCAATTGTTGTTCAAAAAAAATTGATTAAAATAAATCCAAAATATTCAGAAGATTTGATATTGTTGTATTTGCAAAATCAAGAGTACGAAAATGCTGAAAAAATGATTGTTGAAGTTGAAAAAAAAGCCTTGGGAAGCACCAAAATTATAGGATATAAAAAATATTTAGACCGAAAATTAATTGGGGCAGATACCTTAAATGTGGCGCAAAATGAAACAGAAAATAATGTAGATTTGGCAACATTAAAAAAGCAATTCAACCTTAAAAAAGATTATAAAGTTTTGGTCAATATTTTAAATTATGAAGCCGAAAACAACTTGTTTGAAATGTTAGTAACCGATAGTGCAAATGGTTTAGAATTTTATCCTTCTCAGCCTTTTTTGTATAAAATGAATGGTTTGGCCTTAAATAAGTTAGCAAAATATAATGAGGCAATTGCCGTTTTAACTATTGGCATTGATTTTGTAATAGATAACAATGTGTTGGAAGCCGATTTTTATGAGCAGCTTGCAATTAGTTACCAAGGTTTAAACAATAAAAATGAAGCTTTAAAATACCAACAAAAAGCTGCAGAATTAAGACGTTAAAAATAAAATGAGATATAAATTACTAATATTAATAGTTGTTTTTTTAGCAATTACGGGGTGTAAATCTAAAAAAAATGCCACTGATACTAATGCTATTGAAGTGGTTTCAGCAAAAAAACTGATAAACGATCATTATGCACATGCTTTTGATAAAAAAACCCTTTCAGCAAATATAAATGCTAAATATGCCGATACAAAAGCTTCGGTTTCCATAAATATTAAATTGCGTTTGGAAAAAGACAAAACCATTTGGATGAGCGCTACAAAAATGGGTTTTCCAATTGCTAAAATTTTGATTACACCAAAAAGTGTTCAATATTATGAAAAATTAGAAAGAACTTATTTTGATGGAGATTTTTCGTTGTTAAGTAAATGGTTAGGAACCGAGTTGGATTTTAAAAAGGTTCAGGATTTATTGGTTGGGCAAGCTGTTTTAAATTTAAAAGACGAAAAATATGATGTTAAAATTAGCAATAATTCTTACGAATTAAGACCAAGACACGCCAATGATTTATTTGCTATTTTATTTTTTATGAACCGAGAAAATTATAAATTAGACAAGCAAGAAATTAGAAACCCTAAAAAAGCCCAAATGCTTGATATTTCGTATCCATCATATACTGAAATTGAAGGGGAACAATTTCCAAAAAACATTGATATTGAGGTAATTGACATTGATAAAAAAACCTTGGTAAACATAGAGTATAAGTCGGTTGAGTTTAATAATAAATTAACTTTTCCTTTTGAAATTCCTTCAGGATATAAAAAAATTAGTTTAAAATAATGCAGTTGAAATTTAAGTGTGTCATTCTTTTTTTAGCAGTTGTTTTTAGTGCAAATCTGTTTGGACAAACATCTAGAGAGGCATTGGAAGCCCGTAGAATTCAACTTCAAAAAGACAAAGTATATATCAATGCTTTGTTATCTAATACAAAAAGAGATGAGAAAAATTTATTGTTAGAGTTAATAGATATTAATAAAAAAATTGCCACTAGCGAGAAAATTATTGCAGTTATAGATAAAGAATCTAAAATGTTACGCAATGAAATTTACACAAATCAACTAACAATAAATCAAAATAAACGTGATTTAGAAGCTTTAAAAAAGGATTATGCTGATATGATTTATAAATCGTACAAAAGCAAATCTCAAAATAGCAGAATCATGTTTTTGTTGTCTTCTGAAAACTTTTTTCAGGCGTATAAACGATTTCAATATATGAAACAATACACGTCTTTTAGAAAAATGCAAGGCGAAGAAATTCAATTAAAAACACAAGAATTACAATCCTTAACCGATTCTTTAACAATTAAAAAGAAACAAAAAGAAGCACTTTTAAACGATAAAAAAGGAGAGCAGGCAATTGTTGAAAAGGAGAAAAAAGAGCAACAAATTGTTTTAAATCAGGTTAAAAAGAAAGAAAATAAGTACGAAAGACAGTTAAAAGAGTTTTTTAAAGAAGAAGCGCGTATTGATGCTCAAATTGATAAGATAATTAGAGATGCAATTGCCGCTTCTAACAAAAAAAGTGGAACAACTACAACGGCATCTGGCACTTTTGCGCTGACTGCAGAAGCTAAAGAATTGGCTTCGCAATTTGTGTCTAATAAAGGAAAGCTACCTTGGCCTGTTGAAAAAGGTTATGTTTTTTTATATTACGGTAAACAGCCGCATCCAATTGTAAAAACGGCAACTATTGAAAGTAATGGAGTGCGAATTGAAACCAGTGCAGGTAGTAAAGCAAGAGCTGTTTTTAAAGGAACCGTTTTGGCTGTTCAGGTAATGTCGGGTAATAAAAAGGCTGTTTTAATTCAGCATGGTAATTTTATTACAGTGTATAAAAATTTAGAAAATGTTACTGTAAGTACTGGCGATAATGTCGATACAAAACAAGAAATAGGTACTATTTTTACCGATAAAGTAACCGGAAAAACAATTTTAGGTTTTGTGCTATCTAAAAATACAACAACTGAAGATCCAGCTTTGTGGATATATAAAATGTAATTAGGTAAACAACGCTTTTAGTTCAGTAGCATCTTGCGGATTCATTTTTCCCGAAAGTATCAAACTTAATTGTTTTCTGCGTAATGCACCATCATAACGTGCTATTTCTAAATCGGTTTCGGGTTTTATTTGCGGAATTTCAACGGGAGTTCCAGATTTGTCAACAGCTACAAAAGTGTAAATACCTTCATTTACTTTTGTAATTTCTTGAGTTTCTCGGTCTTCAACCCAAACATCAGCATAAACTTCCATAGACGATTTAAAGGCGCGAGATACTTTGGCTTCAATAGTTACAACACTTCCAAGTTTAATGGCTTTGGTAAACGCTACATGATTTACGGTGGCTGTAACTGCTATTTGGCGTGAGTGTCTTCGGGCAGCAATGCTGCAAGCTCTGTCCATTCTTGCCAACAATTCGCCACCAAACAAGTTTCCTAGCGGATTTGTTTCACCAGGTAAAACAACATCTGTTAAAATAGTTAAAGATTCTTTGGGTGATTTTACCAACATAAAAATGCGTTTTTTGTAAATATAATGCTATTATTTGAAAAAAGTAAAATTATAAAAACAGGCCATTGTTTCATGTTAAAATGCGGGTATTTATTTTAGAAAATTAACAAATAAATTAAATTTGAAGGATTAACTAATTAAATGTTCCAATAAGTTTGAAGACCTTCACAAATAACACTAATTTTAATAAATAATTAGAGACATTGACTTTTTACAAATGGCAAACTATCAAATTCTTTCTACAAAATTAAACCGACCAACATGTTTTCACCAGTACTTTAAAAGAGAACGATTAGATCATCTTTTAGAACAAGGCAGTCATAAAGTAGCTACAATTATTTGTGCAGGTGCAGGTTATGGTAAAAGTACACTTGTGAGCCAATGGGTTAAAAATAAGGAAGCAATTTGGCTGAGTTGTGATGCTGATATGAATGAATTGCCAGTTTTTTTAAGTTATGTTGTTCACGGATTTGCAAAAGAAAAGGTAAATCCATTTGCCGAAACTTCAAAATTACTAGCTTCTCAAAATACCATTTCAGACGATTTGTTAATCAATACATTTATTTCTGAAACCAATAACACAACCAAAAAAGTATTTGTTGTTTTTGACGATTTTCATTTATTAAAAAATCCTTATATAATTAAGTTAGTAGAGACGTATTTAACTTTTCCGCCTCAAAATATTCATGTAATTATTCTTTCTAGGCACGATTTAATTTTTTCATTTCCAAGGTATCGATTAAACAATGCCATATTAGATATACGGATGAAAGATTTAAATTTGACATTAGACGAACTTAAAATGTATGCTAAAACCTGTTTTGATTTAGCATTAAGCAAAGAGCAGCTAAATTTAATTTTACGTAAAACTGAAGGTTGGTTTTTAGGCGTAAATCAAATATTATATGCTTATAAAGAATTAAATGCACCATTGGCAAATAAAAATGATGTTTTAAGTCAGCACCAGTTTAGTGATTATTTTAGAGATGAGGTAATTACATTGCAATCTGAAGATAGCCAAAAGGTGTTGTTTATATGTTCGTTATTTAGTCAGTTTAATAAAGAACTTGTTGATTGTATTTTAAATACCATTGCGCCAGAAATATCTCAAACTACTATTAACAATACCTTAGTTAATAAAAATAATTTTATTATTGGGTTAGATTCTGTAAATCAATGGTATAGATTTCATCATCAGTTTCATGAGGCATTAAATCTTAATTTTAAAAATCATCCGTTTAACATTTTTCGTTCAGAATGTCTACAAATAGGAGGTGAGTGGTTGATAAAACACCATTTATACGAGGATGGAATTATAAAAACCATAGAATCGGGTAAAATAAAACTAGCTGTAAAACAGTTACATAAGTTAAGATACAAACTTTTAAATACAGACCAATACGGGCGATTGGCAAATATATTATCGTTATTTCCGCTAGATATTCAGGATAGTGATACAGAGCTACTGCTTATTAAAGCATTTGTTTTAGAAAATCAGGGTAAAAACGATGTTTTAGAGATTTTATTAACCAAATTAAATCCTGTGGTTGCTAAAAATTCATTAACCAAGCAGCAATTAGGTGAGTACAAAGTTTTAGACGGACTTTTAAATAACTTTTCAGGAAACTATAAAAAAGCGCTAACACAATTTAATGAAGCTTTAGAACTGCTAAAACCAAATGCCGAATCTATTATAACTTTTGCTTGTGGTCAAAAGGCCTTGGTGCTAAATTCGTTAAATAAATACAACCAATCTTTAAGTTTTTTAACAACACGTTTAAATGCTCTTAATAAAAATCAACATCAAAGTATTGTAAGGATTCTTACTTCAAAAATGTTGATTTATGGTTTTAGAAGTGATTTAAGAAATATGCAAGGAATTATTCCTGAGATTATTAAAAAAAGTGAAAAACATGGTTTTCATGAAACACATGGAATGGCATTGTATTATCAAATAGAACTAAATTACAGAACAGGAAAATACAAGCAATGTGATGTTTTATTTGAAGAAGGTCGTAAATTACGTTATTTAATGCGTCCGGGATGGTATGGCTATTTAATGTGTGCCCAAGTTTATTGTGATTTGTATTCAAACAAAGAAAAACTTCAGGAGAGTTTAAATGAATTTGAAGCTTTTTCGAGAGAAGAAAATGCAGAAAATATTTTTCAACTTCAAAATATACTTTTAATAGAAATTGCATTAAAAAACAAAAACTATAAGGAAGTACTTCAACTTCATGAGCAAACCAATTACCATATAAACCCACCTATTTTATTTCATTTTTTACCTCAGGTAACCCAGTTAAAAGTACTATTGTACGTAAATGAGACTCATAATTTTGATGAATTTTATACAGCTTCAAAAAAATTATGGGATTATGTAAATAGTCAATCGCAAGTTAACTTATTGTTGAAGTTAAATATTATAACTTCAGTTGCAGCTTTTATGCAGCATAAAAAAGAAGAAGCATTTAACTATATGAATGCTGCATTAACTATTTCTGAAGATACAGGTGATTTAACGGTATATGTTGAGTTTTCTCAACACGTTTACGAAATATTGTCGACTATAACAGTAGATAAATCGTTGGCGCATCATTTAAAAGATGTATTGTCTTTTTTTGAAATGCTAAACGATAAAAAAGTAAATGGAATTGTTTTTAAAGAACGAGATATAAAAATATTAGAATTGGTTGCAAAAGGACATACAAATGGTCAAATAGCAGATGAAATGTTTTTATCGCCAGAATCTGTGAAAAAATATTTGTATCATATTTTTCAGGATTTAGATGTTAAAAGTAGAATGAATGCTGTTTTAGAAGCAAGGCGTCTTGGTTTAATACATTAATTACTTATCTTTTTTAATAGAACAATCTTTACAATAACACTTTAAAAATCATTTTTTTAAAAGTGTCAACTTTAGTGGATTGTCTATTTTTTCATGCTGCTGTAATTTAGCAATATGAAAAATACAACACAACATAGCAATAGTTTTTCTTCACCAGCATCTTATGCATTAATGGTTTTTCGTGAATTACCGTTAGCGCAATCTGAATGGTTAGTTACTGAAAATTTACAAATTTTTGGTAAGGAAGAAAATGGTACTATTTATTCATTAAAAGAAACATTTAAAGATCAAACGCATCTTTTAGGTTTTATAGATAAATTAAATGAAGATCATTTTACCATAATTTCAATAAACAAAATTCAATAAGTTTTTTTAAAAAAAAGCAAATAATATTAATTCATTATATAAACATTTAAATTTCAACATCATGAAAAATCAAGAAAGAATCAACGATATGTTAAACATGGAAACGGGCATGTCAAAATGGAAAAAACCACAACCTTTAGACTTTGTATATGGCGCAACTAGTCGTTATAGCTTTGTAAACTGGCAAACAGGAAATGATGATTCAATTTACTACAACTTAAATCTTCCAGCATTTTTTAAAACACAGGTAGTGATGCCTCCAGCAGAAACAAGCATTTTGGAAAGAGACTATCATCCAGAATTATTGGACTTGAGCTTTGATAATTTAGATGGAACTAAAAACCCAACTTTAGAGGAATATATCAAAGGCCCAAAACAGGTGCAAGCTATGATAATGGCACACAAAGGGAAAATAGTGTTTGAAACCTCTCCTGGAATGAGAGAAGGCGCACCACACGTATGGATGTCGGCTTCTAAAACAACGGTAAGTTTAACAGCTACTATGCTTTGGGAAGAAGGAAAATTAGATATTGAAAAGCCAATCACACACTATGTGCCAGATCTTAAAGGAACCGCTTGGGATGCAGTTTCTGTAAAAAATGCGATGAACATGTCATCAGGTTTAGATGTGGAAGAAACATTTGAAAGTTTGACCAATCCAGAATCATTTATTGCAGGTTTTATGACACGATCATTTGAAAGTAGTCATAGCAGTTGGCGTGATTGGGCTAAATCAGCGCAACCAATACCAGGAGAAAAGCCAGGTGATAGATTCCGTTATTCTACTTGTATCACGTTGATTTTAGTGGTAATGGTAGAGAATATTACCCAAATGCCTTGGCACGAATACTGGGGACAACGCGTATGGTCTAAAATAGGTGCAAGATCTCCGTTTAGCGTTGCGCTTGCTCCAGATGGTACACCTGGGGCTGCAGGACTTAACATCACTACTATTGAAGATATGCTTCGTTATGCTTTATTGTATACACCTAGCTGGAATAAAGTTGCTAAAGAACAAGTAATTTCAGACAAGATGTTGAAATTCATCCAAAATTTTGGAAATCCAGATGCCTATGTAGGTTGTGGTGAAGAAGCTATGGGTAAAAGATGGTTTGGTGAAACACCTTATACCAATACAGCACAATGGGATCATTCATTTAAAGATGGCGCTATGTTTAAGCACGGTAACATGGGGCAAGGTATTTATGTAGATCCTGCTCGTGATTTTTGTGGTTGTTATTTTGGTTTAGCTACCAACGATGAATCTATTTCAGGCGTGGATCATTCACCAGGTTATTTAAGAGCAGCAGCTAAAATGTTAAATGGAGAATAATTAAAATAAATAAATATATGTGTAAATGAATGTAAAATAAAAAGGATACTGTAAGTGAAGTGCAGTATCCTTTTTTAAATTTTATAAAAATATTTTGTTGAAACAAATCAACAAGATATTTTTTGTTTTTGCTAAGATTTTAATATTAAGGTAATAAGTCAAAAACAGTGTGAAATGGCTTTACTAAAACTCCTGAACCAATAACCAAGCGTCTTTAGACTCTGTTTTATGAATGGCATTTAAAGTGTTAATGGCATCATTTTCAGAATGAAAACTTTCGTAAGCAACTTGCGTTAAATTCCATTTATTAACACCCAATATTTTTGCTTTATAGCCTTTTTCAACCAATTCTTGTAGCTTTTTTTCAGCGTTTTCAGGTTCTCTAAAAGCACCAGCAATAATATGGTAATTAAAGGTTTCTTTAGCAACATTCAAAGTAATTGCAGGAAGCGGATTGCTAATAACAAAAGTAGCTTCTTGTATTTTTTTCTCAATTTTTTGTTGTTCTATAGCTGCTTTAGCAACTAAAGTATTGTATTGGTAATTTTGATATTGATTCCATCCAACAGAACCCAAAGCAAAAACAATTGCAGCAGTAGCCGCATATTTAAGAAAAGCAGGAGCTTTGCGTTTGTTTTCTTCCGAAGGAATTATAGGCGCAATGGTTTCAAGTTTTCTAACATTTTCTTTATAAACTTCACGTTTCACAGCTGGTGAAACATAAGAACTCAATCCAAATGAAGAAGTTAAATAATTAACCGAATTACTTGGTTCAAAAATATACTTACCTTCATTATTTAAATGAAAACAGCCAATATTTTCTAATTCAATAGTTTCATTTTTTATTGAAGCTTTCCAAGAAGCAACTTCATTTTCAATAAATTCAGCAGCGTTTGCATACGAAATATTTTTTGCTGAAGCTACATAATTAACCAACAAACCATCATTGCTTTGCAAATGAGCATTAAAAGTTAACTGTTTAGTTGGTGCGTAAAAAGTATGCGTTGTGCTGTTTATTTTTGCCGAAATTTCGTTGGTTACAAAGCCGCCAAAATTTGGTACAATTACACACTCGTATCGGTATAATAAATCTCCTATGTATTTTGCTAATGTCATCAGAACAAATATAGCAGAAATACAAGCTAAAAATAAAGAGTTTTCATAAATTTTATTAACATAATTTTATATATTGAACCTCAAATTGTTAAATATGCTAGAAGAAGATTTGTTGTACGTTTTGGCGTTACAGCGTGCCAAAGGCGTTGGAGATATCAACGCCAAAAAGTTGATTTCGCACTGTGGAAGTGCAAAAAATGTGCTAAAAGAGAAACATTTTAGGCTCGAAAAAATATATGGATTTGGTAAATCAACCATTCAATCGTTATTGGATGTTGAAAATTTAAAAGCTGCTGAAAAAGAATTAAAATACCTTCAGCAAAACAATATTGAAACACTTTATTTTGAAGCTGAAAATTATCCCGAAAAATTAAAACATTGCATTGATGCGCCCATTTTATTGTTTAAAGAAGGTAATTTTGATTTAAAAAAAGGACCTATTATAAGTGTTGTTGGTACCAGAAACATTACAACTTATGGTCGTGATTTTTGTGAAAAATTTATTTCCGATTTAAAAGAATACCATCCAACTATAGTTAGTGGTTTTGCTTATGGGGTTGATATTTGTGCTCACAAGGCTGCTGTAAAAAACGGCCTGCAAACTATTGGTGTTTTGGCTCATGGCTTTGAAGAAATTTATCCAAAATCGCATAAAAAGTATGTCGCTGAAATTCATAAAAATGGTGGTTTTTTAACCGATTTTTGGCATGATGAAATTATTATTCGTGAAAACTTTTTAAAAAGAAACAGGGTTGTGGCTGGTATTTCTGAAGCCACAATTATTATTGAATCTGCCGATAAAGGCGGGTCGTTGGTTACTGCAGATATTGCCAACTCTTATAATAGAGATGTGTTTGCGGTGCCCGGAAGAACAACAGACAATTATAGTAAAGGCTGTAACGACTTAATTAAAAGAAATAAAGCGGCTGTTTTAACTTCAGCAATTGATTTAATTGAAATGTTGAATTGGGATGTTAAACAAAAAGTTGCTAAACCAATTCAAAAGCAATTGTTTGTAGAATTTAATGAGACTGAACAACAGGTTTATGATTTTTTGTTTCAAAATGGCAAAGAATTATTAGATATTATTGCAATGAGTTGTGATATTCCAATCCATAAAACCACTACAATTTTATTTAATTTAGAAATGAAAGGCGTGGTAAAACCTTTGCCCGGTAAATTGTTTGAAGCCATATAAAGTTTGTTAAAATCCTTCAAAAAAAACAGATTATCAGTACTTTTGCATCTTAATAAAAAATAAAGATGATAGAAATACCAAAAAATGCAAAAGGATTGATTTTTGATTTAGATGGAACAGTAGCAAACACTATGCAAAATCATTTTGAAGCTTGGAGAGCTGCAGTTACACCATTTGGAGTTGATTTTACAGGCGAAGTATTTTTGCAATTAACAGGTATGCCAAAGGCAGCAACCATTATTAAACTGAATGAAATGTTTGGTACAAATATGAATACTGATGAAGTGGGAAAAGCCAAAGCAGATTTTTATAAAAAATTGGTTGCTGAAACACAGGAAATTAAAGTAGTTACAGATGTTGTTAGAAAATATCACAATATACTGCCAATGTCAATCGGTACAGGAAGTACGCAAATTGGTGCACGTAGAACTTTATCAATTTTAGGTTTAGAGCATTATTTTAACCCTATTATTACTGCCGATGATGTTTTAAATTTTAAACCATCACCTGATACTTTTTTAAAATGCGCCCAATTAATGGGTGTTGAACCAAAAGATTGTGTGGTTTTTGAAGATGGTATTTTGGGTATTCAAGCAGCAGAAACCGCAGGAATGATGGTAATTGATGTTAACAACTATTTTAAAATGGAGTTTACATTTTAGGGAATTTTTGGCGGATGAGCGTAGCCCAAGCCTACTATTAGCAATGTGCAATTACTAATTTTTAAATCTTTCAGTTTTTGAATAAAAAATGTAATTGTCCTTTCAAATCTTTCGGCTACACGCTCAAGGCAGGTTGTAGGGTAAATCAGATTGACTGAAGCGTTGGGATTCCTCCGTTGTCGGAATGACAAATTAAATAAAGGAGGAATAATTGCAATGTGCAGATAGCTTCGTTGTGAAAAACTCCCTGTCTGCCCAATAGCAGGCTCACTATAGCGTTTCAGTAAAAAAAGCTTAAAAGCAAATTCCACCTTTTGGGAGATTACCTATTCTTATGCGAACTATAACTTTCAATAATAACTGTTGAAAGGATCAACACACCGCCAATAATGGTTTTTGAAGCAGGGATTTCACCTAAAAAAAGCATTCCGAAGAGGATACCGTAAATGGGTTGTATGCTACTAATAATACTGGCTGTTCCAATCGAAAAATATTTCATACTTAATACAAAAAGCGTATGTCCAACAGCAGTAGTAAAAAGGGCTAAAGCACCTAAAGCATACCAATCGTTTGAGGTTGGAGTTGCGTTAAAAATAAAAAGTACAGGCCATAAAAACAATGTTATAACAGCCATTTGATAGAGCATTAACATAGAACCGTGATAATTTGTGGTTTTTTTCTTCATTAAAATATTTCTTAAAGAATAAAAAACTGCTGAAATAATACCCGATAAAACGCCTAATGAAACATTGTTTTCAATGGTTAACTCTGGTGTTAAAAAGTATATACCAACTAAAACCAACAAACCTAAAAATACATGTTTTAGATTTAGTTTGGTTTTAAAAAAAAGTGGTTCTAAAAAAACGGTAATTATTGGGTAGGTAAACATTGATAACATTCCAATCGCTACATTTGACAGTTTTAATGCGTAAAAATAAGTTACCCAGTGGGCGCCCATAAAAAGTCCACTTAATAAAATAGTTGACAAATCTCTTTTGGAGTTTACCTTCAAATTTATTTTTTTTCGCCAAACAAAAATTCCTAAAAAAACAGCTGCCAATGCACTACGCCACCAAATAGTAACTGGTGGTGGCATTGAAATATAACGACCCAAAACGCCCGATGTGCTTATAAACATCATGGCAATATTTAACTCAATAAGATACTTTAAATGTTGGTTTTTCATTTATATTTTTTGAAGTTCAGTCAAAGCTTTTTTAACCGAAGTAATGTGAATAAAAGTTAATAATAAACGCAATCCACTCTTGGTTTCTTTTTCTTTCATAACACAAGTTTTTGGGTTTTGTTTAACAAACTGAAGCACTTGTGTAAATGCAGATGAATTGTAAAATGAACTTTGTTGGTCTGAAAGAAAATAGCAGACCATTCTTTTGTTTTTGATAATTAATTTTTCGATTCCTAAATGTTTGGCAATCCATTTGATACGAACACTATTAAGTAAATCTTCAACTTGAGTAGGAAAATCACCAAAACGGTCAATAATTTCCGATTCAAATTTTAGCAATTCAGCTTCTGTTTTAAGTTCTCCCAGTTTGTTGTATAAATTCAACCGTTCTGAAATAACATTTACATAATCATCAGGAAATAAAATTTCAAAATCTGTATCAATTTGAATGTCTTTTACATACTCTTTTGGTTTCTCGTTTTCTTCTTTGTACAAGTCTTTAAACTCATTTTCCTTCAGTTCTTCAATGGTTTCACTCAAAATTTTCTGATAAGTATCAAAACCAATATCATTAATAAAACCACTTTGCTCACCACCTAATAAATCACCTGCGCCACGAATTTCTAAATCTTTCATGGCAATGTTAATACCACTTCCTAAATCGGTAAACAGCTCTATAGCCTGAATTCTTTTTCTAGCATCATCAGTCATCATATGATAAGGCGGTGTGATAAAATAACAGAATGCTTTTTTGTTTGAACGACCAACTCTACCTCGCATTTGGTGTAAATCAGACAGTCCAAAATTGTTGGCATTGTTAATAAAAATGGTATTTGCATTTGGCACATCTAAACCACTTTCAATAATAGTAGTTGCCACCAAAACATCAAATTCGTTGTTGATAAAAGCCAGCATTAAATTCTCTAGTTTTTTACCATCCATTTGTCCGTGACCAATGCCAATACGAGCATCAGGGACCAAGCGTTGCAACAAACCAGCAACATCTTTAATATTTTCAATTCTGTTATGAATAAAAAATACTTGTCCTCCACGTTGAATTTCATATCGAATAGCATCGCGAATGGTTTCTTCAGAAAAACGAATCACATTACTTTCAATTGGCACCCTATTTGGTGGAGGTGTACTTATTACCGATAAATCTCGGGCAGCCATTAAGCTAAACTGCAAAGTTCTTGGAATTGGTGTTGCAGTTAAGGTTAATGTGTCAATATTTTCTTTAATGGTTTTTAATTTGTCTTTTACGGCAACTCCAAATTTTTGCTCTTCATCAACAATTAAAAGTCCTAAATCTTTGTATTTTATAGTTGCATTTGTTAGTTGGTGTGTACCAATAACAATATCAACGGTTCCTTTTTCTAATCCTTCTAAAACGGCTTTTCGTTGGTTGGCAGTTCTAAATCGGTTTAAATATTCAACAGTAACAGGTAAGTCTTTTAACCGCTCACTAAAAGTTTTAAAATGCTGAAAAGCCAAAATGGTAGTTGGCACTAAAACAGCCACTTGTTTGCCATTGTCAACAGCTTTAAAAGCAGCTCTAATTGCAACTTCGGTTTTACCAAAACCAACATCGCCACAAACCAAACGATCCATTGGTTGTTCTTTTTCCATATCGTTTTTTACATCTTGTGTAGCTGTTGATTGGTCTGGCGTATCTTCGTATAAAAAGCTAGCTTCTAGTTCGTGTTGCAAATAACTATCTGGCTGAAATTGAAAGCCTTTTTGTATTTTTCGTTTTGCATACAATTCAATTAAATTGAAGGCAATATGACGAATACGAGTTTTTGTTTTTTGTTTGAGGGTTTTCCAAGCAGGCGAACCCAATTTGTATAATTTTGGCGGTTTGCCATCTTTGCCCGTATATTTTGAAATTTTATGAAGCGAATGTATGCTAATGTATAAAATATCGCGATCGCCATAAATTAGCTTTATAGCTTCTTGTTTTTTACCGTCAACATCAATTTTTTGTAAACCACCAAACTGACCAATACCGTGGTCTATATGTGTTACATAATCGCCAATTTCAAGATTTGTAAGTTCTTGTAATTTTATAGATTGCTTTTTTGAATAGCCATTTTTAAGTCTAAACTTATGGTAGCGTTCAAAAATTTGGTGGTCTGTATAGCAAACCAGCTTATTGTCTACATCTATAAAACCTTGGTATAACGGAAAAACAATGGTTGTATACTGAATTTTGGTGTCAACATCGTTAAAAATATCGTGAAAACGCTCAGCTTGTTTTTCAGAATCACAAAACAGGTAATTGGTGTAACCTTCTTCTGTATTTTGAAGAAAATTTTCAATCAATAAATCAAATTGTTTGTTGAAAGAAGGTTGTGGTTTTGTGTTAAATTGTACAACTTTTGTTTCAGATGAATTTGAAATTTTTTTACCTGCAGCGGCATCTAGTTCAGCAGTACGAGAATTAACAATTTCAACCGAAGTAAAGTCTTTTAATTGTTTTTCAATCAATGCGCCATTGCAAAACAACTCAATAGGTTCAGCGTGATTAATAGCGGTTGATAATTTTTTAAATTCGTCTTCGGCCTTTGTAAAAAGTTTGTCTAAAGCGTTAAAAAGTAAGTCGGTATTTTTAGTAAAAACAACCGTTTTTGCCGAAATATACTTTAAAAAACTTTCTCTTTTTTCGTTCAATGTTTTGTTTTCAACATTGGGCATGATGCTAACTTTAGTCAGTTTTTCAGTCGAAAGTTGGGTTTCAATATCAAAAGTTCTGATACTGTCTACTTCATCACCAAAAAATTCTATACGATACGGTTCGTCATGTGAAAACGAAAAAACATCAATAATACCACCTCTAACCGAAAATTCGCCCGGTTCACTTACAAAATCTACCCTGTTAAAATGATATTCAAACAACACTTCGTTTACAAAATCCAAGCTTAAATTGTCGTTTAAACTTATTTTTAAAGTGTTTCTGTTTAATTCGGCTTTGGTAACAACTTGTTCAAAAAGCGCATCGGGATAGGTAACAATTAAAGCAGGTTTTTTTTGCGAATTAATGCGGTTTAAAACTTCAGATCGCAACAATATATTGGCATTGTCTACTTCTTCAATTTGGTAAGGTCTTCTATAAGACCCCGGATAAAAAAGCACGTCTTTACCGTTTAGCAACTGCTCTAAATCATTTAAATAATAGGCAGCTTCTTCTTTATCATTAAAAATTAAAAGGAAAGGTTTTTCTGCGCTTTTAAAACTTTCAGAAATCACAAAAGACAATGACGAGCCAACCAAATTCGAAATTTGAAAATGGTTTTTTTCTTTTGAAAGTAATGGAACCAACTGCTTTTTTAAAACAACTTGTTCGTAATTTTTTAGAATAGCTTGCTTACTCAAAAAATATAAATTTTGCCAAAGGTAGTATTTTATAAAAAAAAGAAAAGTATTTCTTAATTATTTCCTTAAATTTATGTTTACTAACTAATAACTAAAAAAATTATAACAATGTCTATTTCAGATTTATACCCAACAGGCTTTCATCAACAAAATTTGGCGCACTTTGCCTCAATTGTAAAATTAGCCCTTTTTGACAATAAAATTGATTCAAAAGAAAAGCTTTTGTTAGAAAGACTTGCGATTAGATTGGATATTTCCAATGCTGAATTTGAAGAAATTTTAAAAGATCCTTCAAAGTATCCAATAAGTTCGCCAATTAGCTACGACGATCGTTTAGAGCATTTGTACGACTTAACCCGAATCCTTTTTTTAGATAAAAATCCTACTATAGACAAAACATCAACTATGGATAGAGTTGCGGTTGGTCTTGGTTTTCCGCCAGAAAATGCCAGAATAGTGGTAAAAGAAGCAATTAATTTTTTTATGAAAGAACCTGATATAGAAGATTTTAAAAAGGCGATTAAAAAAGTTAATAAATTAGCGTAATAAATAGTAGGTTTGCATTTTTATTTTTGATTTGAAATTAATCATGTAAATTTGCATTCGCTATGGGGAACTCTCTAATAAAATATTTACTGCTTGTTATTGTATTAAATTTTATTTTAATACAAAATAGTTACGCTCAGGATAAAAATAATTTATGGTCATTTGGAATTGGAATTAATGCAATTGATTTTTATCCTACAAATGCTCCTAACACAGGTAATGAAGATGGTTTTTTTAATGAATTATTTAATATTAGAGATCATTGGAACATTGGAGGTCCTCAGTTTTTAGTAACAAGACATTTAGTACAAAACCTTTCTATTGAAGGCTTGTTGGCAATAAATCAGGTTACAAAATATGGAGATGTACAGTTAGATAAATCTACTTATTTTGGATTAGACCTTAACTTAAGATATAGTTTTATAGACACTACCAAAGACTTTACCATTTTTGTTTTGGCAGGTACAGGTTATACGTCTTTCAATCCAGAAACCGTTTGGATTGGTGGAACACCTATTAAATTTGGTAGCGGAGGAACAATTAATATTGGTGGTGGTGCTAATTATTGGTTTTCTAATACGCTTGGTTTAAATGTTGAAGCTTTATATAAATCTAGTGTGTCAGAGAAACTTCCATCGCATTTTTATTATGGTTTGAGTTTGGTTTATAGATTAAATCCTCCTGGAAAAAATAGCTGGAGAGATTGCTTCTAATATTTCTATTTAAATTTAATATTTTGCTAACTTGCATTCTAATTTCTTTTGAATGCAAAACACAAATTCATTTCAAATATACAATGCTTCCGCAGGTAGTGGAAAAACGTTTACATTGGTTAAAGAGTATTTAAAAATTCTTTTATCAAGTGACAATGCGTTTAAATTTCATCAAATTTTAGCGGTAACTTTTACAAATAAAGCTGCCGGAGAAATGAAAGAACGTGTTATTGAAAGTTTGTATGCGTTTTCAACCAAAGAAGAAACGCCAATGCTTTCGCTAATTTGTGCTGAAACCAATTTACAACCATCAATAATTTTTAACCGATCTCAAAATGTTTTAAATGCCATTTTGCAAAATTATTCAGCATTTAACATTACAACTATTGATAGTTTTACGCATAAATTAATTAGAACTTTTGCATACGATTTGGATCTTCCGCTAAATTCGGATGTAGAAATGGATACCGAAAGTTTGTTAAATGAAGCCGTTGATATTGTAATTTCTAAAATTGGCGATGATCAAAAGTTAACAGATTTGCTGGTAAATTTTGTGATTCAAAAATTAGACGATGATAAATCTTGGGACATTACCTTAGATTTAAAAAACTTTGCCAAAATTATTTTAAATGAAACCGATGCCAATCATTTAAAATCACTCAATAAAGTTTCTATTGAAGCTTTTAAAACGCTCAAAGAAAACCTTCAAAAAGAAAATAAAAATATAGAAGCTGCTTTTAAAGAAATAGGCAATAAAGGGCTTGAAATTATTGATAATAGCGGTGTAGAAAAAAACGAATTTGCTTATACAGGCGAAATGCCCAATCATTTTATAAAACTCAAAGATTTAAAAATTGCTGACTTAAATTTTGAAGGTAGATTGGATAAAACCATTGCTCAAAATAAAAATTTTTATGCGGCTAAATGTAGCGCTTCATCAAAACAAATTATTGAGGGTATCGGGCAGGAATTGACTGCTTTGTATTACCAATCTAAAAATGTTTACAACGAGTTTTATAGTCAATATATTTTAAATCAATTAATTGTAGATAGTATCATTCCGTTGGCAGTTTTAAATTACATCAACAATGCACTTCAAGAGTTAAAAAAAGAAAATAACATTTTGTTAAATGCGGAGTTTAATCAGCTAATTAGCGATACCATTAAAGATGAACCAGCACCGTTTATTTATGAGCGAATAGGGGAAAAATTCCGTTATTATTTTATTGATGAAATGCAAGATACATCGGTATTGCAGTGGCAAAATTTAATTCCTTTAATTGAAAATGCCATTACTTCTGAAAACGAAATGGGTGAATCGGGTAAATTGTTGTTGGTAGGTGATGCAAAACAATCTATTTATCGTTGGCGAGGTGGAAAAGCCGAACAATTTATTGGACTTTCAGCAAAAGAAAACAATGCAAATCCGTTTTTAGTTCATGAGAAAGTTGAAAATTTAGAGACTAATTTTAGAAGTTTTAGCGAAGTAATTAATTTCAACAATTCGTTTTTTACACATATTTCAAAATTTTTAACCAATCCAAATTTTAGTAATTTATATGTTGAAGGCAATTGTCAAAAATTAAATTCAAAACAAGGTGGTTATGTGCAATTGTCTTTTGTTGAAAAAGAAAAAGATGATGATGAAAAAGACTTGGTTTACGCTAAAAAAGTACTCGAAATAATTGAAAATTTAGATGCAAAATTTCAAAAAAATGAAGTTTGTGTTTTGGTGCGAACTAAAAAACAAGGAATTGAAGTTGCCAATTATTTAGCCGATAATAATATTGAAATCATTTCATCAGAAACTTTGCTGCTAAAAAACAGTAAAAAGGTCGATTTTATAATCAATTTATTAAATGTAATTCAAAACCCAGCAGATAAAGAGTACAAAGTAAAACTCTTGTATTTTTTATATGAATTTTTGAAAATAGAGACAGATAAACACGCTTTTTTAAGTGCGCATATCAATTTGCCAACCAATGCCTTTTTTGAAGAATTAAAACAATTTAGTACGCATTTTAATTATGATGAATTTATTCAGATTCCTTTTTACGAAAGTATAGAATACATTATTAGAAGCTTTCATTTAGCGCCAGAATCCGACTCAAATATTCAGTTTTTTTTAGATATTATTTTTGAATATCAGCAAAAAAAGCAAGTCTCTGTGGGTGGATTTTTAGAGCATTGGGAATTAAAAAAAGACAAGCTAAGTATTGTTGCACCTGAAGCTGAAAATGCAGTGCGAATTATGACCATTCATAAGGCAAAAGGTTTAGAGTTTCCAGTAGTAATTTTTCCGTATTCAATAGATATTTATCATCAAATTCAACCCAAAGTTTGGTATCCTTATCAGCAATCAGCAGTTTTAAATTCGGTTTTAATCAACTATAGCGAAAAATTAAATGCCATTGGTACAGTTGGAGAAACGTTGTTTAGTGAACGAAAAGAAGAGTTAGAATTAGATAATTTTAATATTTTATATGTTGCTTTAACCAGAGCAGTAGAGCAATTGTATATAATTACCGATAAAAATATATTGAAAAGTGGTGAAGAAAATTTAAAACATACTTCGGGACTTTTTATCAATTATTTAAAAGAACAACATTTGTGGGATCCTGCACAGCCAGATTATGGTTTTGGTAATAAAGAGCGCGGAGATTTTGAGCCGAAAGCTAAAAGCGATACCATTTCACAAACCAATTTTATTAGTAATTCTTGGAAAAATCATCAAATATCAATTGTTGCAAATTCTTCATTGTTGTGGGATACTGAACAAGGAAATGCCATTATTTACGGAAATTTAATTCATGAGATGTTGGCAAATATTAAAACCGAAAATGATATTTCTGAAGTCATCAATCAATATTTATTTAAAGGAATTATTACCAATGAAAATAAAAGTGAAATTGAGGCTCTTATATATAAGGTAGTAAAACATCCAAAATTAGAAGCGTATTTTAGTCAAAACAATGTTGTTTATAATGAACGTGAAATTTTAACTTCAGAAAATACGATTATAATTCCAGACAGATTGGTTGTTAACAATAATAAGGTAACTATTATAGATTATAAAACAGGAAAACCCGATGATAAATATGCGCGTCAAATTAATGGATATGCCTATGTTTTAAAAGGGTTGGGGTTTTTTGTTGAAAAAAAATTATTGGTTTATATAGATTCAGAAATTACAATTGAAGAAATTTAAAATATAAAAAACTATTATTATGTACGGCAATATTAAACAGTATTTACAAAAAGAGCTACAAGAAATTAAAGATGCAGGTTTGTATAAATCTGAACGTATTATTACAACCTCGCAAGATGCAGTTATTAAAATTAACACAGGGCAAGAGGTGGTTAATTTTTGTGCAAATAATTATTTGGGTTTGTCTAACAATCCCGAAGTTATTCAAGCAGCAAAAGTTGCTATGGATACGCATGGTTACGGTATGTCCTCAGTTAGATTTATTTGTGGAACACAAGATATTCATAAAGAACTTGAAACAAAAATTGCTGAATTTTATCAAACTGAAGATACCATTTTGTATGCAGCTGCTTTTGATGCCAATGGCGGTGTTTTTGAACCGTTATTTTCAGATGAAGATGCGATTATTTCCGATGCTTTAAACCATGCTTCAATAATTGACGGTGTTCGTTTGTGTAAAGCTGATAGATATAGATACAATAACAATGATATGGTTTCTCTTGAAGAGCAATTGATTGAAGCCAACAAACAACAACACAGATTTAAAATTATTGTAACCGATGGTGTTTTTTCAATGGACGGTGTAGTGGCAAGTCTTGATAAAATTTGTGATTTAGCCGATAAATATGATGCGTTGGTCATGGTTGATGAATGTCATGCTGCCGGATTTATAGGCAAAACAGGTAGAGGTACCTTAGAACTGAAAAATGTTATGGGTAGAGTAGATATTGTTACAGGTACTTTAGGCAAGGCACTTGGAGGTGCAATGGGGGGCTATACAACGGGTAAAAAAGAAATTATCGAATTGTTGCGTCAAAGATCAAGACCATACTTATTTTCAAATTCTTTAGCCCCAGCAATAGTAGGGGCTTCATTAAAAGTATTTGAAATGCTTTCAAATAGTACTGATTTAAGAGATAAACTAGAATGGAATACAAATTATTTTAAAGAAAAAATGATTCAGGCTGGTTTTGATATTGTTAAGGGAGACTCGGCCATTGTTCCAGTTATGTTATATGATGCAAAACTTTCGCAGCAAATGGCAAACCAACTTTTAGAAGAAGGAATTTATGTAGTTGGCTTCTTTTTTCCTGTCGTTCCAAAAGGAAAAGCACGAATTAGAGTTCAATTATCAGCAGCACATTCAAAAGAAAATTTAGATAAAGCTATAAATGCTTTTGTTAAAGTTGGGTTAAACTTAAAGGTAATTGAGAAAAATTAAAAAAAAATACCATGTTTCATATTATTTTGTATTTTTGTTTAATATTTGCAGCTATAATTGGCTCGATATTTATTAACAAAAGAACATTTAATTTAAAATTTTGAAAATGAAACATTTAAAGGTAGCCTTATTGGCTTTGTTATTAGTTACAGGTTTCAGCAATGTAAACGCACAGGACCAAAACAATCCTTGGGCAGTTGGCTTTGGTGTAAACGCAGTAGATTTTTATCCTGCAAACCCTCAAACTGAATGGGGAGGAAACTGGATGAACGAGTTTATGAATGCTAAAGATCACTGGAATATTGTTCCAGCAATTAGCCGATTAACTGTTGGAAGATATATTTCTGATGGATTTACCGTAGAAGTTGATGGTAGTTTTAATATAATCAAGAATATGGGAGATATGCCAGTAAGTGATTTATCTTTCTGGACTGTTGATGGTGTTGTAAAATGGTCTATTGCTAGTGTAGCTGAATTAGGTTTTTGGGAACCATACTTATTAGTAGGTGGTGGTTATACTTGGTTAGATGATTTAAATACTGGTGCATTAAATGGTGGTGTAGGTATGAATTTCTGGATCAATGATAAAGTTGGTATTAATCTTGAATCTAAATTAAGAGAAACTTTCAAAAGTGATCTTGATGCTCATTTTCAACACAGTTTAGGTATTATCTTTAAAATGGGTGGTACAGATACTGATGGTGATGGTGTTTATGACAAATTTGACGCTTGTCCAGAAGTATTCGGTTTAGCTGAATTTGATGGTTGTCCTGATACTGATGGTGACGGAATTATTGATTCATTAGATGCTTGTCCAGATGTTGCTGGTTTAGCTGAATTCAATGGTTGTCCTGATACTGATGGTGATGGTGTTCCAGATGCAAAAGATGCTTGTCCAGATGTTGCTGGTTTAGTTCAATTTGATGGTTGTCCAGATGCTGACGGTGATGGTACTCCAGAACCAAAAGACCAATGTCCTACAGTTGCTGGTCCAGTTGAAAATAACGGTTGTCCTTGGCCAGATCAAGATGGTGACGGTGTAGCTGATAAAGACGATAAATGTCCTACAGTTGCAGGTCCAGCTTCTAATCAAGGTTGTCCAGACGAATTAACTGTTGAGCATTCTGAGGCTTTAAAACAATTAGCAAGAACAGTATATTTTGAAACTGGAAAAGCTACATTCAAAGCTGAAACTATTGGTCGTTTAGATACTGCTTTTGGTATTATCAATGAATACCCAGTTTCTAAATTCCATATTGAAGGTCACACAGATAGTACTGGTAGTAATGCAATTAATGCTAAATTATCTACTGCTAGAGCTAACGCTGTAAAAGAATATTTAATTTCTAAAGGTTTCCCAGCTGATCATTTAACTTCAGAAGGTTATGGTTCTTCTCAACCAGTAGATTCTAACAAAACTGCTTCAGGAAGAGCAATGAATAGACGTGTGGAAATTAAATTAGTAAAATAATTTATTCAACATATAAACAATTTAAAAGCCGTTCGCATAGCGAATGGCTTTTTTTGTATAGAATTATTTTGTGAATAAAAATATACACCTTAAATTAGACTAAATTTAATTGATGAAAATGAAAAATTTAATAAAACTCACCTTAATTATTACCGTTTTAATTAGTGCAAATATAAAGGCTCAAGATAAAGACCATCAGTGGATGGTGACTTTGGGTACAAACGCTATTGATTATTACCCAACAAATATTAGTGGTATGCCAACTGATGATGGAGAAACTTTAGATTGGTTCGATCAATATTATAATTTCTCTCATTATAATTTTGGTTTGCAGTTTTCAGTAGAAAGGTATATTTCTGATAGTTTTAATGCTGAATTGTCTTTTTCATTTAATAAAATTAAAGAATTTGGAAGTATAACTTTAGATTCTAAAGTGCCTCTTTTTGTAATAGATTTAAATGCAAATTACAATTTAAATAAGTTGTTTGGTCCAACTGGTTTTTTTGAACCTTATATTTTAGCAGGTTTTGGTTATACTTCTCAAAATAGTTCTAATGATAAATATCCATTTAATAGCGCTATGAATTTAAATGGTGGTTTAGGTGCTAAGTTTTGGATTACTGAGAATTTTGGCGCAAGACTTCAGGTAGCATTAAAATATTTTACAAATGATGGGTCTTATCGTCATTTTCAACATTCAATTGGTTTAGTTTATAAATTTGGAAGTGATCAAGATTTTGACAATGATGGTGTTCCAAATAGATTGGATAATTGTCCTGAGATATTTGGATTGGCTGAATTTAATGGTTGCCCAGATACTGATGGTGATGGAATAATTGACGACCAAGATGCTTGTCCTACCGTTGCTGGTATTTTGGCTGAAAAAGGTTGTCCAGAAAGAGATAATGATGGTGATGGAGTTGTAGACAGTCTTGATAAATGTAAATATATTGCAGGAGCAGTTGAAAATAATGGTTGTCCTTGGCCTGATACAGATGGAGATGGTATTTTAGATAAAGATGATGAATGTCCAGAGTTATTTGGTTCTGTAGCTAAAAAAGGTTGTCCAGAAGCGGTTTCAGCTGAATCAATGAATACCTTGAAAGAATTGGCTAGGTCGGTTTATTTTGAGACAGATAAAGCTGTTTTTACAAATGAAGCAATAGGGCGTTTAGACTTAATGCTAGCTATTTTAAAGCAATATCCAACTGCCAAGTTTATTGTTGAAGGACACACAGATGATGATGGTTCTGAATATTTTAATCAAATTTTGTCTGAAGACAGAGCCAATGCGGTTAAAAAATATTTCGTTTCAAAAGGTATCAATGAGCAAAATTTAACTGCTAAAGGATTTGGAAGTTCAATTCCTTTAGAATCTAATGCAACTGAAGCTGGTAGAGCAGTTAATAGACGTGTAGAAATTAAATTGGTTCAATAAATTTAAAAATTTTTAGTAAATAAAGGCAATTTATTAAACTGTTGCTTTTATTTAAAAATACTCATAAAAAAGTCACTTCGTTTGAAATGGCTTTTTTATTTTTATAGCTATATTCAATTTTATGAAATCATTTATTTCAACCGTTGTTGATGACATTTTAATCAAACATACAAATTACACCAATTTAACATTTGTACTACCAAGCCAGCGTGCTTGCGTGTTTTTAAAGGAAGAATTGTTAAATAAAATTCCGTCATCTTCTTTTTTTCCTAAAATAGAAAGTATTGAAAATTATATTCAGGAGTTGGCTGATATTCATTTAATTGACAATACCCAACTGCTTTTTGAGTTTTATAGTATTTATAAAAATCACCTTCCAAAAAAAAATATCGAATCTTTTGAAATTTTTTCGCAATGGGCAACTATTGCTTTACACGATTTTAATGAGATTGATAATTATTTAGTAAATACCGAAGATTTTTTTTCAAATTTAAAAGATATTAAAAAACTGGAGACCTGGTTTCAAGATAAAAAACCTAGTCAGTTAGCATTAAATTATTTAGAGTTTTTCGAATATTTAAATATTTTATACACCCAACTTTATACAAGTTTAAAAAACAACAAATTTGGTTATCAAGGTTTAATTTACCGTGAAGCAACTGAAAATTTAGAATATTATATCAACAATTCAACAGAAAGTAAAATTGTATTTATTGGTTTTAACGCATTAAATAAAGCTGAGGAATACATTATTCAAGAATTGTTAAATAATGGTTTAGCAAGTATTTATTGGGACGCAAACGAATCCTTTTTTAACAAGTCAAACGAAGCAGGTGTTTTTTTAAGAAAGTATAAAAACAACTGGGCTTATTATAAAAATAACCCATTTTTGTGGAGCGAAACTTTACTGCCACCGGTCCAAAAAATTCATATTGTTGGAGCTCCAAAAAACAATACGCAAATAAAATATGTGGGCGAGTTATTATCGGGATTTGAAAACTTTAATGAAACTGCCTTGGTGTTGGCCGATGAAAATTTACTAAGTTTAAGTTTAAATTCGTTGCCAAATAATGTCCAAAATATCAATATTACAATGGGGTATCCTTTAAAAGACATTCCCTTAGCAAGTTTGTTTGATAAGTTGTTTAAAATGCATTTAAATCAGCAAAAATTTAATAAAGAAACCCAACAACAATTTTATTATAAAGATGTTTTAAGCTTGTTAAATGATTCTTTTTTAAATAAATTATTTAACAACCAGCTTCAACCAATTATTTTAAAAATTAAAAAAGAAAACAGCATATTTTTAACTGTTCAGGAAATTAAAAAGCATTGTAATGTTAACGAAGTTGAACAATTAGACGTCTTATTTTCATTGTTTAATTTTTCAACAAATATCAATGTCATAATTAAGCAATGTATTTTTTTAATTGATGCGTTAAAACAATTTGTTGAAGGTGTTGAAAAAGAATATTTGTTTCGGTTTTACAATGTTTTTCAGCAATTAGCAACTTTAAATGCCAAATACAATCATATTGGCGATTTAAAAACACTGACTTTATTTTACAATCAGCTTTTAAAAAACGAAAAACTATCTTTTCAAGGTGAGCCTTTGCACGGTTTACAATTAATGGGAATGTTAGAAACACGCGCTTTGGATTTTGAAACGGTTATAATCACATCTGTAAATGAAGGTATTTTACCTGGAGGAAAAAATGATTTTTCCTTCATTCCTTTTGATGTAAAAAAATACTTTGGTTTGCCTACTTATCAAGAAAAAGATGCGATTTTTTCCTATCATTTTCAGCGTTTATTACAAAGAGCCAAAACAGTTTATTTGATTTATAATACAGAAACAGATGGCTATGGATCGGGAGAGAAAAGTCGTTTTTTAACCCAGCTCGAAATTAAAAACCCAGCAATTTCAAAAACAGTTATCAGTCCAAAATTGCAGCAAAATAAAAATACGCTTCTCGAAATTGAAAAAACAGCAGCTGTTACAGAAACACTAAAACAAGTTTTTACAAACGGAATTTCACCATCTGCATTGGCTACTTACATTTACAATCCAATTCAATTTTACGAGCAAAGGGTTTTAAAAATTAAGGAAGTTGATGAAGTAGAGGAGACCATTGCAGCCAATACTATGGGAACTGTAATTCATGATGTTTTGGAGCATATGTATAAACCACATATCAATAAATTTATAACTAAATCTGCCATTGTTGAAATGCAAAAAAGCATTGATACATTGCTTTATAAATTTTTTGAAAAGCATTATTTAAAAGGAAACATTGAAACAGGTAAAAACAAATTAATTTTTGAAGTAAGTAAAAAATACATTCAAAATTTTTTAAAAGCCGAATTGAATGAAATAAATAATAATAAACAGTTAAAAATTATTGCTTTAGAAAAAAAATTAGAAACAATTTTAACGGTTGAAGGAGTTGATTTTCCTATAAAACTAAAAGGAACTGTTGATAGAATTGATGAATTGGATGGTGTTATTAGAATTATAGATTATAAAACCGGAAAAGTTGAAGGTAAACAATTAAAATTAAGTGATTTTGAAATGATGCTTGGTGATTATAAATACACCAAGGCAATGCAGGTAATGCTCTATTCGTATATGTTTTCAGTGACTTCTTCAAATAATTTAAACGAATTTCAAAGTGGCATTATTTCATTTAAAAATTTAAAAGAAGGGTTTTTAAAAATGAATTTTTCTGAAGAATTTAGAGGTAAAGACTTTCAGGTTTCACCAGAAAGAATTGAAGCATTTATGACTGTTATTGATCAGCTAATTTTAGAAATTTTAAATCCAACAATACCATTTAAACAAAACGAAAATTTACCATTTTAAAATTAAAATATGATTGCCAATAAAAATATACTTATTGAAAGTAAACACCATAAAAAACCAATTTTAACCGATGTTTTTTTTAATAAAAACACCCTAAAAAAACCGATTGTTATTTTTTGTCACGGTTACAAAGGTTATAAAGATTGGGGCGCTTGGAATTTAATGGTTCCTGAATTTGTAAATAACAATTTGTTTTTTGTAAAATTTAATTTTTCGCACAATGGTGGAACTGTCGAAAATCCAATAGATTTTCCAGATTTAGAAGCATTTGGTCACAATAATTTTATACTAGAATTAAACGATTTGGACACTGTTATAAATTGGATAATTACCAATCCCGATTTTAAAAATGAAGTGGATATTAAAAATATTACCTTAATTGGTCACTCTCGTGGTGGAGGTATTGTAACGCTCAAAGCTTCAGAGAATAACAAAATTTCAAAAGTAATTTCTTGGTCTGGAGTTTCAGATTTTGGAACACGTTTTCCTAAAGATGAGAACATTCTTCAATATTGGAAAAAAATGGGTGTTTCGTATATAGAAAACGCCAGAACCAAACAGCAAATGCCACATTATTATCAGTTTTATACTTCATTTAAAGAAAATGAAGAAAGGCTGACTATTAAAAATGCTGTTTCAAAATTAACAATTCCTCATTTAATTATTCATGGTAAAGATGATGTTGTTGTCTTGCCAAAAGAAGCTGAAAATTTACACAGTTGGAATCCAAAAAGTAAATTGATTGTAATTGAAAATATGAACCACCCATTGGGTTGTACGCAACCTTGGAAAGAACCTAAAATGCCAATTCATTTAGCAGAAGTAGTAAAATACAGTATTGGTTTTATTCAAAAAAACTAAGCGTTTGTGTTGTATTACTTCAAATTAAAATAAGTGCATAAAACATCAAATATATCATTTAAGGCCATTAATAAATTAGCCATACCCGCTATTATTTCGGGTATTGCAGAGCCGCTACTTTCTATAACAGATACTGCAATTGTTGGAAATATTCAACAACATCCTACTGAGGCTTTGGCAGCAGTTGGTATTGCAGGTTCATTTATATCTGCTTTGGTTTGGATTTTAGCCCAAACGCGCTCTGCAATTTCAGCAACTGTTGGTAAGTATTTGGGTGCTAAAAAACTCAATGAAATAGATTCATTGCCTGCACAAATTATTGGCTTTAATATTGTTGCAAGTGTGCTTATTTATTTTGTTACTTTATTTTTTGCTGAAGAAATTTTTCAATTGTACAATGCCAATGGTTTGATTTTAAACTACTCGGTCGAATATTTTAAAATTAGAGCTATAGGTTTTCCGTTAACACTTTTTGTATTTTCTGTTTTTGGAGTTTTTGGCGGACTTCAAAATACGTTTTGGCCAATGGTAATTAGTATGGTTGGAGCAGGATTAAATATTGCTTTGGACTTTGTATTGGTTTTTGGTATTGATGGTTATTTAGCACCTATGAATATTGTTGGTGCAGCCTGGGCAAGTGTTATTGCGCAAATGGTAATGGCTGTTTTGGCATTTATTTTATTGTTGAAAAAAACACCTTTTAGTTTAAAATTTTCGTTGCCTTTTAATAAAGAATTTAAAAAATTATTAACCATAAGTCTTAATTTGGCTATAAGAGCAGCATCACTAAATGTTGCCTTGTATTTGGCCAATTCTTTTGCTACAAAATATGGCGATAATTACATAGCAGCACAAACCATAGCATTTCAAATATGGTTGTTTTTTGCTTTTTTTATTGATGGATATGCCAGTGTAGGTAATATTGTTTCGGGTAAATTATTAGGCGAACAGAATTATAAAAAACTTTGGAAATTAAGTATAAAATTATGCAAGTACGCAGTAAGTGTTGCAATTATTTTAGTGCTTATTTGTGTGCTGTTTTATTTTCCAATAGGAAGATTGTTTTCTAAAAACCAGTTGGTTTTACAATCGTTTTACGGTATTTTTTGGATTGTGTTATTAATGCAACCCATCAATGCCATAGCTTTTGTTTTTGATGGTATTTTTAAAGGGTTGGCTGAGGCTGCAACTTTGCGAAATCTGCTCATATTTGCAACGTTTTTTGGCTTTTTACCTGTTTTATTAGTAAGTGATTATTTTGATTTAAAACTAAACGGAATTTGGCTTGCCTTTTTTGTTTGGATGATAATTAGAGGAAGTGTTTTGGTTGGAAAATTTAGAAAAAATTATTTGCATAAAAACACGTAACTTTGTGTTCTTATGAGCAACGGAAGTTTATATATAAATATTGAAAATAATATTGCTACAGTTCAATTTTTTCACCAGGCGAGTAATTCTTTTCCTGCAGAATTGTTAGAACGTTTGGCAAATGCATTTAACGAGTTGCATAAAAACAACGAGGTAAAAGTAATTGTTTTAAAAAGCGAGAAAGACACCACGTTTTGTGCTGGCGCTTCTTTTGATGAATTGGTAGCAATTACCAATTTAACACAAGGAAAACAGTTTTTTTTAGGTTTTGCAAACGTAATTAATGCCATGCGAAATTGTTCAAAAATAATTATTGGACGAATTCAAGGAAAAGCAGTTGGCGGTGGCGTTGGTTTGGCTGCAGCTTGTGATTATTGTTTTGCAACAGAACAAGCCGCAATTAAATTGTCTGAATTAAGCATTGGTATTGGCCCATTTGTTATTGAGCCTGCAGTAACTCGTAAAATAGGAATTGCTGCTTTTGCCGAATTAACCTTAGATGCAACTAGTTGGAAAAATGCATATTGGGCAAAAGAAAAAGGTTTGTATGCCAAAGTTTTTGAAACTATTAACGAATTGGATGTTGAAGTTGATAATTTTGTTTTGAAACTTTCAAAATACAATCCAGAAGCACTTTTTGAATTGAAAAAAGTACTGTGGAAAGGTACAGAAAACTGGAATGTATTGTTAGAAGAACGTGCTGAAATTAGCGGAAAACTGGTGCTTTCAGAGTTTACTAAAAATGCACTTCAAAAATTTAAAAAATAAGTCATGTTAGCAGGTTTTATAGCATTATTACAGCAAATTGATATAGAGGAGAAGTTAAAAGACGCTCCTTTAGATTACCAAATAACGTATTATATAACAAGCTATCTTCCTTTTGTTTTATTTGTAATTCTAGCTTATTTTATGTACAATAAAGCGAAAAACAGAAAAGATTTAGACGATTAATTTATAAGTATGAGTAATATTAGAATAACAAAACAGTTTGATTTTGAAACTGGTCATGCATTATATGGCTACGATGGAAAATGTAAAAATGTACACGGACATAGTTATAAATTATCTGTTACAGTAATTGGAACACCAATTAGTGACACTTCAAATGTAAAATTTGGAATGGTGATTGATTTTGGAGATTTAAAAAAAATTGTTTTATCTGAAATTGTAGATAAGTTTGATCACGCTACTGTTTTTAATAAAAATACACCACATGTTGAATTGGCAAAAGAATTGGAAAAACGCGGTCATAACGTTATTTTAGTCGATTATCAGCCAACCAGCGAAATGATGTTGATAGATTTTGCTGAAAAAATTAAAAATCGTTTACCCAAAACAATTCAATTACATTCTTTAAAACTACAGGAAACAGGAACTTCACACGCAGAGTGGTTTGCTTCTGATAATAATCCCATCTAAATCTTCCCTAAGGGAAGACTTTTTTACAGTTAAACCTGAAAACAAATAGTTTCCTTCCCTTAGGGAAGGATTAAGGATGGGAATTTACTTACCGTTAAAAGTATTCATGGTGTTATTTAAACCTGCAGTTCCAAAAGATTTTACAAGTTCGTAACCTTTTTCTAAGCGTTCTGGTAAAAGTTTTTCTTCATCGGTATCCCATTCGCCCAATACATAATCAACTTGGCGACCTTTTGAAAATTGAGATCCTACGCCAAATCTATAACGTGCATATTGTTGGGTGTTTAAAGTAGCGTTGATATCTTTTAAGCCATTATGGCCACCATCACTACCTTTTGCTTTTACCCTAATTGCACCAAAATCAAGGTTTAAATCGTCGCAAATAACCAATAAATTTTCAACAGGAATATTTTCTTTTTGTAACCAGTAGCTTACAGCTTTTCCGCTTAAATTCATATAAGTTGACGGTTTTAGCAAAATAAAAGTTCTTCCTTTAAATCTAAAAGTAGCTACACTACCCAATTTCTGACTTTCAAAAGTAATATCTTCTTTAGCAGCAATGTTGTCTAAAATTTTAAAACCAATGTTGTGGCGGGTGTTTTCATATTTTTCACCAATATTTCCTAAGCCAACAATTAAGAATTTTTTCATAATATCTTCTTTAGATTCTTTTTTTCTTGAACCAAATGCTAATTTTATCAATCTGAATATTTGCATTCTGCAAAAATAATAAAAAGTATGAAGTTTGTTTTAAAAGAAAAAGCGCTGCAAATTGCAACGCTTTTTAGATATAATTTGATGTGAATTATTATTCAGCAGCAGTTTCTTCAGCAGCAGTTTCTTCACCTTCTTCTTCATCTTCATCGTCATTTGAAGCAACAGCAGATCTTGAAGTTCTAACCTGTACAACAACAGTGTTTTCTGGGTGTAATATTGTGTAGCTTTCATTAGCTAAAGCTGTTACAAATAACTTCATTCCAATTTTTAATTTTGAAATGTCAGCATTGATAAAGTCAGGTAAATCTGCAGGGAAAGCTCTAACGCTTAATTTACGCATTGCAAAACGTAAAGAACCACCATTGATAACACCTGGAGCAGTACCAACTAATTTTACAGGAATATTCATTGTTACCATTTTATCATCAAATAATTGGTAAAAATCAATGTGTAAAATTTTGTCAGATACTGGATGAAACTGAATATCTTGCAAAATTGCATGGTATGAAGTTCCTTCTAATTCAATCGTTGCAGTATATACGTTACCAGTATACACTAATTGTTTGAACGAAGTTTCGTCAGCTGAAAAGTGTAATGGTTTATCCCCTCCGTATAATACGCAAGGTACCTTTCCAGCATTACGTAAGGCTTTAGAATTTACTTTGCCCACGCTTTCTCTTTTAGATCCTGTGATTGTAATTGATTTCATTTATTTATCTATTTATTAATTATTTACATTAAAAATTGTCCACTTATAGATTTGTTATCCTGTACTTTATGCATAACATCTGCGAACAAAGGGGCGCAAGTTACAACTTTTATTTTAGAACTTGCTCTTTTTAAAGGAATTGTATCAGAAACTATCAATTCTAATAATTTTGAATTTTCAATACGCTCATAAGCATCACCCGATAATATAGGATGTGTACATACTGCACGTACACTTAAAGCTCCCTTTTCAATCATTAAATCTGCTGCTTTTGTAAGTGTTCCTCCGGTATCAATCATATCGTCAACCAAAATTACATGGCGACCTTCAACTTCACCAATCAACTCCATAGTATCAATAACATTGGCTTTTAAGCGTTGTTTGTAACAAATTACCACATCACTTTCTAAGTATTTAGAATAGGCATAAGCGCGTTTTGAACCTCCCATATCAGGTGAGGCAACAGTAACGTTGCTTAAATTAAGGTCTCTTAAATATGGTAAAAAAATTGTTGAAGCATACAAATGATCTACAGGTTTTTCAAAAAATCCTTGAATTTGATCAGCGTGTAAATCCATAGTCATTATTCTTGTAGCACCAGCAGCTTGTAATAAGTTTGCAACTAATTTTGCGCCAATAGCAACACGTGGACGGTCTTTTCTATCTTGTCGTGCGTAACCAAAATAAGGAATTACAGCTGTAATATGTCTTGCAGAAGCTCTTTTTGCTGCATCAAGCATCAAAAGCATTTCCATTAAATTGTCTGCATTTGGAAAAGTAGATCCAATAATAAATATACGTCTTCCTCTAACTGAGTCAACTAATGCTGGTTGAAATTCTCCGTCGCTAAAATTAGAAATTTCAACATTTCCAAGCTCTATTCCGTAACATTCAGCTATTTTTTCGGCTAAATCTTTACTTTGTCTGCAAGCAAATATTTTAGGTGATAATTGATTATTTCCCATTGTTTTTAGTTGTGTTTATTATTAGATATTTTTGCGTGTTGTTGTTTGTTGGGTGCAAATTTAAAATTATTTAAACAGTAATTATGCAACTATGTAAAGTTTTTGTGTTTTAGATGAAAAAAATTTATAAATTTGCACACCATTACGAAAAGCCTCGATGGCGGAATTGGTAGACGCGCTGGATTCAAAATCCAGTTCTTTCGGGAGTGTGGGTTCGATTCCCACTCGAGGTACTTAATAAAAACCTGATAATAAGACGATTATCAGGTTTTATTTTTTATAATAATTCTGCTTTTTAACTTAAAGAAAGATAATTTTTGTGTTTTAAGGTTTAAATTTGATTGAATGCATAATTATATGCTAATTGAGAAATTAAAAAAATATCAAATCATTATAAATCATAAATTAACAGCTGACCAGCTACATTAAGAAAAATTTAACATTTTAAAAGAAGGAAAAGGAGCTTTCAAACGACTTAATTAGTATTATTGCTTAATTTTGACAATTCTAAATAAAAGAAACCCTTTTAAAATGAAAAAATTATTTTTAGTACTTTTTTTAATAGGAATAAGTATTTCCAATTACGCTCAAATTCACAATCCGGTTAAATGGTCTACAGCTGTTAATAAGGTTTCAGACACTGAGTACGATTTAATTATAAAAGCCCAAATTGAAGAAAACTGGCATTTATATTCTCAAAATGTGCCAGAAGATGGGCCAATTCCAACAAATTTTACTTTTGAAGTTGGTGAAGATTTTCAGTTAGTTGGAACTCCTTCTGAAGAAGATGGACATATTATTGACGATCCTGTTTTTGGTATGAAAATAAAATATTTTGAAACCAGCGCTACATTTAAACAACGTATTAAAATTATCAATAAAAATGCTTCTTCAATTGTTGGCGAAGTTGAATTTATGGTGTGCGACGATTCTAATTGTTTGCCACCAACTTTTGTTGATTTAGAATTTTCAATTTCTTCAACAAAAACAGCTGGCACTATTTTAACCGACAAAAAGACGGTGGTTGAAAAAAAAAAACAATCCAATTCAGGTAGTAAAAGCTTATTAAGTATTTTTATTATTGCATTTTTCTCTGGTTTTGCTGCATTGTTAACGCCTTGTGTGTTTCCAATGATTCCAATGACAGTTAGTTTTTTTACCAAACAGAGTAAAAGTAAAGCTGCCGGAATAAAAAATGCCATTATTTATGGACTTTCAATCGTTATTATTTACGTTTTACTAGGCTCATTGGTAAGTGCCTTTTTTGGTGCTGATGCTTTAAATGCCTTGTCTACAAACGTTTGGTTTAATGTTATTTTCTTTTTCTTATTAATTGTATTTGCAGTTTCCTTTTTAGGAGCTTTTGAAATTGTTTTACCTAGTTCGTGGGGAACAAAAGTTGATGCGCAAGCAGATAGAGGTGGTTTTGTTGGTATCTTTTTTATGGCATTGGCATTGGCAATTGTTTCGTTTTCTTGTACAGGTCCAATTGTTGGAACGTTATTGGTTCAAGCTGCAGCAGGTGGTAATCAAGTAGGGCCTATTGTTGGAATGTTAGGTTTCTCATTGGCTTTGGCAATTCCTTTTGCCTTGTTTGCCGCTTTTCCGGGTTGGTTAAATTCTTTGCCAAAATCTGGCGGATGGTTAAATACGGTAAAAGTAGTTTTAGGATTTTTAGAACTTGCTTTGGCGTTTAAATTTTTATCAAATGCAGATTTGGTATTGCAATTACACTGGTTAGAACGCGAAGTATTTTTAGCTATTTGGATTGCTATTTTTGGAGTTTTGGCTTTGTATTTATTCGGAAAAATACAATTACCACACGACTCGCCTTTAAAACATATTTCTGTTGGTAGGTTAAGTTTAGGGTTGTTATCGCTAACTTTTACAATTTATATGATTCCTGGTCTTTGGGGAGCACCGCTAAATTTAATCAGCGCATTTCCGCCAGCACAGCATTATAGTGAAACACCGTATGGCGTTGGATTTACAAAATTGAGTAACGACTTAGTGATTAATGGTACTCAAACTAAAATTCCTGAAGGAGCTCACTTAATGGCGCCTCATAATATTTTGGCTTTTAACGATTACGATTTAGGGGTTGCTTATGCTAAAAAAGTAAATAAACCCATAATGCTCGATTTTACCGGGCACGCTTGTGTAAATTGTCGTAAAATGGAACAACATGTTTGGCCAAATGATAACATACTTGAGATTCTTAAAAACGATGTTGTTTTAATTTCTTTGTATGTTGATGATAAACGTGCACTTCCTGAAGGTGAAGAAATCGAATCAAAATTAAGACCAGGTAAAAAATTACGTTATATTGGGCAAAAATGGAGCGAATTACAAACCATAAAGTTTGGTGCAAATGCGCAACCTTTTTATGTGTTAATGAATTTAAATGAAGAAAATTTAAACGAACCTACCGCTTATACACCTAATGTTGATGAATACCATGCTTGGTTAAAAGAAGGAATCTCAAATTTTAATAAATAACAACAATGAAAAAATTAATTTATGTTTTAAGTGTTGCCTTAGCAATAGCAGCTTGTAGTGAAAATGCTCCTAAAGATTATGTAACTTTTTCAGGAAAAATTACCAATCAAAATTCAGACTCTTTAATTGTTCGTTCAAGAACATTTAGTAAAAAAATAATGGTAAATCCTGATGGAACTTTTTCAGATACTTTAAAAGTTGAAACAGGTAATTACAACGTATACGACGGTACAGAAGGAACAACAATTTATTTAAAAAATGGATTTGAAATCCATATGACTATTGATACAAAAGAATTTGATGAGTCTGTGGCCTACACAGGTATTGGTGCTGAAGCAAGTAATTATTTGGCAAAAAAAGCATTAATGCAAGAAGCAGAATTAAGCAACGAATCTATGTTTAATTTAGATTCAGCAGCATACAAATTAAAAACAGCGACTATAATTGCCAAATTTGATGACTTGTTAAAAAATACGCAAAATCTAGACTCAACGTTTATTGCACAACAAAATCAGCAATTAGAAAGTTTTAGCCAATATTTAACACAAGCTTATAGTGAAAAAATGTATTTAAATACAGTTTTAGGAAAAGGTGTAGCATCTCCAAAATTTGTTAATTATGAAAACTATAAAGGTGGCACAACATCATTAGATGATCTTAAAGGTAAATATGTTTATATTGATGTTTGGGCAACATGGTGCGGCCCTTGTAAGGCTGAAATACCATTTTTAAAAGAAGTAGAAGAAGCTTATCAAGGTAAAAACATTCAGTTTTTAAGTATATCTGTAGATAGAGCAAAAGATCACGATACTTGGAAACAAATGATTGAGGAAAAAGAATTAGGTGGTATTCAGCTTTTTGCTGATAACGATTGGAATTCAGATTTTGTGCAAGCTTATAAAATTAATGGAATTCCTCGTTTTATTTTAATTGATCCTGCCGGAAATATTGTTTCATCAGATGCTCCAAGACCATCTTCAGATGAATTAAAAGTGTTATTAGAAGAATTAAGTTTATAAAATCAAGTTGTTTTTTATTCAAAAAGATTCACTTTAATTGTTTTATTAGAGTGAATCTTTACCTAAAAAATGAATATATACGAAGCCTTGCTTTTTAAAAATAAAGAAACAATATCAATGAATTTTTATATTGAAAAACAGTCTGAATTGGAACAATATTTTCAACAATTTAGAGAAAATATTGTAGGTGTTAATCAAACATTTGAAGGGTTAAACGGAACGCAAAAAATTATTTATACCGATTGGACAGCAAGTGGTAGATTGTACCGACCTATTGAAGAAAAAATGTTGAATGATTTTGGCCCTTTTGTTGCCAACACACATACTGAAACTGCTATTACTGGTTCGGCAATGACTTTGGCATATCACAAAGCACGTAGCATTATAAAGCAACATGTAAACGCTGGTGTAGATGATGTTTTAATTACCGATGGTACTGGTATGACTGGGGTTGTAAATAAATTTCAGCGTATTTTAGGTTTAAAGGTAAATGAAAGTTTAAAAACATTTACCACTGTTCCAGAAGCTTTAAAACCTGTTGTTTTTATAACACATATGGAGCATCATTCTAATCAAACTTCTTGGCTTGAAACCATTGCAAAAGTTGAGATAATTCCTTGCGATGAAGCAGGTTTAATTTGTTTTGATAGTTTTCAAAATTTATTAGAAAAATACAAAGACCGACCAATAAAAATTGCTTCGGTAACAGCCTGTTCTAATGTTACTGGTATTAGAACTGATTATCATAAAATAGCTAAAATAATTCATCAACATGGCGGACTTTGTTTTGTTGATTTTGCCTGCTCGGCACCTTATGTGGAAATAAATATGCATCCTCAAGATGAAGAGGCTTATTTAGATGCTATTTTCTTTTCTCCACATAAATTTTTAGGTGGTCCCGGAACTTCAGGTGTCCTTGTCTTCAACAAAAAATTATATAAAAATATTGTACCCGATAACCCAGGTGGTGGTACTGTAAATTACACAAATCCTTGGGGAGATCACGATTATATTGATGATATTGAAACACGTGAAGATGGTGGTACGCCTGGATTTTTACAAACTATTAGAATTGCTTTGGCAATTCAGTTAAAAGAAAAAATGGGTATTGAAAATATCCTGAAGCGAGAGCATGAAATTAATGAAATAGTTTTTGAAAAATTGTCAAAAATCTCAAATCTTACAATACTTGCAAATCAACATACAGATAGGTTGGGCATTTTTTCATTTTACATACACCAAGCGCATTATAATTTAATTGTAAAATTGTTAAACGATCGTTTTGGAGTGCAAACTCGTGGAGGTTGTTCTTGTGCTGGTACTTACGGGCATTTTTTATTGCATGTAGATCAACAGACTTCAAAAAATATAGAAAAGCAAATTATTGAAGGTTGTTTAACCGACCGCCCAGGATGGATTCGTATGTCTATTCATCCAACTATAACCAATGCTGAAGTGCTTTATGTATGCGATAGCATTAAACAAGTTGCTGAAAATCATAAAAAATGGGCAGAAGATTATTATTACAAGGCTGCTAAAAACGAGTTTGTGCATAAGTCAGCTCAACCAGTTGAAATAGATATTGTAAATAATTGGTTTAAGTACTAATTTATAGGAAACATTTTTTTCTATATTTGGACAACCAAAATTTTGAACCCCATGGATAGTTTTTTGTTTTTTTTGAAAGCAGGTTTTTTTCACGTAATGGATTGGAAAGCCTACGATCATATTTTATTTTTAATTGCACTGGTAGTTGTATACGATTTTAAAAATTGGAAAAGTATCCTGTGGTTAGTTTCATTATTTACAATTGGACATACACTATCTCTTATTCTATCAGCTTATAAAGTTGTTTCTGTTAGTTCTTTATGGATTGAATTTTTAATACCTGTTACCATATTGGTTACAGCTTTGGTCAATATTTTTTACGCAGGTAATACAGCCAAACAAGCCAAAACCAATACCAATTTGTTTTTTGCTTTGTTTTTTGGATTGATTCACGGACTTGGTTTTGCAAGTGGTTTTAGAGGTATTGTAGGTACAAAAAGCAATAAATTTTTATCGTTGTTAGAGTTTGCACTTGGTATTGAGCTGGCGCAAATTGCAATTGTAATTATTATTCTATTGCTTGGATTTATTTTTCAAAAAATATTTCGTTTTTCAAAAAGAGACTGGGTTCTTATTATTTCATCAATAGTAATTGGAATGGTAATTCCTATGATTGTAAATGCCTATTTTTGGTAAAAATTTAACGTTCTGTGTATGATATTCTTAGTATTTTCGTAAGCAATTAAAAATGATGAAAGAGAAAAAACAACTAAAATACGACCAGGCATACATGCGAATGGCGTTAGAATGGGCAAAATTGTCGTATTGTGAACGCAAAAAAGTTGGAGCATTAATTGTAAAAGACCGTATGATTATTTCAGATGGTTTTAATGGTACTCCTACTAATTTTGAAAACTGCTGCGAAGAAGAAGGCTATACAAAATGGTATGTTTTACATGCCGAAGCCAATGCAATTTTAAAAGTTGCAGCGTCTACACAATCTTGTAAAAATGCCACGCTTTATATTACCTTATCACCCTGCAGAGAATGTAGTAAATTAATACATCAGTCTGGTATTAAGCGAGTTGTGTATTTAAATGAATACAAAGACACCACAGGAATTGATTTTTTAGAAAAAGCAGGTGTTGAATTAACTTATTTGAAAAGTATAGAATGACAAAAAGAAATATATATCTGCCTCTGTTTATTGGTATAGCTACCGCAATAGGCGTATTTATTGGCAGCCATTTAAATTTTAGTAACAATAAAGTTTTGTTTAGCTCAAACAGTAATGAAGCAAAATTAAAAAAACTGATGAACTACATTCAATATGATTATGTTGATGAAGTAGATACAGATAGCTTGTTAGACAATGTAATTACAGATATGCTTGTGAAATTAGATCCGCATTCTGTGTACATTCCAAAAGAAGAATTAGAGCGTGTTACCGAAAATATGCAAGGTTCGTTTGTTGGAATTGGTGTGTCTTTTTTAATGCACAAAGATTCTATTGCCATAACAGGTGTTATTGAAGGAGGTCCAAGTGAAAAAATAGGAATCAAAGCAGGAGATAGAATTATTTTAGCAAATAATGATACCCTTACAGGTAATAATATGCTAAAATTGGCTGGAGTTTTAAGAGATGAAGAAGGAAGTTATATTGCCAATAGAAAAATTAGTGA
Organism: Lutibacter sp. HS1-25; assembly: GCF_004121075.1. Classification (GTDB taxonomy): domain Bacteria; phylum Bacteroidota; class Bacteroidia; order Flavobacteriales; family Flavobacteriaceae; genus Lutibacter. Next base: position 119,345 of record NZ_RHLN01000001.1, read on the forward strand.
TGCTATTTTAAAAACTTTAAAAGGTGAACCTGGAACACTTGTAGACGTTACTGTTTACAGACGTTCTACCAACGAAGTTTTAAAATTTCCTATTTCTAGAGGTGAAGTGGCAATTAAAAGTGTTTCAGCTTCAAATATGATAACACCAACATTGGGTTATATAAAAATAGAACGATTTGCACGAACTACTTACAACGAATTTAAAACTGACTTAGATGCTTTAATTGCTAAGGGAATGACTTCTTTGGTGTTGGATTTAAGAGGTAATCCTGGTGGTTTTATGGATGTAGCCAATGCCATTATTGATGAATTTTTAGAAGACGGAAAACTCATAGTTTTTACCAAAAATAAAAATGGAGATGTTGATCAATCTTTTGCAACTGCTAAAGGAGATTTTGAAGATGGAAATGTATATGTATTGATCGATCAAAATTCGGCTTCAGCAAGTGAAATTGTTGCAGGTGCGCTTCAAGATAACGACAAAGGAACCATTGTTGGGCGTCGTTCTTTTGGAAAAGGTCTTGTACAACAGGAAATGGATTTAGGCGATGGTTCAGCGGTGCGTTTAACAACTTCACGTTATTATACGCCTACAGGTAGATCTATTCAAAAACCATATAGCCACACCAATTCTACAGATTATGAAAATGATTATTTAGAAAGAATTCATAACGGTGAACTAATTTCAAAAGACAGTATAAAAGTAGATAGTGTGTTAAAATATGTAACACCTAAAGGTAAAATTGTATATGGCGGCGGCGGAATTATTCCTGATGTTTTTGTGGCTGTTGATACATTAAATACCTATAGTAACAGGTTATTTGGAAATTTAAATGAGTTTGTTTTTGAGTATGTAGACAATCATAGAATTGAAATGGAAGCATGGAAATTAGATGATTTTGTGAAGAATTTTGATAAAAATAATGCTATTTTAAATCAGTATATCGCTCAGTTAGATTTAAATGAGCCAATTTCACCTGAGTCTAAAAAAAATCTAAAACTCTATTTAAATGCTTTAATTGCACGTACTTTATTTGATGATGTTGGTTACTTTATGGTAACTCAAAGTACTGATTCTATGATTTTAAAAGTGCTTGAATTAGATAAAAATAAAAACTAGCAGTATTTTGATTGTTCAAAAAAAAATATACTTTGCCTCCGACCAACATTTTGGAGCACCAACTTTTGAAAAAAGTAAAATTCGAGAACAAAAGTTTGTAAAATGGCTAGATGAAATAAAAAACGATGCAGAAGTATTGTTTTTATTAGGCGATTTATTCGACTTTTGGTTCGAATATAAAAAAGCAGTCCCAAAAGGATTTGTGCGTGTTTTGGGTAAATTGGCCGAATTAAAAGACAATGGTGTGCAAATCCATTTTTTTGTTGGTAATCACGATTTGTGGATGCGCGATTATTTTGAAACAGAATTAAATATTCCGGTTTACAACAAACCAAAAGAGTTTACCTTCAACAATAAAACATTTTTGGTTGGTCACGGAGATGGATTGGGTCCAGGAGATAAAGGTTATAAACGCATGAAAAAGGTGTTTACAAACCCAATTTCTAAATGGCTTTACAGATGGTTACATCCCGATATTGGAATTGGGTTAGCTCAATATTTATCAGTAAAAAATAAATTGATTTCAGGTGAAGATGATGTTACTTTTTTAGGAGAAGAAAATGAGTGGTTGATACTTTATTGTAAGAAAAAATTAACCCAAAAAAAATACGATTATTTTGTGTTTGGTCACCGTCATTTACCACTTGAAATTGTATTGTCAGACACTTCAAAATATATCAACACAGGCGATTGGATTCGCTATTTTACCTATGCTGTTTTTAATGGAGATGAAATGCTGTTAAAATCATATTAAACATCCAATTTTTCCTTATTTTTTAACCAATTTTTAACAAGATTTTAGAAAATATTTCTGCTATTTGCAGTGACAATAAAGCGTATTTAATTCAAGTGATTTAAAAACAAGAAAAATGATTGAAAATAACAGTTCAGTAGACATTAGAGCTATTAATGAAAAAATAGAAAAAGAGAGTGCATTTGTTGATTTGTTGGTAATGGAAATGAACAAAGTGATTGTTGGTCAAAAGCACATGGTTGAGCGTTTGCTAATTGGTTTGTTAGGAAATGGTCATATTTTGTTAGAAGGGGTTCCTGGTTTGGCAAAAACATTGGCAATTAATACTTTGGCAAAAGCAGTACAAGGTAAGTTTAGCCGAATTCAATTTACACCAGATTTATTACCTGCCGATGTTGTAGGTACTATGATTTACAGCGTAAAAGACAACGATTTTACCATAAAAAAAGGACCAATTTTTGCAAACTTTGTATTGGCCGATGAGATTAACCGTGCACCTGCAAAAGTTCAATCTGCTTTGTTAGAAGCTATGCAGGAGCGTCAAATTACAATTGGTGATACCACATTTAAATTAGACGAACCATTTTTAGTAATGGCAACTCAAAACCCTGTTGAGCAAGAAGGTACTTATCCGTTACCTGAAGCACAGGTCGATCGTTTTATGTTAAAAACGGTTATTGATTATCCAAAATTAGAAGATGAACAGCAAATTATGCGTGCCAATTTAAATGGCAGTTTTGGTAAGGTCAATGCAGTGGCTTCAATAGAGCAAATTTTAAGAGCTAGAGCTGCAGCGAAAGAAGTTTATATGGACGAGAAAATTGAAAAATATATTTTAGATATTATTTTTGCAACACGTTATCCAGAAAAATACAACCTACCAGATTTAAAAGGTTTAATTAGTTTTGGATCTTCGCCTCGTGGTAGTATCAATTTAGCAATGGCAGCTAAATGTTATGCATTTATCAAAAGAAGAGGTTATGTAATTCCTGAAGATGTTCGTGCTGTTGTACACGATGTATTGCGTCACCGTATTGGAATTACATACGAAGCAGAAGCTGAAAACGTAACTTCAGAAGACATTATAAACCAAATTGTAAATCAAGTAGAAGTTCCATAACACCCTTTTAATTCCCCAAAGGGGAAATTTTAAGATAGATTATTAGATAATGTAATTAAAATAAAAAGCCCTCTTTCCTTTGAAGAGAGGGTTGGGAGAGAGGAAAATGGATACTAAAGAAATACTTAAAAAAGTTCGTAAAATTGAGATCAAGACACGCCGTTTGTCTGATCACATCTTTTCAGGCGAATACCACAGTTCGTTTAAAGGACGTGGTATGACTTTTTCTGAAGTGCGACAATACCAGTATGGAGATGATGTTAGAGCAATTGACTGGAATGTAACCGCACGTTATAACGAGCCTTATGTAAAAGTTTTTGAAGAAGAACGCGAGTTAACCATGATGTTAATGGTTGATATTTCGGGCTCAGAGTTGTTTGGTACAACCCAGCAATTTAAACGCGATACCATTACTGAAATTGCTGCTACATTGGCATTTTCGGCAATTCAAAATAATGATAAAGTTGGATTGTTACTTTTTTCTGATGAAATAGAATTGTTTATTCCGCCTAAAAAAGGAAAAAGCCACGTGCTTAGAATTATTAGAGAATTGATTGAATTTCATCCTAAAAGTTCAAAAACAAGCATCAACGGGGCGTTAAAGTTTTTATCGCAGGTTATGAAAAAGAAAGCCATTGTTTTTGTGCTTTCTGATTTTATGGATACACATTACGAACATACCTTAAAAATTGTTGGAAGAAAACACGATGTTACAGGTATTAGAGTGTATGATAAGCACGATGTTTCTATTCCAAATTTAGGAATGGTAAGTATGCTAGATGCCGAAACAGGAAAAACAATGTTGGTTAATACGGCTTCAAAAAGTGTAAGAAATGGCTATACAGAGCATTATTTAAAATCGGTAGATTATTTTGAAAAATCTTTTAGCCACAGTGGTGCAGGAACCATCAGTTCTAGAATTGATGAAAGTTATGTGAAAAAATTATTAGGATATTTTAAACGTAAAGGCGCTCGATAGCTTTTAATTTGAATGCAGTGAAGAAATTAAAAATGAAGAAACTTATAGTTTGTATATTTTTTGTAGTTGGATTTGTTGGGTTTTCTCAAGAAAATCCGGTTTCGATACAGGTAGACACCACTTCTATTAGAATTGGTGAACAAATTCAATTTAAAATAATTGTAAATGAAAAAGCAAATGTTGTTTTTCCTACGTTGCAATTAGACAGTTTAAAAAAGGTTGAAGTTGTTGAAGCACTTCCAACAGACACTTTAAAAGAATATGTAGAAAAAAAATATTTATTAACCAGTTTTGATAGTGGTGTTTATGTAATTCCGCAGCAAACAGTATTGATTAATAATAAAAAATTTCTAACAGATTCTTTAATGGTTAGTGTGGCTACAGTAAAAGTAGATACTACCAAACAAAAAATGTTTGGGATTAAAGCCATACAAAGAGAACCAAAAACCTTCGACGATTACAAGCATTTATTTTGGTGGTTGATTCCAATTTTTGTGCTAATTGCCATTATTTTGTATTTCGTCTTCAGAAAGAAAAAACAAATTGAAGCTCCAAAAGTATATGTGGCACCAATTGTAGAAGCATTACAACGTTTAAAAGAACTTGATGAAAAAGAGTTGTTAAAACGTAACGAAATTAAAATTTACTATTCGGAATTAACAGATATTGTAAGAACGTATATTGAAAAAGATATCAATATACCAGCTTTGGAATCAACAACAAATGAGTTGATTGAAACCATACAAGATTTTAATGCATCTAGTAAATTGGGTATTTCAAAAGAAACAATTCAACAATTAAAAGAAGTGTTACAAAGTGCCGATTTGGTGAAATTTGCAAAATCAGCGCCTATTGTTGAAGAAATTAAAGGTCATAGAAATTTAGCCGAACGCATTTTGCAAAGTCTAAAACCTGTAAAAGTTGAAGAACCCTTAAAAGAGAAAGAAAATGAGGTGGAATAATTTTGAGTTTCTAAATCCGGAGTTCTTTTGGTTTTTAACAATTATTCCGGCATTGGTAATCTGGTATTTTTTGGTACGCAATAGAGATACTGCAAGCTTAACCATTACAAGCACAACTGGTTTTAAAGTAAAACCTTCAAAAGTTGCAAAGTTAAAACCAATATTAGCAGTTTTAAGACTGGCAGCACTTACGTTGTTGATAATTGCTTTGGCAAGACCAAGAATTGTTGAAGTTAGTTCGCATTCTAAAACCAATAAAGGTATTGACATTGTAATGGCAATAGATGTTTCGGCAAGTATGTTGTCTCGCGATTTAAAACCAAATAGGTTAGAAGCGCTAAAAAGTGTAGCAGGTGAGTTTATATCTCAGCGTCCAAATGATAGAATAGGAATTGTAGTTTACGCTGGAGAAAGTTTTACAAAAACACCCATTACAAGCGATAAACGCATTGTTAGAAATACCATTTCTGATATAAAATGGGGCGAATTAGATGGTGGTACAGCTATTGGCATGGGCTTAGGATCGGCCGTAAACAGGTTAAAAGGAAGTAAAGCAAAAAGTAAAGTAATTATTTTATTAACCGATGGTGTAAATAATACCGGTTTTGTAGATCCAAAAACAGCAACCGAATTGGCTGTTGGCTTGGGTATAAAAGTCTATACAATTGGCTTAGGAACCAATGGTAATGCGCCATCACCTTATGCAAAAGATCCTAGAACGGGCGAATTGTTATTTAGAAATGCACCTGTTGAAATTGATGAGGATTTGTTAAAGTACATTGCCAATGAAACCGAAGGAAAATATTTTAGAGCAACTGACAATACCAAATTAAAGGCCATTTACGAAGAAATTAACAAGCTAGAAAAAACAGAAATAGAAGAGTTTAAATATTACAATTACGAAGAAAAATACAGACTGCTGGTTATTTTAGCAGGATTTTTAATTTTAATTGAGGTGTTGTTAAAAAATACCATATTTAAAAGTTTTATTTAAAGAAATTAAATGCTTTACGAAAAGCACAAATTAGCAATTAAACCATTCAACCTTTAAACTTATAAACAGAAGGAAATGTATCAAATAGAAGAACCAACATATTTTATTTACTTAGCAATTATTCCAGTAATATTTGTACTGTTTTTGTTGGTGCTTTGGTGGAAAAAGCGAACACAAAAACAATTTGCAGACAGTGATTTAATTAACAGATTAAGTCCAGAAAAATCTACGTTTAAATCATTTTTAAAAATCTCAGTGCTTAGTTTAGGACTGGCTTTTTTAATAGTTTCATTAACAAACCCAAAAATGGGCACAAAATTAGAAACTATCAAACGTGAAGGTGTAGATATTGTTTTTGCTTTAGACGTTTCTAAAAGTATGTTGGCTGAGGATATTGCACCAAGCAGGTTAGACAAAGCAAAGCAAATTATTACTAAAATTATAGATAATTTGGGTAGCGACAGGGTTGGAATTATAATTTACGCAGGCAACTCTTATCCGTTATTGCCAATAACAACAGACCACGCTGCGGCAAAAATGTTTTTACAAAATGCAGATCCCGATATGGTTTCAAGTCAAGGAACTGCAATTGGTGGCGCCATTGATAGAGGTATTACTTATTTTGATGATCAAGAGCAAACAAACCGATTTTTATTTGTTGTTTCAGATGGCGAAGATCATAACGAAAGTCCAGAAACATTGGCCAAAGATGCAGTTTCAAAAGGTATTAAAATTTTTACCATTGGAGTTGGTACAGAAAAAGGAGGCGTTATTCCTATCAAAGAAAACGGAAAAGTAATTAGTTATAAAAAAGACAATCAGGGCGAAGTTGTAATTACTACAATGAATCAGCAGGTTTTACAAGATATTGCCGATGAAGGTAAAGGAAAATACATCAACGGAAATAAAACACAGGAAGCCATTGATACCGTTAACGATTTATTGTTGAAAGCGGAAAAAAGCGAATTTGAAACAAAACAATTTTCAGATTATAAAGATCAGTTTCAATGGTTTATAGGTTTTGCTTTGTTGTTTTTAATTATAGATACTTTGTTGTTAGAAAAGAAAACAAAATGGGTTCAAAAATTAAATTTATTCAATGAAAAGAAATAGTTTAATCATATTATTTTTAAGTTTTACCTTGTTGCTTTTTTCTCAGGAAAAAGATCAGGAAAAATTGAATCGTGAAGCTAGGGAAGATGTAAGATCAGGAAACGAATTTTACAATCAGTTAAAATTTGCTGAAGCTGAGGTTGAATATAAAAAAGCATTGTCTAAAAATCCTAATTATGCAAAAGCATCGTACAATTTAGGAAATGCAATTTATATGCAAGATAGAAATAAAGAAGCCGTTGCGCAATTTGAATTAATTGAGAAAATGGCTTCAGATAAAATGAGCAAAGCAGAAGCGTATCACAATATGGGTAATTCTTTTATGAAAGAAAAGCAATACGATAAAGCAGTTGCAGCCTATAAAAATTCGATGCGTAACAATTCTAAAGACGATGAAACACGTTATAATTTAGCCTTGGCTCAAAAGTTATTACAAGATCAACAAAATCAAGATAACAAAGACGATAAGGATAATAAAGATAACAAAGACAATAAAGACGATCAAAACAAAGATCAGAAAGATAAAGATGGTGGTGATAAAGACAAAAATGAAGATAAAAAAGATGATCAGGATAAGAATGAAGATAAGCAAGATGATAAAAGTGATCAGCAAAAAAATCAAGATCAAAAAGATAAAGAAGAACAGCAACAACAGCCTAGACCTAATCAATTGTCTCCAGAGCAAATGAAACAATTACTAGAGGCTATGAATAACGAAGAAAATAAAACACAGCAAAAATTAAACGAACAACAAACACAAGGCGTAAAAATTAATCAAGAAAAAGACTGGTAATTAAAATTATGAGATTAAAGAAGTTTTACATACTCGGTATTTTAGTATTTGCATCGCAATTACTGTTTGCTCAAATAGAGTTTAAAGCATCTGTGAGTAAAAATAAATTAGGTGTAAATCAGCGTTTTAGAGTCGAATTTGCTGTAAATAAACAAGGTGCAGACAATTTTGAACCACCTTCGTTTGAAAATTTTAGAGTCGTTGCAGGTCCAAGTTCATCTATAAACCAGTCGTGGATAAACGGAAAATCTAGCTTTTCTCAAGCCTATATTTATATTGTAGAACCTACTAGAGAAGGCGAGTACACTATTGGTTCTGCAAAAATTGAATATGAAGGCAAAATAATAAGTTCAAATCCAGTTAAAATCACCGTTACAAAAGAGGTTGAGGTACCAAAAGACCCTAATAACCCTGAATATATAGCGCAGCAAAATATTCATTTAGTAGCTGAGGTTTCAAATTTATCACCTTATGTTGGTGAAGGAATTTATGTTGTTTACAAGTTATTTGTTAGTGAAAATATTAGTGTAAACGATTGGCGTGTAAGTGAATCTCCTCAATACAATGGTTTTTGGAATCAGGATATTGAAGTTAGAGAAATTGAAGTTAAAAAAGGAAAATACAATGGCGAAGATTACAGATATATTGTACTTAAAAAAGCCGTCTTAATTCCGCAGAGAGATGGAAAGCTAACTATTGAACCTATGAAAATGAATTTTTCGGTTGGAATTCCAACTGGAAACGGAGATTTCTTTGGGAACATGATTACCCGAAATATTAGTTATTCAGCCGAATCTCCAACCAAAGATGTAAATGTAAAAGCGCTTCCTGAAGTTGGGAAACCTGCTGATTTTACCGGCGCAGTTGGTGATTTTGATTTTACAGTAGCAGCTAATAAAAACGAGTTAAAAGCAAATGATGCAGCTCAAATTGATGTAAAAGTTTCGGGAAGTGGAAACTTAAAACTTTTTGATATACCTAAAATTGTAACACCAGCAGAGTTAGAGGTTTATACGCCAGAGCATAAAGAAGATGTTGCAACAAGTTTAAGTGGTTTAAGAGGAAGTGTTTCAGATACTTATACAATTGTGCCGCAGTACAAAGGAAAATATAAAATTCCAGCAGTTAGTTTTTCATATTTTAATCCTTCCGAAGAAAAGTATAAAACAATTACTATTGAACCAATTATTGTTGATGTTTTAGAAGGAAAAGAATTGCCTTCAGCAGGAAATACTACCGATACAAGTGTTGTTAAGCAGCAAGTGGTTGCAAACGATAATAATTTTAGGTTTATAGCTTTAAGAACCGAGTTTCATACCAAACAGAAAAAAGAATTTTTACATACTACTCAGTTTTATTTACTGTTATTACTGCCATTTTTAGCCATTCCAATAGGGATATTTATTGGTAAAAAACGCGCTAAAAGAGCAGGCGATATTTTTGGAAATAAAATTAGACTGGCTGATAGATTGGCAAGAAAATATTTGTTTGCAGCTAAAAAGCAATTGGGCAATCACGAGGCATTTTATGTGGCTTTGGAAAAAGCATTACACAATTTTTTAAAAGCAAAATTGTTTGTTGAAACATCTGATATTTCAAAAGAAAAAATAGCTGAAATGTTAGAGAAAAAAGGTGTTGATGCAGCAACAATAAATGAGTTTATAGCTGTTTTAAAAGATTGTGATTTTGCGCGTTATACACCAACCACAAATGTAATGATGAAGCAGGAGTATGAAAAAGCAAAAGAAGTAATAACCAAAGTAGACAAATATTTATAAGATGAAAAAATTTGTTACTATACTATTGATGTTTTTGGGTTTTGTAAGCCATGCTGAAACCCCAGAAAAGCTATTTCAAGAGGCAAATACATTTTACAAGGTTGAAGATTATAATAGAGCCTTGGGCGTTTATTTGGCTATTGAGGAAAAAGGGTATGTTTCTACCGATTTGTATTATAATTTAGCAAATTGCTACTACAAATTAAACAAAGTAGCACCTGCTATTTATTATTATGAAAAGGCTTTAAAGGTTGATCCTACAAATGAAGATGCGCAACATAATTTGGTTTTTGCCAAACGTATGACTTTGGATGTTATTGAAGATTTGCCAAAAACGTTTTTACAGCGTTTTTCTGAAAATGTAATTCAAAAATTCTCATTTGATACTTGGGCATTGATAGCTGTAATTACCTCATTTTTAGCTTCTTTGTTGTTTTTGTTGTACTATTTTTCTGGTTCTTCAAAACTAAAATTATTGTACTTTAATACCACTATTTTAATGGTTTTTATACTGTTGGTAACCGTGTATTTTGCCTATGATAATTACGATACCGTTCAAAAAGATAGAACTGCTATTATTTTTGCAACCAAGGCTGAAATTAAAAATGCACCTACTAACAATAGTGACGATGCTTTTGAATTACACGAAGGAACCAAAGTGCTTATTTTAGATGAATTGGACGACTGGAAAAAAATTAAAATCGCCGACGGTAAAGTGGGGTGGATACCACAAAATGAGTTGAAAGAGATATAGGAAGGGAGTTTTAAGTCAAAAAGTCTAAAGTCTAAAGTTGAGACCAATTAGTCAACAACTTTAATAACTTGGCTGATTGTTGAGCGTAGCCGAAACCATTATAATTAATTTGAAGTCCAATAGCATTTAAATCACCCTACTAATTGTTAAGCCATCTCTAATAGGAAGTAACACAGTTTCAATTCTTGGGTCGTTGTTTAGTAGTTTATTATATTCTAACAATGCTTTAGTATCTGCATCTTTTGGATCTAACGCTTCAACTACTTTTCCACTCCATAAAACATTGTCTGATAAAATCACACCGTTTTTATTCATTTTATCAATTATTAAATTAAAATAATTGGTGTAGTTAGTTTTATCTGCATCAATAAAAACCAGGTCAAATTTGGCTTCAATGGTTGGGATAATTTCCAAAGCATTGCCTATTATAGGTTTAATTTGATTTTTGTAGTTAGATTTGTCAAAATATACTTTTGAAAAAGCTTCTAATTCTTCATTTTTATCAATGGTATATAAAGTACCATCTTTTTGAATACCTTCAGCCAAACAAAGTGCAGAGTACCCTGTGTAAGTGCCTATTTCTAAAATAGTTAAAGGTTGAATTAATTTAGAAATCATTGCTAAAATTCTACCTTGAAAAGCACCACTTAACATTCGTGGATTCAATACTTTTTGCCAGGTTTCTTTATTTAATTGTTGTAATAGTTGAGGTTCTTGTTGAGAATGATCAACAGCATATTGATCTATAGCTTCTGGTAAAAAATTCATTTTTTGTAAAATATTTTTATTTCTGTGCTTTTAAATTGGCTTCCATAGCGTCTTTTTCATTGTTATTTAAACAACAACTTTTTTGTTTTTCAAAAGCTTGTTGTTTTTTATAACATTTGGTCAATACACTGTTTTGTTTTGAGTATAAACCACAATTTTTACATATAAAAAGATGTATATTTAATTGAATTTTTTCCCATAAAGATATCTCACCGTATTGGCTTTTGTCGCATAATGTTGTTGCTTTGTCGCAGCTTAATTTCATACTAAACTTATTTAATTTTTAAACCAATTATCTTCCATACATTTTCTTAGCTGTGTTCTAGCTCTATGAATTATCACCCATAAATTGGACGATGTAATTTCCAGTTCCTTACAAATATCTTCAGTTTCAATTTCTAAAATGGTTTTCATTCTAAACACTATAGCATATTTTTCAGGAAGGTTATTGATGCATTTTTCTAAAACAATATTTAGTTCGCTATTTTCAATATTTTTATCGGTTTCATTGTTCCAGTTAGCGGGTACCCTTTCTTCAATCCATTCGCCTTCTTTATCACCTTCAGTATAAAAATTCATTTTTATTTCAGCCTTTCCTTTGGCAGAATTTATTTTGCGATAATGGTCAATAATTTTTCTTTTTAAAATTGAAATTAACCAAGTGCGTTCACTTGCCAATCCTTGAAAATTATCCATTGCTTTTAGGCCTGCAAAAAAAGTATCTTGTACCAAATCTTTAGCAAGATCTCTATCGCTTATTCTGCTTATAGTGTAATTAAACAGAAAATCTGCGTGTAATTTTACCCAATTATCTGGATTTAAAGTATGTTTTACTTGTTGAGTCATAGCAAATGTTGCGTTCTAATTTAGATTTTACGAACTATTTCGAAAATTTTTCAATTTTTTCAAATAATACATTTTTATCAATTGGTTTTGAAAGGTATGAGTCAAACCCATGAGACAAGGCACTTTCTTTGTCTGATTCCATAGCAAAAGCTGAAAGTGCTATGATAGGTAAATGAGGTTTTACTTTTTTAATTTCTTTCATAGCATCTTTCCCATTCATTATTGGCATTTTAATGTCCATTAAAATCAAATCAATATCATTATTGTTTAAAGCAATATCTACCGCTTCTTTACCATTATTTGCTTCAACAATTTTGTAAGATGTTTTTGAAAATAATTCGTTGATATACATTAAGTTGTAAATTTCATCTTCAGCAACTAAAATTGTAATTGTTTTGTTTTCCACTTTTGTGTGTTTAGTTTTTTCAACTACCGATGTAATTACTTGGGGCGCTACTTTTACGTAAGGAATTGTAAAAGACACAGTAGTTCCGTTAGAGTTTGAGGTTAGCCAAATATCACCACCAAATAATTCGATAAATTTCTTTGAAATAGCCAATCCTAGCCCCGTACCTTTATTTTGTTTTTCAAAATCAACATCGGCTTGTACAAATCTGTCAAATATTTTATGATGCAATTTTTCGTCAATACCAACACCTGTATCTTTTACGTAAAAACGAAGCATGGTATCTACAAGTTCATATCCAAATTGTATACTTCCATTATCTGTAAACTTAAAAGCGTTAGATAATAAGTTTGTAAGTATTTGATTTAATTTTGTTTTATCTATTTTAATAGAGCATTCTTGATTTTTTAATCCTTTATTACAAATTAATTCTAGCTTTTTTTCTGATGCGATTGGCATATAAAAAGCGTTTAAATTATTTAGTAATGCGTTTAAATCAACAGTTTCGTAATTTAATTGCACAACACCTGCTTCAATTTTTGAAATGTCTAAAATATCATTTACAATAGAAAGTAGTTGTTTGCTGCTATCAATTACTATTTTAGCGTATTCTTTACGTTCGTTGTATGATAAGTCTTTGTCTAAAAACAATTCGGAGAACCCAATAATACCGTTCATAGGTGTTCTTATTTCGTGACTCATATTGGCCAAGAAAGCAGATTTTAGGCGGTCTGATTCTTGGGCTTTACTTAAAGCTTTTTTTAGTTCAAAGTCGGTGTTTTTACGCAAAATAGCACTGCTAATTTGATCAGCAACAAATTCTAATAATTGTACATCTTCTTCAGTATATGCATTTTCATTGGTATAACTTTGAACAACAATGGCTCCAAACACTTTATTTTTTGAAATTAATGGTACACCCACCCAAATTTTAGAATCAACGCCTACTAATTTTACTTCTCCTTTTTGGATTAATTGGTCGTGAATTTCTTTATTAAATAATAATGATTTTTTATTTTTAACTACATAGTTTGTGAGTGTTCCTTCTGCAGGAAATTCATCACCACTTTCCATTTCGTCAACTAAAACAGGCGTGTAATAGTTGTCTTTTTCTTCATTGTATAAGGCAATAAAAAAGTTATTGGTATCAATAATTTTATGCAATTCATCTTTAACAAAATAGCCAAATTCATTAAAATCTTCAATGCTTAAAGCGGCTTTTGATATGTTGTATAAAATGGTTTCAATTTGTTCTTTTTTTACCCTTGCTGAAATGTCTTTTACAACGGCATGAATTGTGGTAATGTGGTCTTCTTCTTCAATTTTAGTAAGTGTAACTTCAGCTGGGAAAATTGTCTCATTTTTAGTTTGATGATACCATCTAAATCTATTACTTCCTTCATCTACAGCAATTTGAATCATTTTTTCAGCTTTTAAAGCAGAATCACTTCCATCGGGTTGTGTTTTAGGCGAAATGATAGAAGGATGTATTTTTAAAAGTGATTCTTTGTTTGTATGACCAAACATTTTTAAAGTAGATTCATTACAATCTACTATTAAATTGTCTTTTAAAATTAAAACGGCATCAAATGATTTTTCAAAAATATCACGGTATTTTTTTTCAGATTTTTCGAGTAGTATTTTTGAAGTGTTTTTATCTGTAATATCATCAGCAAGTGAAGCAACACCAATTACATTTCCATCAAGATCTTTTAAGGTTACATTGTACCAGTCGCAAATTATTACATTGCCATTTTTAGTAATATTTTCGTTTTTGTTTCTAAAACCACCTGTTTGATTTAATAGGTTTTCCCATACTGTTTTAAGATCATCAGTTTGATCTGGTTTTACAATTAATTCCGAGCCTTTTTTTCCTATGGCTTCTTCAGGTGTAAATCCAAATATACGTTGTGCAGAATTATTCCAATCGGTAACTCTAAAATCTAAATCCCAAATAATTGATGCTAAAGGTGTATTGTTAAATTGATCTTGTAGGCGTTGGTTACTTTTAAAAATAAGATCTTCTGCTTTTTTTCGTTCTGTAATATCCTCAAGAATACCTTGAATGTGTGTTATTATGTTGTTTCTATTTCGTATAGTTTCAGTACGGGCTTCAATCCATTTAATTTCATTATTTTTAGTAACAATTCTAAATGCTTTTGGTTTGGATTCTATTTCGGTTTCACTTTTTAATTGCGTAAAAAACTCAGCTCTTACATGTTCTAAGTCTTTTGGATAAATAAGCTCAAATATTTTAACTTGGTTTGATAGCAATTCACTACTTGTGTAACCAAATAATTTTTCGGTATTTTCAGAAGCAAAAATTACTGGAAAATCCCACTTGTTTTCGCATAAAATAGCTACTGAAGAACTTTTATTAATAATATTATAGGCAGCTTTTATTTGATGTTCAGATTCTTTTTTTTCAGTTGTTTCATGAAAAAATATCAACATAGTGTTGTTTGATGGAATAATTCTGTTTTCAAACCACCTGTTCCAAGGCGCAAAATAGTTTTCAAAACTAATGGGTTTTCTGGTTTGGAAAGCCCATTGATAGTTGTCGTAAAATTCATCACCTTCATTTTCAGGAAATTCTTTCCAAATATTTTTACCTAAAAGGTCTTCAATACTTTTACCCAATAAATCCGCAGCAACATTGTTAATATATAGGTAGTTAGAATTTTCATCTAATATTACAAACCCATCTTGAATATTAGATAGCGTATTTGATAATAATTGTTTGGTAACGGTTAAACTTTGACCAGAGAGTATTCGCTCAGTAATATCTTGGCAAATACCTACAATTCGTTCTATTTTTCCATTTTTTACAGTAACGCTTCTTTTTTCATACAAATATTTTATTTCGCCATTTTTGGTTACAATTCTATAATTTAAATTTTGTATGGGGTTTTTTAACAAATTTTCGAACGAAAAATCATTAACAATTTCAAGGTCATCTTTATAAATAGATGATAAATACAATGCTAAATTTAGTTCGACACTATCTTTGGGTAAATCAAGTATTTTATAAACTTCATCAGACCAAGATAATTGTTTGGTGTTAAAATCGTAAAACCAGCTTGCTATTTTGGCCAATTCTTGAGATTCTTTGTAGCGCTTTTCACTGAGCGTTAATGCGTTGTTAATTTTAACTCTTTGGGTAATGTCTTCAATAGAAACAATTACATTTTTTAATGCTTGATCGTTGTCGTCTTGAAGTTTGTACTTTATTAAAATTTGTATTTCATCACCTTCTAGCGTTTTATTAATAGTTTCTACAGCTGTTTCTGTTTTACCCGATAAAATATCAAATACCAACTTGTAAAAACCTTCAGAAGAAGCAGGTGTAAATACTTTTTCTATATTGTCTAATAATTCACTTTTATTTTTTGCTTTGTATAATTTTACGGCAGTTTCATTTACCTCTTTTATAATTACCAGGTAGTGAAGTTGTTTAACAATTTGAGCATTGTTAATTAAGTAGGTATTTAAATCAAGGTTGTTTTCTTTGGCTTTTTCTTCAACAAATGCTTTTAATTTTGAAAAATCTTCGATATACAAAGCAACAGGTGCATGTTCAAAAAATTCGAAGTATTTTTTGTTATTTACTTGTTGATTGGTTTGTTCAGAATCATAAAAACTAGATTTTGAATTTTCGATTTCTTTCATTACAACTTGTTAAGGGGTTAAATAGCGTATAAAGATAAGCAATATTTACTATTTATGGTAGGCCAATATTTGCAGTTTTTAATTTGATAAATGCAAAAATAGAGGTTGTATATTTAGCTTTTTGGAATAGAAATTACAAAACTAGATCCATTTTCTAAAGCGCTTTTTACGGTTATTTCTCCATGATGGTAATTAACAATTTGTTTAACAATAGTTAATCCTAACCCTACACATTTATTGTTGTATTCACAGTAAGTGTTAATTGTGTAAAATTCGTCAAATAAATTGGCTAAATTATCTTCTGCAATTCCAATGCCTTGGTCTGTAATTGTAGTTTCAATTGTATTTTCATTTTCAACAACAGTGATGTTAATTTTTGTATTGTTTTTTGAAAATCTTAAAGCATTGCTAAGTAGGTTTTTAATGGCTATTTCAATTTTATGCGTATCAATGCGTAAATTTATTTCTCCATTAGGAAAATTGGTTGTTATGCGGTTTTTAGAAATTTTATCTTGGTTAAATTTAGCAACAATGCCATTTAAAAAGTTACAATAATTTGTTTTTTGTAAGTTAATTGTAAAGTCAGGCGCATTGAGGCTATTAATAACAGACAAGGAGCTTAGTAATTCTATAGAAAAACTCGTCGATTTTTTAATAACATCAATGTATTTGTCTAATTTTTCTTTTGAAATATTTTCACTAGAATCGGCAATCATTTCAGCAAAAGAATATGCAACTCCAATCGGATTTTTTAGGTTGTGAACAAGGGTTCTAGTGCGTTGATAATTGTCTTTTTTAAAAGTTGTTAATTTGTTGTTACAGCTTTTTAAATTTAAACTAAGATCAACAATTTTATCTTCTAATTCTTGAATGTATGCGGTTGTATTATTATCAATATCTTTCAAAATAATTGTGCTTAAAGGGTAAATATAAAAGTAATTAATAGCATAGTCAAATTTTTATATTCAATTTTACTTTTGAAGTGTTTTTAGTGCTTTTAAAAGCATCTTGTAAACTAGTTTCATACAAAGTGTTTTTTCATTACTTTTGCATCAGTTTTAAAAAAGCATAAGATGTCAACTGCAAAAAAGAGTTACAAAAAAATCACTACCAAGTCATTAACTGACATGAAAAATAATGGCGAAAAAATTGCCATGTTAACTGCCTACGATTATACAATGGCAAAAATAGTAGATAATGCTGGTATAGATATTATTTTAGTTGGAGATTCGGCATCAAATGTTATGGCTGGTCATGAAACTACTTTGCCTATTACTTTAGATCAAATGATTTACCACGCAAGCTCGGTTGTTAGAGCAACAAGTCGTTCTTTAGTGGTGGTAGATTTGCCTTTTGGTAGTTATCAAGGAAATTCTAAAAGCGCTTTAGATTCAGCCATTCGAATTATGAAAGAATCTGGTGGTCATTCAGTTAAATTAGAAGGTGGAAGCGAAATTGCAGAATCAATTTCACGAATTTTAACTGCCGGAATTCCTGTAATGGGACATTTAGGTTTAACGCCACAATCTATTTATAAATTTGGAACTTTTACTGTGAGAGCAAAAGAAGAAGAAGAGGCTGAAAAGTTAAAATCTGATGCTAAATTATTAGAAGATTTAGGTTGTTTTGCAATTGTATTAGAAAAAATACCTGCCAAATTAGCTCAAGAAGTTGCTGAAAGTTTATCGATACCTGTTATTGGAATTGGAGCAGGAAATGGAGTAGACGGACAAGTTTTAGTTACGCACGATATGTTGGGAATGACACACGAGTTTGAACCACGTTTTTTACGTCGCTATTTAGACTTGTATACTGATATGACAAATGCTTTTGAGAGTTATATTACCGATGTAAAAAGCAAAGATTTTCCTAATGAAAAGGAACAATATTAAAATTTACGTTTAAAATCTTCGTATTTTTTTAAATTCATAATTTCAGCCAATTATAGAAATAAATGAAAGTTCTTCTTATAGATACCAATCATGAAATTCTTCAAAATGGCCTAGAAAAACTAGGTTGTATTTGTGATAGTGATTATACTTCAAGCAAACTTCAAATTGAAGAAAAAATAAACAATTATGATGGTATAGTTATTAGAAGTCGGTTTAAAATTGATCAACAATTTATAGACAAAGCCAGTAAATTAAAGTTTATTGCCAGAGTAGGTGCGGGTTTAGAAAGTATTGATGTTTCTTATGCTGAAAAAAAAGGAATTCATTTAATTGCTGCGCCAGAAGGCAATAGAAATGCTGTTGGAGAACATGCATTGGGTATGTTACTTGCACTTTTCAATAACCTAAAAAAAGCCGATTTAGAAATACGTGAAGGTAAATGGTTGCGTGAAGCCAACAGGGGTGTTGAACTTGATGGTAAAACCGTTGGTATAATTGGTTATGGAAATATGGGAAAAGCCTTTGCTAAAAAATTAAAAGGTTTTGATGTTGAAGTAATTTGTTACGATATAAAAGAAGGTGTAGGTGATCAAAATTGTAAGCAGGTTTCGTTATCAGAATTACAAGAAAAAGCAGATGTTTTGAGTTTGCACACGCCATTTAATGCATTGTCTCACAATATGTTTAATGCTGATTTTATCAAAAAATTTAAAAAACCATTTTATTTAATTAATACTGCAAGAGGTTCTGCTGTTGTAACTAAAGATTTGGTTGAAGCTTTAAAAAGTAAAAAAGTACTAGGCGCTTGTTTAGACGTGCTTGAATACGAGAAATTATCGTTCGAAAATTTATTTGAAAACAACAATTTACCTGAAGCTTTTGGCTATTTAATTAAAGCTGAAAATGTATTGCTTTCGCCACATATTGCAGGTTGGACAGTTGAATCTAACGTAAAGTTAGCACAAACCATTGTGGATAAAGTTGAAGCCATTTTTTTTGCTTAAAATAGCTTAGAGCTATCATAAACTTAAATCTATTCTTCTATTTTAGGTGTTGAATTGTTTCCGTTTTCTAAGCTCTTTTCCAATTCGGCCTGAAATTCTTCCATTACGGGTTTAACGGTGCTTTCAGGAATGTCTGAAACTCTTATATACATCAATCCGTCAATGGCATTGTTAAACTTAGGATCCACATTAAAAGCAACCAATCGAGCGTTTTGTTTTACGTATTTTTTAATCAATACAGGCATACGCAAAGCTCCAGGTTCTAGCTCATCTATAATTTTGTCAAATTTGTTCATGTCAGCTTGTGTAGCATCAAAAACAAAATCTTTATCGGCATCTTTTAACTTAACTTTGTATTCCTTTTTTGGGTGAATGTATTGCGCAATATATGGATCGTAGTAATGAGATTTCATAAACTCAATCATCAACGATTTTGAGAAATTTGAAAATTTATTGCTAATACTTACGCCGCCAATTAAATATTTGTATTCTGGATAACGCAAGGTAACGTGTACAATGCCTTTCCAAAGTAAAAATAAAGGCATTGGTTTTTGCTGATATTCGGTAATAATAAAGGCTCTTCCCATTTCTATAGAACCTTCCATCATAGAGTGTAATTCAGGTTCAAATCTAAATAAAGTATGGATATAAAAACCTTCAATTCCGTAGCGTTTATAAATATTTTTACCCAAGCCCATACGGTAAGCACCTACCATTTTTTCAGCTTCATTATCCCATAAAAATAAATGATGATAGTAGCCATCAAAAGCATCTAAATCAATAGACTCATTAGTGCCTTCACCAACTTCTCTAAAAGTAATTTCGCGCAAACGACCAATCTCAAACATCAAATTAGGAATGGCTTTGCTAGATGTAAAAAACACTTCGTAATTTTTACTTACTAATAACCTGCGATTGTCTATTCTCAATTTTTCAACCTCAGCTATTATTTTATGATTGTTTTTTTGTGCTACAATTTCTTTAGGTTGCTGTTTTGATAATTTTAGAGATGTTTGACTTAATGTTTTGGCAGTTTTTTCAAATGGTTTTGCCAACATATAAGTTTTTTTACGAATAAAATCACCGTAATCCTGCGTATTTGAATAAGATTCTTGATCTAGAACTGAGATAGGTTTGCCAATTCTAACTTTAATAACCCTGCCTTTTTGCGAAAGCAATTCTGAAGGTAATTTTGCGGTACGTAAGGTTGGAGTTATTTTTGATAAGAAATAAAACAAGCGGCTGTTACGCGCATGAAAATAAATGGGAATAACAGGTACTTTTGCTTTTTTAATAAATTTTACAGCACTTTCTTCCCAAGGTTTGTCTACAATTAATTTACCGTCTTTATAAGTCGAAACTTCTCCTGCAGGAAAAATTCCAAGAGGGTTTCCATCTTGTAAATGTTTTAAAGAATATCGCAAGCCAGAAACGCTCGATTGTGCGTCTTTTCTGTCTTCAAACGGATTTACAGGTAAAACATAAGGTTTTATGGGTTCAATTCTTTGTAATAAAAAATTACCTATAATTTTAAAATCAGGTCGTTTTTCAATTAATAATTTTTGTAATAAAATACCATCTATACCACCTAACGGATGGTTAGAAACGGTAATAAATGCACCTGTTTTTGGAATGCGATTTAGATCTTCTTCTGGGATTTCAAATTTTATTTGAAGATCATCCAACAGTTCAGAAAAAAAATCAAGTCCTTCTAAATGCTTGTGTTTGTTGTAAATTCGGTTGATTTTAGATAATCTGAGAAATTTCATGATTATCCAACCAAAAAAAGTGCCAATAAACCCATATTTACTAAGGTTTATAGCTTTTGCAACCTCCTTTGCCGTAACTAAACTCATTAAAAAAAAATTAATTAAAATACAAACATAAGCAATTTTATTGCATCACAAACTGTACAGTTTCTTGGGTGAGTTGTTTTAACAATAATTTGCCTTTTTGTTCAATTTCTAATATCGCATTTTCACTGGCATGTCTAACGGTATATAGTGAAACATTTTCAGTAAAATTGACTTTATATTTTAATTTTATTTCGGCTATAAACTGCTCAAAATTATTGAATTTATCTTCCACACAAACCGAAAAACTTAAAGCTGAATTTTGAATTAAATTTACTTTGAGTTTGTAATGATGTAACAGTTTAAAAATATCACTTAAATTGTGTTCAACCATAAATGAAAAATCAAGCGCCGATATTGAAACTAAAATTTGTTGCTGTTTTAAAATAAAACATGAAGTTTCTGGTACTAGATTTAAACCTTTTCTAACTTGTGTTCCTTTTGAATTTAAGTTTAAAAAAGAGCGCACAAACAATGGAATATTTTTGTTTTCGAGAGGTTTTAATGTTTTTGGATGAATTACAGAAGCGCCATAAAATGCCATTTCAATAGCTTCGGTGTACGAAATCTGCTCCAATAATATAGGATTTTCAAAAAAACGAGGATCTGCATTTAAAACACCATCAACATCTTTCCAAATAGTAACACTTTCAGCATTTAAACAATGTGCAAAAATTGCAGCTGTATAGTCTGATCCTTCTCGACCTAGCGTTGTAGTTATATTTTTAGCTGTACCACCTAAAAAACCTTGTGTAATGCAAAGTTTACTGGTATCTAAATTTTCAATATTTTTTAAAGTTTCAGTCCAATTTACAGATGCATCTCTATAATTAGCATCGGTTTTAATAAAATTGCGTACATCAATAAATTGGTTGTTTATGCCAATTTCATTTAAATAAGCACTTACAATTTTGGTTGAAAGTAGCTCGCCAAAACCAACAATTTGGTCGTAAATATAACTGTAGTCTTTAGATTTGTTGTTTATAAAAAATCCACTTAATTGCCCAAATAACAAATCAATTTCAAATAAAGTATTTTCATTTTTTGTTGAAAACAATTGATTATAAATATTGACGTGATAATTTCTAGCAAAGTCAATTTTCTCAGTTAAATTAGGCGAATTATGATAATAAGCATTTACAATTTCTTCAAAGGCATTGGTCATTTTTCCCATAGCAGAAATTACAATGAGTGTATTTTTAAAACCTTCGTTTTTTAATACGTTCACCACATTTTTAACTCCTTCAGCATCTTTTACTGAGGCACCTCCAAATTTGTATACTTTCACTTATTTAAATAGTTTTTCATTTCTTCATAATGAAACTGAGCAGTATCCCAATCTCTTAAAACCTTAGCGCCAGTACTTTCATAAAAAGCTATTGCAGCTTCGTTCCAATCTAAAACAGCCCATTCAATTCGTTTTATACCTTTGTTAAAACCGTATTCTATTACTTTTTTATACAAGGCACTTCCAATTTTAAGTCTTCTTTTGTCTTCAGTTACAATTAAATCCTCTAAATGTATGGTTGGTCCTTTCCAAGTTGAATAACGTGGGTAAAACAATGCCATTCCAACAATTTCTTCATTTATTTCGGCAACAAAAAATTGAAATAATGGATTTTTGCCAAAACCATCTTTTTCTAAATCGGTTAAAGTAACTTCAACAGCATCAGATTCATTTTCAAAATGTGCCAATTCTTTAATTAATTTTAAAACTGAAGGTAAATCTTCTTTTTTTCCGTCTCTAATTGTAAAACTCATTACCTATTTTTTGAGGTTTTTATATTGGTAAAAGTAAAAAATTCTTTATTTATACAGTATTGTAAAGGACAGTTTTTAAAATATATTTAACGATATTTGTATAAACTACAACTTAATTTTTTTATATGGAAAATAACAACTCAACTTTAGGAGAATTCATTATTGAAAATCAAAAGCATTATAAATCAACCACAGGTGAATTTTCTAGACTACTATCATCTATTAAATTAGCAGCTAAAATTGTAAACCACGAAGTAAACAAAGCAGGTTTGGTTGATATTATGGGCGCTGCAGGAGCAACAAATATTCAAGGAGAAGATCAGCAAAAATTAGATGTGTATGCCAACAATGTTTTTATGAAAACATTGATAAACAGAGAGATTGTTTGTGGGGTTGCCAGTGAAGAAGAGGATGATTTTGTGACTATTTGTGGTAAAGACGGTAGCAATCAAAATAAATATGTTGTTTTAATTGATCCACTTGATGGTTCTTCAAACATTGATGTAAACGTATCGGTGGGTACTATTTTTTCTATTTATAAAAGAATAACACCTGTTGGAACTCCTGTAGAATTGAAAGATTTTTTACAACCAGGCAATCAGCAAGTAGCTGCAGGTTATGTTGTTTATGGTACATCTACTATGTTGGTTTACACATCTGGTTACGGTGTTAATGGGTTTACTTTAAATCCGGCTTTGGGTACTTTTTACTTATCGCACCCAAATTTTAGTTTTCCTGAAAACGGTAAAATTTACTCTATAAACGAAGGAAATTATGTTCATTTTCCACAAGGTGTTAAAGATTATTTAAAATATTGTCAGGAAGAAAAAGAGGACAGACCATATACATCGCGTTACATTGGATCGTTGGTTTCAGATTTTCATAGAAATATGATCAAAGGAGGTATTTATTTGTATCCAACAAGTTCTATTGGACCAAAAGGTAAATTACGTTTGTTGTACGAATGTAATCCAATGGCTTTTTTAGCAGAGCAAGCAAATGGAAAAGCAACCGACGGTTATAGACGAATTTTAGATATTGAACCTTCAGAATTACACCAACGTGTTCCTTTTTTCTGTGGAAGTAAAAATATGGTTACCAAGGCTGAAGAATTTATGGCTAAGTATCCAAATGATGCAAATTACTAATTACTAATTACTAATTACTAATTTCAATTTCAATTTCAAATTTTAAGTTTTTAAAATGCATCCATTCGGATGCATTTTTTTTATTGTTTTTTAGCTACTTATTAGCTTAAATCTTAGACTATAAAGCAAGCATTATAATATAAAACAATGATACTATAAAAAGTTTCGATTTTTTTAACTTTTCTTTATGGAAACCGTTGTTTACCTTTACAATAGATAAGTTAAATTAAAAAAATACTATTATGGCTTTTGAATTACCAAAATTACCGTACGCTTATGATGCGTTAGAACCACATATTGATGCTAGAACAATGGAAATACACCACTCTAAGCACCACGCAGGATATACCAACAATTTAAATAATGCAATTGCTGGAACTGACTTAGAAGGAAAGTCTATTGAAGAAATATTAGGAGGATTGGATATGAACAATGCGGCTGTTAGAAATAACGGTGGTGGTTTTTACAACCATTGTTTGTTTTGGGATGTAATGAATCCAGAAGGTAAAGGGTATTTAACAGGTGAGCTAAGAGACGCTATTGAAGCAGCATATGGTTCAGTTGATGCTTTTAAAGATGCATTTGCAAAAGCAGCTGCAACACGTTTTGGTTCAGGATGGGCTTGGTTATGTGTTCATAAAGGTGGAAAAGTAGAAATTTGTTCTACACCAAATCAAGACAATCCATTAATGCCAGGTGTAAGTTGCGGAGGTTTCCCAATTTTAGCTTTAGACGTTTGGGAACATGCTTATTATTTGAACTATCAAAATAGAAGACCAGATTACATCAATGCATTTTTTAATGTAATTAACTGGAATCACGTAGAAAAATTATACGCTGAAAATAAATAACATTATTTACTACTACTAAATAAGTTACTACTACTAACTAAAAAAAGCTCGCAATTTGCGGGCTTTTTTTATTCAAATTTTAGCGGGCCATAATATCCCATTTGTTTTACAATCCAACTTTTTCTTTTTTCAATATAGGTCGATGAATTGCTTGCTTTGTATTTTCTGGGATTTGGCAATATTGCAGCAATTGATGCAGCCTGATAAGCTGTTAATTTTGAAGCGGGTTTTCTAAACCAATGCTTAGACGCTGCTTCGGCTCCATAAACGCCATCGCCCATTTCAATACTGTTTAAATACACTTCTAAAATGCGCTCTTTGCTCCAAAAAACTTCAATTAAAAAAGTAAAATACATTTCAAATCCTTTTCTAATATAGCTGCGTTTTGGCCACAAAAAAACATTTTTAGCAGTTTGTTGGGTAATAGTGCTACCACCTTTTATTTTTTTACCTTTTTTATTGCCTTCGTAAGCTTTTTCCATAGCTTCCATATCAAATCCAAAATGTGTTGTAAATTTTTGATCTTCACTTACAATAACGGCTTTTGCCAAATTTGGTGAAATTTGATCCATTGAAACCCAATTATGACTAAAATGGGCAGATTCACCTTTAGACCAGTGTTCAATATTTCTAATAAGCATTAAAGGTGTAAATGGCACAGGAACCCATTTGTATACTATTACAAATGCTACTGAAATTGTTAAAAAAGCGATTGTTAATTTTATAACAAACTTTTTAAGCTTTTGAAGAAATCCTTTCATTTAAGACAATAATTTTAACAAAAGTATTATTTTTAAAAGAATTAAAATATT
Source organism: Lutibacter sp. HS1-25 (assembly GCF_004121075.1). Lineage (GTDB taxonomy): Bacteria > Bacteroidota > Bacteroidia > Flavobacteriales > Flavobacteriaceae > Lutibacter. The sequence continues at coordinate 144,722 of NZ_RHLN01000001.1, forward strand.
TTAATGTTTTAATATTGTAAAGTATAAAAATACCAAGAAATATTTTTTTAAAAATAATATAAGGTATTGGTCTCTATTTCAAAAAAATAGAAGACTTTTGCGCGTTTTTATTTCTATATAAATGAATAGTATTTTAAATAGTGTCAAACAATTTTTATTGAAATTTAATTTTAAAAATTTCACCTTTAGAAAAGGCTTAAAATATTTCTTTATTTTGGGTGTTTTAGCAACTATAGCCTTTTTTACAGCTATATATCGTGGTTATTTTGGTCGCGTTCCTACTTATCAGGAAGTGTCTTTTTTTCAAAACATGGAAGCTTCAGAAGTTTATTCGGCAGACAATGTTTTGTTGTATCGGTTTGATAAAGAAAATAGAATTAACATTCCTTTTGATTCCATTCCAAAATACCTTGTAAATGGTTTAATTGCTACAGAAGACGCACGTTTTTTTGAGCATAGCGGTGTAGATATTAAAAGTTTATTTAGGGTGTTGGTTAAAACAATTATAATGGGTGATAAAAGTGCTGGAGGAGGTAGTACCATTACCCAGCAATTGGTTAAAAATTATTTTCCACGTAAAAACCATCGATTTTTTTCAACGCCAATTAATAAATTAGAAGAAATGGTTGCTGCCTATAAATTAGAACAGCAATTTACCAAAGAACAGTTGATCGAATTTTATTTTAATACCGTTCCTTTTGGGCAATCGGCTTACGGATTAGAAAGTGCAGCACAACGTTTTTTTGGTACAACGGCTTCAAAATTAACTATTGAACAAAGTGCTGTTTTAATTGGTATGCTAAAGGCAAGTTATACTTACAACCCTATAAAATTTCCTGAAGCTTCAAAAAAACGACGAAATATTGTGCTAAATTTAATGCAGGAAAATAAGTTTATTACAAAAAAGGAAGAAGATTCACTATCAGATTTGCCAATTATTACAAATGAGAAAAAATTAGTTCGTCATGTTGGAAAAGCAAAATACTTTACTGAATTTGTGCGCAAAGAAATGAATAATTGGTTAAAAGAAAATAAAAAACCAAGTGGAAAGGATTATGATTTGTATAAAGATGGTTTAAAAATTTATACCACTCTAAATTATGAAATGCAGCAATATGCTGAAGAGGCATTGAAAAAGCAACTGAAAAAATTACAACAAGAATTTGATTCGGAATGGCGCAATGAAGAACCTTGGAGTAAAACACCAGTAGTGTTAGAAAATGCAATTAAAAATTCAAGTAGATATAAGCGTTTAAAGGCAAAAGGAATTTCAGAAAACAACATTGTAGCAAATTTTAATACTGCAATTCCTATGAAAATATTTACTTGGAATGGCGATCAACAAGTAACAATGTCGCCTTTAGATTCTATAAAACATTATTTAAAACATTTACACGCTGGTTTTATTGCTATTGAGCCACAAACTGGACATATAAAAGCGTATGTTGGAGGTATAAACGAGCAACATTTTCAGTATGACCATGTAAAAACAAAACGTCAGGTTGGTAGTACTTTTAAGCCATTTGTGTACACTACCGCTATTGAAAAAGGGGTTTCTCCTTGTGAAATGTTTCCAAATATTTTGATTAAATATCCTCAGTATGAAGATTGGGAACCAAAAAATTCGGACTGGATTTATGGGGGTGAATTTAGTGTTTGGGGAGCTTTGGCAGCTTCAACAAATACCGTAACTGTGCAGTTGATGGAAAGAGCTGGGTTGAAAAACATTATCAATTTGGCTCAAAAAATGGGTATAGAAACAGCATTGCCTGAAATTGCTTCATTGTCTTTGGGTACTGCAGAGTTATCGTTGTTAGAAATGGCACGTGCCTATACTACTTTTCCTAATTATGGTAAACCCATGCACGAAGTTTTTGTAACCAAAATAGTTAGTAGAGAAGGGGAGAGTTTACCAATTTTTAATGAAGAGGTTAAAAAGCCTGTATACTCTGAACAAACGGCTGAAATTATGGTTGAAATGCTTGGTAAAGTAATTAGAAACGGTACGGCAGCGTCTTTGCAATACGATTATGGTTTGTATAACTGTGATTTGGGAGGAAAAACAGGTACGTCTCAATCTCAAGCTGATGGCTGGTTTTTTGGGCTTACATCAAATTTAGTTACAGGAACCTGGGTTGGTGCTGAAAATCCTGCAATTCATTTTAAAACAATGAACAACGGACAAGCTTCGCATACCGCATTGCCTGTAAATGGTAATTTTTTAAAGTCGTTAAACAACAATCCTTCGTTTAAATATTATTTAACGGGTAAGTTTAAAAAACCTTCAAAAGAGGTGCTTAATATGTACGATTGCTTGTCTAGAAAAGGTGTGCCTTCACCTAAAAAGGATACCATAGTTGTAGCAATAGATTCACTGGCTATTGATTCTTTGGCAATTGTTGTTCCTTCAAATATTGTTTTAGATTCAATTAAACTTCAAAAGTAATTTTAAAAGTTCAATATTTTTTAAAATTAAAACCCCATTTAATAGCTTGTATTAAATGGGGTTTTTATATAATTTAAAATACAATATTAATACCCTCTTTGGTTGTTTCCTTCATAAAAATTAATGAATGAATCATTTACAACACGGTTTCCTCCAGGTGTTGGATAATTTCCTGTAAAATACCAGTCTCCTAAATGATTAGGACAGGCTAAATGTAAATTTTCAACAGATTGGTAAATAATTTCCACTTCAGCATTTATTTCTTCAGTTTTTAGCATTTCAGCAATCTTATCTGAGATTTGCTCATTGGTAAAAGGTTCGTAAATGGCTGTAACTGCATTGGTAATTTCGGTATCTTCTAATGGTTGTTGCGTTTTACAGTTTTTGTAAACTTCTTCAACAATATGATACATATTTTGCTCTTTTAACAAGTCTAAAGCAGCTCTAAAAGCAATAAAATCACCCATTTTTGCCATATCAATTCCGTAGCAATCTGGATAACGAATTTGTGGTGCCGATGAAACAATAATTATTTTTTTAGGATGTAAACGATCTAAAATTTTAATAATACTTTTTTTCAAAGTAGTACCGCGTACAATACTATCGTCTATAATTACCAAATTGTCGTTTGGTTTTACAATGCCATAAGTTACATCGTAAACGTGAGCAACTAAATCGTCGCGACTATTATCATCAGCAATAAAAGTTCTAAGTTTAGCATCTTTAATTGCTAATTTTTCAATACGAGGTCTTTGGGAAAGTATTTGTGTAACTTTTTCAGCAGAAATTTCTTTTTTTCCTGATAAAATTGCCTTTGTTTTCTGAAGGTTTAAGAAATCTTCAGCAGCTTCACGCATACCGTAAAAAGAAGTTTCAGCAGTATTTGGAATGTATGAAAACACGGTGTTTTTCATATCATTGTTAATTTTTTTCAAAATTTGAGGAAAAACCAATCTTCCTAAATCTTTTCTTTCTTTATAAATACTGGCATCACTACCGCGTGAAAAATAAATACGCTCAAAAGAACAAGATTTTTTAGGTAGCTCGTCTTTAATACGGTTCATGGTAATTTTACCATTTCTTTTAATGATTAAAGCACAACCTGGATCAATTTCTTTTACATCTTTAATATTTACATTAAAAACAGTTTGAATTACTGGTCGTTCAGAAGCAACAACAACAACTTCATCATCTTTATAATAAAACGCAGGTCTAATTCCGGCAGGATCACGTAATACAAATGAATCACCATGACCTAATAAACCAGCCATTGCGTAGCCGCCATCCCATATTTTAGCAGAGCGTTTCAGAATTTTTTTAATGTTGATTCGCTCTTCAATTAAAGGAGAAGCATCTTTTTTATTTACACCAGTTTCGTGTTTTATTTTTTTGTATAATTTGGCAACTTCATCATCAATAAAATGACCTATTTTCTCCATAACTGTTACAGTATCAGTCATTTCCTTTGGATGTTGACCAAGATTAACCAAATCGTCGAACATTTTTTTAGAATTGGTCATGTTGAAGTTTCCTGCAACAATTAAGCTTTTATGCATCCAGTTACTTTGGCGTAAAAATGGGTGTACACTTTCTATACTGTTTTTACCAAAAGTACCATAACGAACGTGGCCTAAATACAAGTTACCTATATAAGGAGCGTTGTTTAATTGCCATTGTACATCGTCTACTTTTTCAGGGTGTTCTTCGTTTAAAGCGTTTAAACGACCGTTAATTTGCGCAAAAATATCTTGAATTGGTTGGTCGGCATTTGAACGGATACGGCTAATATATCGAGTACCTGGGTCTACATTAAATTTAATACTTGCCAAACCTGCACCATCTTGTCCGCGATTGTGTTGCTTTTCCATTAGCAAGTACATTTTATTTAAACCGTAAAATGCAGAACCATATTTGTCTTTATAATATTGCAAAGGTTTTAGCAATCTTACCATTGCAATTCCACATTCGTGCTTTAGAGCATCACTCATAATAGTTATTTTAGTAAACGAGTTAATATAAATAAAAAATACTGCACGTATGCAGTAGCTGTTTTTAAGCTAATTCAATGTCAAATTGAGTTAATAATTTAAATTGCAATAAACGTTTTTGAACATCTTCTTTTGTTAAGTTTTCCATACGTTCTGTTCCAAATTTTTCGACAGAAAACGAAGCTAAATTTGATCCTGAAATCACAGCTCTTTTCATATTTTCGAATGAAATATCTTCAGATTTTGTTAAATGTCCTATAAAACCACCTGCAAAAGTATCTCCTGCGCCAGTTGGATCAAAAACTTCTTCTAATGGAAGTGCAGGTGCAAAAAACACATTATCATCATTAAATAACAATGCACCATGTTCACCTTTTTTAATCACCACATATTTTGGTCCCATTTTGTGAATTTTTTGAGCTGCTTTTACCAACGAATATTCTCCAGATAATTGACGAGCTTCTTCATCATTAATAGTAATTACATCAATTTTTGAAATTACTTCAAGTAATTGATCTAAAGCGTTGTCCATCCAAAAGTTCATAGTATCAAGTACAACTAACTTTGGTCTGTTTGGAATTTGTTTAATTACAGACATTTGAACGGCAGGATGTAAATTACCCAACATTAAAAACTCGGTATCTAAAAATTCGGCAGGAACCACAGGGTTAAAATCTGCCAAAACATTTAAATCGGTAATTAAAGTATCTCTGGTATTTAAATCGTTGTGGTATTTTCCACTCCAAAAGAAAGTTTTTCCGTCTTCAACAATTTCAATACCATCAGTATTTATATTTTTAGAATTTAAATTTTTCAAATATTCTTTAGGGAAATCACCTCCAACAACCGATACAATTCCTGTTTTTACATCAAATTGAGATGCAGAAAGTGCAATATAAGTAGCAGCACCACCTAAAATTTTATCTGTTTTTCCAAAAGGAGTTTCAATAGCATCAAAGGCAACTGTGCCAACAATTAGTAATTTACTCATATTTTACAGTGTTTTAACTACTTTAGACAGGTTTTAATTGTGTTTTAATTTTTTTTAAACCGCCTATGTGATTATTTTTGCAAAAATAAGTTTAAAAAATGACTATCAAAGAAATACAAGAAGAAATTATAGATGAGTTTTCCATGTTTGAAGATTGGATGGAACGCTACGAATATATTATAGAGTTAGGAAAATCACTTCCGCTTATTGATGATCAGTATAAAACAGACGATAATTTAATTGTAGGATGCCAAAGTAAAGTGTGGTTACATTCTGAAATTGAAGGAGATACCTTAAGTTTTACCGCTGATAGTGATGCGATTTTAACAAAAGGAATTGTAGCACTTTTATTGCGTGTTTTAAACAATCAAAAACCTAAAGATATTTTAGATTGCGAATTGTTTTTTGTTGATGAAATTGGTTTGAAAGAACACTTATCTCCAACACGTGCTAACGGATTGGTTTCTATGATAAAACAACTTAAATTGTATGCCTTAGCTTTTCAGTCAAAATTAAGTTAATATTTGTATATTTGCTCTTATTTAGAATGAATATAAAGAAAGGATTATACTATGAATAGCACACGAGTAGAAGAATTAGGAGATAAAATCGTAGAAAAATTAAAGTCTATTTACGATCCAGAGATTCCGGTTGATATTTTTGAATTGGGATTAATTTATGATGTTTTTATCAATGAAAACAACGATGTTAAAATATTAATGACCTTAACTTCACCTAATTGTCCGGTTGCAGAAACTTTACCTATTGAAGTTGAAGAAAAAATAAAAACAATTGAAGAGGTAAACGATGCCGAAGTTGAAATTACTTTTGACCCAACTTGGACGCAAGATATGATGAGTGAAGAAGCTAAATTAGAATTGGGTTTTTTATAAATGAATAACGAAATTGTAAATAGAGTAGCGAATAGCGTACTAAAAACAATTGATCTTGAAGATTTTTATCCAAAAGGCGAAAGAACCATTTTGGATATTAAAGGCTGGTTGTTTCATGAACTCATTTTAAAAGAAAATGATTTTCGTGAATATTTAAAAAATCACGACTGGAGCCAGTATCAAAATAAATATGTAGCATTAACCTGCTCGGCAGATGCTATTATACCTTCTTGGGCATTTATGCTTATTTCAACCTATCTTAATTTATATGCCAAAAAAGTAGTAGTTGGAGACCTTGTAAATCTAGAAACTTCTATTTTTCAAGATATTATTAATACTTTTTCTGTTGAAGAATTTATTGGAAAACCTGTTATTATTAAAGGGTGTGCAAATAAACCAATTCCTGAAACAGCCTACATTCAATTAATTGAAAAATTACAGCCAGTAGTAAAATCAATTATGTTTGGTGAAGCCTGTTCATCAGTACCTTTATTTAAACAAAAAAAGTAACTTCTTATCCTTTTTTATTTATAAAAAAGTCTCAAATAGTATATTTGTAGCTTACAATTAAACACTTAAATATTATGAAAAAAAGAATTCTATTAGTTTTAACACTATTGTGCTTTACATTTGTTTTTGCACAAGAAAAAGAAAAAGACACCACTTATTGGTCTAAGTCAGGAAAAATAACATTTTTATTCAACCAATCTGCTTTTTCAAATTGGGTAGCTGGTGGCGACAATAGTATTGCTGGAAATATTACAGGTAATTACGAATTTAATTACAAAAAAAACAATCTTACTTGGAACAATAGAATTGATGCAGCTTATGGTTTGTCAAAAACTGGAGATGCAGATTATACACGTAAAACCGATGACAACATTCAATTAAATTCATTAATCGGTAATAAATTAAAAGGATATTGGAGTTATTCATTCTTTTTGAATTTTAAAACACAATTTGCAAAAGGTTATAAATACAGTAAAGATGATCTTGGTATTGAAACTAGAGAAAAGTACACTAATTTTATGTCGCCAGGATATTTGGCTTTTGGTCCAGGTTTTCTTTGGGAAAAAAGTGAAAACTTTAAATTTAACTTATCACCAGTAGCAGCGCGTTTTACTTTTGTTGACAAAAATTTCACCTTACCTAATAACGCTTATTTTGGGGTAGATGAAGGTAAAAGCTCTCTTTTTGAACTAGGTGCTAGAGCATCTGGTTATGCTAAATTTACATTATTTGAAAATGTTGTTATGGAAAACGCCATTGCTTTGTATTCAAATTATTTAAACAAACCGCAAAATGTTGATATAGATTATACCATGAATATAAATATGAAAATCAACAGTTTTTTATCTACAAATTTAACTTTTCAAACTATTTATGATGACAATGCTTATGCTGGTTTTCAAATTAGAGAAGTATTTGGTTTAGGAATTAATTACATATATTAAGTCAAGTTTTTTACCAATATCAAAAAATCATTATTTAAACATTATTGTATTAAATAATGATTTTTTTTTGAGATTTACTCATTTATGTTACATTTATAATCAATATTTCTATTGTTTGGTATAATATTTGTTAATTTTAGCATTTTATTTAACAAATTATTAATGAAGACCAAACTTTTAACCTTACTATTTATCTCTAGTGCTATTTTAACAACTTTTGCGCAAAAAAAAGATTATATAAATAAGGAAGGATGGACGAATATTGGGAAATTCACCTTTTTATTTAATCAATCTGCTTTTTCAAATTGGGCTTCTGGAGGTGATAATACCATAGCTGGTAATGCAACTGTAAATTATACTTTAAACTTTAAAAAGGAAAAATTTATTTGGAACAATAAATTAATTGCTAATTATGGTTTAACCAAAAGTGAAAACACTGATTTTCCTAAAAAAACAAATGATGGTGTTATGATCAATACAATGATTGGTTATGATGCAGAAAATAATTGGTTTTACTCGTTTTTTATAAATTTTAAAACACAATTTACCAAAGGGTATAAATATAAAAAAGTTGATGGTGTTGAAACCCGTACTTTGTATACAGAATTTATGTCTCCAGGTTATGTTTTGGTTGGACCTGGTATGCTTTGGGAAAAAAGTAAAGATTTAAAAATTAACTTAGCACCTGCAACATCTAAATTTGTGTATGTAAATCCAGATCTTACTTTGCCAAACGAAGGCTATTTTGGGGTTGAGGAAGGAGAAAGATTGCGTTATGAGATAGGTTTTAGTGCATCTTTAATTTATAAGTTTAAAATTATGGATAACATAACTATGGATAATGCTTTGGCTTTTTTCTCTAATTACATAGACAATCCACAAAATGTAGATGTCAATTATTTAATGGATATAGATATGAAAGTTAATAAGTATTTTACAGCCAATTTTCTTTTTCAAACAGTATACGACAACAATGCGTATGGCGGTTTTCAAATGCGCGAAGTTATAGGAATTGGTATTAATTATAATTTTGAACATTCGAGTCAAAAAATCTAAATCGTAAATACAAATGAAAAATAAATCTTTTCAAAATTATATGAGAATTTTTCACCGTTATTTAGGCTTTTTCTTAGCCGGAATTATGGCAGTTTATGCATTTAGTGGCGTAATACTTATTTTTAGAGATACCGATTTTTTGAAAACTGAAAAAATTGTTGAAAAAAATTTGAAGCCAAATCTAAACACAACCGAATTAGGAAGTGCACTTAAAATAAGAAATTTTAAAACGGATAAAGAAGAAAATAATATTGTTTATTTTAACAAAGGAACATACAATCTTGAAACCGGAGATGTAAAATATACTTCAAAAGAGTTGCCTTTTGTAATCAAAAAATTTATCGATTTACACAAAGCTACCTCCAAATCTCCTTTGTATTTTCTAAACATTTTCTTTGGTGTATCGTTGTTATTTTTTGTAATATCTTCACTTTTAATGTTTAAGCCAAAAAATAAAATATTTAAAGAAGGTATTTACATTGGAATTGTAGGAATTGTCTTTACAATTATCATTCTATTCATTTAGTTACTGTAGTATTATTTCTTAAAAATTTTTAATACCCTTTTTCATTTTATCAAAAAGAATCGACTCCTTAAAAAGTCGGTTCTTTTTTTTGCTTAAAAGCTGTATTCATAGATAAAAAAAGGCAGTTTGTTGATTCTTATTTTTAGCTACTGTAAACTTGTATTTCTTTGAGTAAATATTTAAAAATCAATATAATAATATTAAAAACTTCACATTATGAAATTTAAAATGAACAAAATATGGAAATTAATGCTTGTAGCATTGGTAATTACTACAAGTGCATTTGCACAACAAAGAGGACAGCAAGGTGGTAAACAAGGTGGCGGTCAACAAGGTCCACCTGCATTGCCAACAGCTAAGGAAATTAAAACAATGGTAAGTGACTTATCAAGCGAGATTTTATTATCAGACGAACAACAAAAAAAAGTATTAAAACTGTACACTTCACATTTTGAACAAGTTGAAAGTAAAACAAAATCTGGAAGACCTGATAGAAGTGAAATGGAAGCATTGAAAAAAGATTTTGAAAATAATGTAAAAGCTGTTTTAACTGAAGATCAGCAAAAATTATTTGCAGAATACCAAAAGAAAAAGAGTAAAAAGGAAAGACCTCAAAGAAAAAATTAATTAAAGTGGTTTGTTTGGTTACTATCCGCTTATCATAAACATACAGTTTTGATAAGCGAATTTTTTTTCAACCTTTTTTAAAGGTTAATTCATTGATAAAATAAGCCAGTTCATTGATTTTCTTTTTTCTCAAGCCTTAATACTAGTTTCTTTACTTCATTATGAAACAACAAATAGCACATATTGTAAATAATTTAGATCTTATTTCTTTAAGCGAAATGGAGGCAGTTTCTTTAATGAAAAGAACAGATACAAAATTTGTAATACATCAAAAACAATTAATTGATGTGTTAGAAAGTATTAAAAACCAATACAAAGTTCTTGAAATTAATGGAAATAGGCTTTTAACCTATTCATCACTATACTTTGATACTGAAAATAAAAAATTTTACCACGACCACCATAATGGTAAAATAAACAGAACAAAAGTAAGAATGCGTAAGTATATGGAATCCAATAGTTGCTTTCTTGAAATTAAACAGAAAGACGGAAAAGGTAAAACCACAAAATCGAGAATACAAATCAATGATTTTGAAACAGATTTACCTCAAGATTTAATAGATTTTATTAACAGTAAAATCAATAAAAAAATGAACTTAAAACCAATTATATGGAACAAATTTAACCGAATTACACTGGTGAATAAATATGCACTGGAACGACTTACCATAGATTTAAATCTTGAGTTTGAAATGAATGCTAACTCAAAAACATTTAACAACTTGGCAATTATTGAAGTTAAACAGCAACGTTTGGATCGTACTTCACCAGTAGTAAAATCCCTAAAAGAAAAAGGTATAAACCCTTATAGCATTAGTAAATATTGTATTGGAATGACCAACATATACCCAAATTTAAAATACAATAGCTTTAAATGTAAAATATTAAAACTTAACAAAATAACAGCTTAAAACCAATACCCAATGGAATTCTTAGACATCCCTTTTTTTGACGATGATTTTTTTAAAATGATCTTTAGATTTGCACTTAATTTTATATTCTTAACCGTTATTATTCGGTTTATCTATTACCCCGATTCAAAAAGAAAAGATTACGTTTTTACCTATTATTTAATTAGCACCATTGTATTTTTCTTATGCTTCACACTAAAAAAATATGAAATGGATATTGGAATGGCATTGGGTCTTTTTGCTGTTTTTGGAATTATTCGCTACAGAACAAATCCTATTGATATTAAAGAAATGACTTATTTATTTGTTGTTATAGGTATTTCAATAATGAATTCTTTGGTTAACAAAAAAATGAGTTATGCTGAAGTTATTTCAGCAAATGCAATTATAATTTTAGTACTTATTCTTATCGAAAAATATTGGGCTTTAAAACAGGTGGTTTCTAAATCTATTGTGTATGAAAATATTGAAAATATCAAACCTGAAAATTATGAATCTTTAAAATCTGATCTAGAGAAAAGAACAGGATTGCAAATAAATAAAGTAACCATTGGCGATGTAGATTTTTTGAAAGATACCGCAAAGGTAACCATCTACTATTTTAATTAACCCCTTTAATAATGAATAAAAAAATAGCACTTATAGTATTGGTTTTTGCTCTTTTGTCTTTTCATAAAAACTATGCGCAAGACGAAGGTTTAAACGATTGGGAAAGCTGGAATTCAATAGGAATTCAATACAAATTAAACAAAAAATGGTCTTTTGAATTGGATCAAAATATAAGATTTAAAGAAAATATTTCGGAAATAGATAATTATTTTACACAACTGGGAGCTGAATATCATATTACAAAACATTTTAAAGTTGGTGCTGGTGCTAGGTACATTAGTAAAAATGATAATACAGGTAAAATTCAAGGATACGATGATTATTTTAGGTTTCATTTAGACGCTATGTATAAACATAAAATCCAAGATTTTATTTTAGAATACAGGTTGCGTTATCAAAATAAAAATGAATTAGGTGTAAGTTCTTCGGAAGGAGATTACGCCAACCAACACCTTCGATTTAAAGCAAGTGTTGGTTATAATATTAAAAACTGGAAATTAGATCCTGAAGTTTCTGCAGAACTATTTAATCATTTTGAAAAAGGAGAAACTAATGGTTTTGACAGGTATAGAATTACCATTGGAACTGAATACAATATGAAAAAATACGGAAAAGTTAAATTGTACTATCGATACAAAAAACAGCTAAATGAGACCTTTCCTGAAACCAAAAATATTGTAGGGCTAAAATATACCTATACCATTAAAAATAATTAAACCTAGTTTTCACAACAAACAATAGCTGCCAATAAAACCAGTTGGTAGATAAAATTCACCAATTCATTGATTGCTTTTTCAAAAAAGACTGAAAACCGATTATTTTACCAATATAAAACACCTATTAAATTAAGAATCTTATGAAAAACCCACGTATTAAAATTTCAATCTTTCTGTTTATAGCATCTGCATTTTTGTTAATAAATTGCTCAAATGATGAAGCTAGTGAAAATGAAGACACAACGCCTGAAACAGGAGTCACTCCGGTTCTTGAAGATACCGATTTTGTGCCAACCGATTGGACTACAGAAACGCATAGTAAAGATGCCGACCCAAATTTTGCCGAAGTTTTTAGCAACACTGAAGTGAAACGATTAGATTTTGTGATTTCAGCAGCAAACTGGAATGTAATGTTAAATGATATGACCAATTTATACGGAACTTTTGGAGCATCAAGTGGTGGTCCTGGTGGTGGACCAGGTGGCGGTCCTGGTGCAGGAGGTGGAACAAGTTTTACTGATGAAGATCCAGTTTTTGTTCCAGGATCTGTTTTTTACAATGGCAAAGAATGGTATAAAGTGGGTTTACGCTTTAAAGGAAACTCTAGTTTAAAAAGTTCTTGGGAAGCAGGAGTCTTAAAATTAGCTTTTAAATTAGATTTTGATGAATATGAAGATGATTATCCACAAATAAAAAATCAACGTTTTTATGGCTTTAAAAAGTTTAGCTTAAAAAATAATTATGGTGATAAATCTATGCTAAGAGAAAAAGTAACTGCTGAAATATTTAAAAATGCGGGTTTAGCAGTTTCAAATACGGCATTTTATACTTTGTATGTTGATCACGGAAATGGACCAGAATATTTTGGGTTGTACACCTTGGTTGAAGAAGTTGATAATACTGTTATTAAAACTCAATTTTCTAGTGACAATGGTAACTTATACAAGCCCGAAGATTACGGATCAAGTTTTGCCTACGGAACTTTTAATGAAGATGGTTTTGAGAAAAAAACCAATGAAGATGAAGCAGATTGGACAGATATTAAAAGCTTATTTACAGCATTGCATGCAACCACACGAACAAGCGACCCAGCAACTTGGAGAACCAACTTAGAAGCTGTTTTAGATGTAGATACGTTTTTAAATTATTTAGCTGTAAACACGGTTGTACAAAACTGGGATACCTACGGAAGAATGGAACACAATTATTATTTATACAACAATCCAGATAACAACCTGCTAACTTGGATTCCTTGGGATAACAATGAAGCATTACAAGATGGTAAACAAGGCGGTTCGTTAAATCTAAACTTCTCTGACCTTAGCAGTGGCGATTGGCCATTAATTGAATATTTATACGATGATGAGGTTTACAAAGCTAAGTACGATGCCTATGTTAAAGCAACAATTGATGGGCCTTTTAAAACAAGTTACATACAAGGTGTTTACGATACGTACTCCAATTTAGTTGAACCTTACGCAACAACCGAAATACCTGGTTATACATTTTTAAATAGCAATGGCGATTTTTATTCTGCTATTTCAACACTTAAATCACACGCAACAAGTCGTTCAACGGCTGCACAAAACTATTTAGATTAGTTAAGTTTTAATATCTTTGTTTATACTGCTTATTTTTTGGTATAAACAAAGATTTTTTTGTTAAAAAACAAATATGCTATTCACTCACAAAAATGAAACTTATAAAAAAACATTACAATTATACTTCTTTTGAGCCTTTTATAATTATTGCTTTTTGGGCATTGTTATTTGCTTCTCCATTGTTATTTGGTCGCTTTGAAGAACAAATTGATTGGGATCATATTACAATAGTTTGGCTAAAATATGTACCACTATTGGCTGTTTTTTTTATAAATCGATTTGTTTTATTACCAAAACTATTTTTTGCTGAAAAAAGAGGTATTTACTTTATTGCTACAGGTTTGCTTATTGTATTAACAACCTTAGCCTTTTATACTTTCGATAACAATTCTGGGCAATTACAACAAAATAACAGACCCGAAAGAGTTGAGCGTTTTGATGTTCCAGAACCTTCACCAAGATTTTTAGAGAATAGACCACCACCTAACAGGCAAGGATTTAAAGGGCCTAAGCCAATACCTGGGTATGCAAATTTTTTAATTCTTGCATTTTTACTGGTTGGTTTTGATACTGGCTTACAAATATCCATGCGTTGGGCAAATTTGGAACAAGAAAAATTCAAACTTCAAAAAGAAAATGTTGAAAATCAGCTCGCTTTTTTAAAAAATCAGGTGAGTCCGCATTTTTTTATGAACACTTTAAATAACATTCATGCGCTAGTTGATATAGATACTGAAGAAGCCAAAAAGGCCATTATAAAATTATCAAATTTAATGCGTCATTTATTGTATGATTCTGAAGGGAAAATAACTCCTATTAAAAAAGAAATTGAATTTATTGAAAGTTATATTGAATTAATGCGCCTTCGTTTTAGCAATAAGGTTAAAATTAAGGTTGAAATTCCTTCAACAATACCCGATAAATCAATTCCGCCGTTACTGTTTACGTCCTTGTTAGAAAATGCGTTTAAACACGGAATTAGCTATAAATCGGAATCTTTTATACATGTTTCTCTTTCTTTTACTGAAAACAATTTGAGTTTTGAAATTGAAAATAGTAATCATCCAAAAGTTACTGAAGAAGCCTCAGGAATTGGCATAGAAAACACCAAAAAAAGATTGGATTTATTATTTAAAGATTCCTATTCTTTTGATGTTTTTGAAAACGAACAAACATTTAAAGTTCATTTAAATTTACCAATATGATTAAATGCATAGCCATAGACGACGAGCCTTTAGCTTTAAAACAAATTGAAAGCTACATACTTAAAACACCTTTTTTAGAACTTTTAAAAAGTTTTGAAAGTCCGCTTGAAGCAATTTCATATTTGCAAGAAACCAATGTGGCGCTTATGTTTGTTGATATCAATATGCCCGATTTAAATGGGTTAGATTTTGTAAAATCGTTAGAAAATTCGCCTAAAATTATTTTCACTACCGCTTATAGTCAATATGCTGTTGAAGGGTTTAGAGTTGATGCCTTAGATTATTTATTAAAACCAATTGATTACGTTACTTTTTTGAAAGCTTCAAACAAAGCAAAATCTTGGTTCGACCTTCATCAAAAAAAACCTGAACAAATCCAAAGCAATGAAGATTTTTTATTCATTAAATCTGAATACAAAATTGTGCGTATAAAACTAAACGACATTAAGTATATTGAAGGTATGCGCGAATATATTCGCATTCACTTAACCAATGAAAAACCAATTATGACACTGTTAAGTATGAAGGCAATGGAAGCGCAATTGACCAATAAAAAGTTTATGCGCGTACACCGATCTTATATTGTAAATTTAGATAAAATTACAACGATTGAACGTAACAGAATTGTTTTTGACAAAGTTTACATTCCTGTAAGCGACCAATATAAAGATAAATTTCAGCAGTTTATTGAAGGTAATTTTTTGTCGTAAAAAGTAGATTTTGAAGTTTCAAAGGTTCAAAAAATCTAAGGAACAAAAAAAGATAATCAACTTTCAGTAAGCTGTGGTTGCAAACAATAGAAAGTTGAAAATTAGTAATTGTTAATTTGTAATTGTTAATTGAGCCAAATATTAACTAAATTTACCATCTAAATTAAACAATTTTTTCAATGTCGTTACTGCTTTTATACGCTGCAATTTCCATCTTTTTTTCATTTTTATGTTCTATTTTAGAGGCTGTTTTGTTAAGCATAACACCCACTTTTATCAATATTAAAAAGCAAGAAGGCAAAAAGTTTGCCATTGTACTGGAAAGTTTAAAAAACGACATTGACAAACCTTTAATTGCAATTTTAACAATTAATACCATTGCGCATACTGTTGGTGCAATTTTGGTTGGGGTACAGGCAGAGCATTTAGATTTTGAAATAAATGTTTTTGGTGTAAACACCGTTGGAATTGTTTCTTCAATTATGACAATCTTAATATTGGTTGTTTCAGAAATTATTCCAAAAACAATAGGAGCTACCTATTGGAAACAATTGGCCAATTTCACTTCAATTGCATTGGCTGCATTGATTTTTCCATTAAAATGGACAGGTATTTTATGGTTGTTGCAATTAACCACTAAATTAATTGGGGGCAAAAAAGTTCACGGTTCAATTTTAAGCAGAGAAGATTTTCATGCAATGGCTGATATTGCTCAAGAAGAAGGTGTTTTTGAAAAAAATGAAAGTGCTATTATAAAAAATTTATTGACTTTTAAAGAAGTTGAAGCTAAAGATATTATGACACCAAGAACGGTTATTACTACAGCTTCAGAAGATAGTACAATTCAACATTTTTTTAATGAACATCCTAAATTACGTTTCTCAAGAATTCCAATTTACAAAGACAATTCTGACAATATTACTGGTGTAATTTTAAAAGATGATATGATGGAAGAAATAATTAACGGTAACGGAAATCATCCACTTTCATCTATAAAACGCGAAATAATTGTAACCAATCGCAATTTACCAATACCAGATTTATTCGAAAAATTTGTTGCGCAACGCGATCATATTGCTTTGGTGGTTGATGAATATGGAACAACAAGTGGTATTGTTACTATGGAAGATGTGATAGAAACTTTATTGGGACTCGAAATAATGGACGAAAGTGATAATGTGGCGGATTTACAGCAATTAGCACGTAAAAATTGGGAAAATAGGGCTAAAAAAATTGGTTTAATTCGAGATGCAAAAAAAAATGAAGATCACCAAAATTTAGAATAAAGTGGGATTTCCAATTAGGATTTCCCACTTAAAAAAGTTTTTAATTAAAAACCAGTAAACTTACCTACGTTTGAGTAATCCCAAGCTCTGTCTTCAGTTAATATCCATTCAGAACTTATTGGATCTTCACCTTTTGACGTTACCCAATCTGTTGAAGGTTTCATAACATCTGACTTTCTCCAAAAAGTTCTGTTTCTAACATTTGTTTCACCCGCTACTGTCCAGTTAAAATTGTTTCTAGAACTGCTTGAACCTGAAGCTGTTATTCTGGCTACATTTGGATCTCCAAAAACATCAATTATAGCATATTTTGTACCTTTTAAGGTATAGGTTCCGTCAGCATCTTTTTTTAACAAAGCAATGGCACTATTTCCACTTAATTGAAGCGGAATGCTTGCATTTGCATTAGACGTGCTTGTGGTTCCCCATTCAATATCACTTGGTACTTTTGTAGCATTGGCTATTGGTGAAGCAATTACATATGCTGTATTTACGTCTAATAAAGCATTTAATATTAAAAAATGATCTTCATTAGAGAAATCCCAGTCTGTTAAGGTGTTTTCATCAAAAACAGCATGGTAGCCAATGGCGTAATCCGATAAATCTACCGCTGCAGATGTTCCGTTGTACAATTCAACATAGTGGTTTCTGTCACCATCATCGGTGTTTACACCTGTTGAAATTTCTGAAATTATTAAATCTGAGATGCCCACTTCAGGCGGTACAACGGGTTCGTCAAAGCTAATGCTAGATGAGCAACCCATAACAAATACAATTGCAAATAATCCTATATATAATTTATTTTTCATAATAGTAATTTTTAAAATATTAGTTGTACAGCTAAGTTGGTTGACCATTTAGTTGTATTTCCAGTTTCATATTTATAATCTATGTAAGAAGTATTAACACCAACTTTTAAGGCATTGTTTTTAATAAATTGATTTACTCCAAATGTGTACCAATTTTGATTTTGAATGATAGAGTCTTCAATATCAAATTCTGGTGAAATATTAGAGTAGCGAAAATCAATTGCAAAACCTTTTTTAAATATATATGAAGCCTGTACATTGTAAGCTTCACCAACATTGTATTTTGTACTTGCTTCCTCAGGTGTTAATTCTACGGTAGCCAGGTTATTTGTATATAAATTTTCACCTTTAATAGTTCCGTTCATATATTCACCAACCAATGAAAAACCGTCCCTTTTCAACATAAAATCAACAATAAATTTTCTGTAATCGGCAAAAGTAGCATTCCCTTCTTTGTCATAAATTCCAGTTACATTTTCAGTTCCGTTACCCATAGCATTGTTGGCTTTTACATTGTAACTACCAGCTACACCAATAGCTAATTTCAGTTTTTCTTCACGGTATAAATCGTGCGCTATATAAGCATTGTTTTTTTTAAAATCACCTAAAGGCATTAAATCTAAACGGCCACCATATTTAAAATCTGTATTGTTTTGCTCATCAAAAAAGCCTTGACCGTTACCTGTTGTTACTGATAGCATTGGATAAATTCGGAAATTATTTATAGAAAAGTTTGTTTCTAAATAAATACCACCTTCACGCGTAGTGCCTACAAAATTTTGCATCAATCCACCGTAAACAATTCCGTCAGTAGCACTTCCTGAAATACTTTGACTAAGAAATTGAGAAAACCGTTCATCGGCCATAGCCAAGCGGTTGTTGGTATGTGTTTGACGTTCTCCTAAAATAATTTTCATTCTTTTTTCCCAAAAAGATAAGCCAACATAAGCTTCTAAAATTCCAACGGTGCCTGTAAAATCACTTACAATTCCCATGGTAAGATTGTCATTATAAAAAGATCCTGTTACACCTAGTCTAACTAAATTCATAGATATTCTTGAAGAGGTTTCAGTGTTATTTCCGTCATCAATACTGCTGAATTGTAAACCAGACTGAACTGCGGCTAATATATTTAAAGATGAAGGTTGTTTGTTTCCAAAATTGATAAAAGTTCCTTCGCCATTAACATAAATAAATGTTGAATCTATTTTTTTGACATTTTGATCATATAATTGCGCCTTTAAATTTGTTGAGAAAACAAAAAAGGTTGCTATTGTAAGTATGAGTAGCTTTTGCATAATAATTATTTTATGTTTTGTAATTGCAACAATTGATTTTTGTTAATTCTAAATATTCCTAATAATTCTGTTCCTTTTATTTTTTTCAATGTTTTATTTGTCACCAAAGAGTTGCTAAGTTCTGGCTCTAAAAGATCTACCAATAAATTCCCCATTTTTTGTTTTGCATTAATTATAATGGCTCCCGCAGGTAGTTTGTATGGAATGGAGATTAAATATGGTACATTTATATTGTCTAATTTATACGCTTGTAATTCTAAAAGTGTAGGATTTTTTAACTTACTTATTTCAATTCCAGAGTTTTTTAATATTTCAATGACATGTTTATTTTTTGTAACAACAACATAACCATCAGCTCTTGGTCTTGTTTTTACAGCGGTATGATTTATGTTATTTTTTGTTTCAAAATAAATAATTTCAGTTTTATTGGTACAAGTATTTATAAATCGATAAGGCTCTTTAATAATTTCAGCTTCCGATAAAACTACAATAGGTCGCAGCTCATTTACGGTAGCTTCATTTGCTTCTAAAACAGTTTTTTTAATCTCATCAGCTTTTTTATTTACAATTGACAAATAAGATGTTGCTGTTAAAAATGAAGTTTCAATTCTTCTTTTTATTGTTTTTTCTCTCTCAGTTACTCCGCGTAACTCCATTAAAATAGAAATTCTATTTTGTAATGCGTAGTTTGAAGCACTTGATCTTGATGAAATTGCGCCTAAATTTAGATGTAAACTTTGTCCGTTCCAAAATGTTGATGAATAATTAGCAACAGTTCTATTGTTGTTTTGTAAAACCAATTTAGTAGGTTCAACAAAATCGGTTTTAATCATTTCACGAATCGCAGGATTTACATTTAAATTTCCCGTATATAAAAACTGGGCATCAATGCCAGAAGTTAAGCAATCACTTATTTCTTTAAAGTCGTTTCTGTTGGGATTGAATTCGTGAAAATCAACCACCACCTGAGGGTCAAATAAATTAATTGCCTTTCTTAGGTTTGCAGTTTCAGGAACACTCAATAAGTTTAAATTTCTATTAAGATCTATACCATTGTTTGAAGCTCTGTTATCAATATGTCGACCATCAACATTCACAATTGGTAAAACTTGTAAAATTACCTTTTCTAATAAATATTGATATTCGCTTTTTTCAGTCAATTCGTGAATTAAATAAAGCAATCCATCTGAACTAATCGGTTCATTTCCGTGAATTCCTCCAATAAAAGTCACTTTTACTTTTTCAGTATCTGGAATGTCATTTTTTAAAGACACCATAACCATTGGTATTTTGTGACCTCTTTGTGTTTTTCCAATATCAGATATTTGAATAATATCAGGATGTTTATCAGCAAGTAAGGCTAAAAAATTGTTCGCGTTTTTGTAGCTTGTATAGTATTTTTGAGCTTTTTGTTCTGATAAATATGGAACAGGCATTTCTTTTTCAGGTTCCGAAAAAAAAGTATCATAGTATGTTTTCTCTTCCTGAGAAAAAACAGTTAGCGATATAAAACATACGATTATTAAACTATATTTTTTCATAATTATAATTGTAATGTTAACATTAGTTGACCATAAAAAATACCTTTTGAACCATTTGGTTGTTGAACCAAGCGGTTTTCTTCATAATCTATTTCAGCCTGAATTTTTAAATTATTCTTATTGAAATATTTGGTAGTAATTACAGAATATGCTTTGTCTTGACTTGCAAAATCAGCAGCATTTTTTTCAGGATCTAAACTTGTGTACCTTGCAGCAAAAGACCAGTTAGATGGTAATACATATCCGGCTTGTACGTTAAAACCACTACCTGTATTTAAACGGCTCATGACCGTATTTTTAATTTCTTCTGAAGTGCCTGTGTATGGAGACCAATCGCCATTTAATTTAAATTCTCCTGCAATTCCATCAGGAATATAAGCTTGTGCTTTTACATAGCTTCCCATTGAATAAAACCCTTGGTATTTAAATAGGTATTCTAGGGTGAATTTTCCATAATCGGGCAGTAGTTCCTTTTGATTGCTATCGCCGTAAAGATATCTTCCTCCATTGGTTCCTTTTGCTGAAGTTGTACCATCATTGTAGCTATAAACTCCACCAATAATTAATTTTGGTCTTTTTTCTCTATAAATATCTTCCATATAAAATTCACCACCACCGGCAAATTTTCCAAAAGGAAAATAATCTAAACGCGCACCATATTTAAAACCACCATAATTTTTTTGTAAACTCGCATTTCCATCACCTGAAGTAATTGAAAGATAAGGCTTAATTAAATGGTTGTTTTTTATGGTAATTTCTCCTTGATAGCGAATTCCATAATCAAAAATAGCATCGTATGCGCTTGAAATCAAACTTCTTTCTATTAAGCCCAAAACTTCACCTTCAAACCGTACTTCTCTAGAGTCTATATAATCTGCTCTTAAGCCAAAATTTAAACGATGGTTTCCATTGGGTGAGCGATATTCTGCATAGGCATCTTGCAATACATTGTTAAATGACCTTGTTCCACTTGTGGCGCTTTGAAAATTACTTACTAAATTCAAACGAATTCTAAAATAAACAAGGTTGTCAAATAAAGTTCCGGTCATTTTAAATCTTGCACGTCTAACTCTAAATTGTGAATTGGTAGTTTCAAAATCATCTGCAGTATTAAACACATAAAGTAGTTGCAGCGATTGTGCAAAATTAATTTTTGTGCTTTTTGATATTAAAGTCAGCCCATCTCCCAAATTATAGTTTTTCTTTAATCTTAAGCCATCAGTTTTGTTTGAAATGTTACCGTCTTCATCAACTTCTACATATTCGCCCTCTTCAGATTCTACATAGTCATCTTCTTGAGCAATTGCATTTGCGCAAAAGAGCGTGCTAAATAAAATAAAGACAATTATTTTTGTTTGAAATATTTTCATGTTGAATAATAGTTAATCGTCTAATTTACATTTTTTTCAAAGTTTCCAAATACAATAACTTCCGAATTTTTCATGAGTTGCTTCCCTCTTGAAAAAACATCGGTTAAATTTAAATCTGCATCAAAAACACAAATATCAGCATCAAAACCAACTTTTACATGTCCTTTGTGTTTTAAAGCCAAGTTTTTTGCAGGATTTGAAGTAATTAGTTTAAACGCTTCTTCTACAGGTAATTTCCCTTCTTTAATCAACAATTTTACTTGTTCTAAATTTAAATGAATTGGCGCTTTTTTAAACCCAATGGTATTGCCATTGGCATCCATAATGCCTATACCTGCATTTCCATCGCTGCTAAAAGTCATATTGTCTATTGAAACGCCTTTTTCTAAAGCATATAAAATAGATTTGTAAGGATCGGTATATTTTGTGCCACCCGAAGTAATATCAATCATTCCGCCTAATTTGGCAAATTCTATGGCTTGCTCAAATAAAGGAAGCGTACGGCCTACGTGTGTTGGGCTAATATGTTCAATTGGAAACTGGTGCTCTTTTACAATTTTTAGTAAAATTTCCATTTTACTTTTTAATGCACCAAGATGAATGTGTAAAATACCTTTTTTTCCAGCAATCAATCCGCCAACTCTTACTTGTTTTAATTGTCGAAGTAAATCTGTTTCTAGCGGATAAGAAGATCGTTCATCGCTAATGGCAACTTTACAACCTAAAACCTTATCGATAAAAATCATATCCTCTTGAATTGATTCTGTAAAAGTAACCGCATCTAATCCAAAATAGCTGGTATAAATGTATGCTGATAAACCTTCAGATTCTAATGATTTTGCTTTTGCATACAGTGTTTTAATACTTCTTGCGCTACCATCGGTACCTAACAAACCAACTACGGTAGTTGTGCCGCAGTTAATAAATTCGCTGAGCATAATTTCAGGAGTCATAGAGCCAAAACCATGTTTGCCACCAGCCCCAATAATATGTACGTGTTGATCTATTAGCCCCGACGTTACTATGCTACCTTTTAAATCTATAACTTCAGAAATAACATCAGTAATTTCAATATGATTTTCAATAGCTACAATTTTTTCGCCAGCAAACAATATATCTTTTTTGCCAATAAAACTTGTTGAATAAATATTCGCATTTTGTAATATTTTAAGCATAGGTTTTTATATAAAGTGAGTAATTAGCATAACAATCATTGCACAAATAAAAGGAATTGCATTTCTTTTGGCAATATCAAAAGGAGAGACTTTGGCAATTTCTGATGTGGCGAGTAGTACGCCCGATATTGGAGAAACAGTACGTCCCATTGAAGCTGCATATTCCATTGGTAAAATCATTGAAGTTGTTGAAACACCTAAGCTGGTTGTGATTTTAGGCACCAAAGAGCCAAATGCAAAGAAAGCTGCGTTTCCACTTCCCATTAAAATAGAAGCCATAAAAATCATCAATGTCATTACAATACTAATGCCTATAGAACCTAAACCCAACATTTGCGAAGAATCAATCAAACCATCAATAAACATCAAACTAATCAATCCTTTTGCAAAAATATCAGCAGCAATAATTAAGGTTACAACCGATTTAAAAATATTGCCCATACCGTTAAAAAACAATTGTAAATTTTGAAAAACAACCTTAACATCTCGTGTGCGAATCAATTCAAAAATCAATCCTACAATAACACAAAATATCATAACTGTGGTTGTTCCTAAATTAATTGGAGGATCAAAAAATGCAAAAATATCAGAAAATAACAACAATATAATCAATGGTAAAATTGGAATTATTGCGTAAATAAGAGGCACTTTTAACTCAATTTCTTTTTCTTCAAGAGCAGTTTCTTCAGCATTTTTACTTTTTTTATCGAAGTATTTATTAACTAAAAAATATACAATCATTAATGTAAAAGTTAAGGGTAGCATTAATGGTATTTGAGATTGGAAAAAATGTGAAACAGAATCGGTTTCAATAATTTTAACAGAACTTGCTGTAATTACTGACGCTGGCCCCACTCCAAAAGCAGTACAAGCTGTAATTACTGAAACTGCCGACAAACGACTTACGCCTAAATTTACCATAATTGGAAAAACTGAGGCCATTAATAACAATCCCAAACCTGCTGCTGAAGGAATACAAATAAATAAAAATTGCCCAATAGGAATTACCAATGAAGCCAAAACATAAGGATATTTTTTAAAAAACGACAAAGGTTTTAAAGCCAAATATACCAAAGCATCTGACGCTCCAATTTTGTCAATAAATGCTACAAAACCACCAATAGCCATAATCATTAATCCTACACCTGCATTGGTTTCGCTAAAAGCAAATTTGATATATTCAAACAAATCAAAAAAGCCACTATTTGTAGATTCTTGTATAAAAGGCATTTCAAAGCCAAGCATATAAGCTATTGAGAGCATTAAAAGGCCACTAAATAGCAAAACGGCATGTGGATAGACTTTTTTTAATAAAAGCCTGGCAACAATAACAATAAAAACGATTGAAATAATGGAACCAGTTAGAATCATAGGCTTTCAGGATCAGAAAATGAAGTTATAAAATGGTGCTCTTTTTTTATAAAAATAGTATTTTTAGTTGAATAAATACAACTTCAATTATAAAAAGCACTAAAAATAACGAAAGCAATTAAATTTGTTTAGGCTATTTCTAGCTTCGGCAAAAATAATCTTTCTCTTAAAAGAGTAGGATTCAGAATCAAAAATAAACTTCCAGCTTTGGGTTTCTGTCTTTTAACTATTTCTAACCTTCTTCAGTATATTCTTCATATAAAAAGTCGTTATAAGGAAAGCGTGAAATGTGAATTTTTTTAACTTCTTCAAAAACCTTTTCTTTAAATTCTTCCAAATTTTCTTTATTTAAAGCCGAGATAAACAAACAATTGTTGTCTAATTTGTTCATCCAGGTTTTTTTCCATTCTTCTAAGGTGTAGTGTTCTTTGGTTTTTTCGGTTACCAAATCATCTTCATCAATGGTTTCGTGTTTGTAAGCATCAATTTTATTAAAAACCATGATTACTGGTTTGTCGGCACTTTTAATTTCAGCTAAAATTTTGTTTACAGATGCAATGTGGTCTTCAAAAGTAGGATGAGAAATATCTACAACGTGCAATAATAAATCGGCTTCTCTAACTTCGTCTAAAGTAGATTTAAAAGATTCTACCAATTGGGTTGGTAATTTTCTAATAAAACCAACAGTATCAGTTAATAAAAAAGGAATGTTTTTAATAACAACCTTTCTAACAGTGGTATCTAAAGTGGCAAATAATTTATTTTCGGCAAAAACATCACTTTTACTAATAACGTTCATTAAAGTAGATTTTCCAACGTTGGTATAACCAACCAAAGCAACACGCACCATTTTACCACGGTTTTTGCGTTGCACAGCCATTTGTTTGTCTATTACTTTTAGTTTTTCTTTAAGTAAAACTATTTTATCTCTAATAATACGTCTGTCTGTTTCAATTTCAGTTTCACCAGGACCTCTTAATCCAATTCCCCCTTTTTGACGCTCTAAGTGTGTCCACAATCTGGTTAATCGCGGTAGTAAATATTGGCATTGCGCCAATTCAACCTGAGTACGCGCGTAACTTGTTTGGGCTCTACTTGCAAAAATATCAAGTATTAAATTGGTTCTGTCAAGTACTTTGCAGTTTAAAACTTTTTCAATATTTCTTAATTGAGAAGAAGAAAGTTCATCGTCAAAAATAGCAGTTTCAATATGATGCAAATCCATATAAGCCTTTACTTCTTCTAACTTTCCTGTTCCCAGAAAAGTTTTTGGATTTGGCATATCAAGATTTTGGGTGAAGCGTTTAACAGCTACACCACCCGCAGTTAAAGTTAAAAACTCCAACTCGTCTAAATATTCATTTGCTTGTTCTTCATTTTGATGTTGGGTAATAACACCTATTAAAACAGCCTCTTCTGAGGTTACTTTTTTTTCTTCAATCATATTGCAAATAGCTTCAGCTAAAATTAATTTCAGCAAAGATACAAATACCTAGTTTAATTCTAATTTTGTACTTTGGACTTTTTAAAAATACTTTATGTTTTCTAACACTATTGAAGAAAAAAACGACAGCATTTATACTGTTGCTTTTTATAACCTCGAAAATTTATATGATACAGTTCACGATGAAAATACGTTGGATACCGATTTTACACCAACCGGATTTAAAAAGTGGAATACGAAACGGTATAAAAATAAAATTAGAAAGTTAGGCAATGTAATTGGGCAAATTGGTTTGGATAAATCTGTTTATGCACCTGCTATAGTTGGTGTTGTTGAAGTTGAAAACGCTGAAGTGCTAAGAGATTTGGTGCAGAGTGATGGTTTGAAAAATGAAAATTATGATTTTGTACACTACGATTCTCCAGACGAGCGCGGTATTGATGTGGCATTGTTGTATAAAAAAGAATTGTTTGAATTGGTTGGTTCTCAAACTTTTCCGCTGTATTTAACGGGTTTTAATGGTGAAAGAGATTTTACAAGAGACATTTTATTGGTGCAGGGTAATTTAAATGGTGAATTTGTAAATGTTATTGTAAATCATTGGCCTTCAAGACGAAACGGGAATGGAGAAACTGTTGATAAGCGAATTTCAGCTTCAGAAAAAGTATTGGAAATTGTTGATTTGATAAATGCTGAAGATGAAGATGCTAAAATAATTATTATGGGCGATTTTAACGATGACCCAACAAATATTAGTGTTAAAGAATATTTGGTAAATGATACTTTTTACAATCCGATGGAAAGTTTAATTAGTACGGGAAATGGCACATTAAACTACAAAGGAACTTGGCATTTGTTTGATCAAATTATTTTTTCGAAAAACTTTTTAGAAAAAGAAGAGGATAAGCATTTGTTTAAATATGCTGAAATTTTTGATAAGCCATTTTTAAAAATTTGGAAAGGAAAATACAAAGGAAATCCTTATAGAACCTATATGGGAAAATGGTATCAAGGTGGTTTTAGCGATCATTTTCCAGTGTATATTTATTTGGAAAAAGATGACATAAAAAAAAGAGCTATTTGAAAAATAATTAATTTTTCAAATAGCTCTTTTTGACATTTTTTTTATTTAATGGTGATTTTCATTTCGTAGGTTTTTTTAACTTTTCCAGGGTTAGCCAATACTTTTCCGTTTACATTTTCACGTATAAAAGTTAAAACATCTTTGTCTATTGATTCAACTTTTAAAACAATTATTTCTCCTTCTGAACTAAAAGAAAAAGTAATGTTAGCTGAAATTGGAGCGTTAAAATCGCTGTTAGATGCATCAACCAATTCTATAATTTGTTTTCTTATTTCATCTCCAGAAATACCAGGGTTTGAAATTGAATTAGCGAATATAGTTGTAGTTGCGAATACGAAGGCAATTGCCAATAATTTAAATTTATTCATAATATTTAACTTTTAAGTCTGTTGTTTAACTATGTCAAATTTATGACTAATTTAAATAGAAAAAACGTTTTCGTAATTTTTGAAAAATATTCAAGTCTATTTTTTAAATATTGCACATTTGATAATAAATATGTTAAATACGTATATTGAAATATAATATTTTAATATTTATATGCTAAAAATTACACTATCTATAATTTGGATTGTAATCTAAAGGCGCATTTTTCGGCGAATTTGGGTTCGAAATCAAATTATTTGTTGCACTCGAATAAATAATCCATTCGCTATTATTAAATAAATTAGACGGATTGTTTATCCATGTATTTCTAACTGCACCACCATCTAAATATTCCCAATTTGTTGCATTGCCATCTTGGCCAATAATACCAAAAATATCAATGGTTTTTCCTGTATTATCTACTAATTCATAAACATCATCACCATTGCCCGAAATATAAGTGCTTACAATATTAGGCGCCATATTAAAAACAGTTTCAAAATCGGTATTTGCAATAATGGCAAAACCACCAGCTGAAATATGAATTCCATCTAAACCAACCGGATTGCTCGAAACGCTTGTTGAACCATTTAAATATTTGTTCAATTTCCAACCATTTAAACTAACACTGCTTTCACCGGCATTGTACAATTCAACAAATCGTGCAGAGACATTGTTTTTAGGATCGGCAATTTCAGTAATCATTATTTTTGGAACAAAAACTTTGCAAACTTCAAATGGATCGGTAAATGCTACATCATCAATTTTTCTAATTTCTAAATTAGAACTTAAAACGCCTGTAATTGAACCGTGACCTTTGGGAAATAAATCATTGGCAAATGTTGCTTTTCCATTGGTAAAAACGCTTAATTTTAGAGCTTCGTTACAGGTTTCCAATGTTCTAATTCCGTCATTTTCGCCACTAAAAAAGGTGTAAGATTTGCTTAATTCATTTTCTGTTAATTGTACATCTACTACTTTAACCAAGGTGCTTTCCAGGTTTTTGTTTGAAGTTTCTGAAATCGAAATTTCTTTTGGTATTATTGAATAAAACTGATCTGTTTTGTAAATAAATTCGGGTATTTTTTCTGAAGTAACTTCAGTAATTGCTGTTTTCTTCGGAAAACCGATAGTTAAAACACCGTCATCTTCAGTCATATATAACTTATTTAAATTGATTAAAACTTTGGAGCCAATTGGGTAGGTTTCAAAAATGGCTTCTTTATCTATTAATAGTTGTATACCTGCTGTTGGGTTTTCAATGGCATCCTGAATAACGAGTTTGTGCTCAAAATTTTGGTGTTCATCACTTGAAATCACAAAACCTTCAACTATATAATTGGTGTCAACGCCAAATTCAACCATATTACCTTCATACATTTTACGCACATCAACCAATGAAATGGTTGGTAATAAATTTGAATAATCACAACGTGGTTCTGTAAAATTCAGGTCTTTAGGATCTCTAATATACAATTGAAAATTGTCGTAATAATTGCTAAAAATAGCGGTAATGGTACCTTTGCCTTCGGGTAATAATTCATTTTTAAAATCGGCATAACCACTATTTCTTAAAATCACATTTCCGCTTAAATCACAATTGTTCGAAAAAATATTTAGCAGCCGATCAACAGTTTGGGTATTGTTTAAATTTCCGTATGTTTTACCCAGTTCAATATCATTGAATTGTACATTTTCAATGCTAATGAGCATTTCTAATAGCGAATCATTTAATTCGTTAAAGTTTACAATTTTGGGTGTAATTTTTGCGACTTCACAAGAGCGAACAATGTAATTATTGATTTCTGTTGAAGGAATTCTATCCATTTCTGTTCCAACGGCTTTGCCAATTTGTAAACTTCCATAACTATAGCCAATGGCAAGACCTTTTAATTTTATAAATATTTTTCGTCCCACATTGTATTTGGTGTACAAATCGCTTTGGTCAATAGCAATTTTTATGGCTGCAGTTGGGTTTTCGGGTTTGTCTTGTATGGAAATGGTTTTATAAATATTGCCCATTTCATCATTAGAAACCACATAACCTTCAATAATTACATCAGTTTCAATAACGGTTGCACCACCGTATTTGTACATTTCTTTTACTTGTTGAAGGGTGTTTGTAACTGTAATTTCGGGTTCATTACATGTTATTTGTGGACTTGCAAAATCAGTGTCTTTTACACAAGCCGAAAAAAGTAACAAACACAGGTATATTTTTAATATTTTAAACTTTTTCATATTCAATATTTTAAATTCTGACATAAAAATTAATATAATAGGATGCGCCATTGCCGTACCAATATTTTGGTCCAAAAAGTGGCGTATTTAATTGTTTGTCTTGTTTTAATTCTGAGTAATTGGCATTTCTGGGTTGCTCAAAACCGCCAGTTTTATATATTTCGCCTAAAACATTGTTAATTCCAATAAAAAAGCCAAAGTATTTATGCTGTTTTAACCACGATTTTCCGCCAACGATATTCAGTAAAAAAACAGCATCAAATTTTTCTTGATGCAATAAATTATCTACTTGATTTTGAGTTATCTCAACACCTGTTTCATCATCAACAAAAGGAATCCCATCAGCATCTAAATAAAAATTATTGGTTCTAAGTAGTGGCGAAATATCTAAATAATTGTTGGTTAGTAAATTGCCATTTATTTGAAACCACCAAAACTTTGGGTCTCGGTATTCAAAACCCAACGAATAACCTTGTTGAGGTGTTCCTGATACTCGATAATTTTTTAAATAGGAGGTGCCAAAATCAGCATTTGAATCCACAAAATTATCAGATGCTAAATACAAATTGGGATTGTTATTGTAGGTAAATTGTCCAAACGATCCAGCAGCCAAAATACTTATAAGCGAATTTATTTGGTACATAGCACTTAGCTCAACACCGCGGTTTAATTTTTCAATTCCTGTAACAATTTCGTTTACAAAATCGGCTTCATCACCTTGCAAACCTTCAGCAAAAAGAAAAGAAGTTTCAATAGCATTTGAAAATTTTGTGTAATAACCTGTAATTCTTCCTTGAAATTTTGGAGCTCTGTACATATAAGTCAAATCTCCTGTTATAATTTTTTCACTGGTTAAATTTGGTGTGTAATTACTGTTAACTCGTGAGTTTGAAAACGTATTTCTAATGTTAGGCGGATTTGAGAAATATCCTGCATTTAAACTCGCCAAATGTCGCCCCGAAAATTTATAAGTCAAACCACCTTTTGCGCTGATATTTAAAAAATATTTTTGCTCACTTTTGCCAAAAGAATTTGTTGGGTAAGTACCATTTTTATACAATCCTTCACGCTGATAGCTGGTGTTGTTAATGTTAAATGAAGCAAAATAATCTACTTTTTTACCAACATGTTGCAACTGTGCAAAAGCTTCAAAAACCGATGCTTTTATGGTGTAATTGTATTGAAAATCTTGACCAACATTTACCATTTTATTGGGGTTGTTTAAGTCGTTTTGTTTGGCATCTCCCAGTGCGTATTGGTCTAAATCTAAAAAACCGTTTCCACCCAGTAAATCGAGCATATTTGCATAATTTTTTGAATTTAAATTTTGATAATAAATACCTGCATTTAAATTAAAATTGTTGTTGAGGTTGGTGTTTAAAATAGCATTAAATGATAATTGAGAATCTTCAACCCTGTCTTCATATAAATAATACAAAGCGTTGCCTTTGTCTGCATTTACCTGATATAAATTTGACCAATTTATTTGACCGTTATTTTTAAAATTTTGTTCAGATAAATACGCGTTTGAATAGTCTAAATTGTCTTTAAAACGCAAGTAATAACTTGGTAAATATTTCCAGTAAGTTGGGTCTGGATTTGGCGCATTAAAATAGCCTAATCTACTGTTGCCAATATGTCCAAATTGATATGCTAAAGTGGTAATTATTGAAGTTTTATTGTTGTTATAATAATGACTTAATAAAACCATGGGTTCCATAATTTCTTTCATTCGAGCGTTTCGGTTATCACCTTTTTGTTCGCCCCAATATGAGTTGTATTTGTAGCCTTTTAAATCGTAAACTTCTTGGGTATTTGCTGAAGATTTTCCTCTTTTATTGTAAGCTGTTAAAGCAGTGAAATTGAAACTATGTTTCTGATTTAATTTTTTTTCAGCTGAAAAATAGCCCGACCAAGCGTTGTAAGTGGTGCCATCATTGTAACCATTTTGTGATGCTCTGTATGAACCCGAGCCTACAAAAGCCCAGTTGTTTTTGGTAAATCCTGTTGCGTAAGTCATCATCATTCTGCCGTTATAACTTTTGTTGGTTGAAGCCAAAGAAGCCTTTGCTCCGGGTTGATGGTCGGATGCGCGAACACTAAAATTTGTGGTTCCTAAAACACCTCCAAAAGTGTAAGAAGCTGGTGCAATTCCGGTTGTAAATTGCTGGTTTCTAAAAGCATCATTTAAGCCGCCCCAATTGCTCCATTGCGGACGCCCATCGTACAATTTATTCATTTCAACACCGTTTATTGAAATGGTTCCCTGACTGGAATCGTAACCGCGAACTTTAAACCAAGCCTGACTAAAATTATAGGCAGCAGCTTTTAAATAAATATCTTTTGAAGATTGAAAAACACCCGAAACATATGTCGAATTTTGATCGTTGTCATCAGATAAATCATCATCGGTTAATAAAATAATACTTTTATCTTCAAATTCAGGAATAGTGGCTTCTAAGTAAACAATGCCTAAATCGGTGTTTTGATTTTCAAAAATTGCAAAAGGAATGTTTTTAGGCTGATAATTTTTAATAGTTGCAATTAATAAATAACTACCAGTTGTTAGGTTTTGAAATTCAAAAATTCCTTCTGAATTGGTTTTAATTTCAAGATTTGTTCCATTGATTTTTACAGAAACATTTGCAATTGGATTTTCTGTGTAGGCATCAACTATTTTTCCTTGAAGTGTTGATTGTGCTAAAGTTATTTGGAAAAAACTCAAATAAAAGATCGCAATAAATAGTACTTTTTTCATTAACAATTTACTTTTTCAGATTATTAGTACCTTTTATCAATGGCTTTTTTCGTCAATTTTTGTCCGTTTAAAGTGGTGACTCGTGCTAAAAAAACAGGTGTATTTATAGTTGAAAATTCATAAATTTCATTTGAGGTACAGCCCTGTTTTGTGGTTAAAATTCTTCCAGCGGTATCTATAATTTCAATGGTTGAAATACTTGTATTTGGATTTACTGAAATTTTGAAAGTCCCATTTTCTAATTGAATAATTGACAAGTTGGTGTCGCTAATTTCTTCATTTGAAATTGATAAGGTTTTTTGTGAAAAAACAAGGTTGAATCTGTTGTTAAAAGTTCCTGTTTCTAAACAAAATTCATAATTAGATTCGGATAAATTATGTGTAATTCCAAGTAAATTGTCTTCTAAATAAATGTTGTTTTTACTTAAAAAATCACCTTCAATTTTTGCAATTGCAATATTGTATTTTGTTGAATTAGGTAATGTAGTTTCAATTCCTAATTGAATTTTTTCATCAACAGTTAATGTTGAAGCTGCTTTTCCTTGAATGGCTAATTTCTTACTATTTTCTTCAGCAAATGAGTAAAAATTAATTGCATTTCCTGAAGAAATATTTCGAACAGCATCAAAAAATGAATTGTCCAATCTGTTTGAAGCGCCATTTACATAGCCTACTAAAATTTGACTAAAAACGCCATTACCTGCAGTAAGGTCTAACCATATTTTATTGTAATTTGTATTGCTTTTCGATTTTTGTGTAGTTTTAAAAAACTGGTCATTGTTAGCAACAACCCTCATTGAATTGTTAAAAATAACTGCTCCTTTTTTAATTGTTCCAGCAACTTCAGTAACATTTGCATTGTTGTTTAAAGCCACAAAAAATCCTTGACATGATGGGATAAACCGATTAGGAATTACGCTTTTGCCTCCTGAATATTGCGCTGCGGTTGCGCCAATTCCGTTGATAATGGCATAATCTGATTGTGAAAAATTGGATTGTTCATTTCCGTTTGCAGAAGAAGATGGCGCTGTATTTTGTGACCATAAATAAATAGCACCTTCAAGGGTACCATTGGCATTAAGATCATATACGTTTTCATTAAAAAAAGCATCAACATCAATTGCGCAAGGGTAGGGGTTCCCAATAAAATTCCAGTTGGTGTCTAAAAGTTCGCAATCGTTTCTATAAACAGGAACCGCAATGGTGCCATTGTTAAATTTACCTGTAAAAGTATAATTGTATTGCGAGCCCAAACCTGTAAATGTAGCTGAAGATTGTGTTGCGGCATAGCCAACACCAGGAATCATTGTAGCTGTTGCGATACAAGTTTGCCAATCGTTGCCGTCATCATCAATATCATCTTGTCCTGCAATTGTGACATTGTTATTTCCAGTTTCAGCAGTTTTATCCAAATAATTTTGTGCATTAAACCAAAATCTTCGGTTTGAAGGCGCACCAGCCAAAGCAGTTTCAATGGTTTCATTAGCAACAGGACTGCTCCAATACGTATATTCGTACCAGGCGTTTATAGGTGCTGTTGTTTTTTGAACAATGGCATTTCCGGTAGAATTTAGCTTAAAAATTTGTGATGAAGTATTTTGGACAAATGAACCCTGATTTTCAACCAAAATGGTACCATTTGTAAAAACATTGTTTTCAATTTCAAGATACGTTGAATTGGCAATTGTGAGCAGCACATTTGCGTTTACAATAAGACTACAACTTGTAAAATTGCCATTTGTAAAAGTATTGTAATCTGCATTTAAAATAGCCGTTGTATTTGTGTTTGGAGAGCCATTGCTCCAGCTAAAACCATTCCAAGTGGTTGCATTTTCTAAAGGGCAAACCAACCCACAATCGCTGAGGTGTTCTCTTAAGTTTGAAACGTCATCTTTGATTAAAATATCCCATTCAGAAGTATCATAATTTACAGTTGAATTGTTGATGTTGCTTTTTCTTTTTAATCCAATATCATTTGCAAAATTTGAATCATCTTCAATACTGCCAATCAAATCAATAATATTTATAGTATTTGCCAAGGCAACAGCATCGTTACCATTAAAATCTAGTGAGCTACTTTTTTGTTGTACTGAACCCAATAAAACAGCTTTATTATGCGCAATTACAAAAGTATCGAAAGGTGCTATTGTACCTATTAAAGCAATCTTTGTATATGAATTGCTTCCGTTTGAGTAGATTTGAACAAAGTAATTGTCTGTTAGTAAAATAGGGCTATTGGTTGGGTTAAAAATTTCAATGTATTTATTGTAAGAGCTTCCTTCAACATATTCAGAAATAAATGGGTTGGCGCAATTGTTTGTGGTTTGTGTTTCAAAACTAAAAGGTGAAAGATTAAATGGTAACGAACTTTCGCCACTTGTAGACCAATTTGCACTGTTATTTATATTGGTTAAATAGGTAGAAGCAGTAGCTCCAGATCTGATGTTGTAATATTCGCCATTAACACCTCCAATTACAACATAATTAGAAAATCCATTAGGAAATGTACCTATTTCTGACAATGATTTTCCAATAGCATGTAAAAAAGTAGTAACAGACCCTACTGAAGTTCCTTGATAAGCTATAATACCATCGCCAGCATCGGCTAATTCAATAGCACCATCAGTAGTAATGCTAAAATCTAAGGCGTTTGTTTTATACGAAATTACCGATCCAGCTTCAACACCACCCATAGGAGCAGTATACAAAACAGTGCCTTCACCTTCTCCAATAAAATAAGTGCCAACAGCAGATTCATCGGTAAAATAGATTTGAGTACCTGCACTTAGTGGTACAAAAGTAACAAACATAAAATCTTCTGCAGAAGTGTCTATGCCAATAATGGCAATATCTCCTTCAGACAATGTAGTTTGACTGTAATTATGGAAACTCGTAAACAATGAGCATAGCAAGAATGCCACAAAAAATAGTTGTTTTTTATTCATAGCAATTAGAATTAGAAACTTTTTGGGCAGTTCAATATTAAAAAACATTTTAATGCAATAAACTGATTTTTATCACTTTATGTTTTTTTAATTTTTATTATAGTGTATGAAAAATGAAGGTTTGTTTTGGATAAATAGATTTTATTTGGTTTAATTTAAAACTTTGTTAGTACTTTAGTTTTTCTTTTAAAAAATTAAGGTTGATGAAAAAAATAATAATTCTTGTTGTACTGTTTTTAGGAGTAAATACTGCATTTTCTCAAAATAAATATGAAATTAGAACAGTTGCTTTTTACAATTTAGAAAATCTTTTTGATACGGAAAATGATACTTTAACCGATGATGAGGCGAGTCCAATAATGGCAATTATTGAAAATAGAGAGGAAGTTTATCTTCAAAAATTGAACAATATGGCTAAAGTAATTTCTGAAATTGGCTTTGAAGATGCAAATAACAGCCCT
The DNA here is from genome assembly GCF_004121075.1 of Lutibacter sp. HS1-25. GTDB lineage: Bacteria > Bacteroidota > Bacteroidia > Flavobacteriales > Flavobacteriaceae > Lutibacter. The sequence goes on from NZ_RHLN01000001.1 coordinate 180,604, forward strand.
GTAATTTTAGGTGTTGCTGAAGTTGAAAACAGAAAAGTATTGGAAGATTTGGTGCATACCGATTTTTTGAAGGACAAAAATTACGAGATTATTCATTACGATTCTCCAGATTTACGAGGTATAGATGTTGGTTTTTTATATCAGCCCGCTTTTTTTAATCCTATAAGTCATGAAACTTTTGAATTGCGTTTGTGGGATGAAAATGGTATGCGAAATTACACAAGAGATCAATTATTGGTTTCGGGATATTTAAATGGAGAATTGATACATATTATTGTAAATCACTGGCCATCACGAAGAGGTGGAGAGGAAGTTAGCAGTGCTAAAAGAGAAAAAGCGGCTTATTTAAACACTGAAATAATTAAAAAAATACGCGAAAACGATTCAAACGCTAAAATTATAATTATGGGCGATTTAAATGACGACCCAATAAACAAAAGTTTAAAAGAGGTTTTAAAAACCAAAGGCGATAAAAATAATGTTGTTGAAGGTGATATTTACAACCCAACAGAACAAATGTTTAAACGAGGCGAAAACACATTAGCCTACAGAGATAATATCAATTTTTTTGATCAAATGATGGTATCATCAACTTTTTTAACCCAAAATAACACGTATGATTCGTATAAATTATACAAGGTTAAAGTATTTAATCCGCCTTATTTAACAACCCAAACCGGCAAATACAAAGGATATCCTTTTAGAAGTTTTGCAGGTGGAAATTTTACTGGTGGCTACAGTGACCATTACCCTGTTTACATGTATTTAATTAGAGAAGTAGACAGCGAATAGGGCAATTTTTTTTTGGTAACTGACGCTTTTATTTTAAGGTTTTAATTTCAACTTTTCTAAAATCGATAGGAAAACCTTCGTATTGTAATAAAATTCTACCTTCTTGTACAGAAGATTTTTTGCCTTTATTAACCAGTTTACCGTTAAGTTGTTGTTTAATTTTTCCGTTTTTTGAAGTAATAACAATTGTATTCCATTCGCCTATTGAATTAGCGGCATCTTTAAATCTATTGGCAACTACGCTTTTTCCTGGAACTGTTTTTTCGCCTTTTATTTCAAGAGTAACTTCATTTAATAAAATAAAATCTCCTGTTGCATCTTTTTTTATTTGAAACTGAATTCCTTTAGGCCATAACATATCAGGAGAATCAGCAGGAATTAAATACATAACACCGCTATTTGGTTTGTCGCTTTTTCGGGTAAAAGTGCTGTCTATATTCCACTTAAATTCAACAGTTAACTTAAAATTACGGTATGATTTTTCAGACATTAAGTATCCTGTTTTTTTACCATACAATCTAATCATTTGGTCTTCAACTGAAAAAAGTTCAGAAGCATCGGTATGTTTTCCGCTCTTTGGTTCAAAAGCATACCATCCTTTTAAATCATTTCCATTAAAAAGTGAAACACCCGAAGATTGTGCGTTGGAAAATTGAGAAAGTAATAAGGCAACAAATAAAAATTTATACAAACGGTTCATATTGGTAAATAGGTATTAAAATTTAAGTTAACAAGCAGCTAAAGGTATTTAAAACTAGTCTTCTAATTTAGACAATAATTCTAACCAGCGTTCTTCCTTACTTTCGATTTGATTGCTAATTTCCTGTAATTTTATAGACAAATTATTGATTTCTTCACCAGATAAAGAGGCATCTAAAAACTGAGCTTCAATTGCTGATTTTTGATTTCCAAGCGCTTCTATTTCACCATCAATTCCTTCAAGTTCTTTCTTTTCTTTGTAGGTTAAAGCGGCTTTATTTGTGGGTGCAACTGTTTTAGTTTCAATTTTTTTAACTTCAACAGGTTCTTCTTTAGGTTTAGAATCTTCATAAGCTCTAAAATCAGAATAATTACCAGGAAAATCTTCGACTTCACCATCGCCTCTAAATACAAATAAGTGGTCTACAATTTTATCCATAAAGTAACGGTCATGCGAAACCACCAATAAACATCCCGGAAAATCTAACAAGAAACTTTCTAGTACATTTAAAGTAATGATATCCAAATCGTTGGTAGGTTCATCTAAAATTAAAAAGTTAGGATTTTGAATTAAAACGGTACATAAATACAGTCTTTTTCGCTCTCCACCACTTAATTTTTCAACAAAATCGTATTGTCTTTTTCTGCTGAATAAAAAGCGTTCTAATAGTTGTGCTGCAGAAATACTTCTTCCTTTGGTAAGCGGAATTTGTTCACCGTATTCCTTGATAATTTCAATTACTTTTTGCCCTGGTTTTGGGTTGATTCCATCTTGGGTGTAATAGCCAAATTTTATAGTTTCACCAACCACTACTTTACCAGAATCCACCGGAATTCCTCCTGTAATTATATTTAAAAACGAAGATTTTCCTGTTCCGTTTTTTCCAATAATTCCAATGCGCTCACCACGTAAAAAGTTGTATTCAAACTTGTCTAAAATTGTTAAATCGCCAAAAGATTTTGAAATTTTATGCAATTCTAAAATTTTAGAACCCATACGTTCCATGTTAATTTCTAACTGAACTTGGTGATCATTTCTGCGTTTATGGGCAGCTTCTTTAATTTTATAAAAATCGTCAATTCTACTTTTAGATTTGGTAGTACGTGCTTTTGGTTGGCGGCGCATCCACTCTAATTCTTTATTAAACAGGTTTTTAGCTTTATCAACACTGGCTTGTTCCTGTTCAATTCTGGCTTCTTTTTTTTCTAAATAATTAGAATAATTTCCTTTATAGGTATAAAAACCACCATTGTCCATTTCTACAATTTCATTACAAACACGCTCTAAAAAAAAGCGGTCATGTGTAACCATAAATAAGGTGATTTTTTCTTTTTTAAAATAGTCTTCCAACCATTCAATCATCTCTAAATCAAGGTGGTTGGTAGGCTCGTCTAAAATTAATAAATCGGGTTTATGAATTAAAATTACAGCCAAACTTAAGCGCTTGCGTTGCCCACCAGAAAGGGAGCCTACTTTTTGGGTTAAATCTTCTAACTTTAATTTAAATAAAATTTGTTTGTATTGCGTTTCAAAATCCCAGGCATTGAATCTTTCCATTTTTTCAAAAGCAACCTGATAGGCTTTTTCGTCTTCTGGATTGTTTAATGCGTGTTCATATTCCTCAATAACTTTCAATGTTTCGTTGTCCGAATTAAAAATTGATTGCTCAATGGTTAATTCGTCATCAAGTGAATCTTCTTGAGATAAATACTCTATTTTCAATCCTTTACGAGAAATTATTTGACCAGAATTTGGACTGTCATGTCCAGCCATAATATTTAATAAGGAAGTTTTTCCTGTTCCGTTTTTAGCAATTAATGCAATTTTTTGGTCTTTGTTAATTCCAAAAGAAATGTTGCTAAAAAGTTCTAATTCTCCAAAAGATTTTGAAATATTTTCAACCGATACGTAGTTCATTCACTCTAAATTTTGCGCAAAATTACGCAAAATAAAAACTATATAATTGTTTAATCGTTTAATTGTGTAGCTGTGAAATTTTTAAAAATTTCAAAAAAGGTTAATCGTTAAAATTATTGATTTTTCCTGATCCAGTAATATTGGTTTTTATAGTAGGGTTGCCTTTGTAATTTACAATGCCAGATTCGGTAATTTTTACATCTAATAAAGTTTGAGCAGTAACATTGCAAGTGCCGCTGCCACTTATATCAATTTTGCTATTGGTTGATGTAATAGGGAAGCCATTAAATTGTGCAGAACCCTCAATTTCAATGTTTAAATTGATTAAATCTTCAAAATTGTTTGTGCTGTAAATTGCGCCAGAACTTTCCATAGTTATGTCTAAATTTTTACACCCAGTATTGCCATTTAATTCAATATATCCTGATCCGTAAATTGAAATAGCTACATTTTCATCACTTTTAAAATTTGCAATATCCACACTTCCAGAGCCTTGTAGTTCAACAGAATTTAACAGTGGTGTTATGATATTTACAGTTAGTTGGGCGTTTTTATAATTGCCATCTTTTAATACAATATCCCAAGTGCCTTCATATATATTTTTTTGAAGTTTATCTATAATATTTGCGTGACCTGTAACGGTTATTTTTTGTGTTTCACCATATGAAATAATTACCCGGTCGTCTCCGTAAGTTCCAATTCCATTAAAATTATCAATTGTTATTTCTTCGGTTATTATTGGGCCTTCTCCAACAATATCATTTTGGCATGAAGTGAATATTATTGTACTTAAAAAGCCAAAAATTATTAATTTTTTCATGATTTTATTGTTTAAATTTTTCTTGAAGTTTTACAATAGGAATCCATTGAAAATTAATTGGACTCCACGTTTCTAAATTGTTTTTTTCGATTTTTTTTATTGAAGAAAGTTGCTGTTTGTTTTTAATAAAAACCTGATTTTCTTTTGAATAAACATGTAATGTGTCAATTGTGTTCTTTTTCATAATAAATTTTTTTAGCTATTTTTACCCATATTAAAAATTCCCATTTTTATACCTATACCACCTGTAAAACCGTTAATGTTGGTGATGCTTTCTGGGTACAATTCAAACTCACTAGATAGGCGGTATTTTACACCCATTTCAAATTGGAAATAGCGTGAAATATTATATTGCACACTAATACCTGGTTCAAATACAAAAAACGGTTTCCAGTCTTCAATTTTACCATATCCATTGTCAATAATTTCATCCAAATCTTTATTTGCATAAGCAGCTGCGCCACCACCAACTAACATTGGAATAGAAAGACTCCATTTTGAAGGTCCAAAAAAGATAGGTTCTAAATGCAAACCTCCGTAGCCTCCAAAAATATCGTTGCTAGATAACAAACCTTTTGAGTTTTGTTCAGAATAAAAACCTATACCTGAAAAACCGACTTCAAATTGTCTGTTGGCAACGTAGGCTATTTTTGCGCCACCAAAGTAAGTGCTTTTGCCATCCATTTCGCCATAACCAAAATTTAATCCAAGGTATACGCCATTTACCACGTTTTGTCTGTCGTTAAATTCAATATAATTGTCTGCACTATCTTGTGCTTTTAATTGGCTCGATAAAATGGCCATAAAACTTAGTGTTAGTAAAAATTTTAATTGTTTCATTTTTTTTGAATTTTTATGTTTTTTATAATGTATTATCTAATAATAAAATGGTTCCTTTTTTTCCTGTTATTGAAAATTTTCCGGTAGGTTTTTTGCCATAGGTAGCGTTAATTTCTCTTAATTTTAAATCATTGTTAATCATCACTGTTTTGATATTTTGAAACGATTTTGGAATGCGCAAAACACCTTGTTCTAAATTGGCTTTAAACTTAAATGCGAGTCCTGTAATATTGATGTTTATATCTGATGATTCCTGATCAATATGTACAAAAGCTTCAGGTTTGTTAATGTTAGAAACTTTAAAATCTGTAATTTTCATATTTAGGTTAATTTCATTGTCAAGTGAATTTATTTTTACATCTGAAAATGCTATTTTTCCACGTATTTCTTCAACTGATGAAATGTTTATTTTGTCTTTATTCGAAATAATTTCAAACGAAATAATTTTTAAAATATCAACAGTAGATCCGCTACTATTTAATATCAAATTTTGTGAAGTTTCCATATCAAGTGCTGCATTTTTTAGGTCGATATACGCATAAGCAATTGATTTTGTTTTTAATTTTCCATATTTTAAATCAACACTTGCATTGGTTAAATCTTGATTTATCCACATATCTCCGTGCTGTAAATTTGTGACCAATCTTCCGCTAAAATTTTCTAAAATAATATCTCCAAATTTATTGGTAATATTTAGCGAACAGGTTTTAGGTAAATAAATGGTGTAATTGATTTGAACATTGGTTTTATCAAAATCTAGTGGATTGTTTTTGTTGAAATAATTAGCAATAAAACTTTCATTTTTAGCTGTAATTTCTGAAGTGATTGTAGCCAAATTACCAACAATTTTTATTTGTGGCTGAATGCGTTTTAATAAATCTTTTGCATTCTCCAATTTTTTGTCGGTTACTTTAATATTGGCCGTAATAACAATACTGTCTTTATCCCAGCCATTAACTACAATATCACCATATTTTGAGTCAATTGTTAAATCGCCTTGCTGGGTTAGCGAATAACTTTTTACTATTTTTTTTGCAACAGCTTCTTGGGCTTTAATAGCCAAGCTGCTTAATAAAATTAGTAATAGTGCTGCTGTATTTTTATAAAATGTATTCATCTTTATTGGTTGTAGTTTTTGAATTGTTAATTTGGTGTAATAAGTTTTCAATCAATTCAATACGTTTTTTATAATTGGTAATTATGGCTTCTAAAATAAGTTCGTTGTCTAAATTTTCATCCAATTCTAATTTCAATAGCTCATATTCTTGATCTAGTTCAACCATAAACGATAAAAATTCTTCTTTATCTGTTGAAGATAAATGTGTGTTGTTTTTAACCAATTGAACCTGATACGAAACCAAGCTTTGGTAATGCATGTCTATTTCTTGTAATTCTTGATTTGAAAACTTGTTTGGTGTGTTTTTAAAGCCCAAACCAACAATGCTAAAAATGCCTAAAATAAGTACAATACTTGCTGCAATTTTGAATTTTGAATTTTTCCAAAGAGGTATAGCTTTTGGTTTTTCTTTATCCAATTCGTTTGAAATTGCCGCCCACATTTTTGAAGCATCTGGAGTATAATCCTCAAACTGCTGTTTGTTTTTTATAATATGTTTTTCAAAATTGTCCATTATAGTGTGTTTATAATTTCAATTAATTTCTTTTTTGCACGGTGATACTGCGATTTTGATGTGGAGGTTGTTATTTCTAAAATTTCTCCAATTTCAGCGTGATCGTAGCCTTCAATTAAATACAAAGTAATTATTTGTTTAAATCCGTTAGGCAGTAAATCAATTCCTTTTTTTATTTTTTTAATATCCTGTTCTTCAAAGTTTTGTGTAGGTTCGTTGGTTAAATAATATTCGTGATTTTCAATTGCAGTAATTGGGATTTTTTTCAATTTTAAAAAATTGATACTCTTGTTTACCACTATTTTTTTTAACCAAGATCCAAAAGTGCTTTCGTATCTAAAACTGTGTAAATTTTTAAATGCTTTTACAAAACTATCTTGCAAAATATCTTCAGCATCTTCTTTTGAACCTACCAAACGCATGCATACGTTGTACATAGCATTTACATAAAGTTTATACAATTGAAACTGTGCATTTCTATCGCCTTTCTTGCTTTTTTCAACAAGTTCTTTATGTATTAATAAATTTGTTTCCAATTAATTTGGATTCGTTAATTGATTATTAAAAATTCCCAATTTCAATTTTAACTAAAGACAGTATTAATTTTAAAAGGTTGCATTTTTTAAAAATTATTTTTGAAATTTTATTAAAAATAAAAATAATTATAAGATTATCAGTGTTTTATGAATTTTAAAAATTACCATAAAATTTATTGTTGAAGTAAAAAAGTCTAATTTAAATTGCAATAGTTGTTTTAAAGTTACTGTGTTTAATTTGATTGTTAAATATTTGTTGGTCAGTTAAATTATAATGAATATTTTTACTGACCAATTAGCGTAATTTTAGTTGGCAAATTTGTTAAACGAAAAAGGTTAAATCACTTTAAAAATAAGTGGTGTAATTTTTTAAATTAAAATTTATGAAATATCAATTATTTTTAATTTGTTCAATTATTGGCTTATACTCAATAAGTTCATTTGCTCAAAAAGAAGAAAAACCTTCGCCCTACGAATTTTTATCAACTTATTACAATCAAGATTTTAGTCCGTTTGCTAAAAGAAATGTTTACCTCGGTTTGGCATTTTCACTCGACAGTAAAAATATTGAAAATACAGATTATTTAGTTCAACAAGTACTTGATGGTGATCGTGTAAATTTTAATGTTTCACTAAAAGGAGGTTACTATTTAGGAGATTATGCAATGGTTGGCCTTGATTTAGAATATTTTGAGAAAAAATTTGAAGGTAATATATTTAAATCACCAGACTCATTATATTCAAATAGCATTACAAGAGGTTTTGAAATTACACCAAATTTTCGTTCTTCTATTCCTTTAACAAAAAACGAAAGATTTAGCTTTTTTGCTCAATTAGGCGTAACCTACGGAAGAGGAAATACGTTGGTTAGAAATATTAAAAATATTGACGAAGTTGATAAAACGTATGCCACAGATTATAATTTAAGGCTGGGTCTTAGTCCGGGTGTTACCTTTTTTGTAATGGAAAACTTTTGTTTTGAAGTTCAGTTAGATGTTTTGGGCTATGAATTATCGGTCTCTAAGTCGACCGATAATAACGAACCTCCATCAAGGCAAGTTAGGCAACAAGTAGACTTAAGTATTGATGTTTTATCGCTACATCTTGGGTTGGGTTATTATTTTGGTTCAAAAATGCATAAAAAATAAATTATGATTAAAAGAATACTAATTCTGTTGTTGGTTATTACAGTGTCTTCTTGTGTAAAAGAAAGTTATTTTGGCTACTCAAGCTATGGCAATATTAAAGAACTTGTTGTAAGTAATCAGGCAAAAAATGCCGTGATAGATACTAAAAATTTATCAGTTGAAATTGAAATTCCGGGTGGCGTAGATCTATCAACTATCACCATTCAAAGTATAAATCTATCATCATTTTCTACATCAGATAAAAAAGTAGGAGATGTTTTAGATTTAAATGAGCCTGCGCAAATTCAAGTTGTTGCAGAAGACGGTAGTGTTTACAACTGGACAGTTACGTCATTTGTGGCTTCAGTAACACCACAAATAGATAATAGCGATTTTAATTTATGGTATAAAACGGGTTCGGGTTATTATGAGCCAGGCGCAGATGCAAATACTACCGTTTGGGGTACTGGAAATCCAGGTACTCAAATTTTAAATAAATTAGCTACAACTCCTTTTGATTTTGGAAACGGAAATTATGGAGCTAAATTAGAAACTTTAGACAATGGTAAATTAGCTGGTACTTTTGGCGCGCCAATTTCTGCAGGTTCAATATTTACAGGGAAATTTGATTCAGATAAAATTGATCCTTCAAATCCGCAGGCAGCTATTGATTTTGGAATTCCATTTGTTGGAAGGCCTGCTAAATTAAGGTTGAAATATAAATTTTCACCAGGTGCTGTAAATAAAAATAAACAAGGAGATGTATTACCTTACCCAGATATGTTGGATATTTATGCTTTGTTAGAAGTAAGATTTAGCGGAAAAATACAAAGATTGGGTACAGCTTGGTTAAGAAGCAGTGATGACACTTCAGAGTTTAATACTGTTGAAATACCTTTTAATTATGGAGAATTAGACAGTTCATTTCCAGATTACATGAAACCTGTTGATGGTGTTTATGTAAGCCAAGATTCGGCACAATTTGTTTTGCCAACACACATTACCTTTGTTGCATCATCTAGCTACGATGGTGCTAATTTTGCCGGCGCCATAGGAAGTGAATTAATTGTAGATGATGTTGAAATGGTTTACGATGAGGATTAATTAAACCCAATACTAAAATATGGAAATAGCATTTATTACTATATATTTATGTATTTTAATATACACTATTTTCAAGGTTTTATTAGACACTTATTCTACGCCAAAAACATTGGCTTATTTAATGCTTATTATGCTAGTTCCTTTTTTAGGAATTTTGCTATATTACTCATTTGGAATTAATTACAGGCATAAACGTACAACTTCAATTGGTGTAAATTCACAAACTGATTTTGATTTATCATACAAAAATAAAGATGTTGATAATACTGAAAAGTTAATTGAAAAAAGTGTTGATGAAATTCTTCATTTTCAACCACTGGTACATTTTTTGAAAGGTCTTTTTCAAGAGAATTTAAGCGAAAATAATTTCAAACTTTTAATTAATGGTGAAGAAAAATTTCCTGAAGTACTAAAATCCATAGCAACTGCCCAACATTTTATTCATATGGAATACTACGATTGGGAAAATGATATTGTAGGAAATAAAATTAAAGATCTTTTATTAAAAAAAGCAGCTAGCGGTTTGAAGGTTAGGGTGCTTTATGATGATTATGCAAGTAAGGGAATTAAAAAAAATATTGTAAAAGAACTTAAAAACGGTGGTGTTGAAATTTACCCAAAAATAAAAGTTAAACTGGCTAAATTTGCTAATCGCATCAACCACAGAGACCACCGAAAAATTATTATTGTTGATGGAAAAATTGGTTTTGTAGGTGGTATCAATATTTCAGATAGGTATGATAATTCAATTGATACCGGACTTTATTGGCGAGATACCCATGTAAAATTTACGGGCTTATTGGTACATAATTTACAAAGGCATTTTATAGTGAGTTGGAATACCGCTCAATTGGAAAAATTGGCTTATTCTAAAGCTTTATTTCCTACTATTGAATTAATAGAAAATGAAGATATTAGGGCTTTGGGTCAGGTTGTAGCTGGTGGACCTATTTATCCAATGTCTAATATTATGCTTAGTTATTTTCGAATATTTTCGCTTGCTAAAGAAAAATTATACATAACAAATCCATATTTTATACCAAATGAAAGTATTATGGATGCTTTAAAACAAGCGGCTATTTCGGGTGTTGATGTGCGTTTAATGGTTCCAGAAAAGTCCGATTCAGCAATTGTTGGAGCCGCATCTAAATTTTATTTCAACGATTTGTTAAATGCAGGTGTTAAAATATATTTGTATAAAAAAGGCTTTATTCATGCCAAAACAGTAGTAGCTGATGGTTTGGTTAGTGTGGTTGGAACAGCCAATATGGATATTAGAAGTTTTGACCTTAATTTTGAGATTATGTCTGTAATTTACGGAAAATTATTTGCAGCTAATTTAGAGCAAAGTTACATTTCAGATTTAGAAAATTGTTGTGAAATAAAAAAAGAAGATTGGGGTAATATCAATGTTTTTAACAGATTGAAGTATGCTGTTTCAAGATTAATTTCATCTTTTTTATAGTTTATTTATTTTTTTATAATTAAGTCTAAAAAATAATTATAAAAATCACAAATTAAAAAAATGCATAATAAATTATAAAATACTTATTTTTGGATAATGTGGAATAATATTTTAATTGGTCTTATTTTAATAATTAGCACAAGTTTTGTACATGCAACTACTACCAAGGTTGTGTTGTCATTTATTCATCAAAAACACAAATTTAAAGGCTCTTTTCTTAGAATTATATATATTAATTCAATTGTATTAATAACCATATTTGCAACCATTATTGAAGGTGTTATTTGGGCATTTACATATTTAATTATTGATGCTTTTAAAACTTTTGAAGAAGCATTTTACTTTTCATTAATTACTTATACAACTCTTGGTTATGGAGATATTATTTTAAGTAATGCAGATAGGTTGCTTGGTGCTTTTGAAGCTGCCAATGGGGTTATTATGTTGGGATGGTCAACAGCTATAGTTGTAACTGCTATTCAAAAAATTTATACCTAAAAATATACTTTATAAATTTGTTTAAGCATAAAGTAGCTCCACCAGAGCTACAAATAACTATTCACTCATTTCACCAAACAACCTCATCTGTATAGTAATGTATTGTTTAGATTACATATTTTATAAGGTTTATGTAAATACATACACAATGTTAAGTAACTTTAAATAAACCTAAGTAAATTAAAAAGTGACACATTTAGTGACTCAAATATTATTTTATGTGTCACTTTTTAATTATCTTTATATCAAAGATATATAAAAATGGCCAAGCTAACTTACGTTTTAAGAAAAGGAAAAAGCAAATCAGCTTCAATTCAATTATTTTTCAATTACGGCACTAACAAGAGGTTGCGTTATTCAACTGGTTTGCAAATTTTAGATGCAAAAAATTGGGACGATGAAAAATTTCGAATAAAAAATGTAACAGCTGAGGTATATAAAAATGAAGTAAACAATAGGCTGAACGAAATTAGAGGTTTTGTAGAAAAATTGCATACAGGATTACTAACAAGTGGTGAAAATATCGATAATGATATATTAAAAAATGAATTAGATACTTTTTTAAATAAATCAAAACCAACCGATGAGGTGAAATCAGAAAAAATGGAATTACTACCATTTTTCAAATGGTATATTAAGTATTATCAAAAAGCATCTTTACCTACCACAAGAAAACCAATGAATAAAAACACTACTAAAACACTTAAAAATTCTTTAAATATATTTCAAAAATTTAATGACACTATTTTAACGTTAAAATACAATAGCATAAATAATGATTTTTATACCTTATTTATAAAATATATGAATGACCATGAATACTCCTTAAATTATATTGGAACTCATATAAGGATTTTAAAAACCATAATGAATGCTAGTTTTGAAAAAGGTTTTCACAACAACATGGATTTTAAAAAAAGTTGGTTCATAAAACCAAGTGAAGAAACTTATAATATCTATTTAAATACAGATGAGCTTCAAAATATTTTTGATTTAAATTTTTCTGAATTTAAGCCTAAAAAAACAGAAAGCGGATTTTTATTGACTGCAAATAAATTAGATAATGCTAGAGATTTATTTTTAATATCAGCTAATACTGGTTTGAGAGTTTCAGATTTCAATAAATTAACATCAAAAAACATTATTTCTGATAATGGTATTAACTACATTTCATTAGTAACTCAAAAAAACTCAAAGAGTTTAACTATACCTATTAATACAATGCTAAAGGCAATATTAAATAAAAATGATGGTGAACCTCCGCAAGCAATGCCAGAACAACACATCAATTATTGTTTAAAAGAAATTGGTGAATTAGCTAAAATTGATGAGTTTGTTCAAAAAGGAATAACTAAAGGCGGTATAAAAACCAAAAATGAATATAAAAAATATGAGCTAATAACTAATCATACTGGTAGAAGGTCTTTTTGTACAAATGCTTATAAAAGTGGTATGCCAACAATTGACATTATGGCTATAAGTGGTCATAGTACAGAAAAAGTATTCTATTCATATATTAAAGTTGATGATTTAGAAAGAGCTGAAAAAATATCAAAACATAAGTTTTTCTCATAAGTCTTAACATAAATAATTGCTCATTCATATTGTTTAGTCTATTTTAGTCACAAATTGATTAAAATAGATTGCTATGAGCAAGAAGAAAAAGAAGAAATTTATTAATGACGTAAGTTTTACTAGTTTATTATCGGATAATGATAGAGATTATCTTAGAATTATTGATGAAAAGACTGGTGAAGAAGGGGAGGAAATGGAGCATTATGATGGCTATATTGCTTTAATTAACGGAGCTGTTGTTTTGTCTAGTAAAATGGAAAAGAGATTTTATTTTTTAGCAGATAAAATATGCCAGCCAGAGCATATAAATAATACTAGCTTAAAGAAAGAATTTGAAGAGTTAGTTTATAAAAATGGTAAATGTACGGATTCATTAACTGAAGATGTAATTAGTATTTACGAATATTGTGAGAAAACAAATAGATTTTGGCATAACTCTTCTCTAAAAGTATACGAATTATATTACCCCAATTTACTCGAAGCTTATTTAGAAAAATTCAAGAACTCTGAAGAGTTAGATTTTCTAAAATTTGAATATGAATATTATTTAAAAATAAATACTAAGAACCGAAAAAATAACACTATTTATTCATCAGGAATAGATAGAGATGATATGTTATTTATAGGCTATTTCCAGTTTTTAAACCAAGACGAAAAAGAATTCTTCAACATTAACACAAGTAAAAAGTTAGATTTTATATCTAGTAAAATATTAGAACTTGGTTATTACATTCAATTTTCAAAAGAAAAAAAGGAAGTCTATTTAAACCTCATTCCTGTTAAAAATGAGAAAAGTGATTTTGATAAACTTGATGAAGAAGTTATAGATAAATCAAACTTACCCTCTTTTAGTCTTTTAGAAAGATATGCTCTAATAAAAAGATTTGGAATTAATAAATTGGTGACAGATTCTAAAACTCTTAAAAAAGAAAAAAATAAACTATTAGCATTAATTATGGACTGTAGTATTGATAATGCTAGAAAATTATTGGATAATACATATAAGCTAAAAGATAAAGAAAAAAACAAAGTCCGTGAGACTCTAATTGAAGAAAAAATTGATGAGTTTCTGTTTAGAAATAAAATAGATATAGATTCAATAAAGTAAAAATATTAATATATCTCAAAACGCTAAGAATAGTGTAAGACGTTGATATACAGCGTTTATAATAAAATAGTTTTATAAAAGGGTCGCAAATACGCGACCCTTTTTTTGACCCCAATCACATTTGCACCATAGAAATTTAAAAACAAATTTATTATGGTGCAATTAATCCAAATTACAGAAGAAAAGCTTACTGAAACAATCTTAGAAGGTGTTAAAAAGGAGCTAGAACAATTCAAAAAACAATTCCAACCAAAGCAACCAGCTGAGTGGATTAGTCGCAATGAAGTGGCTAAAATGCTTGGAGTTTCATTTACGACATTATACAGTTGGAACAAGAAAAAAATTCTTATCGCTTACAGTATTGGTAATCTAGTTTACTACAAACGAGATGAGGTAAATAATGCTTTAACACCAAAAGCTTGTTAATAAATAATTATAGCGAAAAAATCAAAACTGTTTAATAATTAAAATGAAACCTATGAACTCAACATATATAAATTTCGGAACAAAAATAGAGGATAAAAATATTGTAAATATTCTTCAAGAAATTAAATCAGGTAAATATAAAAATGAAATTAACCCAATAAGGATTGCAAAGCAAAATAGGGAGAATTCTAGAGCTGATGATTTTAAGAAAAAACTTTTGGCATTTACCCCATCAGGAACTTTTGGTCAACAAAGAAAAGAAGAATTCGTCAATTCTTATTCAAAAATAATACACTTAGATTTTGACCATATACCAGCAGATGAAATGGAAACATTTATTGAAATAGTAAATAGTTGTGAATTTACTTATGCTTCATACATCAGTCCTAGCGGTGAAGGAGTGAAAGTTTTTGTGCGAGTTGATTCAAATAAGGAGCAACATATAGAAGCGTATAAACAAGTTGGAGCATATTACTCTTCATTAACTTATATAGATTATGACCCAAAATGTAAAGACATATCTCGTTTATGCTTTGTTTCCTTTGATGAAAATACTTTTTTGAATGAAACCTCAACAATATATAAAGTAAAAAATGAAGTAGATACTTTTAAGATTGAGACAGAGCAATATTCATCATTAGAGCAATTAGAAAAATGTTTAGAATTTACAGAGAAGAAAGAGAAGTATTTAGAAGGTAATAGAAATAATTTTATTTATCTATTTGCTTGTAATGCAAATAGAACTGGAATAAATGAAGAAAGTGCATTTGAATTTTGCAATTCGAATTTTGACTTAGAGGAAAATGAAATAAAAAACATAATCAAAAGTGCGTTTCATAATAATATTGCAGACTTTGCAAAGTTTGCAAACGTTGCAAAAGGAGAATCTAATATTGAAGAAAATCAAAATTTCTTATTAAATACACCAAAAATACCTCAACTTGTATATGATAATTTACCTTCATTGATTAGTGAAGGAGCAAAATCCTTCGAAGAACAACGCTCAAAAGACACATTTCTAACTGGAGCTTTATCAATACTTTCTGGATGCTTACCAAATGTTTCTGGTGAATATAGTGGGCGTGAAGTTTTTCCAAATTTATATTCGTTTATTCTTGCTCCAGCTGCTTCTGGAAAAGGGTCTTTACAATCCGCAAAGGAGTTAGCAGACAGGTATCACAGAGAAACTATTAAAAACTCTGAGGATTCAATAAGGCAATTTAAGATGGGCTTAGAAGATTTCAAGGATAATGAATCACCTGATGAAGAATCGCCTAAAGAACCACCTTTTGAAGTTGTTTATATTCCAGCCAATACAAGTAACTCAAAAATGATTCAGCATCTAGAGGATAATGATGGTAAAGGAATTATTTGCGAAACTGAAGCCGATACATTAGGGCAAGCCTTTAAAAATGATTGGGGTTCATATTCTGATTTACTTAGAAAAGCCTTCCACCATGAAAAAATATCTGTTTCAAGAAAAACCAACAATGAATATTTTGAAATTGAAAAACCAAAATTATCAGTTGCGCTATCTGGAACACCAAAACAAGTTTATAACATTATTTCTTCAGCTGAAGATGGCCTATTCAGCAGATTCTTGTTTTACACTTTTAAAACAGAAAATAAATGGATAGACCCATCACCATATGGTAACCATATAAATTTAACAGAGCATTTTAGTATGCTATCTGATAAAGTTTATGAAATGACCATGTTTTTTGAAAATAACGAAACAGTTGTACATTTATCAAGAGAGCAATGGGACAAGTTAAATAAAGCTTTTTCAGGCCATCTAGAACAAATAAATACATTTGTTGGTGATGACGCTACAAGTGTCGTTAAAAGGCAAAGTTTAATCTTATACCGCTTCTGTATGGTCTTTTCAGCAATAAGAAAATTTGAAAATAAAAACACAGCCAAAGATATTGAATGTTTAGATGAGGATTTTGAATCTGCTTTGTTATTAATTAATGTATACTTGAAACACAGTATCATCATGTATAATAATCTACCCAAACAAGCAGACCAAGGAATATTTAAAACAGGCTCAAATAATGAACTATTTTTCCAAGCGTTACCAATAGAATTTACTCGAAAAGAAGCTGTTTCAATCGGTTTAAAATTTGGACTTTCAACAAGAAGTATTGATACACTTTTAAAAAAATGTGTAGGTAAATATTTAGAGCAACCAAAAGTTGGGAGCTATAAAAAATGTGAATAAAACCTAATTCAATAGGGGTAAAAACTATTTGACAATTTACCAATAAAAAAATTATTCTTAAATTATTTTCACCCTCTTCACTCTTGATAAATAGCATTTTACATATTTATTTTTCTAAAAAGGGGTCTTTTACCCTAATGGTTTGATATTTAATAATAGACACTTGTCCTAGGTACGTCAAGTTTAAAACAAATAAAAGATGAATAAAAAAGATAAGATAAGAACAGAGTTCAATGAAATAATTAAACAGATTAACTCTAAAAAATATAATAAGTGGTACACCTTAAAAGATTTAGTAACCATTAAAAATATTAGTTACAAATCATTAAAAAACATGGTTAAAGAAGTTTATGAAGTTTATAGCCCACAAGGAACAATAAGAAAAGAAGGTAGAAGGTATTGTATACATTATAGCATATTAGATGCTTTTAAATTAAAACGTCCACGAGAAACGACTTTTTACAGTCATTTTTGGTTGTCAAATATCTCTTGGGCTACAAAAGATTATTATGATAAAGCGTATCACCAATATTTAATAGCTCAATTAAAACTATTAATTCCTAACACTAACATTATCGAAACAATAGAACAAGATAAAAGTCAGCGTTACCACGTGCATTTATTAGCTGATAGCCAACCAGAGGACATAGAACCAATTATAGAAAGTCTATTAGATTTTTATTTAGATAGCGATAAGAATTATCGATTATACTGCGAACCAGTATATAACACAGGGTCTAGCGTTGATTACCTATTAAAAAATCCGCAATAAAATTATTATAATTATGAACGAATCAGAACAGTTAAAAAAATTAAGAAAAGAAGTGAAATTTAGTTTAAGAAACTTAGACGAATTATATCAATTAGAAATCGAAAATTTTAATGAGCAACCTGACTTAAAAAGAAGGCTTAAAATTCATGTTTTAAACAAGTACCAAGGTGATGCAAGTTTTAAGGATAAAGACTTATTAAAAGAGTTTAACCTATTAAAAGAAAACAACGAGTTAAACCTACTATTTGTGGAGGAAGGAGGATATTAGGCTTCCACGTTTACCGCCTTAGATAAAGGTGAAAATTGAATTAAAAAAAGTACCTATCCCACCTTTAAAAAAAATTACAAAAAAAAATTGGTACTTTTTTTAACAGTTACGACACCTCAACACTATAACGATATAAAATAAAAGTTGAGGTTTCTTAGCTGAAAAAGCTGATAGCATAAAAAGCAAACGCACACGTAAACAAACTATAAAAAATTATGGAAGAAAATAAAACAGAAATTATCAACTCAAAATTAGCAACCAAACAATTGGAGCTTAATGATGAAAAATCCCAAGAAAAGAGAAACGAAATAATGCATCAGATAAAAATGCTAAATGTTAGAAAGGAAATGGAAGTAGCTAGGGAAAAATTAACGGAAAGAAACCAATCTCAAACAAACTTAAAAAAATATTCTGGAGCCATTCGGTTGAAATCTGGAGGACACCCAGTTAAAGTTTATTGTGATGCAACAACAACCTCATCAGCTCGAAAAATTATAGAAGCTCAATTTGATGTTAAAAACTGGTTTAAACAAATGGCGACAAGCAATAAATAATAAAAAAGTATATCAAGTTGATATATATCACCCTATTTTAGTTGTTTTTTTATAAATTTAACCAACTTTAAAAAAAATTGCATGGATAAAGTAAATCGACTCCAAGAACTTGGAGAACTTCTAAAATCAAATACTATAACAAAAAAAGAATTTGAGAAATTAAAGAATGAAATATTATTTCCTGAAAAAACCATACCTAAAAATCCTAAATTAATTGAATTAGAGGAGTTATTAGATTCTGAAGCCATTACAAAAGAGGAGTTTGATAGTTTAAAAAAAGAAGTAATAACTTCTAATGCAGATTCAAAAAAGAACCAACTAAATGAAAATTTAGAAAAAACAAAACCAAAGAAAAAGAAAAAATCAGCTGAAAAAATTTCTAAGCTTAAAGAATTGTACTTATCTGAAAAAATTAATCTTAAAGAATTAAAAAAACTTCACGAATTAGGAGGAATTGATTTTGCTGAATACCGCATAAGAAAAAGTAAGCTAGGACAAAACAATAAAATAAAAAAAGTTGAAACAAATACTTTAATAAATAGGAAGATTCCGCTTAATGAAAAAAGAATTAAGGGTATCGATAGACCTCTTTCTGAGAATGAAAAAAAAATATTAGGCAATAACAAAACTCGAAGTAATGGTTTCATTAAAACTCTTGGAATCGCAGCCTCAATTTTGGGTTTGATTTTAGCATTTTCAGTTATTAAAATCTATTATGCAGTTAAACCTGAAACTTTAAATATAGATAATGAACAAGAGTGTATTGAATATGTTCAAGGTAAGTGGCATGGTACATATGTGAATTATTTTAGGAAGAGAGAAGATATCTATATACTCATTGAAGGAAATAAGTTTACATTATATAGAAGTCCTGAAGATACTGAATGGCATAATGGAATTGTGAATAACGTGTCACCAGATATTGATTATTTTGATATATCTTATAAAAACAAATGGTCTAAATCAGCACAAAATAAGGGACTGGGAAGTGACTTTGGAAGAACTTTTAATTTTAAGAATGACAATATTAATTTGACAATTTTTAGACTTTATGGTAAGAGAGGAATAGTTTATGAAGGAGAGGTTAGAACTCTGAAAAGAGGCTGGGGTAAATACGAAGATAATTTGAACTGATTTTACTATTTTAATGTTTTTTCACTTGAAAAATCAAAATAATAATTTATTAACTATTCGATAGAATAATTCAAATGGATAAAATACAAGAATTAAAAAAAATAAAAAAATTATTAGATGATGGATTTATAAATGAAGTAGAATTTCAAGTTTTAAAAAATGAAATTTTAGGAATAAAGAAGCCTTCTAAAGAAAATTCACAAAAAAAAGAACCAAAGTCAACTATCAATAAAACTATTGATAATTCCTGTGAAACTGAAGCTAACAATATTGATGAAGTTGATTTAAAAACTAAACAAGAATCAGAAAAATCCAACGAGATTAAACAGGAGAACGATTCTAATAATAATGAACAAAAACCATCTATAAATAAAAAACCAACCAAAGAAGATACTGATATAAAAGACTTAAAAGAAACATCAAAGGGAGAGAAGGTTAATTTTCCCAAATGGGGATATTTATTTCTTTTGTTATTAATTCCATTAGTTTGGTGGGTTTTCAAAGATACTCCTACTGAAGAAAAACTTCAAGAAGTAGAAATTAAAGAATTAAATGAGACAGTCGTACCTAACTCAACACAGAAAAAAGAGCTGACTGAAGATGCAAGTTTAAATATTACGAACACTTCAAATCATTTTATTTCTAATCAAGAGTTAATAAGTCTTTTTAATGTTAATATAGAGGATTTAGGAGATAGTTTTATTGGTTATGATAATTCTAACAAACCACAATTTAAAATTACTTCCAAACAGTTTTTTAATATAGGTGATAGAGAATTACTATTAACCTCCTTAGGTATCAAAAACCCAAATGATTGCCATGGATGTCGTGGGAGATTAGATATTGGTTTTTTTGAATTTTTAAATGGTAAATGGAAAAAAATTAACCATCTCAAGAATGCTTCAAGTGCCAGTTATGGTTCATTTCCAACTTTTAATGAATTTAAGTTTTTTGGTAAAAATAAATTATGTATTGTATTTAGTGCTTTTGACATGGGAATGGGCAGAGATTATAGTACAAGAATAATATTTGGCTTGAACTATAATGTGCTATATGAAATAGCAAGGATAATTATATCAGAAAATACTGAAAGTGGAATGACTTATGAAGAGAGTGGAGTTTCGGTAGTAAATAGAAAATATGAATTTATTGATACTGGTAAAGAATATTATACTTTAAAAATAATAGAAAAAGTAAATGATAATAATGAAGAAATACAATATTTGAATTTTAATTCAAATATTAATGAATTTCAAACGAATGAATCAACAGGAATAATGATAGAGAAATAAATAATAAAGATTATTATGAATTAGGGAATTATATTGTAAAAGGAGATGAAAATGGAAGAGCGTATTTTCATAATAAATCAGAACAATCTACGCAAAGAAAAGCATATTTTGTAAAAGGAGAAAATGTATATGTTCAAAAAATTGAAAATGATTTTGGCTACGTAGAATTTACTAATGCAAAGGGAATAATAAGCTATGGGTGGATAAAAATGAATCAAATATCTAAAATCAATTAGTTGAAGCCTCTAAATTTTAGAAATCAATATGTAAAATTTCGTGAAGGATTAGAAACTAGGGCTAATCTAGAATATAATCAAGTTAGAGAGCTTTTGAAGTATTGGGATGGAATTCAAGAAAGAACAACAAAAAAGGCAATAAAAGCTATGGAGGAAAATGATAGAAAAAAGCGCCCAAATAAATATAATTAATTTATAGTTATCAATAAGTTAAGAAATAATTGTATATGAAAAAGTTAGATGAATTAAGAAAAATAAAGACATTACTAGATGATGGATTTATAAATAAAGAAGAATTCCAAGTTTTAAAAAATGAGATTTTAGGAATAAAAGAGCCAAAGTCAAACATAATTGAAACTATTGATGATTCCAATGAAACGGAGACTAACAATATTGATGAAATTCCTTTAAAACCAAAGCTAGAATCTAAAAAAAACAAAGAGAGTAAACAGGAGAACGATTCTAATAATAATGAACAAAAACCATCTATAAATAAAAAACCACCCAAAGAAGATACTGGTATAGAAGAACTAAAAGAATCATCAAAAAGAGAGATGACTAATTTTCCCAAATGGCTAGAATTAATTTTGGTTTTAATCATTCCTTTGGTTTTGTGGTTGACATTGAGAAATTACAATTGAAATTTAAGTCCGTAAAAGTGTATTGTGACTCAACCTCAGCGTCACAAGCTCGAAAAATTATAGAAGCTCAGTTTGATGTTAAAAATTGGTTTAGGCAAATGTCAACTAAGTATAAATGATTATATATTTCAAGAAAAAAATTGCACAATTAAAAACAAGCTATTAAACATAAAATGCTAAATTTGGGTTTCCTAGAAATTTCTAAAAGATTATTAATCATATTCTCAATAATTATCCTAAATGAAATTATATCAAACACTTGAAAAGCAACTCAAAAAAGAACCAAATTTTGTAACCGACAATGGAGAATTAAAAAAGTGGGTAGTAATTACAAAAGCGCAAAATTATGATGCTGACCTTATTGAATTATTGCTTGATGACAAAGAGCTAAAAGCAAAGTTTTTTATTGAGATTAAAACCGTTTTAGTTTTTAACCAATCTCTTTTTATACAGTTTTTGGAGCAAAAGAACTATTTAAATGATAGTTATACTCAATACAAAAATAAAGTAGGATTAACCATTGATGGTAAATATCTAAAACAAAGTAATGAAATTGCCCTAGTTTGGCCATTTAAGGAAACTTTGGAGGAGACATTAGATATTAAAATCAAATAATAATTTTTCGAATTATTTAATCCAAAAAAATTGAAAAATCAAAATCAAATATTATCTAATGAAGCCATAAATAGAATTGGCAATGAAATTAGAATCGAAGGGAAAAACCCTAGTACTGCAACTTTAGAAAAATTACAACTATTTAGAACATCACACAAAGATTCTTTAGCTAAAACTTTTCATATTTTATTAGACTTAAGAAGGCCACCATCTACTCAAACAATTGTTACCTACAGAATTAAAAGATTCGAGTCAATTATTGAAAAATTAAATAGATACCCTAAAATGAACCTAAGCAGAATGTGGGATATTGGTGGGTGTCGTGTAATTGTGAAAAACAATAAAGAAGTCTATAGATTTAGAAATGAATTAAGTAAAGTTCTAAACATAAGAAAAGAATATGATTACATAAAAGAACCTCAAAAAGAAGGCTACAAATCACTTCACCTATACGTTGATTCTCCAGACTGCGGAAGGGTAACAGAAATTCAGATTAGAAATCAAGAAGACCACAATTGGGCTACGTTGGTTGAAATTAGTGATTTAATATTCGAGTCAAAATTAAAAGAATATAGCTATGATAAAACTCTTTTAAGGTTCCATTTTCTTCTATCAAAAAAAAATAACCTTACAATTTATGAGAAATCTGAAATTGCTCGGATAATATACAAATACAATTATATTGATGAATTAAGTAAAGTTTTCAGTAGGAACTATTTAAAAGTAAGAGAACAATGGACATTTATAGAATCAAAACCACGTGACAAATTTTATTTAATAGAAAGTTGGAAAGATAAAATCCCAAAAATAGAATCATTTGAAAACTTCAATAGTGCTGAAGAAAATTATTTTACTAAGTTCATAAGTAATAAAAATGCAAATGTTGTTTTAACTCATCTGCCTAAGCCAAATTACAACCAAATAAGTATAGCATATTCAAATTATATTTTGACAATGCATAGTATGTTAGGGGAGCTTTCTCAAATTCTAGAAAGTTTAATAATTGATTCTTTAGAAAATGGAAATTATATTAAGTTTATTAAGTCATTTGATTTACACTTGAACATTACAGTAAATAGCCTTGGAAATTCAATTAAGGAAGCCAATTATAATGAAGGATTAACTCAAACAATTCCTAATGGAGGCAAAAACTGGAAAAATACTAAAAAGGCTAAGGAATGGAGAAAAGAGATTAATAAGGATTTAAATTACGGTGTAAAGAACCTTGAAAGGTTTCAAAGAAGGTTTAGAGAAAATATTCCAAAAAATAAAATAACCAGATTTGTAATTCAGAAAGGTATTAATTTTATTACTTGGAAATATAATAAAAAAATTAAAAAACTAATTCATTCATAATAAAGCTTCATTATTTCGGAGACCGCTACTAAAAGAAATATTAGTGACACTAAAAGTGACGCATTACAATTTTTATATATCATAAATATTTGTTAATCAAATACATAGATTTTATTTTCGTAGCTCCACCAGGACTCGAACCTGAATCTAAAGTTTAGGAAACTTTTATTCTATCCCTTGAACTATAGAGCCAACAAAATAGCTAATGCTATATTAAAAATGGATTTTAGTTTTCTTTTGTAGGGATAATTAAAGTTGGAATTTTAGAGTGTTTAATAACTTCAATAGCATTGCTTCCCATTAATAAATTAGCCAAAGCACTTCTACTATGTGTTCCCATTACAATTAAATCGGCTTCCCAACTTGTGGCAAATTCTAAAATGGCATCGGCTGGATCTCCTTCTAATACAGCTGTTTTAATAGTGTCATTTTTTAAATGCTTAACAGAAGCTGTTAAAAATTTTTCAGATTCTTTTCTTAAATCTTCAACCAACTCAATGGCATCATTTGTTAAAAATCCGGCATATCCCATAATTGGATCGTAATTCATTTTGTAATAAGATATGTCATTAATAACATGTACTAATGTTACTTCAGCATTTAGTGCCTTGGCATAACTATAGCCTAATTCAGCTATTTTTTCAGCAGAAGGACTTGTGTCTAGAGCAATACAGACTTTTTTCATAATAATTTCATGTTAGATTAATTAAAAATTTTAAGTATTTAAATAATGCCAACCAAATACAATGAAACAGGCAAGTTTTAAATACCTATTAAATATACCTAAAAAACAAGGAAAAACCCAATTTTTTTAGAATCATTAAGTAGTTTATTAAAAAAAAGAGGAAAAGTAAGTGAAAAATTTATTTGTAGGATGTATGGTTGTTTGTAATACTTTAATTATTAATCATATCAATTGCAATTAACAATAATGTTACAAAAATTGAAAACCCTAATAATAAACAGCTGGTTCTTAAAACAAATTTAGTCATAATCATTTTTTTAGTATTAAACTTTATTTGATTTTGGGTGCTGTAAAAGTAGTACAGTATTGAGCAAAAACAGCGGGTTTAATTGTCTTTTCTGATAAGGTGATTTCCCCCTTTTTTAAATAGATAATTAAAAAAAACCACCCCAAAATGGGGTGGTAAAACTGCTAGTGAACTGTGAGTTAATGTTTTTAATGCCTTTGGAAGATTAGGAATAATGCCGCAGGAGGATTAAAATGATATTCACTTTGCAAGTTATGCGACAAAACTAGCCAATTATTTAATAATTATTTGTGATTTAAATCATAAAACATAAAAATAAGACTTTGTAAATTTATTAATATGCTGTAATACAGTGGTATATGTATTTTTATTATGTGGTATATTGAAATTCAATAATATTTTACGGGAAAACCGTAATATTATATGTATTAAAGTGTTTAATTTTACAGTTGCTATTGTAAAATATTGGAAATTAGAAATTTGTCCCCAAATTTAAAAGACATGAAAACCCCAAAGAGAAATCAAGATTTCATAAGTCTAACAAATAAACGTGCTAAAAAAAGTAAAGATACTTTAAACAATTTTTCATCAGTTAGAAACAAAGGTAAATTTGTTAGAAATGATTTTGATACCAAAATTAATTTGGTGTATAAAACATACCCAAACAAACCTTTAAAGCCCAAAAAATTTAATATTAATCAAAGATTGGCTCAAGCTAATATAGATAATTATAAACCATCAAGGTTTGTTAGAATATTTGGTTTCAATAAAAATGAAATTCATTATTTAAATTATTTATTAAAACTTGCAATAAAAGAAGATGAAAAAGAATACGATTTAAGGTATAAAAAATATTTATCAATTCTTGAAATCTGGAATGATTTACAAAAATCTTCAAAACACGAAATGTTTTAGGGTAATTGTAATTTTCTCAATTAACGGTTCATTTTGTAAACACAATAAGTTTTGTAAATTATTGTTTTAATGGGTGAATTGCTTAGATAAAATAAAAAATGAATAAATTATTATTAACATTAATTTTGCTGTGTTGTTTTAACAACCTTTTTGCGCAAGTTTTTACAGCTGAGAATGGAAATTTTATGGATCTTAAAAAAAAGAAAATAAAGTTATACATAGAAAACTCAACTTATTCGGGTACTTTTCAAAATTTTACTTCAAAAAGAGATAAAAAGGAATACTTTATTTTTACCTATTTCTCAAGAACTGTAATTTTTTCTATTGATAAACCCCTAAATTCTATTCAAGATAACACAAAAAATATTGGATTAGAATGTGTTAGAGTGTTGCATGCCACTGCAGTTGATTCGATAATTAAAACCATCCATAAAAACGGTATTAACAGCCTTAAAGATTATATTGTTGTTTATGAATCTGAAAAATTTACAACACCAATGCGTAATAATTTGGTCTTATAATTTGAGCTGTAGTTTTGTATAATATAGATGTGAATTTTTTTTAAATATTACGGTAAAACCGTAATTCTTATTTAAAAAGGATCCGTACTTTTGCCTTGTTGTCGGGGAATTTGCTATGAATCTAAGTTCTTTAAATACTACAAAAAAGAGGGTTTATATAAACCCTCTTTTTTTTGCTTCTAACAATAGTTCTTCATCTTCACCAGTTACACTAAATTTTTGTTTAATGAAATTTTTTCGTTTTTCAATAGCACTTAAAGACAGTGGAATGTATTCAGTTAATTTTTTTGTTTTTACACCTTTAGACAAATAGTAAATAATCTTTTTATTATGTTCGTCTAATACATCTTCACTAGTAACGTTTTTACTAGTTAATTTTTTAACTTCTTCGCTGTAGTAGGTGTTGTTTTTTTGAATTTTATCAAAGGCGCTTAATAGAATTTTTGAGGTAATGTCACTTTTAATTAATACACCGTTATGAGGTGTAGTTTTTAAAATATTATTTATTCTTATAGGGTTGTTAACCATTGTTAATATAACAATTTTTGCTTTTGGCAGTTCACGTTTAACTATTACCGCAATATCTTCTCCTGAAGTAATTAATTTGTTTTTTGATGCAGGAAGTTGTATATCAATAAAAACCATATCAAAAGGTTGTGTTTCTTTTGATTTACAAATAGCATCAAAGGCTTCATCACAGTTAATAGCAACTTTTATATTTAAATCGTACTTTTTGTTTGAAGTTAATACTCTTATGTACCCTTCAATAATCATGGGATGATCATCAACCATTAAAATATTTAATTTATCTATCATAAGGTTATAAATTTTGTAACGGAATTGTCATTTTTATGATTGTACCTTCTTCAGGTTTTGAAATAAATTTGACATTACCATTTAGGGATTTTACTCTTGATTTTATGTTCCTCAATCCAATTCCTTTGTAATTTTTTGATACATCAAAGCCAACGCCATTGTCTTTAATTTCTATTAGCCAATTATTTTTATATTCTTTAATATCTATTTCTACAAAGGTTGCATTTGCATATTTTATAATATTTTGAACTGCTTCTTGTATCGTTCTATAGCAATGGATTTTTATTTTATTTGAAATTTTCTCGCTGTTTGTAGTGCTATTAAAATTTAGATTCCATTCAAATTTACCAACTTCGCTTTGCTTCATCAATAGTTCTTCAATCATTTTTTTAAAACTGGTATTGCCACTTTTAATTTGAGATTGTAAATTATGAGCTATTTTACGTATTTCTTCTTCTATAGATTGTAATTCGTTAATATAAGCCGCTCTTACCTTAATATCTGTTTTAGATTTACTATTATTTAAGCTGTCTAAACTAAGTCTGGTTCCAAATAATCGCCCTAAAACGCCATCATGAAGTTCTTCTGAAATACGTTTTTTTTCTTCATTAATTCCTTCTTCATATTTTAGTCGCTTGTCAATCATTAAATTGTAAATTTCAATATTTACTTCTTCTTGCTGTTGATTAAATAACAATGTCTTATTTTTTGAAAGCTGAATTAATGTAATAATTATAAGCGAACTAATAATAAAGCCAATTGCAGAAAAAATTGCAATTAACCATTTGTTTTGAGTCTCTTTTTCTTTTTCTTTTCTAATTTCATTTGTTTCATAAACAATTCGCATAAATTTTTCTCTAATGGCTCTTTCATTTTGCAATAAACTATCTGATAACGAAATATGTTTTTCAAGATATTTTATACCCTCTTTTGCTGGTAAAATTTTTGAAAGTAATTGATATGCTTCTAGCAATTCAAAATATTCATTAGCAGCCTTTAATGGTGTAATGGCTTTTAGTGCAAAATTTTGTGCTTTTAGGGTGTCTTTTTTGTTAAATTCAAATTCAGACAAGTAAAGATAAGTAATGGCTTCGTCGGCTTCATCATAATTATTGGTCTGTATAGTTAAAGATTTATAAAACAGTGCAGGTAAATGTTCTAATGCTTTATTTTTAAATAACGTGTAAGCATAATTGCTTAAAATACGTGCATAAACTTTTGGGTATTTATTTTCAAAATTTGAGGTGGCTAAAGCCTCCTTATAATATTTTAAAGCTTCACTAAAGTTGCCTAAATATTGATATGAAAGTCCTATGCTATTTAATATGTCTAATCTATAACTTATTGACGATTCTAATTTATCTGTATAAATTAGGGCTTTCTTATTATACTCAATTGCTTGATCGTATTTTTTAAGACAAAAAGAGTTTACACCTAAAATATCATAGCTAGCAAATAAACCTTTATCGCTTTTAATTTCATTAAAAATAGCAAGCGCTTTAATAACATTTATTTCACTACCCATAAAATCACTTTCGTTGGTTTGAATTCTTGCTATTTCTAAAAGAGTTCTGGCATATAAATATTTGTTATTAACAGATTTATAATTATTTAAGGCTTTGTTAAAATGATAAAAAGCCATGTCGCTTTTGTTGTTTAACCTATAGTAGTTCCCCAAATTTACATTTGAATTACCAATATTTAGGGTGTCTTTATACCATTCTGAAAGTTCTAAATTTGTTCTAGATATTTTGGCAAATTCTTTTAAATTACCCAATTCAAAATTGCTTTTTGCAACACTGTTTAAAAGCATTATTTTTAAAGAATCATTGTCAATTTGTTCAATAAGAGTTGTAGCTTTAAGTATATAATTTGTTCTTAAAGAATCTGATTTGTCTGTGTTTTTTGAAATTTCAATTAAACTATCAATTTCTTTAAATACAAAATCTTTTTCAACTTTATTTTTATAGTTGTAATTACAGCCAATAATAAAAAATAGGGTGATAATTAAAATGGGGTATTGTTTCATAGGGGGTATTCAGCAGCAATTTTTTGTTCAATTTTTAATACTATAAATGTACGTATCAATTTTTAAAAAATCAGAATTTTTAAACATAAAATCTGTTTTTTAAACTTTTTATAAACAGTCTAAATAGCTACCTTAGTTTAAAAATTTTAAAAAAAGTAGCTTCTTTGTCAACCATTTTCAATTTTAAATCGTCTTTATAAATGTAAGGCTTTAAAAACGCATGCTGAAAGTTGTAAAACTAAATACCGACCATCAATTAATTGAGCAATCACTTAAAAACAACCGCAAGGCGCAAAAGTTGTTGTACGATAAATATGCACCTAAAATGTTGAGTTTATGTGTTTATTATATTAAAGATATTCAACAATCTGAAGCTGTAATGTTGAGTGGTTTTTTTAAAGTATTTACAAAGTTGTCAACTTTTGAAAATAATGGCAGTTTTGAAGGTTGGATTAGAAAAATAATGGTTTGGGAAAGTATAACGTATTTACGTAAAAAGGAAGTGCTATTTTTTACTGATGAAATTGAAAGCTACGAAAAACTTATTGAAGAACAAGTTGAATTAAACATTGCTATTGAAGATTTACAGCAATTTATAAATCAGTTACCCGAAGGTTGTAAAGTGGTTTTTAACTTGTATGTAATTGAGGGTTATAAACATGCTGAAATAGCAGAAATGTTAAAAATTACTGAAGGTACTTCAAAAACACAATTGTCAAGAGCACGGAAAGCATTGCAAAAAATGATTTCCATAAATCGGAAAACATACCATGAAAAAACAAGATAAATACAGAGAATTACTTCAAAACAGAAGTATTCAACCTTCTGCGGGTTCTTGGGATACATTAAGTAAAAAATTGGATGCTCAGCAAAACCTGCAAAAAAATAATAAATGGAGCTTTTTAAAATATGCTGCTGTAATTTTAGCAATTGCTTCTGTTGGCTTTTACTTTTTGAAACCAAAACCTGAAATAATTTCTGAAGAAAAAATACAAACTCCTGTTTCAAATAAAGAATTAAAAAGTGAGCCTATTATAAATTCAAAAAAGGAAACATTTATTGCTGAAGTTGAAGAATTTTTAGAGCCAGTTAAGTCGAAAAATGAAAACGAAAAACCTAAAAATAGGCCTATTGAAGAAGTTGTTGTTTTAGAAGAGGAATTTGCCGAAAACACCAATATTTCAAGCCATTTTGAAATAGATTCTACTGCCATTGCTGAAACTTCCATAGCTGTTTCAGATACTGAAATTGAACAATTGTTAAAGAATGCTAAAATAAAAGTAAGTAAAAATCATCAAAATTTAAACAAAAAGACCATAAGTGCACAAAGCCTTTTAGTTGAAGTTGAAGACGATTTAGACAAAGATTTAAAAGATAAATTATTACAAACTATTGTTACTACCCTAAAAACACCAAGAGAAATTACGATTTCGGATAGGGGAATTAACTAAAAACATGAATTTTATGAAAAAAATATTATTTATTGGATTGTTATTGAGCATTGTATTTGTAAATCAACAAATGTTTGCACAAGAAAATGAAATCAATATCGAAAAAATAACCGAATTAAAAAGAAATAAAGAACAGGTTATAAATCAGGAAAAAGAAGCTTTAAAACAAGATGTTATTAATATTAATGTTAAGTTAAATAAAGGCGAAATTACTGCTGAACAAGCTGAAAAATTAAAATTAAAAGCGGCAGATAATCGTGCTTTAAATATTGAAAACAAAACGGCAATTATTGACAATTCAATTGCCTTGTTAGAGCGGGGAGGAACCAGTCCAATTGAAGAAGAAGATGGTGTAAATTATAAACTTATCTTTTTCGATTTTCCTAACGAGGGCTCAATTGTTGCATTAAAAGATTACAATAAACCTAAGAAATTCGATAAAAAAACTTTTTCAAACTTGGTAGTTGCTTTTGGTTTAAACAATGCCATTATTGAGGGGGAGTCTTTTGATAATTCGCCTTATAAAATTGGTAAAAGTAAATTTTTTGAAATGGGTTGGGCGTGGAGTACTCGATTGCTTGAAAATTCAAATGCGGTACGATTTAGATATGGATTTTCATTTACGTTTAATGGCTTAAATCCTACCGATAATCAGTACTTTGTTCAAAATGAAGATGCTACTTATTTAGAAGATTATCCAATAAATTTAAGCAAATCAAAATTGCGTATGGATAATTTGGTAGTGCCAATTCACTTCGAATTTGGACCTTCAAAAAAGATTGAAAGAGATAGTTATTTTAGATATTCAACAGAGCAAAAATTTAAATTTGGTGTTGGAGCTTATGCTGGTTTTAATATGGGAACACGTCAAAAATTAAAATATTCAGAAAATGGCGACAAACAAAAAGATAAATTCAAACAAAGTTATAATACGGCCAATTTTATTTATGGATTAAGCAGTTATATTGGCGCAGATGATTATTCTTTTTATGTAAAATACGATTTAAATACCATTTTTAACGACCCAAATACCAAAGAAAATAACATTTCTTTTGGCGTGCGTTTTGATTTGTAACGATTGTTTTTAGTCAATATTTTTAAAAACCAATGCAATTAATTTCATTGGTTTTTTTGACTTTATTACTTTGTTAAATAATATCTTTGCGACATTCAAAATTTAACCATGCAACTACTTAATTTTATAAAATCACAAACAAATCTTCCATCAAAAGGCATAGAAAACACTATTGAATTGTTAAACGAAGATTGTACCATTCCGTTTATTTCGCGTTATAGAAAAGAGCGTACAGGCAATTTAGACGAAGTTCAAATAGGTGATATTGTAAAATTTAAAGCGCAGTTTGAAGAGCTGGAAAAACGAAAAATAACTATTTTAAAAGCTTTAGAAGAACAAGATGTTTTAACTTTTGAATTAAAACAAAAAATTGAAACTACAACCGACTTAACCACTTTAGAAGATATTTACTTGCCTTTTAAGAAAAAGCGCAATACCAAAGCAGAAACTGCTCGTAAAAACGGATTGGAGCCTTTGGCAAAAATCATCATGAGTCAGCGTGCAACAGATATAGAATCTATTGCGCTAAAATATTTAAATAACGAAGTTGAAAATGAAGATGCTGCATTAGAAGGTGCTCGTTTTATAATTGCTGAATGGATTAATGAGCGAACTGATGTTAGAAATAACCTGCGTTATCAGTTAGAAAAATTTGCAACCATCAATACAAAAGTTGTTAAAACCAAAATTGATGATGAAAAAGCTCAAAAATTTAGAGATTATTTTGAATGGTCCGAGAGTTTAAACCGCTGTCCGTCTCACCGATTTTTAGCCATTTTAAGAGCCGAAAAAGAAGGTTTTATTCGTTTAAAAGTTGAAATTGATGATGAACGAGCTATTTCTAAAATTGAAGACAGAATTATCAACTCCAATAATAGTTGTTCAAAACAAATAAAATTAGCCATTCAAGATGCTTATAAGCGTTTGTTGTTTCCAGCCTTATCAAACGAAATTTTAAACATTTCAAAAGAAAAAGCCGATGAAAATGCCATACAGGTTTTTGCCAAAAATCTACAACAATTGTTGTTGGGAGCACCATTGGGCGAAAAAAATATTTTAGCCATTGACCCTGGTTTTAGAACCGGTTGTAAAGTGGTTTGTTTAAATGCACAAGGTGGTTTAGAGTATAATGAAACCATTTATCCGCACGCGCCAAAAAACGATTCCATTGGCGCTATGAAAAAAATAAATTCGTTGGTCGATGCTTATAAAATTGAAGCCATTGCCATTGGTAACGGAACCGCTTCTCGTGAAACAGAACAGCTTATTCGTAAAATGCGATTTAACAAAGATGTGGACGTTTTTGTGGTAAGTGAGGCTGGTGCAAGTATTTATTCTGCATCAAAAATTGCACGAGACGAATTTCCTAATTACGATGTTACAGTACGTGGTTCGGTTTCAATTGGTCGCCGTTTGGCCGATCCTTTGGCAGAGTTGGTTAAGATTGATGCAAAATCTATTGGCGTTGGACAATATCAGCACGATGTTGATCAAACCAAGCTAAAAACGTCGTTAGATACCGTTGTTGAAAGTTGTGTAAATTCCGTAGGTGTAAACATCAACACGGCAAGTGTTTCATTGTTGAGTTATGTCTCAGGTATTGGTCCAAAATTGGCCGAAAATATTGTGAATTACAGAGATGAAAACGGTGCTTTTAGCTCAAGAAATGAGATTAAAAAAGTGCCGCGTTTAGGTGATAAAGCCTTTGAGCAAGGTGCTGGGTTTTTACGTTTAAAAAATGCTAAAAATCCTTTAGACGATTCGGCAGTTCATCCAGAAAGTTATGCGCTAATTTCTAAAATGGCGAAAGATGTAAATTTGAATGTTGCAGATTTAATTGGAAATAAAGAAAAACTTCAGCAAATAAAATTAGAAAATTATTGTAACCAAAATATTGGTCTTCCAACGTTAAAAGACATTGTAAAAGAGTTAGAAAAACCAGGTTTAGATCCGCGTCAAACAGCTAAAGTTTTTACATTCAATCAAAATATTAGAACCATAAACGATTTACACGAAGGGCAATTATTACCCGGAATTGTAAATAATATTACCAATTTTGGCTGTTTTGTAGACATAGGAATCAAAGAAAGTGGCTTGGTACACGTTTCAAATTTGGCCGATAAATTTGTGAGTGATGTAACCGAAATTGTGAGTTTGCATCAGCAGGTAATTGTAAAAGTTTTGGAGGTTGATGTTGCTCGTAAGCGCATTCAATTATCTATGAAAAACATCAAATAAAATACTAAAATCAAGGCTTTTCCTTTTAGGTCCCGCTATCACTACTCGCTTTTTTTAGTAGTGAAAAGTAACAAAAAAAGGGCTCAAACAAATAGCCTGTACTGAGCACAGTTGAAGTGTTTTATCGCTAAAGCAATTATTTGTAATTAAATTATTTTTAAATAAAAAGTCACAAACTATTTACAATAAATATTTAGTATAAAACGCACATCAAAAAAATATACAATTATAAAAATCTACTATTTTATTTTTTTATAGTACTTTTAATGCTCAAATCTAAATTATATAATAATGAAAAGCACAATATTAAAATTAACACTTGTTATAGTAACAATGGGATTGTTTGGGGCTTGCACTACAAAAAATGAAGAACCAGCAGCTGTTGTAATCGATAAAGAACAAATTAAAAAAGAAATTCAAGCCAAAGAAGATTTATTTGCAGCGACTTACAACGATGCAAAAATGGAAGATATTGGTTATTATGCTGATGATGCAGTTTCTTATTCTCATAATAGAGAGCCACTTGTTGGTAAGCAAGCAATTATTGACTTTTTGGCGGAAGGTATTGATAGTCTTGCGTTAAAAAATAAAATTTCATTTAAAACTCAAGATGTTTTTCCATCAAATGATGGCGCTCAAGTTCTTGAAATTGGTCATTATACTGTAGTTGACTCAATAAATGCAATTATTAGCTCAGGTAATTATATGACTTTATTCGAAAAAAGAGATGGTAATTATGTGAGTGTAAGAGAAATGAGTGTTTCTGATATGCTTGTTGAAGAAGAATAAAATTTGATATTTCCATAAAAAAAGGATGCCCTAAAATTTAGAGTATCCTTTTTTTTATGAAGTTTTATATGAAAATAATTATCTTCTTCTTGAACCTACTGAATGGCTTGCACCACTAGAACTTCTATTCATACTTCCCATTGATGATGGTCTTGAATAAGATGAACCACTTGCTCTAGATCTTGACCCAGAATAATTTGTTGACGGGCGAGCAGCAGGTCTTGCACTTGGGCTTGTAGTAGGTCTTGTTACAGGTCTTGCACTTGGACTTGTTGTTGGTCTGGTGGCAGGTCTAGTAGTAGGACTTGTTGTTGGCCTAGTAGTTGGTCTTGTTGCAGGTTTTGTAGTAGGACTAGTTGTTGGCCTAGTAGTTGGTCTTGTTACAGGTTTTGTAGTAGGACTAGTTGTTGGTCTCGTAGTTGGTCTAGTACTAGGATTTGTTGTTGGTCGTGTAGCAGGTTTTGTGCCAGGACTTGTTGTAGGTCTTGATCCTGGTTTTGCTCTATTTCCTAATCCAGCAGTATTGTATCTACCGTTGTTGATATTGTTTCTTACAGTAGTAGAGGTGTTTCTTTTATTTTTGTGGTAATGATTTATTTGCGTATTTCTATTGATAATAATTGTAGTATTTCCACGGTAACCACCATAATAACCATAATGGCGATGCCAAGTATGATGACGGTATAAGCTAATTGCTAGTATAGGAAATGGTCTAAAATATGGTGGGTAAAATCCCCAATAGTATGGTGGATAATATGGCACATATACTGGAGAATACACATATCTTACTATAGGAGTAGATTCTACAACAACAACTTTAGTTGTTGCTGGAACATTTACTGTAACTGGGTCATCACCTGTATATGCCGGATTGGCTGTTACACTTGGTGTTGCTTTTGTAGCTGGTTCTATAACATAATCTTTGCCATACAATTCTTCATCTCCAATAATTTGCATAGTCACTTTACCATCTTTATCTTTTGCAACAGAGATAACCGCAACATCCTGTGTTTCAGTTTCACTTATAGCGTCTTGCAGTACAAATAAAAAATCATCACCATCTCTGTTGGTTTCAACTTTAATAAAATCTACCTTTTCATCATTATTTAAATCTAAGTTGTTGATTCCTGTATCTTTATCGTTCAACGATTTTTCAAAATCTTCAATAGTTTTTGATTTTTGAAACAAGTCTAAAACAGCAAATAAATCTAAATTGTCACCTGGTAAACCCAACAACGCTACTTCATCTTCAGTTTGTGAAAAGGCTGAAAAATTCACTAAACTTATGGTGACTATTAAAAATGTTAAACATATATTTTTCATATTCTGATATTATTTTTGTGTTTAATGTAGTATGAAATTATTATGCCAAATTAATAAATAATAAGTAATTTGTGCTTAAACTTATTATAAATCATACTATTAAAAGTGTTTTTAATGAAAATTTTAAGAGATATCCTTAATAATGAAGCATTTTTTTTAGATTTGTTATTGTGAAAAACCTTCAAAGATATGCCAATTTAATCAAGCAAGAAGCCAAACGCTTGGGTTTTGAAAGTTGTGGAATTGCTAAAGCCGATTTTTTACAAGAAGAAGCCTCTAATTTAGAGCAATGGTTAAAAAATGGTTTTCATGGAAATATGCAGTACATGGAAAATTATTTTGATAAGCGTTTGGATCCCAGATTGTTGGTTGATGGTGCAAAATCTGTAATTAGCTTGTCATTTAATTATTTCCCCAAAGAAATTCAAAATAACAAAACTTACAAAGTTGCAAAATATGCCTATGGTGAAGATTATCACCATGTATTAAAATCAAAATTAACAGCACTCACTTTTTTTATTCAAAATACTATTGGTCAGGTAAATGGACGTGCTTTTGTAGATTCTGCACCAGTTTTAGAACGTGCTTGGGCTCAAAAAAGTGGTTTGGGTTGGCGAGGAAAACACTCGTTGTTAATTCAAAAAAATAAGGGTTCATTTTTCTTTTTGGCGCAATTAATTTTAGATGTTGATTTGGCTTATGATGCTCCTTTTACAACCAATCATTGTGGCACTTGTACAAAATGTGTAGATGCTTGCCCTACAAAAGCCATTTTACCAAATAATACAGTTAACGGAAGTAAGTGTATTTCATATTTTACCATAGAATTAAAAGATGAAATTCCTTCAGCCTTTAAAAATAAATTTGAAGATTGGATGTTTGGTTGCGATATTTGTCAGGATGTGTGTCCTTGGAATCGTTTTTCAAAGCCAAATTTTGAAGATAAATTTAAGCCACATCAAAGTTTGTTGTCTTTTGGTAAACCAGAATGGGAAGAAATAACAAGTGAAATTTTCAATACAATATTTAAAAAATCGGCTGTAAAGCGCACTAAATATGCGGGTTTGGTTAGAAATATCTCATTTCTAAAAAAATAATGGTTTTTAAACTATGGGTGTTTACTGTAATTATTTACGGTAAAATTTTGAAAGTATGACTTAAAACAGTTTCTTGTGCTATTAAATTAATAAATTTGATTTTTCTAATCTAAAAATATATGAGCAATTTAAAGAAAAAGAGTGAAGCCTTAGATTACCACCAGTTTCCAAAACCCGGTAAAATTCAGGTAGTT
The DNA here is from genome assembly GCF_004121075.1 of Lutibacter sp. HS1-25. Lineage (GTDB taxonomy): Bacteria > Bacteroidota > Bacteroidia > Flavobacteriales > Flavobacteriaceae > Lutibacter. The sequence goes on from NZ_RHLN01000001.1 coordinate 217,675, forward strand.
CCTACCAAAAAATATGCAACACAAAAAGACTTATCTTTAGCATATTCTCCGGGAGTTGCCGAGCCTTGTTTGGCTATTGAAAAAAATCCAGATGATGCTTATAAATATACTTCAAAAGGAAATTTAGTTGCAGTTATTTCAAACGGAACAGCTGTTTTGGGCTTGGGAAATATTGGAGCCTTGGCAGGAAAACCAGTGATGGAAGGTAAAGGATTGCTGTTTAAAATTTTTGCTGATATTGATGTGTTTGATATTGAGGTAGATACTACAGATGTTGAAAAATTTATTGAGACAGTAAAAAATATTGCACCAACTTTTGGAGGTATAAATTTAGAAGATATCAAAGCGCCTGAAGCTTTTGAAATTGAACGAAGATTGAAAGAAGAATTGGATATTCCTGTAATGCACGATGATCAGCACGGTACAGCAATTATTTCTACTGCAGCATTAAAAAATGCAGTTGAAATAGCAGGAAAAGACATTTCAAAAGTAAAAATTGTTATCAATGGTGCAGGTGCTGCAGCTGTTTCATGCTCACGTTTATATGTTGCTTTAGGAGCTTCAAAAGAAAACATGGTCATGTGCGATAGCAAAGGTGTTATTAGAAAAGATAACGAAAATTTAAGTGAACAAAAAGCAGAGTTTGCAACCGATAAAGATTTACGTACTCTTGAAGAGGCTGTTGTTGGCGCCGATGTTTTTATAGGATTGTCAATTGCTGATGTTTTTACACCAAAAATGTTATTAACAATGGCAAATGATCCTATTGTTTTTGCAATGGCAAATCCTGATCCAGAGATTGAATATGATGTTGCTGTTGCAACTCGAAAAGATGTTATTATGGCTACAGGTCGTTCAGACCATCCTAACCAAGTTAACAATGTACTAGGTTTTCCGTTTATTTTTAGAGGTGCTTTAGATGTTAGAGCAACCAAAATTAATGAAGAAATGAAAATGGCAGCCGTACATGCATTAGCCGATTTAGCCAAAGAACCTGTACCTGAACAAGTAAATATTACTTATGGCGAAAAACACATGCAATTTGGTAGAGAATACATTATTCCAAAGCCTTTTGATCATCGTTTAATTGTTGAAGTGCCTCCTGCAGTAGCAAAAGCAGCAATAGCTTCGGGTGTTGCAAAAGTGCCTATAACCGATTGGGATGCTTATAAAGAAGACTTAGCAGTTAGGTTAGGAACAGGAAGCAAACTAATGCGTATGCTTACTTCACGTGCAAAATCAAATCCAAAAAGTGTTGTTTTTGCTGAAGCCGATCATTTAAACGTGTTAAAAGCTGCTCAAATTGTATTGGAAGATGGAATTGGAAGACCAATATTATTAGGTAATAGAGAATTGATTGAAGAGTTGATGCAGGAAATAAATTTTGAAGGTGATGTTCAAATTATTGATCCTAAATCTGAAGAAGAAAGAGAACGAAGAAACCGTTTTGCTCAAATATTTTGGGAAAAAAGAAAACGCAAAGGTATTACCTTGTTAGATGCTCAAAAATGGATGCGTGAACGCAATTATTTTGCTGCAATGATGATAAATGAAGGTGAAGCAGATGCATTAGTTACAGGATATTCTAGAAGTTATCCAAAAGTAGCAAAGCCAATGATTGAATTAATTGGTAGAGCTGACGGTATACTTAGGGTTGCTGCAACTAATATTATGATGACAGAAATGGGGCCAATATTTTTCTCAGATACTGCTTTTAATATCAATCCAGATGAAAATGAATTGGTGCAAATTGCTAGAATGACAGATAAAGTGATGCGAATTTTTGGAATTGAACCTCATTTAGCCATGTTATCGTACTCAAATTTTGGTTCAGCAATTTCAAAATCAACAAATAAAGGTGCAATGGCTGTAGAATATTTACACAAACATTTTCCAGAAATTAGTATTGATGGTGAAATTCAGGGTGATTTTGCAATGAGTAGGGTTTGGAGAGATGAAAAGTTTCCTTTTTCAAAATTGCTTGATAAAAATGTAAATGGTTTGATATTTCCAAATCTAAATTCGGCAAATATTAGTTACAAATTAATTAGTAAATTAAATAATATTGATACTATTGGTCCAATAATTATGGGCTTAAGAAAACCAGTTCATATTTTGCAATTAGGGGCAAGTGTAGATGAGATTGTAAACATGGCGTGTGTTGCAGTTGTTGATGCACAAGAAAATAGCAAAAAACAAGAATATTTTACTACATTTGACCAGCATACAAAAAAGTAAAATATGATAACTCATATTAAGGGTAAATTAGTTGAAAAAAATCCAACAAATGCAATAGTAGAGGTTAATGGGCTTGGTTATTGGTTAAATATTTCATTAAATACTTATGCTCAAATACCTGATTCAGAAACAGTGTTTTTGTACACGTATTTGTTGGTAAAAGAAGATTCTCATACCCTATATGGATTTTCAACAAAAATTGAGCGAGAAATTTTTAAATTGTTAATCTCAGTTTCGGGTGTTGGACCAAGCATTGCAAGAACCATGATTTCATCTATGACAACCGATGAAATTCAAACTGCAATTGCTTCAGGAAATGTTAGTTTAATTCAATCTGTAAAAGGAATTGGAGCTAAAACAGCGCAAAGAGTATTGGTAGATTTAAGAGATAAAATTGCTAAAACCTATGCGGTTGATGAAGTTTCGGCCAATGAATACAATACGAATAAAAACGAAGCGTTATCAGCATTAGAAGTCCTTGGATTTAATAAAAAACAATCTGAAAAAGTTATCGATCAAATTTTGAAAGAAGATTTTACAATGAGTGTTGAAGGATTGATTAAAAAAGCCCTTAAAAATTTATAAAAACTTGAAGCTTATAAAATCTATATATAAAACAGTATTTATATTATTTTTATTGTTGTTTTTTACATCAACTGTAAAAGCACAATTACCTCCTGCGCCAAATGCTGTTAAATCATTGCCAGCTGTAACAGCTGCAGATACTACAAAATTATCAAAGAGTTTAGATACCCTTAAACTGCAATATCCTTTTAAAAACAACGAATCAGGAAGTTTGTTTTTAGGAGATCCTTCAGTTGAAATTGTGTATGATGAGGAATTAAAAAAGTACATTGTTGTTGAAAAAGTTGGAAATTATTTTGTAGATCAGCCTGTCTATATGACTCAAGATGAGTATAAAGAATATAGGCTTAAAAAAGATATGGCCGAGTACTATAAAGAAAAAATTAGTGCCACCAATAGTAAAAAGAAAGGAAGTGCTGAAGCTCAAAAAGATTTACTGCCTACTTACTACGTAAATTCCGATTTTTTTGAGTCTATATTTGGAGGAAATACTGTTGAAGTAAATCCACAAGGATCGGTATTAATTCAGTTAGGTGGTTTGTATCAAAAGGTAGATAATCCTCAGCTTTCCGAAAAAAACAGAAGTAGTTTTACTTTTGATTTTGACCAGCAAATAAGTGCAAGTATCGTAGCAAAAGTAGGTACTCGATTAAAGTTTAGCGCTCAGTTTGATACACAATCTACTTTCAATTTTCAAAATCAGGTAAAATTAGAATATACACCAACCGAAGATGATATTATTCAAAAAATTGAAGTTGGAAATATTAGCATGCCTGTTAAAAACTCACTAATTGTAGGTGCTCAAAGTTTATTTGGTTTTAAAACAGAATTGCAATTTGGTAATACCAGAATTACAGGTGCTATTGCTGAACAAAAATCTGAAACACGTTCGGTTACATCGCAAGGTGGTTCTACAATTCAAGAATTTGAATTGCAAACTACCGATTATGATGCCAACCGTCACTTTTTCTTATCGCATTATTTTAGAGATCATTACAACGAGTATCTTGAACAAAATCCGTTGGTTAGTAGTCCTATAAATATTACAAAAATTGAGGTTTGGGTTACAAATAGAAACAGTACAACTACCAACGTTCGAAGCATTGTTGCTTTGGCCGATTTGGCTGAAGGTGATCCAGCAAATATTGGGCCTGCAAATATAATACCTACACCAGGTGTTCTTTGGCCTATAAATAATTCTAATAACCTTTCAAATATTTTTACTGCTTCAAATCCTGTTCGAGATATTGCAACAATCCCAGTAGGTTTGGCTCCATATCAAATGCAAGAAGGTCGTGATTATTCTGTATTGGTAAATGCACTTAAATTAGAACAAAATATAGATTATACCATAAATCCACAATTGGGTTATATCTCATTAAACAGACGTTTGGCTGAGTCAGATGTGCTTGGGGTTGCTTTTGAGTATACTGTAAATGGAGATTCGCAAGTGTATAGGGTAGGTGAATTTACAAGTGATGGAATAACACCACCAAATAATCTGTTGGTTAAATTGTTAAGAAGTGAAATTATTAGTACCAATATACCAATGTGGGACTTAATGATGAAAAACGTATACTCTTTGCAAACTTTTAAAATGCAACAAGACGGTTTTAGATTGGATGTTATTTATGCCGATGATGCAACAGGAGTACCTATAAATGTGCTTCAAAATGCAAAAACACCAGGTGTTGCAGATAAAACACTTTTAAATTTATTAGATGTCGATCAACTAGATATTACTTTAAACTACAAACCAGAAGGAGATGGTTATTTTGATTATGTTGAAAATAATACCGTAAATTCAGAAAAAGGGTATGTAATGTTTACCAAGGTAGAGCCTTTTGGAGAGGATTTACAAAAAATATTAACTTCACCTGAAGATGCAATTTATGTTTTTAATGAATTGTATGAAGTAACACAATCTCAAGCAAAAAACAACTACCAAGAAAAAGATAAATATTTTATCAAAGGATATCATAAATCTGAAAGTACCAATGGAATTCCTCTAGGCGCATTTAATGTACCTCAAGGTTCTGTTAGAGTTACAACCGGAGGACGAGAATTGGTAGAAGGTGTAGATTATGTTGTAGATTATCAAATGGGTAGGGTTCAAATTGTGAATCCAAGTTTAGAGGCTTCAAATGTGCCTATTGAAGTTTCGGTTGAAAACAATGCAACATTCAATTTACAAACAAAACGTTTTTTAGGTGTAGATATTGAGCATCGTTTTTCAGACAATTTTATTGTTGGTGCTTCCATTTTAAATTTAAGTGAAAAACCATTAACCCAAAAAGTTTCTTTAGGGTACGAACCATTTAACAATACTGTTTTTGGTGCTAATGCAAGTTATGGTACAGAGGTTCCTTTGTTAACAAGACTGGTAAATAAATTACCTAATATTGATACAGATGTTGAATCTAATTTTTCTATAAGAGGTGATTTTGCTTATTTATTACCAGGATCATCAAAACAAATTGATGTTAATGGTGCGGCAACTTCATATATAGACGATTTTGAAGGTTCTCAAATTCCGCTAGATTTAAAAAGTATGCAGCAATGGTATTTGGCAAGTACACCACAATATCAAAAATCTATCGATTTGGGTGGTAATGATGTAGGTTTGCCATACAATTATAAAAGAGCAAAATTAGCATGGTATACTATTGATCCACTTTTTTATGGAGGGTCTTTACAACCATCAGGTATTAACAATCAAGAACTTTCAAGACAAGAAGTTAGAAGAATTAGATATGACGAATTATTTCCTGCGGAAGATTTAGATTTAACACAGTCTAATGTTATACGAAGTTTAGATTTGGCCTTTTATCCAAATCAAAGAGGTAGTTTTAATTACGATTTAAACAATGTGGGTTCTAATGGCGATTTTACAAATCCAGAAGAAAGATGGGGTGGAATTACAAGGCCGTTAACAATTACCAATTTTGAGCAATCAAATGTTGAGTATATTCAGTTTTGGTTAATGAATCCTTACGACCATTATTCTATTTCAAACCAAGAAGGTTTACCAGCAAATGTAGATCCGTCTAATCCTAATAATCAGGTAGGTGAAATGTATTTCAACTTAGGAAACATTTCAGAAGACATTTTAAAAGATGGTAGAAAAATGTTTGAAAATGGACTTCCTAAAGACCCTTCAAACACAAGCAATACATCGCCAACAATTTGGGGAAAAGTGCCAATAAACCAATCGTTATTATATACCTTTTTAGACAGTGATACGGAACGTTTAAATCAAGATGTTGGTCTTGATGGTTTAAATGATGATGAAGAATTGTTGAAATTTGGAACAAGTTATGGTAATGACCCATCAAACGATAACTATCAATATTATAGAAGTTCAAAATATGATAGTGAAGATGCATCGGTTTTAACACGTTATAAAAAGTTTAACAATACACAAGGAAATTCACCTACCAATAATTTATCGCCTGAGAATTATCCAACTGCAGCTACGCCTTATCCAGATGCTGAAGATATTGATAAAGATCAAACAATGAATTCTGTTGAGAGTTATTATCAGTATAAAATCTCTTTAAATCAAAATGATTTTGTAGTTGGTAGAAACCGTATTGTTGATGAAAAAAAGGTAAAAGTAACCCTTGATGATGGAAGCGAAAGAGAGTTTACTTGGTATCAATTTAGAATTCCGGTTGCAGCGCCAGATGAAGTTATAAATGATATTACTGGTTTTAATTCAATTCGATTTATGAGAATGTTTTTAACCAAGTTTAAAATGCCAGTTGTATTGCGTTTTGCTGAATTAGAATTGGTAAGAGGCGATTGGAGACGTTACACCAAAACAATTGATGAAGCTATAAAACCACCTCAAGATTTACCAATTGATCAGTTAGAAAAATTTCAAGTTGGTGTAGTAAATATTATTGAAAATGATGATAGAACACCAATTCCGTATGTAATACCTCCAGGAATTGAAAGAGAAATTTTAAACGGAACAACTTCATTACAACAACAAAACGAACAATCGTTATCTGTTAAAATAACAGATTTAGAGCCAAATGAAGCACGTGCGATATTTAAAAATGTAAGTGTAGATTTAAGAATGTACAAGCAGCTTCAAATGTTTTTACACTTAGAGGGTATTCAAACAAAACCTCAGGTTCAAAATGGAGATTTACAGGCAATTGTACGTTTGGGTAGCGATTTAACCGATAACTTTTATCAGATAGAAAAAGAGCTGAATGTTTCAAATTATGATGCTACAACACCTCTTGAAATTTGGCCCGAAGACAACAATATAAATGTAGTGTTAGATTATTTAACCAAATTAAAAGTGTATAGGTATAATGAAGGTATTGCTCCAAATATTTTATACCCTATTCCAGGGGCAGATCCTATACCAGGTCTTGAAGGATATCAAATTCGCATCAAAGGAAATCCAAACTTAGGAAACATTAAAACCATTATGTTGGGAGTTCAAAATATCTCAAACAGCAATCAAAGTGGTGAAATTTGGTTCGACGAATTAAGAGTGTCTGAGTTTGACAATAAAGGTGGATGGTCTACCGTTGTTAGTGCCGATTTAAACTTAGCAGATTTTGCTAATGTTGCGGTTACTGGTAGAATTGAGACTATTGGTTTTGGCGGTGTTGAACAAACTTTAAATGAGCGAACTCAAAATGATACCAAACAAATAGATTTGGTAACTAACGTAAATGTTGGTCAGCTTTTACCTAAAGATTGGGGCATTCAATTACCATTTAATTATAGTTTTTCAAAAGAAATTAGTGAGCCTAAATACGATCCAAAATACCAAGATGTTTTGTATAGTGACGCTAAAGATATAAATGCTGATAGTGAATATGCTCAGGATTTTACAAAACGAAAAAGCATAAGTTTAATCAATGTTAGAAAAGATTTTAATCCAAGTCAAGTAAAACCAAGACGATTTTACAATGTTGAAAATTTAAACGTTTCTTTTTCTTATAATGAATTGTTTCATAGAGATTACAATGTTCAAAAATTCCAGGATCAAAACGTTCGAGCTTCAGCAGGATATAATTTCAACTTTAAACCTTGGCAGTTAGAGCCGTTTAAATACAGCAATGCTTTTAGTAGTCAATATTTAAAATTATTAAAAGATTTCAATTTAAATATTGTTCCAACAGCATTAAGTGTTAATTCAAATATTATTAGAAATTACAATCAACAGTTATCTAGAAGTTTAATTGAAGGATTGCCTGAGTTACCTACTTTAACCCAAAGAAGGTATATGTTTGATTGGAATTATGGTGTGAGTTTTGATTTAACTAAATCTATAAAATTAGATTTTAGAGCTGCAAATAACCATATTTATGATCAGTTTAATTCAAATGAAGATATTCAACTTTTTAATAACTTTTTTGATTTAGGAAGACCAGATCATTATTCTCAATCGTTAAGTGGAACTTATCAATTACCAATAGATAAAATTCCATTTTTAGGGTTTGTAAATGCTAATTATGCTTATACCGCTAATTTTGATTGGCAAGCTTCTTCTCAATCGTATGTTGAACAAATTGGAAATGTGGTTCAAAATGCAAATACACAAGCTTTAGGTGTTGATGTGGACTTTGAAAAACTTTACAGATCAGTAGGCTTAGAAAGTTTAATGAATAGCAAACCGCCAGTTATGCAAAATGTTGCAGCTAAAGATAGTATAAATGGTAAAGCTAAAAAAAGGAAGAAACGTAAAGGACCTAAAGTTAGCAAAGGTGTGTATGATTTAATAACAATGGTAAAAAATGCACGTTTAAACTATACTGAAAATAATGGTACTTTTTTACCAGGTTATATACCAACTGTTGGGTTTTTAGGAAGAGACAATTTTAATGGAGGGTTGGCACCTTCTTTTGGATTTGTATTTGGTAGTCAGGTTGATATTACACAACGTGCTGTAGAAAATGGCTGGTTGATCTCAAGAGATATTAACGATCCTTATTATGGTAGAACCTATACCCAAACACATTTAAATAAACTTGAAGGGTCGATAGCTGTTAGACCTACAAAAAATCTTGACATTGATTTTAGAGGTATAAAAACCTATACTGAAAATTCATCACAACAAATAGATGTAGTAAACAATGTATTAAACAATAATTCTCCAATCTCACAATTTGGTAATTTTAGTGTTAACTACAACATGTTAGGTTCTTATTTTAAAAGCACCGATGAAAATTTTGAAAATTTTAAAATTAATAGAGCTGAAATTGCACAACGACTTTCAGATAAAACAGGCGCAGATATTAGTGGTTTTGGACTTACCAGTCAGGAAGTAATGTTACCAGCATTCTTGTCTGCATATTCTGGAAAAAGTGCTTCAAAAATTTCATTGTCTGCATTTAGAAATATACCAATTCCAAGCTGGAATATTACTTATAAAGGATTGATGAAACTACCGTTTTTTAAAGAAAATTTCAGAAGTTTTTCTTTATCAAATTCTTATAACTCATTGTATTCTGTTGTAAACTATACAGGCAATTTAGAGTACAACGCAAATGATCCATACGGAAAAACAGATATTTCTGGAAATTACTTTAACGAGTTGCTTTTTAACAATGTTAATTTAATTGAAGCATTTGCACCACTTGTGAAAGTAGATATGAAAATGAAAAATTCTGTATCGTTAGTAGGTGTAATAAATAAAGACAGAGGACTTACATTAAACTTTAACAACAATAGTATTACCGAAATTGAAGGTGTTGAATATGTTTTTGGTGTTGGTTATAGAATAAGAGATGTTGCTATGAAATTTAATTTTGGAGGCAATAAAACAAGCGTTAAAGGAGATATAAATATTAGAGCAGATTTTGCGCTTAGAGACAATCAAACAACTGTTAAGTCTATTGATAATGACAATAGCCAAGTAACAGGAGGGCAACGTCTATTGTCGTTTAAATTATTTGCAGATTACGCTTTAAATAGAAACTTAACGGCGTCATTTTATTTTGATCAAAGTTCTTCAAAATATGCCGTATCTACTACTTATCCGCGACAATCAGTAAGTTCAGGTGTAAGTATAAGATACATTTTAGGAAATTAAACAATAAAAACAATTAATAAATATAAGAAATGAATATTCCATCAGAATTAAAATACACGAAAGACCACGAGTGGATTCGAATAGAAGGAGATACAGCAACCATAGGTATTACACATTTTGCACAAAGCGAATTGGGCGATATCGTTTATGTAGATGTTGATACAGTTGATGATACTGTTGAAAAAGACGATGTATTTGGATCGGTTGAGGCTGTAAAAACAGTTTCAGATTTATTTATGCCACTTACAGGTGAAGTTACTGAATTTAATGAGGCTTTAGAAGATGAACCAGAACAAGTAAATAAAGATCCATACGGAGCAGGTTGGATGATTAAAATTACAATTGCTGACCCATCTCAAATTGATGAATTATTAACAGCTGAAGCATATCAAGAATTAATTGGCGCGTAAATTATATTTATTAGTAGCACTCAGTCTTACTGTTTTAATTACGGTTGGAAGTTTAATATCATTTAAAGGAAATAATACAACTCAAATTCATATTTCTGATAAAATTATACATACTTCGGCATATTTTTTGTTAACGGTAAGTTGGTTGTTGGTTTTTAGCAATACATTAAAAAGGGTAAAATATTTTTTATTAATATCACTATTCATATTTATATATGGAATTTTAATAGAAGGCTGTCAAATGCTATTTACAACCGAAAGAGAAGGTGATTTGTTTGATGTAATCGCCAATTTAGTGGGAATAATGGGCGCTTTAGTCTTTTTTTCTATTATTATAAAAAAAATCAAATGAAATAAATAATATACTTGCAAAAGTTATTATAAAATTATTAAATTAGCACACTATAAAAATTTTTACAAATGCAGATCAAAAAAAATCCAAAAGCTAATCTAGAAAACTATACTAGAATATTTATGCAGTTAGGGCTTGTATTAGCTCTTTTAATAGTTTATTTAGCAATTGAAAAAAAGACTTACGATAGAGTTATTGCAGATCTTGGGCCAGTTGTTTTAAATATGGCTGATGAAGAACAAACAATCGATATTGAGCAAGTAAAACCGCCAGAAATCAAAACACCTCCACCTCCAACTCCAGATAAAATTGAAGTTGTAGAAGATGAAGAAGAAATTGAAGAAACAGTTATTGAATCTACTGAAACAAACGAAAAAGAAGCAGTTGTTGTAAAAATCGTTGAGGTTGAAGAAGAAGAGGAAGTAATGGAAGATGTACCATTCGCTATTATTGAAGATGTTCCAGTTTACCCAGGTTGTAAAGGAAATAAAGATCAATTAAGAGAATGTTTACAAACAGAGATTACAAAACACGTAAATAAAAATTTCAATTCAGAGTTAGCTTCTGATTTAGGATTGGCACCAGGCGTTAAACGTATCTTCGTGATGTTTAAAATTGACAAAGATGGTAGTATAACTGACGTTCAAGCTAGAGCACCACACGTTAGATTGCAAGAAGAAGCAATTAGAGTAATTAATAAATTACCAAAAATGACTCCAGGTAAACAACGTGGTAGACCAGTTGGTGTTAAATACAGTTTGCCAATTGCATTTAAAGTAGAATAATAGACGGATTTTTATATTTAAAAAAAGGTTCAACATATAAGTTGAGCCTTTTTTTTTGTGCTAAATAATAGCATTAAAATGTATAATTTTTTAATTTTTTTTTGTAAATTTAATATGAAAATAATGTAAGGTTAATCATATTTCCTTTAAACCTTTACAATGGTGTAAGCTGTACTTCACAGTATAAGAGTTGTTTTGTTCCAATTAAAATAGGAAGCCATGCAAGTCAAAAAATATCCCCACGCAGTTTTAGAAAATTACAGTACAATTTTAGTGCAATTAGGTTTGGTTTTATCACTCTTTGTTGTTTATGAGTTTATTCAAATAAAAACATATACTAGAGATGTAAAGGAACTTTCAGGACCTTTTATTGAACTTGATAAAAACGAACAAATAATTGAATTTATTCCTATTGAAATTGAACAAAAACAAGTCATACAATCTGTTTTGCCTGATAAAATTTTAAAAGTTGATGATGAAGTTGAAGTAGAAGAAACAATTATTGAATCTACAGAAACCGATCAATTTGATGCAGTTGTTGTAAATCCTGTTAAAGATATTGTTGCAGTTGAAGAAGAAGAGGAAGAAGTTGTTGAAGATGTTCCTTTTATGATTATTGAAAATGTTCCTATTTTTCCTGGTTGTAAAGGAGATAACATAGAGCTTAGAAATTGTTTTTCAAGTGAAATTACAAAATTTGTATCACAAAATTTCAATAGTGATCTTGCACAGGATATTGGTTTAACTCCCGGAACTATACAACGAATTTTTGTGCTTTTCAAAATAGATAAAAATGGTGATATTGTAGATATTCAGGTAAGAGCTCCAGACAAACGATTGGAAAGTGAAGCGGTAAGAGTTATTCAAAAATTACCTAAAATGACACCCGGAAAACAACGCGGTAAAGCTGTAGGTGTTAAATATTCTCTTCCAATTGTTTTTAAAATCGAATAATTATTTAAAATTTAAATCCTGCATTCGCAGGATTTTTTTTACTTTATATTGCTTATTATTACCTTATATTTGCCTAATTAATTAGCATTTATAAAAACTACCTATATGGATATCAATCAATATTTAGACGCTACCTATTTAAAAACTGCAAAGCAAGCCAATATTTCTGAAGACCAAACCAAACAAAAAGTAATTGATTTGGTAAATGAGGCTATTGAGAATAATTTCAAATTAGCAATGATTCGTCCTGAATATGTGAGTATGGCAAATCAAATGGTAAAAAATGCAGCTTCAACTTTATTGATAGGTACCGTTATTGGATTTCATGAAGGGACTTATTCAACAGCTGAAAAATTAGAGGAAGCTCAAAAAGCAATTGATGATAACGCTGATGAATTGGATTTTGTAGTGAATTATACTGCTTTTAAAGAAGGTAAAATTAACTTGGTAAAAGCTGAAGTTTTTAAATGTACAAAACTTGTTTTAGAAGCTAATAAAACAGCCAAGTGGATTATTGAAATTGCGGCTTTAACCAATGATGAAATTGTTGGCTTAACACAATTAATAAGAGCTGTTGTTTTAGATAATTTTGGTGAAGAAAATGCTTCAAAGGTTTTTGTAAAATCTTCAACCGGTTTTTTTGTAACAGAAGAAGGTAAGCCAAATGGAGCTACTTTTGAAGCAATGGAATTAATTGTTGAAAATGCAAAACCATTACCAGCCAAAGCAGCAGGTGGCGTTAGAAATTATGAAGATGCTGTAAAAATGGTTAACTTAGGAGTTACACGAATTGGAACTTCATCGGCTAAAGAAATTGCCGATGGCGGAAATGCAAAAGAGGCTTATTAATATGAAAAATTATTTTGCACACGAAACAGCTGTAATCGACGAAAATTGTGAAATAGGTTCAGGTACTAAAATCTGGCATTTTAGTCATATAATGTCTAATTCAAAAATGGGTGAAAAATGTAATATTGGGCAAAATGTAGTTGTTTCTCCTGGGGTTGTTTTAGGTACAAATGTAAAAGTTCAAAACAATGTGTCTATTTATTCAGGTGTTATTTGCCAAGACGATGTTTTTTTAGGGCCATCAATGGTTTTTACCAATGTTATAAACCCCCGAAGTGCAATTATACGAAAAGATGAATACAAACAAACTTTGGTAAAAAAAGGTGCAAGTATTGGTGCAAATGCAACCATTATTTGTGGTAATGAAATTGGTGAATATGCCATGATTGGTGCTGGTGCCGTTGTAACAAAACCTGTTTTACCTTATGCTTTGGTAGTTGGAAATCCTTCAAAACAAATAGGTTGGATTAGTGAGTACGGACAACGATTGAATTTTGATGAAAACGGATTGGCAGTTTGTATAGAAAGCGGTGAGAAATATCAATTAACAAGCAATAAAGTTGTGAAAATTTCCTAATTAGCTACAATGAAAAAATTACGATTCCTATTTTTATTATTAGTTTCAACAAGCGTTTTTTCTCAAATCGAAAAATATCCAGTTTTTAAAAATTGTGACACACTTCAAATAGCGCAATTAAAAACATGTTTTAAAAATGAACTTGAAAATACCATTTTAAAACAATTTGTGACTCCAACAAACGTAGTTCAAGATAATTACAAGGGAACGGTAAATATTGTTTTTGTAGTAACTTCTGAAGGAAATTTTAAATTGATTTATGTAAATTCTCCATACAAAGAAATTGAAGAAGAAGTAAAGCGTGTGTTTAAAAATTTACCTAAAATTACACCAGCTAAATACAACAACCATTCTGTTGAAATGCAATTTGGTTTTCCTTTAAAAATTCCTTTAAACGAAAATATTCCTGAAGAGGTTGTTGAAAAACCAACCAATGTTGTTTTGGTTGAACCTAAAAAAGAACCTTTAGACACCCTTAAAAAATCGCTATTTCCTGAGCTTAAAAGTCAGTTAAATATACCTTTTGTGCATTCAGCTTACAATTCGTACGACTATTACATCAATAAAGGTGAAAATACGCACACAGCTATGAAACCTTATGTTTATAGTGAAGTATTGCCTTATGTAAATATTGAAGCACAAAAAACCGAGCTATTACAAGATAGAAAAACGTGGTTTGGTAGAAAATTATGGAATGAGCATTTGGTTGATGTGCAAGGTAAAGATTTTTGGATAACATTGGATTTGCCAATTGATTTACAATTAGGTAAAGACAGTCAGGGAGTTACTACATTTAACAACACAAGAGCACTTCAAATAAACGGAGGGATTACTAAAAAATTCAGTTTTTCAACGACCTTTTACGAAAGTCAGGGAAGATTTGCTACTTATTTTAATGAATATGCGGAGTTGATTAAACCCGATGGTGGAAATCCGGCAACCATTCCTGGTCGCGGTATTGCAAAAGAATATATAACAGATGCGTATGATTATCCTGTTGCGGAGGCTTATTTGTCTTTTACACCTAATAAATATTTTAATTTTCAGTTTGGAAATGGTAAAAATTTTATTGGTGACGGGTATCGTTCTTTGTTGCTGTCTGATGTAGCTTCGCCTTTGCCATATTTTAAAATAAATACCAATTTTTGGAAAATTCAATATACCAATCTTTGGATGTGGGCGCAAGATATTAGACCAGAGTTAACAGTAGACGGGGCTTACAAGCAAAAGTTTATTGCAGTACATTACTTAAGTTGGAACATTACAAAAAAGTTAAATTTGGGATTGTATGAATCTGTAATTTGGGATGATACAAACGGTAGAGGTTTTGATGTAAGTTATCTCAATCCAATTATTTTTTATACAGCGGTTGAATTTGCAACAGGTTCCAGAGCGGGTAATGTGTTGCTTGGTGCAAATTTAAAATACAAGTTCGATAAAGTTTCACTGTACGGGCAATTAGTTTTAGATGAATTTAGAGCTTCAGAAATGACAAGCAATAGCGGTTGGTGGGCAAATAAATTTGGTTATCAATTGGGTGCAAAGTTTTTTAATGCGTTTAAAGTTGATAATTTATATTTTCAGGTTGAATTTAATGCCATTAAACCATATACGTATTCTCACGATGAGCTAAATTATAATTTTGGACACAACAATCAGCCTTTAGCGCACTTATGGGGCGCCAATTTTAGAGAAGCTATTGGTATTGCCAGTTATAATTACAAACGCTTGTATGCAGAAGCAAAAGTGGTTGTAGGTAAAAAAGGATTTGATTTTAATACTGTTGCTGATTCTTATAGTTATGGTGGTGATATATACAGAGATAACGACGATAGAAAATCTGATTATGGAAATAGTATAGGTCAAGGTAATACAACCAATGTTTTTATTGGCGATTTACAGTTGGGTTATTTGGTAAATCCGGCTACAAATTTGAAATTTTTTACCAGAGTTGCTTTTAGAAGTTTTAAACCAACTACAGATACTGCTATTTTAAAAACCGCAAACAACACTTGGATTTCAGTAGGTTTAAAAACAGACTTGTTTAACTGGTATTTTGATTTTTAGGATTTGGTTGAATAATAAAAATTATTTCAAAGTAATTTGTTGAAATTGGCAAGTTTTAAAGCTAAAAGTTTAAATTTGAAATCAAATTAAATATGCCTAAAACATGTCAAAAATTGAAGTAACTACACTTTCAAATGCCAACGGATTGGTATTGGAAATATCCAATCTAGGTGCAACTATTATAAGTTTAAATGTCCCTGATAAAAACAAGCAACTTGTAAATGTTGTGGTTGGTTTAGAAGCCGAAGATTTTAATAAAGAACCTTATTTAAGTAATTATACTTATTTAGGAACTTCAATTGGAAGATATGCAGGAAGAATTTCGAAAGGTGAATTTAAAATTGAAGGTAAATCGTATCCAATTTATAATGAAAATGGGGTGCATTTGCACGGTGGAAAAATAGGTTTTGATAAAAAATATTGGAATGTTGAACATTTAGATAAAGGCAAAAACCCTTTTGTAACTTTTTCTTGTGAAAGTGAACATTTAGAAGAAGGTTATCCAGGAAATTTAAACGCAACAGTTACTTACCAATTAACCGAAAAAAACGAAGTTAAAGTTACCTATAAAGCAACTACAGATGAAGCAACACCAGTAAACTTAACCAATCATGCTTATTTTAATTTGAATGGAAAAGATTCAATTTTAGACCATAAATTAAAATTAAACAGCAAGCAATATTTAGAAGTTGATTCGCAATTAATTCCTTCAGGGAAATTGATAAATTCAAAAAATACCAGGTTCGATTTTAATGAAGAATCGGTTATAGGAAGACCAGATTTTATAGGTTTTGACGATACATTTGTTTTGGAAGAAGGTTTTTTAAAAGCGGTTTTAACGGCTCCAAAAACAGGTATTCAAATGAAAGTTTATACCAATCAGCCAGCTTCTGTTATATATACCCCTGTTTTGTTAGAAGGTGTGCCTTTTAAAAATGGTGTGAGTTACTCAAAATTTTCAGCGATTTGTTTTGAAACTCAAAATTTTCCGGATGCGCCAAACAATGCTCATTTTCCTTCAAGTATTTTACATCCAAATGAAATATATTCAAACGAATCTATATTTGAATTTTCAATTGTGTAGGTTGCGTTGCGTTAAGGATAGCAGCGGCATCCTTTTTTGTAATGTAGCTTAGCGAAATTACAAAAAAGATATAGCGGATAGCCTGACCGAAGGGAACGCCCAAAGTATAAAAATATAAAGTTTTATGATTCTTAAATGTGAATCGATACCATTATAATTAAACCAAAAAAAAGAGGCCAATAGCCTCTTTTTTAATATGATTTAATGAAATATTATTCTTCGGGAGAGATGAATTTGTAAACCAATCCGGCTAAAATAGCGCCAATAATTGGAGCTACCCAAAACAACCATAATTGACCCATAGCCCAATCTCCAACAAATAAAGCCTGACTTGTACTACGTGCAGGATTTACAGATGTATTTGTAACAGGGATGCTGATTAAGTGAATTAGCGTTAAAGCAAGCCCAATTGCCAAGCCAGCAAAACCTTTTGGTGCTTTTGAATGTGTTGCGCCTAAAATAACAATTAAAAACATAAATGTCATTACAATTTCAGTAATTAAAGCAGCCATTAAGTTGTAACCTTCAGGCGAATGTTCACCGTAACCATTAGCGGCAAAACCACCTATAGAGGTAAAATCTTTTTGACCAGTTACAATAAGGTATAAAATACCAGCACCAGCAATACCGCCTAATACTTGTGCAATAATGTAAGGTATCAATTCTTTTTTATCAAAACGACCACCAATCCAAAGGCCGATAGATACTGCTGGATTTAAGTGGCAACCAGAAATATGTCCAATTGCATACGCCATTGTAACTACTGTTAATCCAAAAGCCAATGCAACACCTGCAAATCCAATTCCTAAATCTGGCACACCAGCGGCTAAAACAGCGCTACCGCAACCGCCCAATACCAACCATAAAGTACCAATAAATTCTGCTACTAATTTTTTCATAATTTTTTAAATGTTAGTTATTAATTACAACCTTTTAGGTTGTCTAGTTATTCAAATTTAACAGATAAAAATTGAAAATCGAAAATTATTTTTCAATTAGTGGTTTTTAAAACATTAAAAAAGCTGTTTAAATTAAATTTAAACAGCCTTTTTATATGAACTCCATTTCCAAAGGAAAAGAGTTAGGGATAGGATTTTATTTTTTAAAACTAGCTATAACCGCTTTTGTATAGTTGTTTGCAGTACCATTTATATTGTCTGGCTCATCAATTCTGGTTGTAACATAAGCTGCCAATTGTTTGTCTTCAGGTAAATCTAAATTGTAAACCATTGTTTCTAAAATAAAGCTATATGAAGTTTGAGTTTCTAATGATTTAGGGACATAGGTACCGTAGGAATCAAAAGTTTTAGGGTTGTATAAAAAACCTGATGGATAAGCCCACGGACTGTAATAACCTCCGTAAAAGCCATAAGAATATACAGGAATATATGGAGGGAAATATGCATTTAAAGATTCGCCAGCATAATACCCACCTTCTTCAGTAGATTTTACATTTGTTAATTTATCTTTTAAAACAGTTAAAACTACGCCGTTATAACCTTCGGTTTCAAACAATTGTTTAACCTGAGCTTTTCTCTCTTCTGTCATTTTGTCTTCAGGTTTTAAATCTGGATGTTGTGAATGACTAGCGTAAGCGTTTAATCCTTTGGCTTTTAATTGTTTTACCATATCATTTTCAAATGCTTTTCGTACATTTTCATTAGCAGTTCTGGCAATTACCAATATTTTTTTTGTTTTGATAGCTGCAATATTATCTGCCGCCCATTTATTTTCTACGTGAATGCTTGAACAACCTAAAATTGTAATAGCAATTGCGAAAAGAATAATAGAATAAAATGTGTTTTTCATAAGTAGTTTATTTTTTTGAAAAACAAACATACTAAATTCTTAAGGATTTTTTAAAAATTAAACATTTACTTTAAATAATTGGTTATTTTAAAATATTAAAGTTGTTTTTTTAAGATCATTGTTTAATTTTATATTCAATTTAAAAAACTACGCTAGAGCTATGAAAATTTACTTTTTAAACCAACTTTTTTTGATAAAACAGGTATTTTTATTTTGTATTGTTTTTTTTGTAAGTAATATAAATGCCCAAATATCATACGATGCCGTTTCAAATAAAAACATTTCTATAGGTACATACGGAAGAGTTGGCGTTGATTGGTCTTTTGATGATGACAGGTCTATTGGACGTCGTTTAAATTTAAACAATATGGGTAGTATTGGTGGTAGATTAGAAGAACAAGATTATTTAGAAATTGCACCATCGTTTCATTTTACCCCAAAAGAAGGTGATGAAACCGTTATCCATGCACAGGTTAGAATGTCGTTTTATTCAAACAGTTTAACAACTTTTGCCAATAGTTCAACTTCTAGTACAGGTGGTTTGGCAATGTCTTTACCCGAAATGTTTGTGCAAGCACGTAATATTGGCGGCAAAGATTTAAATATTTGGGTAGGTGCTAGATTGTATAGAGGAACCGATTTGCATATTGCTGATCATTTTTATTTTAACGATCATTCGGGGCAAGGTTTTGGAATTGAATACAAAAAAACCAGATTTAGTTCACTTTTTATAGCTTCAACAGATACAACTTCAACTGTTCCTCCTTATTTTTATTTAAATATCAAATCAGGTACACCTAGCGCAGCACTTAGACAAAGAAATGTTATAAATATTGAACAGGATGTTGATTTAAATGAAGAAAATAAATTAACCATTTTAGGAGAATACCATCGTATGCCTAACGGTCAAAGTGAAGTTGAAATAGATTCTATTGAAACGATTGTTAATTTTCCATCTGATCACGGTTTTGTTATTGGAGCCAGACATCATATAAATTTTAAAAAAATGAAAGCAGGATCTTTTAACGATTTTTCAATTAGATATGGAACAGGTATTGCAAACGGTGGAGATGGAGGAATGTCTAGAACCTGGCTCACATTTGGAGCTGCCGATACATTGGCACTTAATTTTAGAGGTGCTTATTCTTTGGCAATTGTAAATCATTCCGTTTTAAATTTATCAGAAAAGCATACGTTAAACCCTTATCTAATTTTTACCACCAGCAAAGGAGGTGCAGATACCAACGGTATGAGTGAAACATACTTTGGGAAAGAGGTTTATAATAAAAAAGTTGATTTTACAGTAGGAGCAAGAGAAGAGTTTTATATCTCAGACTTTTTTCACTTGTTGACTGAAATACATTATTCGCAACGAAAGGATGGCGAAAACCCTTTTGCAACAATGCTTAAATTTAGTGTAGCACCCGTATATGTTCCTACCGGAAAAAAAGATATTTGGGCAAGACCACATATTAGATTTGTGGCTTCAGTTGCGCGTTACAACGACTTTGCCATGAAAACACTTTATTCACCTTACCTACAGTTTGCAGGTAGTAAAAGATGGGGATCCTACTTTGGTGTAAAAGCAGAATGGTGGGTATGGAATTAAAAGGTTTTAAATCTAAAAAAAGAGGTATTGGATTGCTCTTAAAATGAACTCATTTTAAGAGCAATTTTTATAAATTAAATATTGAAAGTAAAAAAACTACTGCAAAACTAACAATTGAAAGTAACGTTGTCATGGCAGTCCAGCTTTTAAATGTTTGTTTTTCAGTTAAGCCTAAATATTTACTTACCAACCAAAAGCCACTATCGTTTACGTGAGACATAATAGATGCGCCAGAGGCAATTGCCAATACTAACAATGCTTTGTTAAACTCAGAGATATCTACACCCAATAAAGGAGCTGTAATTCCTGCGGCTGTAATCATTGCTACAGTGGCTGAACCTTGTAAGATTCTAATAATTACAGCCGCTAAAAAAGCAAATAATAAAACACTAACTCCTTCATTAGCAAAATAATTGGCGACCATTTCACCAGTTCCTGTATTTACCAATATTTGTTTAAAAACACCTCCAGCACCTGTTAACAAAATTATGATACCTGCAGGTTCCATAGATTTGGTTGAAATAGTAAGTAAAGATGCTTTGCTAAATCCTCTTTTAATTCCTAATAAATACCAAGCCCACACCTGGATAATTAGCTGTTTTTATTTCGCCTTCTAAAATTTTAGGTGCTGCAACAAAAATCTTTTTAGAAATAAAATTTGCAAATAAAGGACCTGAAACAATGGCTGTTGGAATACCAACTACAAACCCTAATAAAATAACCCAACCTAAATCGGCTTTTAAAATATCGGCTACAGCAACGGGTCCAGGCGTTGGCGGAATAAAAGCATGGGTTATCGCCAAACCAGCTAATAGTGGTATCCCGTACAATAATAAAGATTTTTTTGTTTTTCGTTGAAGAGAATAAATGAGTGGTACTAAAATTATAAAGGCAACATCAAAAAAAACAGGAATTGCAATAAAAAAACCTGTAATTACCAATGCCCAAGTTGCATTTTTTTCTCCAAATTTTTGAAGTAAATAATTAGCCAAAGCTTCAGCTCCGCCCGAATGTTCTAAAATTGCCCCAAAAAATGCTCCCAAACCAACTACCATTGCAACAAAACCTAAAGTGTTACCCATTCCTTGCTGCATAGTAGTAATAATGGTTAAAGGATCCATTCCTGAAACAATACCAACAATAATACTTGCAATTAGGAAAGCTATAAAAGCTTGTATTTTAAGTTTTAGAATTAAAAAAAGTAATACGATAACACCAATAAATACTGCAGAAAGTAATGTTAAATCAATCATATTCTAATTTTTTTTAGATAAAATGAAGTTTTTAAGCCACTTGCTGAATTTGAGCCAATCCAAACATTAAAATCTCCTTCTTCAAAATCGTTTATCAGTTTATGATTTACAAATTTTAAATCGTTAGCATTTACGGTAAAAGTGACTTTTTTTTGCTCACCACTTTTTAATTGAATATGTTCAAAACCTTTTAATTCTTTAACGGGTCTGGTAATGCTTCCAAAAATATCTTGTATGTATAATTGTACTGTTTCATGACCTTCATTTTTACCTGTATTTGTAATTTTTGCAGTTATAGTTAGTTGCTCACTACTATTTATGGTGTCTTTTGAAATCTGAATATCTTCATATTTAAATGAGGTGTAACCTAAGCCATAACCAAATGGAAAATGAGGTGTGAAACCTGCATCTAAATAATGCGAAGTATTTCCTAAAGAACTTTGCCAAGCTTCAATAGGAATGTCGTTAAGATGTACAAAATTTGTACTATCTGCAGGTCTTCCGGTATTTTTATGATTGTAAAAATAGGGTAATTGCCCAGCCGTTTTTGGCCAAGAAATTGGTAGTCTTCCTGAAGGTTCACTAATACCAAACAGCATTTCATAAATAGCCGGTCCACCCATAGTTCCAGGATGCCAAGCCATTAAAACAGCATCAATATCATCAATTATATTGGTAATTGTAATTGCTCTACCTGCCATTATTATTAAAATAATTGGTTTGCCTGTTTTGGCCAATTCTTTTAGTAGTTGTTCTTGAGCGCCAGGTAAATTTATATGAGCTCTGCTATGTGCTTCGCCCGATAAAATAGCTTCTTCACCACCAAAAAACACTATAACATCCGATGATTTGGCAGTATTAATGGCTTCATTAAAACCTTTGGTTGATTGATCTCTGCTATAGGTTAAACCCTCTGAAAATTTATAATTGACTTGGTATTGGTTAAAAGCATCAATAGGAGTAACGGTATGCTCTTTTTCTGCATCAAAACACCATGTGCCTAATTGTTCTCTTTTAGCATTTGCCAACGGACCAATTACAGCAATTGTAGTGTTTTTTTGTAATGGTAAAATACTGTTTTTGTTTTTTAAAAGTACACTACTTTTAATAGCTGCTTTTTTAGCGGCTGTTAAGTGTGTTTCGGCATAAAAATTACCTGTATGATTTTTATCTCTGTAGGGATTTTCAAACAAATCCATTTTAAATTTAATGCGAAGAATGTTTTTTACAAATTCATTTAATTGTTGTTCGGTTACTTTACCTTCTTTAAGTAATTGTTTTAAATGATGTTCGTATGCTTGGCTTGTCATTTCCATATCCATACCAGCATTTGCAGCTAATTCGGCTACGTGTTTTTCATCTTTGGCAAATCCGTGCGTGATCATTTCTGTTGCTGAATTCCAGTCGCTTACCACAAAACCATTAAATTTTAACTGATCTCTTAAAATTGTTTTCAAAACAAATTCATTTCCAGTTGCGGGGATTCCATTCACTTCATTAAAAGCAGTCATTACTGTTGCAGCATTTGCATCTATTGCAGCTTTAAAAGGTGGTAAATAAATGTTTCTAAGTAGTTGTTCAGACATGTCTACAGTATTGTAATCTCTTCCACCAATAGCAGCACCATATCCAATAAAATGTTTTGCGCAAGCAGCCATAGTTGTTGGGTTTTTTAAGTCTCCTTGAAAACCTTCAACATAGGCTTTTCCAAGAACCGATGCTAAATAAGGGTCTTCACCAGGAGATTCAGCAATACGTCCCCAACGACTATCGCGAGCAATATCTAACATAGGTGCAAATGTCCAACGGATTCCTACTGAAGAAGCTTCAAAAGCTGCAATTTCAGAGGAGGTTTTAGCAGTTTCGACATCCCAAGAAGCAGCTAGTCCAAGAGGAATAGGAAAAATTGTTTTAAATCCGTGAATAACATCTCTTCCAAAAATCAACGGAATTCCGTTCGGGCTTTCTTCAATAGCAATTTTTTGTAATTCGTCTACATAATCGGTATTCATAACATTTAAAAAGGCTCCAATTTCGCCTTTTCTAACACCTTCTTTTAATGCTTCTGGCAGCGGTCCTTTTACCCTACTTGAAGTTCCTCTTAAATTAGTTTGACCAATTTTTTCTTCTAAGGTCATTTTTGAAACAAGGTTTTCAATTTTTTCTTCTAAATCATTATTATTTATTGAAGAACTTTCATTTTTAGTACAGCTAATCACCAGAAAAGTAAAAAGTATGAGTAGTAATTTTTTCATTTTTAATTGATAGTTTAGTTAGTTTTAGTTTTTGAAAATAGCCAAGGAATTAAATCGGGTTCGTTAAATGCTTTCACAAAAGTTTCGCCATGATTTATTCCTTTATATTCGGTGTAATTTACGTCGGCATTTTGTTCTTTTAATAGTTTATACATTGTTCTAGAGCCTTCAACGGGATTCCATTCATCTTTATTTCCGTGAAATATCCAAAAGGGAATGTGTTTGATGTTTTCAATTTGAGATGGGTCTGAATAACCAGCCATTGGAATTGCAGCAGCAAATAAATGTGGTTTTCGGGATGTAAATTCCCAGGTGCCAAATCCGCCCATTGAAACACCAATTAAATAAATTCTGTTTTTATCTATAAGTAAACTATCCGAAATTTTTTCAATTAATTCTAAAGTTGCAGCTCCAGATTCAGAGGGAATGGGGTTCATTTGATAAGAACCATTTTTAGTGAGTCCGTTAAAAGGAGTTTTAGGTGTATTGCCAATCCATTTAGCCCATTCTTCATTTTCAGTTTTATCAGAACACTGCGGAATTAAAATATAACAGGGAAAAGAAGTTTGCATTTTTGAACTTAAAAGCGAATTTTGGTTTGTAATAAATCCTGCTTCATGATAAATGCGAGCTCCATTATCTGTTCCTCTGTCACCTCTACCATGCAAGAAAATTACCAAAGGTAAATATGTTTGATTTGCATTTTTTGGACTGAATAATCTGTATGGTAATTTTAAACCATTTTTTGAATTATAACTATTTTTCACCAATAGATGATCTATTTTATTTTTAAAAATATTACTGTTGTGTTTTTTATTTTTAAAACTGCAACTTGTTATAAATAAGAATGTTATTAGTGTTATTTTTAAAAAATGTGTAGACATTTGTAGCTTTGCTTTTGGTAAAAATATAGTTTAGGTTTTATAATTTTTAATACTAAAATTACAATTTGAAGAACAATTTTATCAACCATTAGAACAGTTTAAATTGAATTTTTTTATAAAAAACAATGCGCAAAAGACAAAATAGTATCAACTTTTATTTATTGTCTTGGTTAATTTTGATTTGTAAAATAGAACACAAGTTACCATAGATATACAAACAAAGTAGTTAAATAAAAAATCAACGATTCTTTTAAAAAAAAAGCAAACTATTGCTTTTTAAAATTTGAGAGAGATTAACTTATAATAAATGAAATACGGACATTTTGACGATGCAAATAGGGAGTATGTAATAACAAACCCTAAAACACCTTATCCTTGGATTAATTATTTGGGGAATGAAGATTTTTTCTCATTAACTTCAAATACTGGTGGAGGATATACTTTTTATAAAGATGCTAAATTTAGAAGATTAACGCGTTACAGATACAATAATGTACCTGTTGATGATGGTGGAAAATACTTTTATATTAAAGATGGCGATACTGTTTGGTCTCCAGGATGGAAACCAATGAAAACAGATTTGGATAGTTATGAATGCCGTCATGGTATGAGCTATACCAAGTTTAAAAGTGCTAAAAATGGTGTTCAGGCTCAAATATTACAATTTATTCCACTAGGATTTTGGGGTGAAATTCAAAAAGTGAGTTTGAAAAATACTTCTTCTGAAGTAAAAAAGTTAAAATTATTTTCTTTTATTGAGTTTGCACTTTGGAATGCCGAAGATGATATGACCAACTTTCAACGTAACTTTAATACAGGTGAAGTTGAAATTCAAGACTCGGTTATTTATCATAAAACAGAGTTCAAAGAGCGAAGAAATCATTATTCATTTTATTCGGTAAATCAGCCTATTCAAGGTTTTGATACAGATAGAGAATCGTTTTTAGGTTTGTACAATGGTTTTGACAACCCAGATGTTGTAAATGCAGGAAAACCAAAAAATACTGAAGCGCACGGATGGTCTCCAATAGCTTCGCATTATATTGAAGTCGAGTTGCAACCAGGCGAATCAAAAGAATTTATTTATATGCTGGGTTATGTTGAAGTTGATGCTGATAATAAATGGGAAAGCAAATCTGTAATTAATAAAAAGCCTGCAAAGGCTATGATTGCCAAGTTTGATACTGTTGAAAAAGTAGATGCAGCTTATAACGATTTAAAAGCTTATTGGGATAATTTACTGGGTAAAATAAATATACAATCTGGTGAAGAAAAACTAGATAGAATGGTAAATATATGGAACCAATACCAATGTATGGTTACTTTTAATATGTCTCGTTCTGCTTCATTTTTTGAGTCTGGAATTGGTCGTGGCATGGGATTCCGTGATTCAAATCAAGATTTAATTGGTTTTGTACATCAAATTCCTGAAAGAGCACGTGAACGTATTTTTGACATTGCTTCAACGCAGTTTGAAGATGGATCGTGTTACCATCAATATCAACCTTTAACCAAAAAAGGAAACGCTGCCATTGGCGGTGATTTTAACGATGATCCACTTTGGTTAATTTTATCAACTTCAGAATATATTAAAGAAACAGGTGATTTTTCGTTATTAGACGAAATGGTTCCTTTTGACAATGATGCTTCTAGAGCAAAACCTCATTTCGACCATTTAAAAGCGTCGTTTTATCATGTGGTAAACAATTTAGGGCCACATAAATTACCATTAATTGGACGTGCAGACTGGAATGACTGTTTAAATTTAAACTGTTTTTCAAACGATCCAAATGAGTCTTTTCAAACTACAGGAAATAAAAAAGGCGATACTGCAGAGTCTTTAATGATTGCTGGTCTTTTTGTAGTTTATGGAAAAGAATATGTGAAATTATGCAATAGAATTGGTAAAAATGAAGAAGCTGCTGAAGCAGAAGTTCATGTAAATAATATGATTGAGGCTGTAAAAAGTCATGGTTGGGATGGAGATTGGTATTTAAGAGCTTATGATTATTATGGTAAAAAAATAGGATCTAATGAAAATGAAGAAGGGAAAATTTTTATTGAATCTCAAGGTTGGTGTACTATGGCCGAAATTGGAAAAGAAGAAGGCTTGGTTGAAAAATCTTTGAATTCAGTAAAAGAGCATTTAGATTGTGAATATGGAATTGTGTTAAACAGCCCTGCTTTTACAAAATACTATATAGAATACGGTGAAATTTCAACATATCCAGCAGGTTATAAGGAAAATGGTGGTATTTTTTGTCACAACAATCCTTGGATTATGATTGGTGAAACAATGATTGGTCGTGGAGATGCAGCTTATGATTATTATACGAAGATTGCACCAAGCTTTTTAGAAGAGATTTCTGAATTACACAAAGTAGAGCCATATGTGTATTGCCAAATGATTGCAGGTAAAGAAGCTTTTAAACCTGGTGAAGCTAAAAACTCTTGGTTATCAGGTACAGCTTCTTGGAATTTTTACGCTATTACGCAATATATTTTAGGAGTAAAACCAGATTATGATGGGCTTTCAATAAATCCTTGTATTCCATCAAAATGGGATGGCTTTAAAATGACCAGAGAATTTAGAGGAGCTACATATAGTATTGAAGTTTTAAATCCAGATCATATTAGTAAAGGCGTAAAACAACTTATTGTAAATGGTGAAATAGTGAATGGAACTGTAATACCAATTTTAGAAAAAGGAAAAACCCACACTGTAAAAGTGGTAATGGGAAAATAATTAATTTTGTTTTGTTTTTTTGATTTAAGTAAAAAATCCTGAAGCGGCTATCTTCAGGATTTTTTTAGTTTTATAAAATTCTTTTTGTGCCTACAAATTCATGTCTAAATTCTTTTGGCGTACATTTTTTTTCCTTTTTAAAAAGCCTGTTAAAATTTGCAATATTATTAAAACCGCACATAAAACTAATTTCACCAATACTTAAGTCGGTTTCTAATAACCAACGCGAAGCAAAACTAATTCGGGTATGATTGATATAGGTTACAAATGTTTTTCCAGTTCGTTTTTTTATAAATCTGTTGAATGAAACAGGACTCATATTTACCAATTCGGAGATTTCATTTAAAGTAATTGTTCTTTTGAAATTGGCTTGAATATAGTCGTATACTTTTTTTATTTGATCACTATTTTGAAAGTCAGTTTTTTCAACACTCGAATTTGAAAGCATTCTTTGATTTTCAGATTTAGCCAAATCATCTAAAATTGAAATAAACTCTAAATAATATTTAATACCCGTTATTCTAGGTAGCGCCATCAATCTAGGCATCATTTGTATGGTAGTTTCCTTTGAAAAAAGGATGCCGTGTTTTGCACGGTTAAACATATCTTTAATAGGTTTAAAGATTCTTCTAGATAAAGTTTTTTCGTTCAATAAATCATCGTGAATATGAACGGTAATTTCAAAAATCTCTTTGCATTTACAATTGTGTAATTCCCAACCGTGAACCACATTTGGACCTACTAAAACCAATTCCAATTCTTCAATCTCACTAGTATGGTCACCAATAATGCGACGCACCCCTTTTCCTCTGTAAATAAAATTAAGTTCATATTCTGGGTGAAAGTGGATTGGAAAATCAAAATCGTCTTTAACCCGTTCTTCAACCAAAAAGCTATCTTCAGGTATTAATCTTGTGATTTCTCGGTGCGCATTGTTTATCATAATTTTTTTATATACAAAATTGATGAATTATTGTTCAATATTGTCGTAAATATATAAAAATTTGACAAAATCCTATTAACAATTCTTTAACACTTAAACTAATTTTACTTGATGTATTGGAGTTTTTTCAAGAAAACTAGATACAAAACAAATAAATAATTAAACCAAATAATTTATGAAAATTCAAATTTTAAAAAACATCTTTATTCTTGGACTTCTGCTGTTCGGTGTTTGCGCACAGGCCCAGAGAGTTTCAGGTACAGTGTCAGATGCTAATGGTCCTATGCCAGGTGCAAGTATTATTGTGAAAGGCACAACTAATGGTACAACAACCAATTTTGATGGGCAGTACACATTAGAGAATGTAGCAGCAAATGCTGTATTACAAGTGACCTTTGTGGGTTATGGCTCAAAAGAGGTCAGTGTTGCTGGTAAATCAGTTGTTGATGTAGTGCTTATTGAAGAATCTGACGTTTTAGAACAAGTAGTTGTTGTTGGATACGGGGTTAAAAAGAAAAGTTTAGTAACAGGTGCAATTGGAAGTTTAGATTCCAAAGAAATTGAAAATTCATCTAGTCCACGCGTTGAACAGGTACTACAAGGTAGAGTTTCAGGTGTAACAGTTGTTTCTTCTTCTGGTTCTCCAGGTTCTGGTGCAAAAGTAAGAATTAGAGGTGCTGGTTCTAATGGAAATTCAGATCCTTTATATATTGTAGATGGAATGAAAGTAAATTCAATGGATAACATTGCACCAAGCGATATTGCCAATATTGAAGTTTTAAAAGATGCTGCTTCTTCTGCTATTTATGGTACTGAAGGTGCAAATGGTGTTGTAATTATTACTACAAAACAAGGTAAAATCGGTGAGCAAGTAGTTAGTTTTAGTACTAGCTTAGGTTCTCAATCGGTTAATACCAAAATGGAATTAATGAATGCAGGTCAATTTGTTAAATACATGAATGAAGCTGGTGAAGCTACAGTTGTAGACAATGGAATTGATACAGATTGGATTGATGAAACTTTTAACAATGCATTTGTTCAAAGATATGATATCAGTTTCTCTGGCGCAACTGAAAAAATGTCTTATTATTTATCAGGTTCTTATTTAAACCAAGATGGTACTGTTGGAAATGATAATAATTATAAAAGATATACAACACGTTTAAACTTAAAAAGTGATGTAAAAGAATGGTTAGAAGTAGGTACAAATGTAACGTATACTAATATTGGAAATTCTCCAATTTCAGAAGACGATTCATTTAGAAGTCCTATTAATAGTATGTTGTTAATAGATCCATTAACTCCGGTTATTTACACAGGAGCTTTGCCTCCAAGAGCAGTTGAGGGTGTTGCAAATGGCACTGCTATGACAGACAGCAACGGTAACGTATATGGTTACCCAACTTATTCAAATGGAGAGGTAATAAATCCAGTAGCTTCATCTAATTATTTATATAGAGGTGGAATTGATACTGATAAAATATTAATTTCAGTATATGCTAAATTAAAATTATACGAAGGATTACATTTTACATCTAGATTAGGTTATGAAAGATCTAATACATTTGATGCTAGATGGACACCTATTTATTTTGTAACTTCTGAAGAGCAAAATTCTCAAGTAACATTAAGAGACAATCTTAGTAGAAACTCAAGATGGTTATGGGAAAACTTTGTTGATTACACAAAACAAATAGGAGAACATAATGTTACTGCATTGTTAGGTTATTCAGCTGAAAAAATTAAAAATCCTTACTATTCTTTACAAGGAAGTGAAGTAGCTCAAGAATCAGAAGAGTTTGCATACTTTGATTTTACAAATAGAGATAATGATAGAATTGGAGGAAGTATTTATCAAAAAAATATGAATTCTGTTTTTGGTAGAATTTCTTATGATTATGCTGGAAAATATCTTTTAGAAGGTTCTTTAAGATACGATTCTTCAAGTGTTTTCCCTAAATCTAATAAAGGAGGAACTTTCCCTGCTGTTTCAGCTGGTTGGGTAATTTCAAAAGAAGATTTTTGGAATTATGATGGCGCAGTTGATTATTTAAAATTACGTGCAAGTTGGGGGCAAAATGGTTCGGATGCAAACTTAGCAGGAAATGGTGATATTCAGGTGTTTAGAACAGTTGATGGGTCTACTCCAGTTGTTTACCAAGGTATTACCGGAGTTACTCCAGGAGATTTAGCAAACCCTAGTTTAACATGGGAACGTTCTGAGCAAACCAATATTGGTGTTGATTTAAGAGCTTTAAATGGTAGATTAAATTTTGGAGCAGATTGGTATAATAAAACTACACGCGATTTGATTATTCCAAATGGTAATATTATTGCACCACCTTCATTAGGACAAACTGTTGGAGCAATTAATGGTGGAACAATTAAAAATACAGGACTTGAATTTGAAATTGGTTGGGGAGACACAACAAGTGGCGATTTTTCTTACGACATTAATTTCAATATTTCAACTTTGAAAAATGAAGTTACTGAAGTTATTGTACCTGCTCCATTAATTGGTGCTGGCTCACCTTCAAACGGTGATGGTATTACAAGATTTGAAGAAGGATATCCAGTATGGTATTTTTATGGATACAAAACAGCTGGAATAGATCCTGCAACAGGAGCCCCTATTTATGTTGAAACAGATGGAAACCCTGGTATTACTGCGAACGATAAAACGATGATTGGATCACCACAACCAGATTTAATTTACGGTGGTAATATTGCCTTAGGGTATAAAAATTTCGACTTTAATGTAATGTTACAAGGTGTTGCTGGAAATGAAATTATTGCAGCATACCATCAACCTTCTCGTCCTTTAACAAATAAACCAGTAAATTGGTATACTGATAGATGGACTCAAGTAGGAGACAACGCTTCTATGCCTGGAGCAGCTCATGCAATTGATGCATATCAATCAGATTTAGTTGTTGAAGATGGTGCTTATATGAGAGTAAAACAATTACAATTAGGATATACTTTTGATAATGATATATTAGAAAAAGCACATTTGAAAAAATTGAGATTGTATATTTCTATGGACAACTATTTTACATTTACTAAATTCTCTGGATTAGATCCTGAAGCAGGTAGTTTTTCAGATAATAGTGTTGGTGTAGATAGAGGTTTTTATCCAATTCCTAGAGAAGTTATGTTTGGATTGTCAGTAGATTTTTAATAAAAAAACATTTATATAAATATGAAAAAATTAATTTATAGTACTATAGTTATACTTTTAATAAGTGTTTCGTGTAGTAAAGATTTTGTTGAAATTCCACCAGTAGGAGTTTTAGATGCCGCAACCTTCTTCAACAATGAAGAAAATGCGGAACAAGCCTTAATTGGTTTGTATGATTTAATGCAGTACAACTATGCTAAAGACTGGTCAAGTGCTTATTTTGTAAAAATGCTACCAGGTGATGATGTTAATTGTGGTGGTGGATCTGCTACAGACCAAGTGCCATTAGTTGAAATTAGCGATTATACCAATTTGTCGGTATCTAATCCTGCTGTAACAAGTGTGTGGAATTTACATTACCGTACAATTGCACTAGCCAATACAATTATTGAAAACGTAGAAAAAAGCGAACTGTCAAACAAAGAATTTGTTTTGGCTGAAGCAAAATTTATGAGAGCTTGGTGTTATTTTGAATTAACTACTATGTGGGGAGATGTACCTTTACGTTTGGTAAACCCAACAGAGTTAAGTTCTCAAGCTTTCGCTATTCCAAAAAGTTCAAGAGCTGATGTATATGCGCAAGTTGAAGCAGATTTAACTGATGCAATTGCAGGGCTTCCAACTAAAGCGGGATTGGCTCAAAACTTTAGAGTTTCTAAAGGTGCTGCTCAAGCTTTAATGGGAAAAGTATTGGTTTTTCAAGAAAAATACCCACAAGCACTTACTTATTTAGAGCCAGTAATCTCTAATCCAGATTACGATTTAGCAGCTACAAGCGCTGATGTTTGGTCTGTTGAAGGTGAATTTGGAAAAGAATCTTTATTTGAAATTGGATACATCTCTACAAATGGATACGACTGGGGTAATGTTGCCTGGGGAGGAAGAATGGAAAGTAATTTACACATACAGTTAATGGGGCCTCGTGGTGAGTTTGATATTGAGCCAGTTGGTTTGTTAAATGGTTGGGGATTCAATTATCCATCAGCAAAATCTATTGCAGCTTTTGAAGCTTCTGGTGTAAATGCACGTAGAACTGCTACAATAATGACTGAACAAGAGTTGATTGATGCAGGTGGTTCTGTTAAAAGTAAAGATGATGATGGAAACCCAATAGCTATTTATGGTTATGATGGTGCTATTAGAATTAAATATGCTACAAGAGCTTCTGATACTAGTCCAAGTGGTGTAAAAGAATTGAACTACTCTGTTAACTGGAGATTACTTAGATATGCTGAAGTACTATTCTTAGCTGCTGAGGCTTACAATAAAACAGGAGCAGATGATAAAGCTATTATCGAATTAAATAAAGTAAGAAAAAGAGCTGGCTTAGCAGATTTAGATCCTTCTTTAACTGGAACAGCTGTATTTGACGCTTTAATGAAAGATAAATTTTTAGAATTTGCACACGAAGGTCAACGTTTCTGGGATTTGGTTCGTTGGGGTAAAGCTGCTTCTGAACTTTCAGGAACAGGATATACTTCAAAAAACAACTTATTTCCAATTCCTATTACTGAGTTAGATTTAAATGCAGCTTTATCACAAGCTGATCAAAATCCAGGTTATTAATATTTATAAAATGGAATAAATAAAGTAAAAAGCAACGTGTTTTCGCACGTTGCTTTTTGTTTAAATTAATAGCTTTGTATCTTATTTCAACAAAAAACACACTAATTATGTCTTACAAAAACATAATCTTTCTTTTTTTCTTAATTGCTTTAATAAGTTGTACTAAGAAAACACAACAAGCTGAAGGTCCTATTTTTAAAAAATTGGAAGCTGCTTCAACAGGAATTCAATTCAGCAATACAATTATTGAAAACGATTCATTAAACTATTTTAATTACTCATCAATATATTCTGGTGGAGGTGTTTCAACAGGTGATATTAATAACGATGGTTTGGTTGATATCTTTTTTACAGGAAACCAAGCTCAAAATAAATTATATCTTAATAAAGGCAATCTTCAATTTGAAGATGTTACTGAAAAAGCAGGTGTTGGTGGTGATGGTCGTTGGTACACAGGTACTACAATGGCCGATGTTAATGGAGATGGTTTTTTAGATATTTATTGTGCTGTTTCAGGAATGTTTCAGCCTACTGAAAATCAACTTTTTATAAATAATGGTAATGGTACTTTTACCGAAATGGCGCAACAATATGGTGTAGCTGATAGTGCAAATTCAACACAAGGAACTTTTTTTGATTATGATAATGATGGCGATTTAGACTTGTATGTTGCAAATTATCCAAAGGCAAATGTAAATACTTCGCCTTTTAGCTATAAAAATAAAATGCAAACAGTAACAGATGCTGAATGCGATAAATTATATAGAAATGATGGCGATACTTTTACAGATGTATCTGAAGTAGCAGGTGTTAAGTCTTATGGTTTTTCTTACGGAGTAACTGTTGGAGATATTAACAATGATGGTTGGCAAGATATTTATGTGTCTAGCGATTATAGCATTCCCGATTATTTTTATTTGAATAATGGTGATGGTACTTTTAAAGAAGTTATAAAAGAAGCTACTTCGCAAACTGCTTTTTACGGAATGGGATTGGATATAGCCGATTTTAACAACGACGAAAATTTAGATATTTTTCAGGCAGATATGGATGCCAATAACAACCGTCGCCAAAAGGCAAATATGGCAAGTATGAACCCAAAATTATTTTGGGAAACGGTATTGTCTGGTTTTCATTACCAATATATGCACAATTGTATGCAGTTAAATACAGGTATTCAATTAAATGGTGTGCCGCAATTTTCAAATATTTCAAGGCTAACAGGAACTTCTTCAACAGATTGGAGTTGGGGACCAGTTTTTGCCGATTTTGACAACGATGGAAATAAGGATTTGTTTATTACCAACGGAATTAGAAGAGAAGTTAACAATCGTGATTTTTTCAATACTTATTCAAAAAACGATACTACGAATTTGTCTGATTTAGAAAAAAGTTTGAAAATTCCTTCAGAAAAAATTGACAATTTTATGTTTAAAAACAATGGAAATCTCAATTTTGAAAAAGTAAATAAAATTTGGGGAATTGAACACGAAGGTTTTTCTAACGGTGTTTCGTATGCCGATTTAGACAATGATGGAGATTTGGAAATTATTACCAATAATGTTGATGAGGTTGCTTCTGTTTATGAAAATAAAAGTTCAGAAATCAACAATTATATCAGCATTCAGTTTGAAGGAAATACAGCAAATAAATTTGGATTGGGAAACAGGGTTTATGTAAAAACAGGAGCGGTTACTCAAATGCAAGAATTAACTTTAACTCGTGGTTTTCAATCGTCAGTAGCACCAAAATTACATTTTGGCTTAAATAAATTTGAAAAAATAGATGAAATAAAAGTTGTTTGGACAAACGGAACTGTGCAGATTTTAAACAATGTTGATGTAAATAAACATTTGGTTTTAAAACAAAATGATGCCATTGTTTATACAAAAACTGTAAAAGAAGAACCGGCTTTGTTTGCAACTGTTGAAAATGAATTGTTACCAAAACACAAACACATAGAAAATGAGTACGACGATTTTTTTAATCAAGTTTTATTACCTCATAAAATGTCTGCTTTTGGACCAGCTTTGGCCGTTGGAGATTTAAATAACGATGGTTTAGACGATTTTTTTGTGGGTGGTTCTTTTGGAAATACTTCTAGTTTGTATTTTCAAACTGCAAACGGTTTTGAATTGCAAACGGTTTCAGCTTTTGAACTTGATAAGCTAAGTGAAGATGTTGGATGTTTAATTTTTGATGCAGATGCAGATGGAGACAACGATATTTATGTTGTAAGTGGTGGTTACGAATTTGCTCCAGAGTCTAATATGTTACAAGATAGGTTGTACATAAACAACGGAAAAGGGGAATTTTCGAAATCAAAAAATGGATTGCCTGTGATGAAAACGAGTGGTTCAAAAGTGTATACTGCCGATTTTGATAAAGATGGAAAACAAGATTTATTAGTATTGGGTCGTCAAATACCTGGGCGTTATCCTTTGCCTGCTAATACGTATTTGTTGTTAAATAAAAGCAACAAAAACGAAGTTAAATTTGAAGATGCAACCCAGCAAATGGCAAACGAATTTTTAAATTTAGGGATGGCAACAAGTGCTGTAATAACGGATATTGATAATGATGATTGGTTAGATGTAATTGTTGTTGGAGAATGGATGCCAATTAAAGTATTTAAAAATTTAAAAACAGGTTTTAAAGAAATATCGGAAGATTTAGGCTTAACAGCAAATACTACAGGTTGGTGGTGGAGTATACAGCAAGGCGATTTTGATAATGATGGTGATTTAGATTATATTGTTGGTAATAACGGTTTAAATTATAAATACAAAGCTACCGAAAATGAAACATTTGATATTTATGTCAACGATTTTGACAATAACAATCACGATGATATTGTGTTAAGTTATTACAATGATGGTAAGCAATATCCTGTTCGTGGACGCTCATGTTCGTCGCAGCAAATACCAACCATTAAACAGAAGTTTAAAAATTATGAAACTTTTTCTGAAGCAACTTTGGTTGATGTTTATACTGAAGAAAAATTGGAAAATTCATTACATTATCAAGTAAAATCTTTTGCAAGTATTTATCTTGAAAATAAAGGTGAAAAATTTGAAATTCATCAATTACCAGTACAAGCACAATTGTCTAGTGTCAATCAAATTTTGGTTGAAGATTATAATAATGATGGCAATTTAGATTTTGTTATTGCTGGTAATTTATACGAATCTGAAATTGAAACACCTAGAAACGATGCAGGTTTTGGGTATTATTTACAAGGAAATGGCAATGGAACTTTCAATCCAATACCACCAACAAAAAGCGGGTTTTATGTTTCAGGAGATGTAAAGGATATGGCTAAAATCAATATTCAAAATAATGAGTACATAATTTCAGCAAAAAATAATGATTATCTTCAATTTATAAAAGTAAATAAAAAGTAATATATGAAAAATAGTAAAAAGATATGCTTAGTGGTTGTTTGTTGTGTTTTATTCTTTTTTAAGAATAATATTCAAGCGCAACAATTTTCAGAAATTCAAATAAATGCTAAAATTGACAGTGTTTTATCGCTATTAACTTTGGAAGAAAAAGTTGCAATGTGCCACGCACAGTCTAAATTTTCAACTCCAGGAGTTGGAAGATTGGGTATTCCTGAAGTTTGGATGTCTGATGGTCCTCACGGAGTTCGTGGTGAAATTAACTGGGATGATTGGGGTTACGCCGGTTGGACAAATGATTATATTACTGCATTTCCGGCATTAACTTGTTTGGCTGCTACGTTTAATCCTAGTATAGCCAAAGCATATGGAATTAGTGTTGGA
This sequence comes from Lutibacter sp. HS1-25, assembly GCF_004121075.1. Lineage (GTDB taxonomy): Bacteria > Bacteroidota > Bacteroidia > Flavobacteriales > Flavobacteriaceae > Lutibacter. The sequence continues at coordinate 254,670 of NZ_RHLN01000001.1, forward strand.
GAGGAAGCCAAATACAGAGAAAAAGATGTGTTGTTAGGTCCGGGTGTAAATATTTACCGTACACCTTTAAATGGTAGAAATTTTGAGTATATGGGCGAAGATCCTTTTTTAGCTTCAACAATGGTGGTTCCATATATTAAAGGTGTGCAGCAAAATGGTGTTGCGGCTTGTGTAAAACACTACGCGTTAAACAATCAGGAATTATGGAGAGATCATATCAGTGTTGAGGTGAGTGAACGTGCTTTGTATGAAATTTATTTACCAGCTTTTAAAGCAGCTGTTCAACAAGGTCATGTTTGGTCAATTATGGGTGCTTACAATCAGTTTAGAGGGCAGCATACAACGCACAATGAAATGTTGATGAACAAAATTTTAAAAGAAGATTGGGCATTTGACGGTGTTGTTATTTCAGATTGGGGTTCAACACACAACACAAAAGAAGCTGCGCTTTATGGTTTAGATATGGAAATGGGAACAGGTACTGATGGTTTAACTACTTCAACCCAAAATGCATACGATTTTTATTATTTGGCAAATCCATTTTTAAAAATGTTGAAAGAAGGAACTATTGAAGAAGCTGTTGTAGATGATAAAGTTCGTAGAATTTTACGTTTAATGTATCGCACAAATATGAGCAATAACAGTTCTTTTGGTCGTATCAACAATCAGGAACATTTAGATGTTGCTCGAAAAATTGCAGGAGAAGGAATTGTTTTGTTGAAAAACAAAAATTCGTTTTTCCCAATAAATCCAAACAAAGAAATTACAATTGCTATTATTGGTGAAAATGCTACAAAATCATTAACAGTTGGTGGAGGTTCTTCGGAATTAAAAGCAAAAAATGAAATTTCACCTTTGGAAGGATTGAAAAATAGATATAAAAATGCTACAATTATTCATGCAAAAGGATATGCTTCTGGTCCATCACAATACGATAGAGTTGTTGAACCTACGGATGATTTAGAAAATCTTAAAAAAGAAGCTATTGAAGTAGCTTCAAAAGCAGATGTAGTATTGTTTTTTGGAGGTTTAAATAAAAACCATCTTCAAGATTGTGAAGGTGGCGACAGACAATCGTTTGGCTTACCTTTTGGACAAGACGAATTGATTGATGAGATATTAAAAGTGAACGCAAATACAGGTGTAATTTTAGTGAGTGGCAATGCCGTTGAAATGCCTTGGGTTGACAATGTAAGTGCGGTAATGCAAACTTGGTATTTAGGAAGTGAAGCCGGAAATGCAATGGCCGATGTAATTAGCGGAGATGTAAATCCTTCAGGGAAATTACCTTTTTCATTTCCTAAAAAATTAACAGACAATGCTGCACATTCTTTTGGAGAAATGTCATATCCTGGCGATAGTATTACACAATATTATAAAGAAGGTATTTTAGTTGGTTACCGTTGGCACGAAACAAAAAAAATAAAACCTTTATTCGCTTTTGGTGAAGGCTTGTCGTATACTAATTTTGAAATTTCAAACATTGGTACAGCCAAAAAAACGTATTCAAAAGATGAAGAGATTGTAGTTTCAGCAACAGTTTCAAATACAGGTAATTTTGATGGTTTAGAAGTTGTACAAATATATGTTGGAAAATCAAAATCAAAAGTTGAAAGAGCGTTAAAAGAGTTGAAAGGTTTTAAAAAGATAATGGTTAAAAAAGGCGAGTCTGAAACTGTGGAAATTTCAATTAATGTAAATGATTTGGCTTTTTATGATGAAACTATTTCAGATTGGAATTTAGAAAAAGGGGGTTACGTTATTTATGTTGGTAATGCCTCAAATAATATTTCAAAAGAAATTAAAATTTCAATCCAATAAAAATGAACATTAAAACTGTTGGATTTTTGTGTGTACTGTCCTTAATTTGTTTTATAGGTTGTAATAACAAACAAGAGGTGGTTTTAAGCACTACAAAAGCTGGAAGTAATTTGTTTTATTATCAAGGAAGAACAGATGTTTTAAATGATAGTACTGTAGCTTTAATTTCACCTGGAGCTTATGTTGTAAGTAATTTTTCTGGTAATTATTGTGAGGTTTTTTTAAAAGGAGAATTGTCACCTTATAACTATGTATCGTTTGAATTAGATGGGCAGTATTTGGGAAGAATTAAAATTGAAAGTGATTCGATAAAACCTTATTTGATTGATGTTCCTAAAACGAATAAAGAGCATAAGCTTAAAATTTTTAAAGAGTCGGAAGCTTCAAATGGAACAGTTTTGTTTAGGGGTTTAAAGGCTGAAAAAGTATTGCCTTATAAATTAACATCAGCTAAATATATTGAGTTTATTGGCAATTCAATTACGTGTGGAGCAGCTTCAGACGGAAGTATTACGCCTTGTGAAACTGGCTTGTATTTTGATCATCAAAATGTTTATAATGCTTACGGACCAAGAGTTTCAAGAGCTTTAAATGTTAGTTTTATGTTGAGTTCCGTATCTGGAATTGGAATTTATAGAAATTGGAATGATGAAAATATTGAAGAACCTATCATGCTTCAGGTTTACGAAAATTTATATTTAAATACAAATGATTCAATAAAATATAGTTTTAAACAAATACCAGATATTGTGAGTATTTGTTTGGGAACCAACGACCTGTCTGAAGGTGATGGTGTTAAGCCACGTTTGCCTTTTAATAAAGAAAAATATATAGCTAATTATATAGAATTTGTAAAAAAAGTATACAGTCATTATCCAACTACGCAAATAGTACTTTTAAGCAGTCCAATGTCTGGTGAAGAAGGAAATAGAATATTGGTACCTTGTTTAAAAGAAGTTCAAAAATATTTTAAAGAAAACAACGATAAATCAATTTTGTTATTTGAATTTGATAACAATTACAATGCAGGTTGTTTGGGGCATCCAAGTGTTGAAGAGCATCAACAAATAGCTGAGAAATTGATTTCATTTTTTGAAAAAATATAAAAGTTTGGTGTTTTAATTCATTATCTGTTTTTTTGTAGTTTTCAGGAGATGATTATTTTTAGATTGAGATACTCTTAATAAATTGAGGAAACTGTTTTCTTGAAAATATTGGCCTGTTTAAAAAAAATCAATTTTTTTTACTAAAAATGATAAATGTCAGTAAAAAACAGGTGAAACATCGATAAATTTGAAAAGTTAATTAAAACACAACCCCAACTTGGTTTTTAATTAATCTTTCTTTTTCATAGCAATAATTCCCCACTTCATTTTTTTGAGGTGGGTTTTTTATTTTTAAAATCTTCAAAGCAATCGTAAATCTTGTTCATTTGAGTCGTTAAAATGAATTCAACAATTAAAAATGTTAAATGTTTTAAAAAGAGTTACTACGTTGTTGGTTTAATGATAAATAATTTCTAATTTGCCAAAGTTTATTTTTAACCCCTTTGATTTACAATGTTTTATAAAATAATTTCACTGCTTTTAATCGGTTTTTATACCACCTCTATAGATCTCCCTATTTCTGAAAAATCGAAAAACATGGTGTTTTCAGCTAGCAATACCATTGAAGTTAACGTTGAAAATATCTATAATAATTTAATAACCAATAATTTTAATTTGCCTAAAAAAGAAACTTTTACCAAGGCTTTAAAAGGTTATTTTGAGTTAAAAGAAAGTGGGGTTATTAAAAAGGAAATTTTAACGCTTGTAGATTATACTTTGTCTTCTAACCAAAATAGGTTATGGGTAATAGATTTAAAAAACAACTGTATTTTATTTCAATCGTTGGTAGCACATGGCAGAAATTCGGGAGAAGAATTTGCTGGAAAATTTTCAAACACACCAGAGTCTTATAAAAGTAGTTTAGGGTTTTATGTTACCGGAGAAACTTATTTTGGAAAACATGGTTATTCCTTGAGATTAGATGGATTGGATAAAGGTGTAAATTCAAATGCGCGAGACAGGGCTATTGTGGTTCATGGAGCCGATTATGTTTCAAAAACGTTTATCAATCAAAATGGTAGATTGGGTAGAAGTTTGGGGTGTTTTGCATTGCCTCAGGAGCTTAAAAAGGAAGTTATAGATATTATTAAAGACAAGTCTTGCTTGTTTGCCTATTGTCCTGCTTAGTTTAATATAAGTTTTTATAGAGCTCCAAATCGTAATTGTATAAATCGTCTCTAAATTGTAAAACACCATTTTCACTCCATGCTGTCCAATATAAAACATGAATGTAGATGTCTTTTTTAAAGGAAACATTTACTGTTTTATAGTTGTCAACTACTTTATTAATTGCATCTAAATTCCATTTTTCAGCATCATCTAAAAGATACTCAGCCAATTCAAAAGGATATTGAACCCTTATACATCCAGAGCTTAGGGCTCTAATATCTTTGTCAAAGTAACCTCGGCTATTGGTATCATGCAAATACACCGAAAACCTATTTGGAAACATAAATTTAACCAAGCCAAGTGCATTTGATTTTCCCGGACTTTGAACGTAGCGGTAACTTTTTGCTTTTTCGGCACTCCAGTTATTGGCATTTACAATTTGATTACTTGCGTTGTAAACTGTAATATTTTTGTTTTTAAAGTAAGAAATGTCTCTACGGGCAGCAGGTATAACATCGTTTTTTAAAATTGTTGGCGGAATTGTCCAAGTTGGGTTAAATACAAGATAACTCAATTTTGAAGATAATACGGGTGTTTTTCGGGCTGCTTTGCCTGTAATTACTTTATTTGTTTTAATGGTATCAGCATTTTTTACAACATGTAAAGTATAATCAGGAATATTGATTATAAGGTATTCTGCTTCAAAATTTCTAGGAAACCATCTCCAGCGTTCCATATTTATGATGATTTCTTTTTTTCTTTCTTCTTTGGTAAAGTTCAATGCTTGAACCGTTCCAATGCCAATTACACCATCGGTGGCGAGTCCGTGACGCATTTGAAATTTTTTAACAGCAAGTTCAGTTTCTTCATTGTAAATTGGTGTAATTGTATCTAGCGAGTGTAAATCTTTCCAAAAAATCAAATGTTTTTTTATGTCGATTAAAACTTCATTGGTATCATTTAATACAAGTTTTTGTTCAATTTCAATTTTGTTTAAATCGTATTTTGGCAATTTATTTATAATTTGAAGGGCTTCTTTTAGTTTTTTATATACAATATGATTTGGTAAAACTGCTTTTACAGCATAGTTAAATGAGTCTTTTTTTTGAAAATTTAATAACAGTTTTTTAAAATTAATGTTATTAGGATTCAAATCCCAATTTGTATAAAGACTGTCAGGATTTAAATAACCTTTACTTGCTCTTTTTATATAGCGATTTAGGTTTTCGGTTAGTAAAATATCGTAATTTATAAGCAATGAGTCTGCTAATTGTTGGATGTTTTCTTCTGAAGATTGTATGTGTTTAATGTCAAAATCCTTCAAAAAAAGACCTTCATCATCCGCATTTTTTAATAATGAAATCAATTTTTTACGATCTGTATTTGCTAGCCAAAAAGTTTTATTTTTTATAGCTTGGTAAAAAGCAATCATACTCGAATCTTTAAAGCTCGCAATTTTAGAGGAGTCTATAGGTATAATGCGACCTTCTTTGGTGATAATGGGTTTTGGAACAACCACAACTTTTGGTGCTTGTTTTTTTTCACAAGCAACAAAAACGAGTATAATTAAAAGCCTGATAAATATTTTCATGATGACTTTGCAATTTTGAAAATAAAGATAATGCTTTAAAAAAATTTAAAGAAGTATTAAGGTTTTAATTTTAGTTGATTTAAAAAAGAAATGTTGTTAAAAAAAGAAATCCGTAACTACTTAATTAAAAGTTTGTTACGGATTGTCTTTGTACAGAAGGCGGGACTTGAACCCGCACGAGCATTACTGCCCACTGGATTTTAAGTCCAGCGTGTCTACCAATTCCACCACTCCTGCATTGGTATTTTTATATTGTAGAGCGAAAGACGGGATTTGAACCCGCGACCCTCACCTTGGCAAGGTGATGCTCTACCCCTGAGCTACTTTCGCAGTCGTATTTTTTAATGAACGTTGCACTATGTCTCAAATGCGAGTGCAAATTTAATATAATTATATTAATGGCAAAGACTTTTTTTAAAATAATTTTAAATTATTTTTTAATCTCCTTATTTTTAGGTTGTAAATGTCTAATATTAAAATATCTTTGCAACAATTCAATATAAATTAATGAGTACATCTTCAAATTTTGTTCCCAAAAAAATGAATTTTTCAATAGTATTTGATGACTTTAAACAATTAACAAAGGTTGGTTTATCTTTAAGTGTTGTGTTTTCTTCATTAGCAGGTTATTTATTGGCTGTAGATCAAGTCAATTACGTTGTTTTAGTTATGTTGGCTATAGGAGGTTATTTAATGGTAGGCGCTTCAAATGCTTTCAATCAAATTATTGAAAAAGATACCGATGCTTTAATGAAACGAACTATGAACAGACCTTTGCCTACAGGTAGAATGCATGTTTCAATGGCGTTGGTTATTGCCATTTCATTTACAATTTTGGGTTTGGCAATTTTATATAGTATCAATCCAAAAAGTGCTTTATTTGGCGCAATCTCCATTTTTTTATACACAAGTGTTTATACACCATTAAAAGCAATAACACCTTTGTCTGTTTTTGTGGGTGCAATTCCGGGTGCAATTCCTTTTATGCTTGGTTGGGTAGCAGCTACCAACGATTTTGGTATAGAACCAGGTACATTGTTTTTAATTCAGTTTTTTTGGCAATTTCCTCATTTTTGGGCCATTGCTTGGTTGCAGTTTGATGAATATAAAAAAGCAGGTTTTAACCTAATGCCTATGGGGCAAAAAAATAAAAGAGCGGTTGTTCAAATTATTATTTATACCTGTTGTTTAATTATTGTTTCTATAATTCCTGTATTTAAATTAACGGGAAATTTCTATATTTACCCAATAACTGCAATTATTTTAGTTGCATTAGGAAGTGTTATGTTGTATTATGCAGTAAAATTGTATAAATTTCAAACAAATAAAGAAGCACGACAATTAATGCTTTCAAGTGTATTGTATATAACCCTTATTCAGATAATATACGTTATTGATAAATTTTTACATTAAAATATCATGAAAAAACCCCTAGAAGAAGAGTATAAAATTGCAAAAAGAAAATCGGCAAAACCTATGTTGTGGGTTTCAATGATAAGTATGACAATGATGTTTGCTGGTTTAACAAGTGCGTATGTTGTTAGTAGAAAAAGAAACGATTGGGTGTCATTTGATTTGCCAATGGCATTTTACGGAAGTACAGTTGTTATTATTTTAAGTAGTATAACTTTTTTGCTTGCAAAACATTTTATAAAAAAAGGAAATAGAAAATTAACCACTTTAAACTTAGTGTCAACACTATTGTTTGGTTTGTGTTTTGTCTTTTTTCAGTTTGAAGGATTTTCAGAATTATTTAATGAGGGTTTTGTGTTTGCAGGCGCTGAAAGTACTGTAAAATCTTCGTTTATCTATGGGATTACTTTAGCCCATTTAGTGCATATTTTTGCAGGACTTATTGTGTTGGTTGTAGTACTATACAATCATTTAAATAATAAATATTCAGAGTCAGATTCTTTAGGTTTGGAGTTGGGTGCAATCTTTTGGCATTTTGTTGATATTCTGTGGATTTACTTGTTTTTCTTCTTCTATTTGGTTAGATAATAAAAAATAATGTATTTTTGGCTCAACTATAACTAAAAAAATCAAAAATCGAACTTTATGGAAGCAAATATTGCTACTAAAACCAATGCCCAAACTTGGGGTGGAGGAGACAACAATCCCTTAGGCGCTAGTTATGGTAAAATGATGATGTGGTTCTTCATTTTATCAGACGCACTTACCTTTTCAGGTTTCTTGGGTGCATATGGTTTTATGCGTTTTAAATTTAACGACTCTTGGCCAATTGCCGAAGAAGTTTTTACCCATTTCCCATTTTTACACGGAGTACCTGCTCCAATGTATTATGTGGCATTTATGACCTTTGTTTTAATATTTTCATCTGTCACAATGGTGTTAGCTGTTGATGCAGGTAAAGCATTAGATAAAAAGAAAGTTACTTTTTACATGCTTTTAACAATTATTGGAGGTATCATATTTATTGGTTCTCAAGCTTGGGAATGGAAAAATTTTATCAATGGTACTTATGGAGCTGTTGAATTAAATGATGGTAAAATCATTCAGTTTGTTAATAAAGATGGTAAACAAGTTGCTTTAGAAAGTTTTGCAAAAGCAAATCATTCAGAAAGAACCCAGTTAACGCGTGATAAAGGTATGTGGTTTATGAGCGAAAGTGCAATTCCACCATTTACTGTAAATGATGTAATTGAAGGTTTTGAAGCGCATCCAGAGTTGAGTATTAGAACTGAAAAGGTAAATTTAGAAACCAAAGAAAAAACCATTGTACCTCGTGATCAGGCAATGTCTTACTTAAAAGAAGCAAGAACAGTTGTTATGGGGGCAAATTTACAGGTAAATGAATATGGAATGCCTTTATTTGCTGATTTCTTTTTCTTTATAACAGGTTTTCACGGTTTTCACGTTTTATCAGGAATCGTGTTAAACATCATCATATTTTTCAATGTAATTATTGGAACTTATGACCGTAGAGGTAGTTACGAAATGGTTGAGAAAGTTGGACTTTACTGGCACTTTGTAGATTTAGTTTGGGTATTTGTATTCACATTCTTCTACTTAGTTTAATTCATAAAAAGATTTTAAAATGGGAGCACACGCACAAGAACATAAATCGCACAAAAAATTAATTTGGAAAGTATTTGGGATACTTTCAATAATAACAATTGTTGAAGTTGTTTTGGGTATTGTAAAACCAGAAGCACTTTTTTATACTAAAATTGCTGGTACAAGTATCTTAAATATTATTTTCCTTGTTTTAACATTGGTTAAAGCATATTATATTACTTGGTTTTTTATGCATATGGCCGATGAAACCAAAAGCTTAAGAAGATCAGTTGTTTGGACTGCCGTTTTCTTAATTATTTACTTAGCAACTTTATTGTTGATAGAGGCTAGTTATGTAAATGATGTTTTAGGTCCGTTGGTAAAATGGAATTACTAAAAATTAAAATATTTTAAATAATGAAGGTGGTTTTTTAACCACCTTTTTTGTTTTAACTTTGCATTATGAAAAAAATTTGGGTATTAGGAAGCTTATTTATTTTACCGTTGGTGTTTTATATATTTCTTTCAAAAGGAATTTATAAATATGCTAATTTGCCTATTTTAACTGAAGAAGTTATCAATGTAGGTAATTTTACTAATGAAGAAATTTCGTTTAACAATCACCTTTCAATAGTTTGTTTTTTAGGAAGTGATTTAAATACTGCTAAAGGAAGTTTGTTTAACTTAAATCAAACCATTTACAAGCGGTTTTATTTAAAACCATTTTTTCAAGTGGTTGCAATTATTCCTGAAGCATCAAAAAGCCAATATAGTGCTGTAATTGAAGAACTTTCAGCTTATACAGATATTAGTAACTGGCATTTTGTATATTTAGATAATCAACAAACACAAACCCTTTTTAACAGTTTTAAAACACCTTTTAAATTGAGTAACAACTTATATTCTGAAAACGCTTTTATTATTGATGAAGAGCTGCGTTTAAGAGGTAGAAAAGATGATGAAGACTCGGTAAATGGTAAATTATACGGTTACAATATGAAATCAGTAGCGGTTTTAAAAAATAAAATGATAGACGATATTTCTATTATTTATTACCAGTTGAAAAAATCTGCAGAAAAAGAAGCAAGAAGAAAAAGAGAAATTTAACAATTATGAAAAAATATTCATACATAGGAGTTGCCTTTATTATTTTGATTTTTGGAATTTATGCAGTTCCAAAAATTGTGGGTAAATTTAAAACACCAACTTTGGTTAAAATAGCCGAGGTGCCAAATTTTGAATTTACCAATCAAAATGGTGAATTGATTTCAAATTCGTTTTACGAAGGTAAAGTTTGGGTGGTCGAATTCTTTTTTACAACTTGTCCAACCATTTGTCCAAAAATGAATGAAAATATGGTGAAGATTCAAGATGAGTTTTACGGGAATTTGGATTTTGGAATCGCGTCATTCAGTATCAATCCAAAACACGATACGCCTGATATTTTAAAAGCCTATGCTAAAGATCACGGAGCAACTTTAAAAAACTGGAATTTTTTAACAGGTGATCAAGAAAAAATTTATGAGTTGGCAAATACTGGTTTTACACTTTTTGCAGGTGAAAACAGCGATGCTGCTGGTGGTTTTGAACATTCAGGCATGTTTGCTTTAATAGACAAAGAAGGAAATATTCGCTCACGTTTGGATGCATATGGAAATCCTATCGCTTTTTATGATGGTTTAGATCCAAAAACAGTGCAAATGGCCAAAGAAGATATTGCAATTTTATTAAAAGAATAATGGAACAAAACGCTAAAAAATATAATAAATGGATTGTAGTATTGTCTGTTGCAATACCATTGGTTGTCGCCATTTTATTTGGTGTTAAAATAGATGTAACATTGCCTGTTTTTTTACCGCCAATTTATGCAACTATCAATGGTTTAACGGCTGTTTTATTATTGGTTGCAGTTTGGGCTATTAAAAATAAAAAAGTGCAATTACACGAAAAATTAATGAAAACAGCCATTGTGTTTTCAACGGTGTTTTTAGTGTTGTACGTTGCGTATCATATGACTTCAACTTCAACAAAATTTGAAGGTGAAGGCACTATAAAAACAGTTTATTTTGCGGTATTAATTTCGCATATTATACTGTCAATTGTAGTAATTCCGTTTGTATTAATCACTTTTGTTAGGGCCATAACAAACAATTTTGAGCTTCATAAAAAAATAGCAAAAATTACATTTCCGCTTTGGTTGTATGTAACTATTTCTGGAGTTGTAGTTTATTTAATGATTTCACCTTATTATTAAAATGAAAAAATTAGTTTTAATCCTGTTGTTTTTACTTGCTACGCAATTTTCAAATGCGCAATGTGCCATGTGTAAGGCTGTTGTTGAAAGTGGAGGTAATGTATCTGAAGCAGAGGGATTAAATTCTGGTATTTTATATTTAATGGTGTTTCCCTATCTGTTGGTAGGTACATTATTGTATTTTATTATAAGAAACAGAAAGAAAAACAAAATTTAACGTTTCTATAAGAGGTTAAATGTGTAACAAATAATAAATTTATTCGTCATATAACACATCAGTTAAACTTAAACGTAAATTTCTGTGTTGTTAAAAGCACAAATGACTGATTATTTAATGAAATAACTAATCAAACTCAAACTCTATACATGAGAACAAAAATTGTTACTATTTTGGCGTTGGTATTGTTTACCATCACAAATGCTCAAGATAAAAAGTGGTCATTACAAGAATGTGTACAATATGCATTAGATAATAATATTTCAATTAAACAGCAAGAACTTAACAATGAATTGGCTGAAGAAAATATTCTTGTTGCAAGAGGAAATTTTTACCCTAATTTAAATGGTTCTGCTTCTCAAGACTGGAATTTTGGTTCGTATATAGGTCAGGAAGGTATTAGAATATCCCGTAGTTCAAGAAGCAATAGTTTTGGATTAAACTCGGGTGTTAATTTATACAACGGAAATAGAAATAGAAATAGTTTATTGCAAGCCAAGAAAGATTTAGAAGCTGCAGGATACAATTTAGAGGAGAACAAAAATATGATTATGTTATTTATTGTTAACTCTTATTTGGAGGTATTGTTAAATAAAGAAAGCTTGATAATTGCTAAAGATCAAATTGTAATTAGCGAAAATCAGGTTGAAAAAGCAAGAGGTTTGGTAGAATCTGGGTCAAAAGCTAAAGCTATTTTATTAGAAGCTCAGGCAACATTAGCTACCAATAATCAAAGGTTAACAGCTGCACAAAATACCTTAGATCTTTCACTTTTAAGTTTAGCGCAATTATTGCAAATTTCTCATAAAGGATTTGATATTGAAGATGTAAGTTTAAATATAAGTTCAGCTTCATTAATTTACAACGATACCGATGCTATTTACGAAAAAGCTTTGAGTACATTACCAGAGATTAAAAGTGCTGAAATAGCAGTTGAAAGTTCAGAATTAGCGGTTGAAATTGCAAAAGGAGCATACATACCAACACTTACATTTGGAGCAGGACTTGGAACTTCTTACCAACACAATAAAGGTTTTCCGGATGAAAGACCTATAGTTGATCCAGATGATCCAACAAATATTACTTGGGTAGACAATGGCTTTGGTCAGCAGTTAAAAGACAATATGGGTTATTTTTTAGGGTTTAGGCTAAGTGTTCCTATTTTTAATAGATTTCAAACACAATCTAATGTGTCAAGAGCTATTATCAATCAAAAGAAATCAGAATTAAACTTGTTAGATCAAGAAGTTAAATTAAGAGAAAGTATTGAAAAAGCTTATGCCGATGCAAAAGCAGCTTTAGACCAATATGTATCTTCACAATCATCACTAGTTGCACAAGAAGAATTGTTTAGAAACGCACAAGTATCATACAACTCGGGTGTAATGACAACTTTTGATTTTGATCAGGTGAGAAATAGTTTGGTAAATGCACAATCGAGTATGGTAAATGCCAAATACAATTTTATTTTTAGAACTAAATTATTAGAATATTATTACGGCATTCCAATTGTGATGTAATATAAATTTATAAAATAACAATACAAACATCCAACCTTTTGCGTTGGATGTTTTGTTTTATAGATTTCAAATTAAGTATCTTTGTTTTTTTAAATTGAAGAAAGTGGAATATATATTAAATATAGAAACAGCAACTAAAAACTGCTCTGTAAGTATTGCTAAAAATGGTGAAATTATTGCTCTTAAAGAGTTGAATGATGGCGCTTATTCTCATGCCGAAAAATTACATCAGTTTATAAAAGAAGTTGTTTTAGAAGCTGGTATTGAAATGTCAAATTTAAATGCAGTAGCAGTAAGTAAAGGTCCAGGTTCTTATACAGGTTTAAGAATTGGTGTTTCTGCAGCAAAAGGATTGTGCTTTGCTTTAAATATTCCATTAATTTCAATAAATACTTTACAATCTTTAGCTCAGTCTATTTCAATTTCTGAAGGTTTTATTGTGCCTTTATTAGATGCCAGAAGAATGGAAGTTTATAGCAGTGTTTTTAATGAAAAACATGAAAAATGCAGAGATGTAAGCGCAGAAATAATTACTGAAAATTCTTTTGAAACTTATTTAGAAAAAAACAAAGTTTATTTTTTAGGCGATGGTGCCGAAAAATGTAAAGAGCTAATAACAAATACAAATGCAGTTTTTGTAGATAATAAATTTCCTTCAGCAAAAGAAATGGGGATTTTATCTTATATGAAGTACAAAAAAAACGACATCGAAGATGTCGCTTATTTTGAACCTTTTTATTTAAAAGATTTTGTTGTTACAAAATCAACAAAGTAATTATCCTTTCTTTTGAATTTCAACTTGGTGTGGATAAGGAATTTCAATACCAGCAGCATCTAAAGCGTATTTAGTAGCTTCTACGGTACTAAAATAAACATCCCAATAATCTGCAGGTGTAGCCCACGGACGAACAGCAAAATTAACTGAACTATCTGCCAATTCAGAAACGTTTACACTTGGCGCTGGATCTTTTAATACTTTTTCGTTATCAGTTAAAACCTTCATTAAAACTTCTTTTGTTTTTTTAATATCAGCATCATAACTAACACCAAAAGTTAAATCTACACGTAACAATCCAAGTTCTGTATAATTTTTAATATTACCGTTAGATAAAGTTCCATTAGGTATAATTAACAATTTGTTACCTGGAGAAATTATTTTTGTTACAAAAATTTGAATTTCTTTTACAGTACCAATTTCACCTTGAGCTTCAATTAAATCACCTACTTTAAAAGGTTTAAAAATCATAATTAATGCACCACCAGCAAAATTAGCTAACGAACCTTGTAAAGCCAAACCAACAGCCAAACCTGCAGCTCCTAAAATAGCAATAAATGAAGTGGTTTCAACGCCAACCTGAGAAATTGCAGTAATAAAAACAAGAATTTTTAGCGCCCAGCCTATTAAATCACCTAAAAACTTTTGAAGTGTAATATCAATACCTCTGGCATTCATTAATTTTTGTGTGATTTTTACAATTTTTTTTGACAACCACAATCCGATTATCAAGATAAGAATTGCCGCAACAACTTTAAATGCGTAATCCATAATTTTATACTCCTTGATAAAATTTAATATTGTTTCTGTGTACTCTTGGGTTTCCATAGTTTTTTATTTTATGATTAATGTTAATACTCTTTTTATGATTTTAGGAATTTATTGATATAAAACAGTTTAGTTTTTTTGTAGTAAAACTTTCATACATTCCTGTAATAGTGGCGCAAATTAAAAAGAATTAAGCGATTTCCAAAGATTTTTGTAGTCTATTGTAGGTTAGAAACCCTATTGTTTTTATTTGCAAAAGTTAACAATGTCAATCTATTTTCTTTTTTATCATTTTTTGTAAAAAGATATTATTTGGTAAAGACACTTCTTCACCTTGTTTTGTTTTTAATTTAACAAAAAAAAGTCCAATATCACTTATTCTTCCTTCAATCTCAAAATCTTTATCAATAATAAAAATGGTATCATCTAATTTTACTGAATGATTAAAAAAGATGATTATTCCTGATGTAATATTTGATAAATGAGACCACTGTGCAAATAATGCAATTCCTATAACTGTTAGCACAGAAGCCATAAACATAAATAATTCAGATTGATTTACGCCCCAAACGGTTAAAATAAATATGATAGTGATTGTTGCCAATAGTATTTTGAGAACTTTCTTAATTATTTTTCCCCGAGTTTTTTGTAATAAACTCTTGTCTACAGTTCTGTCAATTAATTTTATGATTACAATTCTTGCTAAAAAAAATATTACAATTGCTATTGCAGTTTCAAGTATTTTAATTTCTGTTACAGTCATTTTGTATGTGTTAGTTACCGGTAATTCTTTTGCTTTGTAAAATATTTAAAACTAGAAGAAATGGCTTTGAGATTAAAAATTAAAAAGCAACTTTTAACTGGTTAATGGCTTTTTGAACATTGGTCTCCGGAAGTTTACAAGCACCATCAACACAAATATAAATATAAGTATCTGTTTCGTTAAAACGGCCTTCCATTAAAGGAATTTTACTTTCAGAAATACTTCCTGCGATTAATTTATTAGGAATGTAATATTGATTTATTTCAACCAATTTTTTTAGTGAATTTTTTCCTGAAACAGCAATTTCATAATAATTTCCTGAGAAATCACACATCAATTCTAACCAGTTTGAATAACCCGAACCATATTGACTGGTTCTGTCATTTACATTGTGTAACATTTGCTTACTTACTGTTAAATAATAATTGTTAGAATAGTAATGACTTAATTTAAACAGGTTTTTTGCCATGATAGAATTTGATGCAGGAATCACATTGTCTTCAATTTCCATTTTACGAGTTATTAAATTGGTATCTTCATTTGAAGTAAAATAAAACATATGTAAATCTTTGTCAAAAAAGTGGTCAAAAGCATAATCTGTTAATTGTTTTGCAGTAAATAACCATTTATCGTTCAAAGTAGCCTCGTACAATGCAATATAGGCATCAATTACAGTTGCATAATCTTCTAAATAACCGTTAATTGTGCTTTTCCCGTTTTTATAACTGTGATTTAAATTGCCGTTTTCTTGTATTTGTTTGGTTAAAATAAAAGTGGCATTTTTTAATGCAACATCTAAAAAGTGAGGATCGTTAAAAACAGAGTATGCATCAACATAACCTTTTAACATTAAGGCATTCCAAGATGTTAGCGATTTATCATCCAAGCGAGGTCTTTCTCTTTTAGCACGTTCTTTTAAAAGTAAATTTTGCCATTTAGCTACTTTTGTTTGAAGTTCAGTTACAGTTATTGCATTTTTATTGGCAACTTCTTCATCTTCATAATTTCTAATAAGCACATAATTATTGTGTTCCCAATAGCCATAATTGTTGATATTGTAATAATCTGAAAACAGTTTGTAATCTTCTTTTAAAAGCGCTTGTAATTCTAACGAATTCCAAACATAAAAAGCACCTTCTTCAAGTTTTCCTTCTTTATTGTTACTGTCGGCATCTAATGATGAATAAAAAGCACCTTCAGGTGAAGTTAATTCTCGCTCAATAAATTCGAGCGTATGATAAACGGTTTCTTTATATAATTCTTTTTTAGTTGCTTGATAAGCTTCGGCATATAAACTTACCAACTGTCCGTTGTCGTATAGCATTTTTTCAAAATGAGGAACATGCCATTTTTTATCAACCGAATAACGTGAAAATCCACCGCCAATTTGATCGTAAATACCACCGTACGCCATTTTTGTAAGCGTTGTGTCTACAAAGTTTTTAATTTCATTATCATTTGCCTGATAGCCATATCTCAACAAAAACTGATAATTACTTGGCATAGGAAATTTAGGAGCACCATTTCTTCCACCCAAATCAAAATCCATCATTTGTTTCCAATTTGCAATTGCCGAATCTAAGTGCGCTACGGTAAAGTTGATTTCATCGCTATTTAAAGTAACCAAATCTGAACTTTGAATACCAGCAGTTAGTTTTTCAGCATAAGCAATCATTTCTTCAGGTTTTTCCTGGTACATAGTGCCTAATTGTTGTAAGGCATTCATCCAGTTTTGTTTTGGAAAATAAGTACCACCCCAAACAGGTCTTCCGTCGGGTAAAGCAATACAGTTTAAAGGCCAGCCACCACTGCCTGTCATTAATTGTACCGCATTCATATAAATTTGGTCAACATCTGGGCGTTCTTCACGGTCAACTTTAATATTTATAAAATATTTATTCATAATTGCAGCTACCGAATCATTTTCAAAACTTTCGTGTTCCATTACATGACACCAATGACAGGACGAATAACCCACTGAAATCAGCAAAAGTTTGTTTTCTATTTTGGCAAGTTCTAAAGTTTCATTATTCCAAGCATGCCAATCTACTGGGTTGTGTGCATGTTGTAATAAATACGGACTTGTTTCATTAATTAAGCTGTTGGTATATTTATGTGTTGTCATTTTTTGATCAGATTTATTTTTGCAACTTATAAAAAAAAGCAGCAAAAAGATTATAATTAGTTGACGCATTACTATCTTTTTTTGCTAAAGATAGTAAAATAAAATACCTGCTTGATTTTTAAAAAGTTTACTAAAACGTTTTTTTAATTTTCAAAATTAATATTCATTTAAAACAAATGGCTTAATTAAATTTGTTATACAATTTTTTAAATAATTTAAAATGAAAAAATATATGTTGAGTTTGCTATGTGTGGCAATGCTTTTTAGCATGCAAGCTCAAGAGGTTCAAAATAACGAAGGAGGTTCGTGGTATACTGCAATTAATAGTTTTAAATTTTCAGAAAAGGTTTCGGCAGTAAGTGTTGTTCAATGGCGATTTGTTGAAAGAATGAAATATACAAGGATTTTTTTAGTAATGCCTTTTATAAATTATAAATTCAGCAATAAAATTAGTGCTGGTGTAGGTTACAATTATTCAAATTATAGTTCAGTTGGAATTTATCCTTCATCTTTAGATTATGAAAATAGAATTTGGCAACATGTAACTTTGTCTTCTGATTTAGGAAAAGTAAAAATGAATCAACGTTTTATGTTTGAAGAGCGTTATAAAACTAAATTAAACAGTGAAGAGTCTTACGCAAATAGGTTTAGATATCGAATGAATTTTGATTTTAATATTTTGAAATTTAAAAACGACAAATATTTATTAGGAAGATTATCTGAAGAAATTAGAATTCGTTTTAGTAAGGGGATTAGTGATCCTAATTTTGACCAAAGTAATTTTGTTGCTTCAATAGGATATCCGTTATTAGACAATTCGAAATTGTATTTAGGATATAGACACGACTATTACAATGCAGGTAATACTATTTATTGGGGAGATCACGTATTTGACCTTGTTTTTAATTATAATTTTGATTTTACTAAAAAGAAATTTTATAAATAACATTGATTACATATATAAAAAAGCCGAAACAATTTGTTTCGGCTTTTTTATATATAACTATGATAAGATTTTTATTAGCTCAATGCTTTTTCAATTCTGGCAACAGCTTCACGCAATTGTGCTTCAGAAGTAGCATATGAAATTCTAATACAATCTGGAGCTCCAAATGATTCTCCGCTTACAGTTGCAATAGCTGCTTCTCCTAATAAAAACAATGAGAAATCTGCAGAGTTTTCAATTTTATAACCTTTGATTTCTCTTCCAAAAAATGCAGAAACATCTGGGAAAAGATAAAAAGCACCACCTGGTTTATTTAATTTAAATCCGTCTATCTTACCTAGTAATTCCAACATCATATCTCTACGTTTGTGGAATTCATCTACCATATATTGAATTTTAGAAATAGGTGCATCTAAAGCTGTAATTGTAGCTCTTTGAGCAATACAGTTTGTACCAGATGTTATTTGACCTTGTAATTTATTACAAGCTTTTGCAATCCATTCAGGAGCACCAATATAACCAATTCTCCAACCTGTCATAGCATATGCTTTTGCCAAACCGTTTACAGTAATTGTTCTGTCGTACATGCTTTCTATAGCTGCAAAACTAAATATTTTTTCACCATAACAAATATGCTCATAAATTTCATCAGAAAGAATGTAGATATTTGGGTATTTTTCTAAAACTTTAGCCAAAGCTCTGTATTCAGCTTCGCTATAAATAACACCACTTGGATTGTTTGGTGAGTTAAAGAAAATCATTTTTGTTTTAGGTGTAATGGCCGCTTCTAATTGCTCAGGTGTAATTTTAAAATCTGTATCAATTGAAGATGGAATTTCAATAGGTGTAGCTTCACCTAATACTGAAATAGCCGCGTAACTTACCCAATATGGAGCTGGTAATAAAACTTCGTCTCCAGGGTTTAATAAAACCATTGCCACGTTTGCAATAGATTGTTTTGCACCTGTTGAAACAACAACTTGGCTAGGTTTGTAATCTAAACCGTTATCACGTTTAAATTTTCTACAAACAGCTTCTTTTACGTCCAAGAAACCATCTACAGGACTGTATGAGTTGTAATTGTCGTTAATGGCTTGTATTGCAGCCTCTTTAATAAAGTCAGGTGTGTTAAAATCTGGTTCACCTAAACTTAAACTAATAATGTCTATACCTTGCGCTTTTAATTCTCTTGCTTTAGCAGCCATAGCTAAAGTTGCAGATTCTGGCAAATTATTAATCCTGTTTGATAGTTGATTTTTCATGAATAATTAATTAGATATGTGCTGGCTTATAACCAAGCGTTTTTAATTGGTTAAAATGTTCAATAATTGCTTTTGTCATTGTCTTATATTCGTTGTAAGGCAATTCAAATTCTTTGGCAGTTTCTTTCACTATTTTTGCTATTTTTCCATAGTGAATATGAGAAATATGAGGAAAAATATGATGCTCAACCTGGTGATTTAAACCACCTGTATAATACGAAACAAATTTATTTGTAGGTGCAAAATTAGATGTTGTATACAATTGATGTATGGCCCAAGTATGCTCTAAATTTCCTTCTTTATCAGGCAAAGGCATAGCTGTTTTTGGTACTACGTGTGCTAGTTGAAAAACGACACTTAAAATCATACCAGCTGTATAATGCATCACAAAAAAGCCAATCAATACTTTCCACCAGGCAATGTCTAAAACCAAAATTGGCAAAACAATCCAAAGTAAATAATAAGCAATTTTAGTAATTACTAAAGTTGTCCATTGTGTTGCTGGATTTGGAAATTCGCCATATGATAATTTGCGTTTTAAGTACCTATATGATTGTTTAAAATCGGTAGTTATTGCCCAGTTTATGGTTAACAATCCATATAAAAATATAGAATAGTATTTTTGAAAGTGGTGAATTGGTAACCATTTTGAATGTTTTGAAAAACGGATAATTCTACCTGCATCAATATCTTCATCATAACCTTGTATATTGGTAAAAGTATGGTGTAAAACATTGTGCTGAACTTTCCAGTTATATACGTTTCCTGCTAAAATATAAATACTGCTTCCCATTAATTTATTTACCCATTTTTTGCTCGAAAAAGAATCATGATTGCTGTCGTGCATCACATTCATTCCAACGCCAGCCATACCAACTCCGCTTATTACCGCCAATAAAAGTAACATCCATTGTGACATTGAAACGGTTAAAATTAAAATTACAGGAATTAAGAAAATGCTAAACATAATAATGGCCTTACTGTATAATTTCCAATTACCAGTTCGCTTGATCTTATTTTCTTTAAAATAAGTATTTACTCTTTTGTTTAGAGTTCTAAAAAATTTCGCTTTATCGGTTTTCGAAAAGCTTATTGTGTTGTTTGTCATACTGAAAATGATCTATTTAAATAAATCACAGGTCAAAATTAAGTCAATTTTATGATGTGGCGATATATTTAAGATAAATATAACATTTTTTAAAAAGTTGTTAATTTAATTTTTTAAAGATTATTTTTGCGCTTAGAAGTTTAAAACTATGGATATTATCTTAAAACATTTTCCTGATTTAACGGAAATTCAAATTGAACAATTTTCAAAATTAGGTGAATTATATGCCTTTTGGAATGCGCAAATAAATGTAATTTCTAGAAAAGATATTGACGATTTATATACGCGTCATGTGCTTCATTCTTTAGGAATTGCAAAAGTTCAGCAGTTTAAACCGGGATCAAAAGTTTTGGATATTGGAACAGGTGGAGGTTTTCCTGGAATTCCGTTGGCAATATTATTTCCTGAAACGCATTTTTATTTGGTTGATTCTATTGGAAAAAAAATAAAAGTGGTTAATGAAGTTGTTACGGCGCTTGAGCTTAAAAATGTTAAAGCTGAAGTTAAGCGTGCTGAAATTGTAAAAGAAGAATTTGATTTTATTGTGAGTCGTGCAGTTACTAAAATGGAAGATTTTGTAAAATGGACCAGAGGTAAAATTGCTAAAAAGCAACAACACGATTTAAAAAATGGTATTTTGTATTTAAAAGGAGGGGATTTGACTGAAGAATTGGCAAGTTTTCCTAATGCAACTTTATATAATTTAACTGATTATTTTAAAGATGCGTTTTTTGAAACCAAAAAAGTAGTGCATATTCCTTTAAAAAAAAGATAATATAGCATATTTTTAATCTAATATAAAAAGGTAAATTAGTCTTTTAATTTAAAACATATTATTATGAGTGACGTAAAAGAATGTTTGGTGTGTAAAAAATCATCAGCAGAAATCCCAGTAACAAAATTTTATTACCAAGAAAGTGAATTTTATATTTGTCCGCTTCATATGCCAACTATTATCCATAAACCACAAGAGTTGGTTGGATTAATTGATGGTGCTGATAAATTTGAAGGAGCTTAATATTAAAATCTACAGCATAAAAAAAGCGCCTTTTGGCGCTTTTTTTATAAAAATAACATTAGTGTTTTTTAAATTTACTTTGTAAATCTTTACCAAATTCTTTTAATTTTTCTACGGCATTTTCAACTTCTTTTTCAACAGTTTCTAAAGTACTTTCTTGTAAAAACGGATATCTATAATCGGTTGGAGTTACAAAAGTTTCTTTAATGGTACGGTTGCTTACCCAACGCAATAAATTCCAAACAGATCCTGCTTTGTCATTTGTTCCAGATCCTCTGGCACCTCCAAAAGGTTGTTGTCCAACAACAGCTCCTGTTGGTTTGTCGTTAATGTAAAAGTTTCCAGCTGCATTTTCTAATTTGTTAGTTGCAATGTCTATTACATAGCGATCTCCACTAAAAATGGCACCTGTTAGTGCAAATTCGCTGGTATTGTCTACAACGTCTAGTATTTCTTCCCATTTTTCATCTTCATAAACATAAATGGTGATAATAGGACCAAACAATTCTGTACACATAGTTTTGTAATGTGGGTTTGTAGTTACAATAATTGTTGGCTCTATAAAATAACCAATGCTATCATCGTAATTTCCACCTGCAATAATTTCAGCATCGGCATCAGTTTTTGCTTCTTCAATATAACTTGATAATTTTTTGAAAGCTCTATTGTCAATTACAGCATTTATAAAATTTGTAGGATCTTCAGGTGTTCCCATTTTAAATGAAGCCATATCTTTTAAAACGGAAGTCTTAATAGCAGGCCACAAACTTTTTGGTAAATAAGCACGTGAAGCAGCAGAACATTTTTGACCTTGATATTCAAAAGCGCCTCTTGAAATGGCTGTTGCAACTTCTTGTGGATTTGCCGATGAATGTGCCCAAATAAAATCTTTTCCTCCTGTTTCTCCAACAATTCTTGGATACGATTTGTATTTACCTACATTTTTACCAATGGTTTCCCAAAAACTATTAAATACAGGTGTTGACCCTGTAAAGTGAACTCCAGAAAAATCTTTGCTATCTAGTAAAACATCAGTAATCATAGCCGAATTTCCAGTAACCATATTGATAACACCATCAGGCAAACCAGCAGCTTTAAACAATTCCATAATTACTTGTGCTGAGTATACTTGTGAACTGGCAGGTTTCCAAATTACCACATTACCCATTAAAGCGGGTGCTGAAGGTAAATTTCCGGCAATAGCAGTAAAGTTAAAAGGTGTAATGGCATATATAAATCCTTCAAGCGGACGATATTCCATACGGTTCCAAATACCTGGTGCAGATTGTGGTTGGTTGGTGTAAATCTCTGTCATAAATGCTACGTTGAAACGTAAAAAATCAATCAATTCACAGGCCGAATCAATTTCGGCTTGGTAAACGTTTTTAGATTGTGCAATCATTGTTGCAGCATTCATTTTATAACGGAAAGGTCCCGATAATAAATCGGCAGCTTTTAAAAAAATTGCAGCTCGGTGTTCCCAGCTTGTTGCAGCCCATTTTACACGTGCTTCAGCAGCTTTTTTTATTGCCAATTCTATATGTTCTTTTTCGGCAGTATGGTATTGTCCAACACAATGTTGATGGTCGTGTGGCGGATGAATATCAACCGTATTTCCTGTTCTAAATTCTTTTCCACCTATATAAAAAGGAATGTCAACTTTTTGGTTGTACATTTTTTTATAAGTTTCTAATAAAGCGCTACGTTGTGGAGTGCCTGGAGCGTATGAATTAATAGGTTCGTTTACTGCTTTTGGTACTTTGTAAAATCCTGAAGCCATAGTGTTTATTTTTTAAGGTTTTTAATATAAATTTGTAATGCAAAATTACAAAAAGCGTTTTATTTTTTTAGCTTCAAACTAATACTCAATAAACCAATTTCGATAACATGTGTACCGTTACTTTCCTTCCATTACCTAATAACAACTTTATTTTGACTTCTAATAGAGATGAACAAAAAGAACGTGAGACAATTCAACCTAAAAAATATGTTGAAGATGGTGTTGAAATGATTTTTCCGAAGGATAAAATTGCAGGTGGAACTTGGATTGGAACTAGTTCGAAAAACAGATTGGTTTGTTTGTTAAATGGTGCTTTTAAAAAACATGTTAAAAAAGAGAATTATTTAAAAAGTAGGGGAGTGCTTGTTAAAGAAATAATGAAAACTGAAAACCTGCTAAAACATGTTGAAAAATTAGATTTAAACAAGGTTGAACCTTTTACAATGGTAATTGTAGATTGGAATGAGGGTTTAAACTTGTACCAATTGGTTTGGGATGAAAATGAAAAGCATTTTTCAAAGCTAAAAAATGAACCTAAAATTTGGTCTTCTTCAACTTTGTATTCAGATGAAATGAAGACAATTAGACAACAATGGTTTCAACAATGGCTTGCTGAAAATAAATTTTCTTCTGAAGGTATTTTAGCGTTTCATCATTCAGAAATAGGAGATAAAGAACAAGCTGTTTTTATGAAGCGATCTTATGTTGAAACAGTAAGTATTACTTCAGTAAAAAAAGAAAACAATACCATTGAAATGTTGTATGAAGATATAGTGAATTTAAGTAAAGTAGCACTGGTTAATCAACTTGAAACAAACGAAATTGCAGCTACTATTACAAAACCTACAACTGCCAAAAGCAGGTAAAAGTTAGTCATAATTATAAATTTTACCATTGTTTTAATTCGGCTTTGTTTGTAAAAATTACGCAATGCTTTGTATAAATAAAACAAAAATAGCAGGATAAATACCCAAGCGGTATTTTGCATATTAAAAGCAAAATCTAGTAAATAAAAAATCAATAGTATTAGAAAAAACACGGTTTGTGTATTAAAAACAAAAACCAAATGTTCCATATATGTAAAGTTTTGTAGTATATATAGTAGCATTAAAAAAAATGTAAAAATTGGCAAAAACACAAATAGTGAAATTGAGATATATGAAAAAACTTTGTTTATATATGCTTTGCCTCCGTCAGATTTAGATTTTTCCCAATTTTTTAATGCGTTTATTGTTTGTTGGTAATAAAATTGATTCCAAAAAGTATTTTTGTAACCCAAACTATCCAATGCTTGTTTTGCTGTTAATGTTGGATTTTGGGTATGGTAATTTTGAAAATCATTTATTTTTCCAAAAAAGTTAACTTTTGTGGTGGTATCTGTTTTGATATTGTAAACATATTTATGGGTAGTATCTTTTTTTACAAGTTGAACAATGTTGTCAAAATTTGTAACAATATTTTCATTTATAGAATCTTTTGGATATTTATGCAATGCTTCTTTTTTTGCTTTTGCAATAATTGAATCTATAGGTTGTTGATTTGCTTGTGCAATTGAATCCAATTTTTTTTCATTCATTATTTCACCTAAAAGAGAATTGTTTGAATCTATTTTGTTTGAAATTCCCAATACCAGAAAGAAAATAATAGACACATTTAAATACAGTTGAAACGGATTTACAAACCGCGCCCTTTTGCCTTCAATATAATCTTTTGAAACTTTACCAGGTTTAGATAATAAGGGTATAAAAGTGGCCCAAAACCTTGAGTCGTAAGATAAAAATCCTGAAAAAAGATTGTTGATAAATATGCTAAAATATAATTTTTTGGAGCAATTTTTTTGACCGCAATACGAACAAAATTTTTCATGACCACAAAATGGTTGTCCACAATTTAAACAGGCTTCATTTTCAATTTTTATTTTTTTATGCTTGAAAAGATGAAGACCGAATTTCATGGCTAATTGCTCATATTTGTAACCATCAATTGAAAAGTAGGAATATAAACTTTGAACGATTTTGTGGTTGCCAGGGTTACCATATTATAATGGCCGTTCATAGCACCAATTGGCGACGATAAAAAGCAGTTAGACTGGTAAGTGTACTTTTCAGAAGGATTTAAGATGGGTTTTTTGCCGATAACACCAGAACCTTCAACAATTTCGGTTTTATTTAGTGAATCGTATATTTTCCAGAAACGTTCTAGCAACTGAACAGTTTCATTGCTTTGATTTTCAATAGTAACTTGGTAACTAAAGGCATAATATAGCCTGTGATTTCGATAAGTAGTGCCTTCGAAATTAGAGGATACGGATATTTTAATTCCATTGGTTACTTGCTGTACCATAACAACTAAATTCTTTGTTCAATTTCAAAGATACTAAATTTTTGTAAATTAATTTTAGTTTGAAGAGATTTTAGATGCCAACATGCCAACTCCAACTGCCCTTGTGTATCTTGCTCCAAACGGTTTGTAATACACAATAATGGTATAGTCGTTCTCAGTTTGGTAGTGAGAGCCATCAATATCGTGAAAACTGATATTGCCTTGTAAATCTTTGGTGGCAAATTGATAATTGTAAAAACCTTGTTTCATTAAAATAGTCGCTTCATACAAATTGGTATCTTGGTTGTATTGCATTTTATTTAAATCGTTTAAAGCCCAATTGTTGTAGTTTCCGCTTACAAAAATTTCTTTACCTCTAAGATCTTCAAGACAGTCGAGAGAAAAGTGTACCCAGCTATAATCTGCTTCAACATTGTTGTATTCGCCGTTTAAAGTTCTAATAACAAAATTGCCGTTAATATCGGGGTTTAAAGTATACGGTTTTCCAATTTGTTCTTCATTTGTATATAAATAAGTATGGTAAATATCAGAGCCAAGTTCAATTCTTCCAATGTCTTTGGTGCCAGATCTAAGGTCTTTTGTGTCAAATCCCCAAAATTCATTTCCACCCCAATAAGTAGTTTCTTTGTCGTACAAATAAAGCAATTGATTGCCTCTAATAAATTGAGGTTTTAAACCACTTATTGCCGTTTGCCAATTGTTATTTTGAAGTAAAACGGGCATTATTTCTTCGCTAGGATTGTTAATGGTTAAACTATTGTTGTTAATGGTAAATTGAACAGTTTGTTGCTTGTCTATGTTTGCAATATCTCTACTTTGACGCATTGTAACTGCAACTGTTGTATTGGTTTCGTAAATAATAAAACGGCGTTTTAACACCACCTGACCGTTGTCATTTAAAATTGAAACTGTGTAATTGCCTGAAATTTTAAATTTGGTATCTCTATTTGGAAGTGTTACCTGATAATTTGTGTAAGGCAAATAAGTGTTGAATGAATTTTGAAAAGTTCTTATTTTTTCTTCGGCAAAACCATTGATATATTCAATAGTTGATAAATTTGAAGGAGACCAATTTGCATTGCAATGTTCAATTTTATAATAAAAGTTGCTTTCATCAGCATTTAAATCATCAAAAATAAGAATCAATTCTTCACCTTGTCTTAAAATTGGTACATATGAATTGGTGGTATTTGCTTTAAAAATAACCGATTTAATGTTTTCGGCATCTTCAAAATTAGACTGCGAATAGCCAAATTGACTAACAAATAAAAAAAGTATGAGGGTAAATAAATATTTCAAAATAGTTAAAAATAAATAATTGTATGTGCTTTTCAAAAATTATACCAAAACAAAAATCGTATATTTTAGTAAGGATAGCTACTAAAGTAATCTAAAATTTATTGAATTATTTCGTTTTAGTAAAAAAATGACAAAAACTATCAAACTAAATTTGAAATTTGTTATTTTTGCTTCGTTTTTATGGACTAAAAAATAAACTAAAATATATGTCACAAGACATTCAAATTAAAAAAGGTTTAGACATAAAGCTTGTAGGTGAGGCTGAGAAGGTTACCGAGAAAGCTAAGTCTTCGAGTATCTGTACTCTAAAACCTGAAGATTTCCACAGTATTGTCCCAAAATTATCGGTTAAAGTTGGTGCTAAATTAAAGGCTGGTGAAACAGTTTTTTACAATAAAGCCAATGAAGACATGAAATTTCCATCGCCAGTAAGTGGTGAGTTGGTTGATATAATTCGTGGTGAGAAAAGAAAAATTATCGCTCTTAAAATTGAAGCAGATAATGAACAACAATTTGTAGATTTTGGTGTAAAAGATCCAAAAGCATTAAATGCTAATGAGATTAAAAGCCATTTATTAACTGCTGGTTGTTGGCCATTTATCAAACAAAGACCGTATGATGTAATTGCAGATCCTGCAAAAACACCAAAAGCTATTTTTGTTTCAGCGTATGCAAGTGCTCCATTAGCCGCAGATTATGATTATGTGTTGGCTGGTAAACAAAAGGAGTTGCAGGCAGCTGTTACAGCTTTAAGTAAATTAACAAGCGGTCAATTGCATGTTTCAATTGGTAAAAGTGCAAATTCTCCATTTTCAGGGTTAAATGATATTACTTTACACAAAGTTTCAGGTCCGCATCCTGTTGGTAATGTTGGTACTCAAATTGCTAAAATAGATCCTGTTAATAAAGGTGAAGTGGTTTGGACTGTTAATCCACAAGATTTGGTAATTATTGGTGAGTTGTTATTAACTGGTAAATTTAATGCAGAGCGTATTGTTGCTTTAGCAGGTTCGTCAGTTGAAGCACCAAAATATTATACAACTAAAATTGGTTCAACAATTTCTTCAATAGTTGAAGGTAAATTAAAAGGAGATAACAACAGAATTATAAGTGGAAATGTTTTAACTGGTAAAATTAAAACGTTAAAAAGCGCTTTAGGTTATTACGACAATATGATTACAGTTATCCCTGAGGGTGATGATTATGAATTATTTGGTTGGACAATGCCAGTTTTTAATAAAATATCTACTTCAAGAGCCTTGACTTTTTCATGGTTGTTTCCAAATAAAAAATTCGATTTAAATACAAATACCAATGGTGAGCACAGAGCCTTTGTGGTAACTGGTAATTATGAAGAGGTATTTCCGTTAGATATTTATCCAATGCAAATTTTAAAAGCATGTATGTATAAAGATTTGGACGAAATGGAACAATTAGGAATGTACGAAGTTGCGCCAGAAGATTTTGCCTTGACTGAATTTGTGTGTGTTTCTAAACAACCACATCAAGAAATTATTAGAAAAGGTTTGGATTTAATGTTAAAAGAAATAGGATAAGATTATGGGTTTAAAAGAAAAATTACATAATATAAAAGAAAAAGGAAAAGGTAAAAAGTGGTTACCTGCTTTTAGCGCTTTTCATACTTTTTTATTTACACCTAATGAAACTACACACTCGGGTGGTCACGTTAGAGCAGCTGATGATTTAAAAAGAACAATGAATACCGTTGTATTGGCATTGATTCCTTGTTTAATCTTTGGAATATTTAATACAGGTTTTCAACATTATCAAGCACTTGTAGAAGATGTGCCTTTTTTATCTTGGGCAGCATTTTCTTTAGGAGCAATGAAAATTATTCCTTTAGTTATAGTGTCTTATGTTGTTGGATTGGGAGTTGAATTTATTTTTGCAATTATTAAAGGTCACGAAGTAGAGGAAGGTTATTTGGTAACAGGTATGTTAGTTCCTTTAATTGTTCCTGTTGATATTCCATTATGGATGCTTTCAGTAGCTGTTATTTTTGGAGTAGTTATTGGAAAAGAAGTTTTTGGTGGAACAGGAATGAATATTCTAAATCCAGCTTTAACAATTAGAGCATTTTTATTCTTTGCATATCCAACTTGGATGAGTGGAGATAAAGTTTGGGTTGAAGGAGCTGTTGAAAGAGCTAACGAAATTGCTGCAGGAGCCAATCTTGATGCTATTTCAGGTGAAACTATTTTAGGAGCCTTAGCACAAGGAAAAGAGTTGGTTTATTCAGTATCTGATATGTTCTGGGGATTTATTCCTGGATCAGTTGGTGAAACTTCTACTTTCTTAATTTTATTGGCAGGATTGTTTTTAATCTTTTCAAAAATTGGAAGTTGGAGAATTATGCTTTCAGGAGTACTTGGGGCATTAACAATGGGACTAATATTTAACAGTGTAGTTAATTTTGGATGGATAACACCAAGTAGTGGTTTTTATACTTTAATGAATACTGTTTTTTGGCATCATTTATTAATTGGAGGTTTTGCATTTGGAGTTGTATTTATGGCAACAGATCCAGTAACAGCTTCACAAACTAATAAAGGTAAATGGATTTATGGTTTCTTAATTGGATTTATTTCAATTATGATTCGTGTATTCAATCCAGCGTATCCAGAAGGCGTAATGTTAGCAATTTTATTAATGAACGTTTTTGCACCTACTATTGACCATTATGTGGTTCAAGGAAATGTAAAAAGAAGGTTGAAACGTTTAAAACCAAAAACAGTATAACAAATGGCAAGAAATACTGAAAGTAACGGATATACAGTGGCTTTTGCAACAGCAATGGTACTTATTGTTGGTGCATTATTAGCATTTGTGGCTTCTTCTTTAAAAGAAAAAATAGCCGAAAATAAACGTATTGAAAAGCAACAGAATATTTTATACGCAATGGGTGTTAATAATAACGACGAAACCAGCGTTGAATTTGTTTCAAAAGCAAATGTAGAAAGTGATTTTTCTAAATACATTGTAAAACAATTGGTAATTACAGGAGCTGATTTTGTTGAAGATAGCAATGCTTATTTAATAGATATCAAAGTTGAAGCTGAAAAAGCAAAAAACCCTAGTTATAAAAGAAGATTACCTTTGTTTATTGGTGAAAAAGATAACAAAGAATTTTACATTGTGCCTGTAAGAGGTAAAGGTCTATGGGATGCCATTTGGGGTTATGTAGCTTTAGATAACCAATTGGTTATTCAAGGTGTGTATTTTGACCACGCAGGTGAAACACCAGGTTTAGGATCAAACATAAAAGAACGTTTTTTTATGGACGATTTTGCAGGTGAGCATATTATGGATGGAGATGAGTTTAAAGGTGTTGATGTTGCCAAAGGCAATGCTGATCCAAAAAACTTGAGAAAAGATGATTTTGCGGTAGACGCAATTGCTGGAGCTACTATTACTGGTAATGGTTTGGCTGCAATGCTTAAAAAAGATTTGCAATTGTATTTACCTTATTTTAAAACTTTAAAGCAATAATTTATGGGACTTTTATCAAAAAAAGATACTAAATTAATTACAGACCCTTTATCAGATAATAACCCTATTACCATTCAGGTATTGGGTATCTGTTCTGCTTTGGCAATTACTGCCGATTTAAAGGCTTCAATTGTAATGGGTATTGCAGTGTTATTTGTATTAAGTGCAGGAAACGTAGTAATATCATTAATGAGAAATATTATTCCTTCAAAAATTAGAATTATCGTACAACTTATTGTTGTTGCAGCTTTGGTAATTATAGTTGACCAGGTTTTAAAAGCTTATGCTTATGAGCTTAGTAAAACGCTTTCTGTATTTGTTGGATTAATTATTACTAACTGTATTATTATGGGACGTTTTGAAGCTTTTGCTTTGGCTAACGGACCTTGGAGATCCTTCTTAGATGGTATTGGAAATGCATTAGGTTATGCTGTAATTTTAATCATTGTAGGATTTTTTAGAGAATTGTTAGGTTCTGGTTCATTACTAGGATTTAAGGTTTTAGGTGATCCAATCGAAAAAACAGGTGTTTATGCATTTGGTTATGAAAACAACGGTTTTATGTTGTTGGCTCCAATGGCATTAATTACTTTAGGAATTATAATTTGGGTGCAACGCTCAAGAAACACATCATTAATTGAAGATAACTAAACTATGGAGCATTTAGAATTATTTTTTAAAGCAATATTTATAGATAACATGGTCTTTGCAACATTCCTTGGAATGTGTTCGTACCTTGCTGTATCTAAAAAAGTATCAACCGCTGTTGGTTTAGGTGCTGCTGTTATATTTGTAATGGCAATTACAGTTCCTTTAAACTGGTTATTAGATACTTATATTTTAAAAGACGGTGCGTTAGTTTGGTTAGGACCAGAATATGCGCAATACGATTTAAGTTTTTTATCATTTATTATGTTTATTGCTACCATTGCAACTATGGTGCAATTGGTAGAAATAATTGTTGAAAAATTTTCACCTTCTTTATATAACTCATTGGGTATATTTTTACCACTAATTGCCGTAAACTGTGCAATTTTAGGAGGGTCTTTATTTATGCAATCTCGTGAAATTCCAACTGTTGGCTTGGCATTTAACTATGGCGTAAGCTCTGGTATAGGATGGTTTTTAGCTATTTTAGCTATTGCAGCTATTCGTGAGAAAATTAGATATTCAAATGTGCCTGCTCCTTTAAGAGGTTTAGGAATTACCTTTATTATTACAGGTTTAATGGCTATTGGATTTATGAGTTTTGGTGGTATGTTAACTGGTGGTGGTGAAGAAGAAGCAGCTACAGAACAAGTTGTAAGTATTACAGAACAAGAAAATACTACTTTTGAAGAAGTAAAAGTAGAAGAGGAGGTAATTGCACCTGCTGAAGAATTAGCTACTAACGAAAACGAAATTAAAGAATAATGATGATATTAGCAGCAAATACCCTAGGTACTATTGTAGCAACTGTAATCGCATTTTTAGTGATAACACTATTGTTGGTTGCATTATTATTGGTAGTAAAACAAAAATTATCACCTTCTGGTCCTGTAAAAATCAGAATCAATGGTGAACGTGAAATTGAAGTAGCTTCTGGAGGTTCTTTATTGTCAACTTTAGGAAATGCTAAAATATTTTTACCTTCTGCTTGTGGTGGTGGTGGAACTTGTATTCAATGTGAATGTCATGTAAACTCTGGTGGAGGTGAAGCTTTACCAACAGAAACACCTCACTTTACACGTCAAGAATTAAAGCATGGAGCTCGTTTGGCTTGTCAGGTAAAAGTAAAACAGGATATGGATATTACCATTCCTGAAGAAGTATTTGGTATTAAAAAATGGGAAGCTACAGTTGTACGTAATTACAACGTTGCATCTTTTATTAAAGAATTTGTAGTTGAAATTCCTGAAGATATGGGCTACAAAGCTGGTGGATATATTCAAATTGAAATTCCAGCTTGCGAAATTGATTTTAAAGATATTGACATTACTGCACATCCTGAAGAACATGAAACTCCTGATAAATTCCAAATGGAATGGGATAAATTCGGTTTATGGGATTTAAAAATGAAAAATACCGAATTGGTTGAACGTGCTTATTCTATGGCTTCTTACCCTGCTGAAGGAAGAGAAATTATGTTAAACGTACGTATTGCTACTCCACCTTGGGATAGAGCTAAAAATGGTTGGATGAGTGTAAACCCTGGTGTTGCTTCTTCATATATTTTCTCTCGTAAAAAAGGTGACAAAGTAACTATTTCTGGTCCTTATGGAGAATTTTTTATCAATGATTCTGATGCAGAAATGTTATATGTTGGTGGTGGAGCTGGTATGGCGCCAATGCGTTCTCACTTATATCACCTTTTCAAAACCTTAAAAACGGGTAGAAAAGTAACTTATTGGTATGGTGGTCGTTCTAAACGCGAATTGTTCTACTTGAAACATTTCTACGATTTAGAAAAAGATTTCCCTAACTTTAAATTTTACTTGGTGTTATCTGAACCTGCACCTGAAGATAATTGGGTGAATAAGAAAGATGCTAACGATACAAATGGAGATGGATTTACAGGTTTTGTACATCAAGCTGTAATTGATGAATATTTATCTAAACATGAGTCTCCTGAAGATTTAGAATTGTATTTCTGTGGACCTCCTTTAATGAACAAAGCTGTTCAAAAAATGGGTGAAGACTTTGGTTTAGCCGATGAGAACATTCGTTTTGATGACTTTGGTGGATAGTCCATTGTTTGAAAATAAATTAATAAAAATCCGATATATTTGTATCGGATTTTTTTATACCCTTTTTTAAAATGAGTAGACCACTTACAAAACAAGAACTACATAATTTAGCAATGAACATTGTTGGTAAAGATTTAGAAGCTAAAGGCTATGAATTTTTAGCAGTTAATAGTCAATTAAAAAGAAATCCGCAATTTGTTTGTATAGATAAAAATAACCAACGTTATTTTGTAATTGTAAAAGTTGGTAGTATATCAGATTTTCCAATAACTTTTGATGTAATTTGGATGGAAACATTCAAACATCATGCACGTAATCAACAAGCCAAAGTTGTTTTTGCTGGTGTAGGTTTGGGTAATGTTGCAGACAAAACACAACCTCCAAATTTAAATGAAGCTTATTTGCTGCAATATGAAGGTTTAGAATACTTAGATATTGAGAACAATTAAAATATTAAATCAGATAGCCTTATTTGGAGTAAAAAGTTTATAATAAGTGTGTTAATTGTCTCAACTTAAAAACGCTGTAAACTGATGTTTTTTACGAATAATTTGTATGCTGTTGAAGGTAGTTTGGAAATAAATATTTAAGCTAAAAAAGTAATTAGGTTTATATTTAAAGCTGTTTTAAAGCATATTTTAATAGAATGTTATAAAATGCTTCCGTTTTAAAGGGTTTAATTATACAGTCATCCATTCCAGCATCCTTCATTTTTTTGATTTCATCAATTGAATCGTGTCCAGACATCCCTATAATTGGAATTTTTGAAACTGCTGTAGAAATATTATTTCTAATAATTTTGGTAGCATCACAACCATTCATCACAGGCATTTCTACATCCATTAAAACTACATTGTATAAGTTGTTTTGAGTTTTCTCAATTGCTTCTATACCATTTTCGGCAATATCAACTTTACAATTCCACATTTCCAATCGGGTTTTAGTTAATATTTGATTGGTTTTATTATCTTCAACTAAAAGAATATTATAATTTAATGGGGTAAAGTCAATTGGTTTCATAATGTGTTTTTTAAAATTATGCTAATATTCAGTTGCCCTTAATTATTTGTTGAATTTTATTTAAACGATATTTTTTACCTACAAGTACTTAACTTGTTTTAACAAATTAAATATAACAATTGATTTGTTAAATTTAAATGAAGGTAGCTACTTAGGTAAATTTTTAAAAGGCATCGTTTAATATGAGGTTTGGGCGGTAGATATTATTATTTTTCAATATTTTAATAAAATGGGGTTTTGATTTTTAAAATTACAATTTTTTTCTGAAGTGTATGTTTTTTTTTTGAAAATTGTACAAACAAAAAACCCTTCTAAATAGTTTAATAAATTAACTATATAGAAGGGTTTAATTTGAATCTTTTTATTTTAACTTATTTGTTCACCATTGGTAACCGAACCGTTTTGAGGCTCAATAAAAGCTAGTTTTCCATCAGGAGTGTTGGTCATTAAAATCATTCCCTGACTTTCAATACCTTTTAAAACACGCGGTGCTAAATTTACCAAAACAGTTACTTTTTGACCTATAATTGCTGAAGGTTCAAAACTTTCAGCAATACCAGAAACAATGGTTCTAACATCAATTCCTACATCTACTTTTAGTTGTAGTAATTTTTTAGTTTTAGGCACTTTTACAGCTTCTAAAATGGTACCAACACGCATATCTAATTTGGTAAAATCGTCAAATTGTATGGTTTCTTTTTGCGGTTCAACTGTTTTATTTTCTGCTTCATTGGCTTGTTTTGTAGCTTCTAGTTTATCCAATTGTTTTTGAATTTCTTCATCTTCAATTTTAGCAAATAACAACTCAGCCTGACCTATTTTGTGATTTGTGGCAATTAAAGTATCAGCTTCAGCAATATCATCCCATTTAACACTTTCAGCAATATTTAAAATACCTTTTAATTTTGTTGAAGTAAAAGGTAAAAATGGCTCGCATACAATTGAAAGTCCTGTTGCAATTTGCAAAGCAACATACATAATTGTTTTTACACGTTCTGGATCTGTTTTTATCAATTTCCAAGGCTCTTCATCAGCCAAATATTTATTTCCTAAACGGGCTAAATTCATCAATTCTTGCGAAGCTTCTCTAAAACGGTAACGGTCTATAGAATTGGCTATTATTGATGGGTATTTTTGTAATTTTTCTAAGGTTTCATTGTCCACATCGCTCAACTCATTTGGTTCAGGAACAACACCTTCGTAATATTTATTGGTCAGCACAACAACTCTGTTGATAAAGTTTCCAAAAATGGCAACCAACTCGTTGTTGTTTCTTGCCTGAAAATCTTTCCAAGTAAAATCATTGTCTTTAGTTTCAGGTGCATTGGCTGTTAAGGCATAGCGTAAAACATCTTGCTGATTTGGAAAATCTTCTAAATATTCGTGCAACCAAACCGCCCAATTTTTTGAAGTTGAAATTTTATCGCCCTCTAAATTTAAAAATTCGTTGGCTGGTACATTTTCAGGTAAAATATAACTTCCTTCGGCTTTTAACATTGCCGGAAAAATAATACAATGAAAAACAATATTGTCTTTTCCAATAAAGTGAATCAATTTAGTGTCCTTATCTTTCCAATAAGGTTCCCAATCTTTTCCTTCGCGCGCGGCCCATTCTTTGGTAGATGAAATATAGCCAATAGGCGCATCAAACCAAACGTATAAAACTTTGCCTTCTCCACCTTCAACAGGTACAGGAATTCCCCAGTCTAAATCGCGTGTTACTGCTCTAGGTTTTAAACCATCGTCTAACCACGATTTTACTTGTCCTAATACATTTGTTTTCCAGTCGTTTTTATGACCTTCAACAATCCATTCTCTTAACCATTGCTCGTATTTATCTAAAGGTAAATACCAGTGTTTGGTCACTTTCATAGTAGGAACGTTTCCTGTAATGGCAGATTTTGGATTGATTAGATCTGTTGCATTGTGGCTGGTTCCACATTTTTCGCATTGGTCGCCATAACTTTCTTCGTTGCCACATTTAGGGCAAGTTCCAATTACAAAACGATCGGCTAAAAACTGATTGGCTTCCTCATCGTATAATTGCTCGGTAGATTCTTCAATAAATTTATCTTCGTCGTATAATTTTTTAAAAAATTCTGAAGCTGTTTTATGATGAATTTCAGCTGAAGTACGCGAATAATTATCAAAAGAAATTCCAAAATCTTCAAAAGACTTTTTTATAATAGCATTGTATTTATCTACAATATCTTGTGGAGAAACACCTTCTTTTTTAGCTTTTATGGTAATTGGCACACCATGCTCGTCTGATCCGCAAATGTAAATTACATCGTTTCCGGTGGCACGTAAAAAACGTGCATAAATATCAGCAGGTACATAAACCCCTGCTAAATGCCCAATATGTACTGGTCCGTTAGTATAAGGTAGCGCTGCTGTAATGGTATATCTTTGTGAATTGCTCATCAAAATTTGTTTAAGAAAGTGCAAAAATAAGGATTGTTTATTAGAAAATTGAATAGTTGAAACTGTTTTCGTATTTTGCAATAAGATTTATTTTTAATATATATGATTCAGCCTAACTATTTACAGCCAAAAGATACCGTTGCTATTGTATCTACGGCTCGAAAAATCACCTTAAAAGAAATTCAACCAGCCATTAGTTTATTAGAAAGTTGGGGTTTAAAAGTAATTATTGGCGATACAATTGGATTAGAAGACAATCAGTTTGCAGGAACCGACGCGCAACGTGCTGCCGATTTTCAGCAAATGCTAGACAATCCTACAATAAAAGCCATTTGGTGTGCACGCGGCGGTTACGGAACTGTGCGAATTGTAGAATCGCTAGATTTTACGCAATTTAAAAAGCAACCTAAATGGGTTATTGGCTATTCTGA
This sequence comes from Lutibacter sp. HS1-25, assembly GCF_004121075.1. Taxonomy (GTDB): domain Bacteria; phylum Bacteroidota; class Bacteroidia; order Flavobacteriales; family Flavobacteriaceae; genus Lutibacter. The sequence continues at coordinate 291,605 of NZ_RHLN01000001.1, forward strand.
TATTACCGTTTTGCACAATCAAATTCACAGTTTTGGTATTGAAACACTGCATGCATTAATGCCTATAGACATTTCAAAAAGTACAGAAAAGGCCATAAAATCTTTAAAAAAATGCTTGTTTAGCAACGCTATTTCTTATGAAATTCCTACTTCTGAAATAAATAGAAAAGGAAATACCCGTGGCGAGTTTATAGGTGGAAATTTATCTATTTTATATAGTTTGCTAGGTAGTGATTCATCTTTAAAAACCGTTGGCAAAATATTGTTTATTGAAGATTTGGACGAATATTTATACCACATAGATCGAATGATGATGAATTTGAAACGCAATGGTTATTTTGATAATTTAAAAGGTTTGGTTGTTGGTAGTATGACAGATATGCACGACAATACGGTTCCGTTTGGTAAAAATGCCTATCAAATTATTTCAGATATTGTTGCTGAATACAATTTTCCGGTAGCTTTTAATTTTCCTGCGGGACATATAAAAGACAATCGTGGATTGATTTTAGGTAGACACGTGAATTTTGATGTGAATGGTAAAGTTGTAAAACTTTCATTTTTATAAAAAATGAATTTTGAATTGCTTGAAATTGAACTTAAAAAACGGTTGAATTACAACTATTTTTGGGGAAGAAAACAAATAGATTTATTTGACAAGCAAACTAATTTTATTTACAAAATACCTGATTTTGAAACACTTTTAAATACCATTGAAAGTGCATTTAAAAACAATCAAAATTTTGACGATTTACAAAACTATGCTTTAAATAGGTGGTATAATTTTTGGTCTGCAAAAGCGGTTGAAAGTATTTTTTGTGAAGCTAAAATTGTAAAACAAAATCCAAATTTAAAAGACAAATACATTGATTTTTATATTGAAAACATTCCGTTAGACCATAAAACGACGGTATTTCCAAAAGGATTTAAAAAATCAATTCCCTATGCTATTAATCATAAAATGGAATTAATTGAATGGTTGTACAACAATCAAAGTGCAGAACAAAGAAAGCACTTTAAAAACAGAATTTTTGTTGTGCTTATTGATTTTGAGCATCAAACGGAACATTGGAAATTAAAAGCCGAAATACTTTGGTTAAAAAAAATAATCTCAACTTATTTAAGTAATTTTGACCGCTCAAAACTACAAACATTTACTTTTGAAAATAAAACAGTATTTGCTGATGTTATTTGGGCAATTAAATGAGATAATAAAGTTTAAAGTCTAAAGTCAAAGTCTAAAGTTTAAAGTTTAAAGTTTAAAGTCAAAAGTCAGAGTCAAAGTTAAAGTTCTGGTGGCTGAGCGTAGTCGAAGCCAGAACTCAGTCAAAAGTCAAAAGTCAAAAGTCAAAGTCTAGGTCAAAGTTAAAGTCTAAAGTCAAAGCCAAATTGTAAGTAAATAAAATTAAACTAACATTGAATTATATAGGTTCCAAACATAAATTATCATCATTTCTTAAAAAGGCAATTCAGGAAACTGTTAAAGCAGATTTGTCTGAGTTGGTTTTTTGCGATTTGTTTGCGGGTACTGGCATTGTTGGGCGTAATTTTAAATTGTTGGTAAAGCAAGTAATAGCAAATGATGTTGAGTTTTACAGTTATGTTTTAAATTGTAATTATATTGGCAATTCGGTCGCTTTAGATTCTGAAAAATATTTCGATTTTTTAAATAATTTAGAAGGCGTTAAAGGTTTTATTTTTGAAAATTATTGTGAAAATGGGAGTGCAGATAGGTTGTATTTTTCGGCTGAAAATGGTCAAAAAATTGATGCTATTAGAATGCAAATTGAAGCCTGGAAAATTTCAAAAGATATTACTAAAAATGAATACTTTTTTTTATTAGCCAGTTTAATTGAAAGTGCCGATAAAGTGGCAAATACAGCTTCAGTTTACGGTGCATATTTAAAAAAACTAAAGAAATCTGCTCAAAAAAAAATGATACTTGAGCCAGCAATATTTGAAATTTCAAAAAATATAAATCAAGTTTTTAATGAAGATGGCAATGAGCTAATTCATAAAATAAAAGGAGATATTTTATACTTAGATCCGCCATACAATGCCAGGCAATATGGTTCAAATTATCATTTGCTTACAACAATTGCCAAGTACGATGCGTTTATACCAAAAGGTAAAACAGGTTTGCGAGACTATTATCGTTCGGCTTATTGCAAAAAAAATCAAGTCAAAAAATCTTTCGATGAATTGATAAAAAACGCTAACTTTAAATACATTTTTTTAAGTTATAATAATGAAGGTTTAATGACTGAAAATGAGGTGAAAACAATTATGAAAGCCTACGGAAATTACAGTCTGAAAACAACAAAATATCAGCGATTTAAGGCTGATAAGACCGAAAACAGAAATCACAAAGCAACTGAAACAGTTGAATATTTACATATATTAGAAAAGCATGGAGAATAATTCAGAAAACACTAATTATATTTTTTGTATGAAATGGGGTACTTTATATGGTGCCGAGTATGTAAACAGATTATATTCTATGGTAAATCGCAATTTAACTTACCCTTTTAAAATGGTTTGTTTTACTGATGATACTACGGGAATTATTGATGATGTGCAATGCTTTCCTATTCCAGAAATTAATTTAGATTCCAATCTTCCTGAACGTATGTGGAAAAAATTAACCACATTAAAAGAAGATTTATATGGTTTACAAGGGCGTGCTTTGTTTTTAGATTTAGACATTGTAATTGTAGACAATATTGATTGTTTTTTTGAAGTTGAAGGTGAATTTAGAATTATAAAAGACCACGGCTGGAGAAGTTGGAGAATTACAGGAAACTCATCGGTTTATAGATTTGATATTGGTAAGCACGGTTATGTTTTTGACGATTTTATTGCGGGTTCTGACGCGGTTTTAAAAAAACACAGAAACGAACAGGAGTATTTAACCCACGCTATTAACGATAAAGGAAAATTACAATATTGGCCAAAAGAGTGGTGTCCAAGTTATAAATACGATTGCAATTCGCGTTTTCCTATTTCAGTTTGGAAAAAACCAACCATACCTCCAGGTGCAAAAATTATTATTTTTCACGGTGAAATAAATCCGCATAAAGCGGTAAAAGGCGGACGCGGTAAATGGTATCGTTACGTGCAACCAGCACCTTGGGTTGAAAAGTATTGGAGATAATATTTTACGCATAAAAAAAGCCTTTTCAACATTTGAAAAGGCTTTTTTGTTTAGTTAAAAAGTGGCTTATTTAGCTTCCTTTTTTGAAAAAGTATACGTAATACCAATGTTTATTCCAAATGAAGAATAAGGTGCTACAGATGATAATGATTTTGAAGGGTCTGTATTTGGCTCAGGTAATGAATCTACATAATCTATCTCTGAAGGTGCGTAAATAATTCCATAAACAGGGTGGTTTAAAGGTGCATCACCTAAATTCCATGTACCTGAAGGTATTGTAGCTGCAGGTTGCCCACCTCCTAATGAACCTTGAGGTACCGCAGGATAATCAATTGTCAATTCACTAAATTCAGAAGTATCTCTAGTAACGTTAATTCCTAAATATTCTAATTCAGCAAACAAGTTTAAGTTGTTTGTTAATTTGTATTTGTAACCAAAAGCAGCAGTAAATCCTAATGGTGGTCTACCGTGAAAATCGTTAATACCATTAGCGACAATTGGACCAAAAGGAGTAGGTGTTGTTTTTGTAAATGTAGCTTCTGTTTTTCCGCCTAATTTAGAGACTACACCAATTTTTCCGTAAAAGTTTTCGTTAAAATTGTACGCAAGTGCCAAGTTAATTCCAAAAGCCTCAGCATGTGCCTGTCCTTCAGTATATTCTTTAATGTCACCATTGTCCTTTTTTAAATAAGAAGAAATATTTTGATCAGACCCACCTAAGTAACCTAGTGCTAATTCAAGGCCAAACATTTTGTTAAAAAAATAACCACCTCTAAGTTGTGCGTTAAAACCTTCACCGTAGCTACCATAGTGGTTAGTAGCTTTGTCTTGAGCGGTGTTTAAAGAAGTTCCCGTTAAAATTCCTGCAGAACCTATGCTATAGCCTCCACTGGCTGATACATAGAATTGAGCGAAAGTAGCATTGAGTGTAAAAAATGCAATGACAAATAATAATAATTTGAATTTCATAATTATATATAATTAAAGTTTAGTATTGTAAAAATAACTTTATTTATTAAAAAAAGAATTTTTTATGCTAATTTATATAGATTATAGATTATGAAATTGTTTTTTTATTAGATAATTACTTAATTATCAAATATTGTCAACTCTTTTTTTTGTGTTTCCAACGTAAACTTCGGTGTTGTTTATAATTACAGGACGTTTTAAAAAGGTGTATTCATCTAAAATTAGTTGTCGGTAATCTTTTTCGGTTAAAGTTTGATTTTTTAAATCCATTTGCTGGTATTTTTTTGCTCTTCGGCTAAACAGCACTTCGTAACTTTTGGTCATTTCAAACAATTCATCCAATTGTTTTACCGTAATTGGTGTTGTTTTTATTTCTTGTAAAACGTATTCAGAAGTGTCCATTTCTTTTAAAATTTTAACACAAGTATCACAGGTTTTTAGGTAGTATATTTTTTTCATTTTTATAATTTATAATTGAAGTAAAATTAAAACCTTTTTATATTAAATTTGGAAACTCAAAATAAAAATTCATTAAACATGCAAAAAAGATTTGATACCCTATTAAAAACCAGAGAAATGCTACTTAAGGTAATAGCACCTCTTACCAACGAACAAATAAATAAAATACCAACAGGTTTTAAAAACAATATTGCTTGGAATGTGGCACATTTGGTTGTAACGCAACAATTATTGTGTTATAAATTATCGGGTTTAGATTGTATGGTTTCTGATGAAATGATTGAAAATTTTAAGAAGGAGACAGCTCCTAATTATCATATTTCTGATGATGAGTTTGCTATTATTAAAGCGCAATTGTTGCAATTACCTGTTAAATTAGATGAAGATTACAGTAATGGAATTTTTAAAAATTATACTGAATATACTACAAGTGTAAATATAACATTAACATCTATTGAAGATGCTATTGATTTTAATTTATTTCACGAAGGAATTCACTTAGGCGTTGTACTTCAACTTAAAAAATTGGTTTAACACATTAAGGGGAGTGCTAATTTAGATAGTATACATAGCCAAAATGCACAAAAAGCAACCAGTCGTTGTATTTATTAGCCGGATCGGGTTTGGCATTTAAACCATCAACCCAGTTAGAGAAAAAGTATTGCCAGCGTGCCTCTAATAATAAATCGGAATATTCACCCAATCTTAATCTCGTTCCAGCTCCCCAAGTTAAAGAACCTGTAATGCCTGCTGAAACATCAACAGCTCCAGGAACAGCCCATTTAGGATACAATACGCTTGGATCTTCTCTCCAATCTCCTAAATCAGATTTTAAAGAGGGGTTGTAAAAATCGGCCATTAAACCTAAGCTAACATAAGGTGAGAAATTTAACTTAGCATAATGTCGTGTTGCAAAATCTACAATATCTACAATATGAAATTCGAGTTGAGCACCTACATTAAAAACTTGTGTTTTACCATGCATAGCTCTTAATTGTTCACCTGCATAGGATGGTGTCTCGGCATAAATACCATAGTGTTCTAAATTTGATTGCATATATGACAACTCAGATCGCAATCTAAAATGTTCTTGAAAATAATTGGTTCTTTGGTTCCATTTATATCGGTAGTCTGTAAAATTTAAATAATAAACAAGACCAAATCCAGGACCTACATTTCCACCTACGTTTGACTGAAAATCATATCTTTCACCATAATCTGTTGTAAATGATGCGGAGCCAAAAATAAAGCCTATTTCATGACTGCTTTTGTCTTGAGCGTGTGTAGTTGCTATTAAAAAGCAAAAGATTAGGGGGTTAATTATTTTAAATAAACGATTCAATAGGTCGATTTTGTGTTTGCAAAAGTAATAAATTCTATCATAATATTTACAAGCTCAGTTTAATTCGATTTATTTAAATGTAAAATTTTCATTTAAATCCCAATTTGCCCTTAATTCAAACACTGTATCTAGATAAAGAATTTTTTCGGGATAGCGTTTTAATAAATAATTTCCTGTATCCCAAATGCCATTGTTGTTGTCATCAAATATAGCTCTAACTCTGTATTTTTTTGGTTGTAAATATTTAAATGAAACGGTTTGGTCTTGGCTAATGCGTTCAAAAACCACGACTTCTTCTTTGTCTGTAATTAGTTGAATTATTACAGGTGAATTTACATTTGAAACCTGAAAATTAATAGCACCAAAATCTTCAATTTTTTTTGTTTTTACTGAGTAAACTAAGGTGTCGTTTGTGTTTCCAAATACATCATAAATAGTTTCAGGGAGTAAATTAATTTTATATTGATTGTCGAATTCATTTTTAAATAAAAGCGAAAGATTTTTTTTGTACGAGTCGATTTCAGTAGTAAAAGGAACCGCAATAGAATCTTTATTGAAAACCGTAATTTTTGAAATATCAATTTTTTGAATTGGGATATTTGCATTGATTGCAAAAGTATCTAGCGGATTTAAAGTGCTATAATTACTTTTTAAAATTAAAGTATCTTGTTTGGTCGATTTTGTTCTTACAGTAACCGTATCAATAAAATTTAAATTGCGAACTTCAAATTGCAAAGAGTCTATTTCAAAAGGTTTGTGCCAAAAACTAAGCGTATCCTTGTCTTTTTCAAAAACTGTTTGGGTTGTTATAGAGTCGTTTGAAATTTCATCTAATAATTTAATTTTAAAATCTTTACCATCTCCTTCATAACCAAAATAGATGTGTCCTTTTGAAGTTTGAATGGCTTTGATAAATTTAAACGGAATTTCTTCTTTAAAAATTGGAATATTTAAAACCGTATCGGTTGGTAAAGTAATGGGGTCTTTTAAAAAACCTATTTTATCTTGTTTAGGATTGTAAATGTAATTTTTGTTATTTTGTTTTAAAGCCAATGCCAAATATTTACCTTCTTTAAGGTTTGTCAATTCAAAATTGGTGCTATCTAGTGTACTAGTTACGTACATTGGTTTTTCTTTGTATATAATTGAATCTTTAAAAGTTGAATCAATTTCATATAACATTACTATAACATCTTCATCCGTTTTTTGGCTAAGGGCATCATAAACACTTCCTTTAAGTTTTAGCGAATCTATATAAGAACCTGTGGAAAAAACGTATTTAAAACTTTTTAATTGATTTCCTTCGTTATTATCAACTACACTATTTCCAAAATTAATGGTATAAGTGGTGTTTTCTTTTAAAGTATCTGTTATTTTAATGGTTAATATTTTACTTGCTGTACCAACAGGTATAATATCTAGCGTGCTTTTAAGTGGTGGTGATACTATTAATTGTTTGTTAACATCTTTTAACTTTATAAATTCATCAAAATAGATTTTAATTTTTTTAGCACTAAATTGTGTACTTTCCTGACTTGGACTAGCGCTAATTAAAATAGGAGCTGTAAGGTCTTTTTCACCTCCAGTTGGTCGACCTCTTTTTGCGCAATTTACAAATGTAAAAATAACGGCTAGTAAGATTAAAATTTTATTAAAACTAAAATTCATAAAAAAAATTTAGTGCAAAATAACAATTTATTTATTTAGTGTATGCCATACAAGCAATACTAATTTTAATGTTTTTGGTTTTTTCAAATGCTTTGCAACAAGCTTCAAGTGTAGCACCTGTTGTAATAATATCATCAATTAACAAAATATGCTTGTTTTCTAAAGCTAAATCATCTTCAATAATAAATTGATTTGAAACATTTTGCCATCTGCTCAATCGTATTTTTTTAGATTGTGTATTTGTAAATAAGTTTCTTTTTAAAATTGTTTCATTAAACGGAATGTCTAATTTTTTAGACAAACTTTTGCCAAATGTTGTTACTTGGTTGTAACCCCTTGTTTTCATTTTTTTAGGATGAAGAGGCACAGGTATAATATAGTCAATATTTAAAAATCTACTACTTTCAAAGATCTCATTTCCAAGCCAATTACCTAAAAAGGTTCCAACTTGTTGTTGATTTTTATATTTAAGCGCATGAATCAATTCTTGAACGTTCCCTTTTTTGAAAAAATAGAACAAAGCAGTTGCATTTTTAACAGGAATTCTACCGTAAAAAGACTGCTCAATGGCATTGTCTTTTTCATTACTAAAATTGGTTAATGGTAAATCGTGTCTGCATTCAATACAAACTATTAGTTCGTTAGAAGTTAGCTGTTTATGGCAGCATAAGCATACATCAGGATAAAATATAGCGTAGATGTCTTTTAAAATATTCATAGCAACACCATTTTTGTTTCACAATTTAAAATAAAAATGATGAATTTTTTGAAACAAACCATAAAAAAATATGAAATTAATAAAAGAATGGTTAAATTTATCTCTGCTTTTTAAATGTAACCCCAAAAAATATTTATTATATATTATGTAATTTATTTACGTAATTTGCGTTGAATTATTAAATACATAAAATTTATATCATGGAAGAAAATAAAAAATCAAATAGTAAACTTATAATCATTGCATTAGCTATATTATTGGCGGGTGTTTTGGGTTATACATTCTATTTAAATAAAGAACACAAAGAAATTACCAACGCAATTGAAGCTGAAAAATCTGAGATTGAGTTAAATTTAGATAGCATGATTGTTAAATATGAAAATGCTATTGGAGAAAATACTGCAATGGCAGATGAATTAGCAATTGAGCGCGATAAAATTATTGCATTAAGAGACTCAGTTAAAAATTTAAAAGCAGTTAATTATAGTTTAATTAGTCGTTACAGAAAACAAATTGAAAAATTAGAAGCATCTAATAAAGAGTTGTTTGCTATGAATGAAGAGTTAAATAAGAAAAATAAATTGCTACTTAAAGGTTTAGATAGTGCAAATACAACAATTTCAACCCAAAGAGCAATAAACGATACTTTAACAATTAAAAATGTTGATTTAAGTGAAAAAGTTGCTATTGGTTCTATTTTAAAGGTAAATACTATTAAAGTATTGTCAATGCGTGAGAAATCTAACGGAAAGTTAGTAGAAACTGAAAGGTCTAAAAATACAGATGCTTTTAGAATTAATTTTACAGTAGCTAACAATGCAATTGCTGAGCAAGGAGAAAGAGAAGTTTATATTCAAATTATTGATCCTAAAGGAAATACTATTGGAAACGCTGGTGAATTAATGCTTGTTGATGGTACAACTGTAACTTATAGTGATAGAACTATTATTGATTATTTAAATCAAGATGTGTCTGTAATTTCATTAGTTGAAGTTAACAGAGACGCTTTAGAATCAGGTGTATACACTGTTAATATATATGTTGATGATGTTAATAGCGGTGTTGGTACAGTTACTTTAAAGTAATCTACAAAATCCCAATTAAAATTATTTAATGTTAATTGAGTGGAAATAGTTTAAGCTATTTCCACTTTTTTATTTTTTAGAATTAAAACCTTTACTATTTTTGCAAGATGGCAAATCAAGAAGATCAATTTAAAAAAGTAGTTTCACACGCAAAAGAATACGGATACGTATTTCAATCTAGTGAAATTTACGATGGTTTGAGTGCAGTATATGACTATGCTCAAAACGGTGTAGAATTAAAGAAAAATATTAGAGACTATTGGTGGAAAGCAATGGTTCAAATGCACGAAAATATTGTTGGCTTAGATGCTGCAATTTTTATGCATCCAACCACTTGGAAAGCTTCGGGTCACGTAGATGCCTTCAATGATCCTTTAATTGACAATAAAGATTCTAAAAAAAGATATAGAGCCGATGTACTTATTGAAGATTACGTTGGAAAACTAGATGCTAAAATTGAAAAAGAAGTTGAAAAAGCTGCTAAACGTTTTGGAGCATCTTTTGATAAAGAACAATTTTTGGCTACCAATGCTCGCGTTGTAGAATATAAAAATCAAGGCAATGCTATTTTAAAACGCATGGGACAATCTTTAGAAAAAGAAGATTTGGCTGATGTTAAAGCATTGATTGAAGAATTGGAAATTGGCTGTCCGCTTTCAGGTTCAAAAAACTGGACAGATGTTAAGCAATTCAACCTTATGTTTGGTACTAAATTAGGTGCATCTGCAGATACTGCAATGGACTTGTATTTACGTCCTGAAACTGCTCAAGGTATTTTTGTTAACTTTTTAAATGTGCAAAAAACAGGTAGAATGAAAATTCCGTTTGGAATTGCTCAAACGGGTAAAGCATTTAGAAATGAAATAGTTGCGCGTCAGTTTATTTTCCGTATGCGTGAATTTGAACAAATGGAAATGCAATTTTTTGTACGTCCTGGAACTCAAAAAGAATGGTACGAACAGTGGAAAGAAACGCGTTTAAAATGGCACCTTTCTTTAGGAATGGGAGCTGATAATTATCGTTTTCATGACCACGAAAAATTAGCACATTATGCTGATGCTGCTGCTGATATTGAATTTAAATTCCCATTTGGTTTTAAAGAATTAGAAGGAATTCATTCGCGTACAGATTTTGATTTATCTAGTCACGAAAAATATTCAGGTAAAAAATTAAACTATTTTGATCCAGAAATAAACGAACATTATATTCCTTATGTGGTTGAAACTTCTATTGGTTTAGACCGTATGTTTTTGGCTGTTTTCTCTCACGCTTTGCAAGATGAAGAATTAGAAAATGGAACAACACGTACAGTTTTAAAATTACCAGCAGTTTTAGCACCTGTAAAAGCAGCTATTTTACCATTGGTTAAAAAAGATGGTTTACCTGAAGTTGCGCGTAAAATTGTAGAAGATTTGAAATGGGATTTCAATGTTGCTTACGATGAAAAAGATGCCGTTGGAAGACGTTATAGAAGACAAGATGCAAACGGAACACCGTTTTGTATTACGGTAGATCACGAAACTTTAACAGACGATGCTGTTACCATTCGTTACAGAGATACTATGGATCAAAAACGTGTTAAAATTGCCGATTTAAAAGCAATTATTAAAGAAGAAGTTGATGTTAAAAACTGGTTAATGAAAATGTAATTTTTTTATTAAAAAGCATAAAAAAGGGCTCTCTAAAAAGTATTAAAACTCGTCTACCTGAACTTGATTTAGGTTCTAATTGATAAATGATCAATGTGATGAGATTCTGAAACAAATTCGGAATGATGGATACTTAGTTTTTAGAGAGCCTTTTTTTATGAAATTTTTTTAATTAATTCTATAACCAATATTAATTCCTGCTCTAGGTACAATTGAAGGTGCATTTGAATTAAATAAATTTCTACCTATTCCTCCAAAAATATCAATTACAAATCCTTTTGGCGATACATATTTTGTACCAACAGCAATACCCAATGCGCCATCGGTATAATTTTTAAAGGTGTTAGGCGCATCCTTAATTTTAATTTCTTTTTCACCACTATTAACACCTATAAATACTTCTCCAAAAAACCTCCAATTTGTTCTTGACTGAAAATGGTGGCGAAAATATGGTGTAAACATTGTTTTTTCGTTGTAGCTAAAACTTGCACCTTCATCAAGGTTAAAAAAAGCTGAAATTCCTAACGAAGATTCTTCATTTAAAAAATGTTCGTATGAAACTTCAATAGATTTTAAAATTAAACCATCAAACAAATCAATTTTAACTTCATTTTGAGCCTGACTAAGTGTACACGCTAAAATTGTGAATGCAAATATTAATTTTTTCATTTTTATATTAAATTTTATTAAAATCGTTTTCCAAAAGTCAAACCAAAGCGAGGTACAAAATCGTCTGAATTATTGCTAAATAAATTTCTACCAGCACCACCATAAACCTCAAAAACAAACCCACTGTTTGTCATAAATTTTCCACCAACAGAAACTCCCAATGCAAAATCAGTTTCATTTTTAGGGTCATATGAACTGTTAGGGTAATTAATATCATTGTTGTAGTCATAATAAAAAGGATCGTAATAATATTCGTTATTAACTACATTCAACATACCAAAACCTTCAACAAAAAAACCTGTTGCTTTTTTATTGCCAAAATAGACTCTATAATAAGGTGTTAACGCAAATTTAATGTCTAATTCATCATCAATTGCAAATAAAACATCCAGACCAACACTCGACTCATCATTGATCAAATAAGCATAGCCAATTTCAGGAATTCCACCTAAAAGGTATGCTACGTTTAACTTAATTTCATTGTTTCCTTCCGAGTTGTTTTTAACAGTTTTTGTTTGGGTTGAAGTAGTTTCTAAAGTTGTACTTTCTTGGGCGAAAGTATAAAAGCCAATCAGTAAAAATGAGGCTACACAAAATAATTTTTTCATCAATTTTTTATTTTAAATTCAACCCAAATTTAAACATAATAATGAATCAATAATGGTAAAAAATTAAAAATGAGCTTTCAGTTCAACCGATCCTGTATGAATGGTTTTTGAAGTCTCACTTTTTCGACCTAAATAATTGATATTCAGTTTTAGAAATGAAAATAAGTTGCGTTGAAATAATAACGTCCATGTATAATTTTTACCAGGTTGTAAACCTTCAAGCATTTGAAAGGCAACAGGTGAGTTGCTGTTGCCCGTAAATTTGTTGTTAAATAAATTAATTTCGGCTTTTAATTGTGATCGTTCTTTATGTACATAATTTGCCGAAAAACCAATTTTATTGGCGGCCAGTTTTTCAAAATTACCTATTGTATTTTCTTTGTTTTTAAATTCATAATAAGCTGCAAAAAACACATCTTTGTTTAAAACGTACGACAATTTTGGTTGTAAATTATAACTGTTTAGTTTGAAGTTTTTATTAGCGTAACTTACTGATATTGATTGGTTTTTTCCTTTTCCTATGTCGAAATTAAGCAGCCAAAACTGACTTAAATTATGCTCAAAAAGCAATTGATGTAACTGTATAATATTTTCAAAATCATCATAACTTGTGGTGTTTTTGTTTTGTGATTTTAAATATTTATAAGTGGTTGAAAAATCTTTTTTTCCTTTGTTAAAATAAAAACTATTGTTGAAGTTATAGATAAGTCCTAATAAATTTTTGTTGTTAATATCAAACGGATTTAAATTTAATGCCTTGCTTTCTTTTTGTTGTTTGCCATTAATTAACATACTAGTTTGGTTGTAAAAATGAGATAATACATTTTTTACACCGCCTTGTTTTGTCCATTGTTGCGGGTTGATAATTAAATTTTGACTAAAAATATTTTGATAAGTAGGTGCATAATTAATGGTTGGCAACAATATTCTTAAATAGCGCGCCTGATCTGGAAATTGAGCAATTTCAAATTCATCTAACTCTTTAATTCCATTTTCATTATAATCAATCCACATATAAAAACCTTGTCCGGGTTCGGTTTCTGTATAGGTGTAATCTTGCAAAGCCATTGTTCCCGAACGCGTTTCATAAGTGGTATTAAAACTTACAAACTGATGCCAAATTTGTTGTTTAAAAACCACTTTCGAATTTAAAGAGGCTTCATTGGCAAAGTTGGCATTTTGCACATCTCTATAATTAATATAAACAGCAAGCTTGGTAGATTTTGTGTTTACAAAATTAGATTTTAAATAATAGGTTTTGGAGTTGTTAACTTGTTGAAATACAAAATTTTGAACGCTATCTGTGGTTCTTAAAATTACACCAGCCTGCGTAAATAATTTTGTTGAATCTCCAAAAGCAATAAAAGCTTCATATTCATTAAATTTATGACTTATACTATTTAATTTTGAAGTTTGATTATTGGTAAGTTTGTTGTTTTCTCCACTTAAATTTGTGCCAATCAAACCTTTTTTTAAGTTGTATTTTGCATTTACTTGATATCTTAAAAAATCTCCATTTTCTAAAGTTGAAGTGTTGTTTAATAAACTGCTGGTAAAATTCAAACTCAGTTTATTTTTACTGTAATTACCTGCTAAATTATGGTTGTAACCATTGTAATTGTCTCCAAATTTTAAATTTGAAAAACCATATTCAAAATAACTGTTTTTGCTGTTCGAAAGGTTTAATGCTGCTCTTATCAATTGTTGATTTCCATAGGTGCGAACGATATTCCAATCTCTATCAAATTCTATATTCTGAATTCGTTGTACGGTTTTAAAATCTTTGCCAATATAATCGTATTTTAAGCTGCTTTTTAGTTTCCATGCTTTATCAAAAATAACCTGATCCCAAACTGCTTTTGTAGCTATACCATCATTATTTTCATTGTCTATATTCGAAAATAAATTTTGATTGTTATTGCTAAAAGCTGCCTCAGCATTTACAATTGTTTTTTCAGAAGGATTGTAAGCGCCTGTAAAAACCACAACTTGTAATTTTTTGGGTGCAATCAACTCAATTACAGGTGAGTAGTTTCCTAAATTTTCGCCAACATATTGGTAAATAACACCGGTTGCAATAATTTCTTTTACGGCATAGGCTCCCATATTTTTTCCAACAAACGAAAAAGTTACATTGTACAATTCGTCATTTTCATTGGTTGAATGTTCAAAAATATCAGCAATTCCTTGTTGGGTTTTTATATACAAAATGGCATTTTCAGCGTAGTCTGTTTTGTAAGCTGATGGCGAAATCATTTTTAATTGATCATTACCTGCGTTGGCTAAAATTTGTGCTTGTTCATCGGTTAGTTCGGGTTCTAACGATTGATTTTTTAAGTCACTTTCATTGTAATAATAGCTTCCAACACTAAATTTGTCTTTTTTGAAATGTACCTTGTCGTAAGTTATAAAACGATTGTATGCGCGGTCTGTATATTGATATTCGGCTGAAATTCGCATATTTCCTGTTATAGGAAAAGTAGTGTTAAAGGTTACTTGTCCATTGTTATAATCAATCACATAATCATTGTCTTCACCACGTTTTAGCAATTGTCCGTTTACATAAATTTGCTCAGTTCCCGATAAAATCAGCACATAGTTGTTAGCACCAAAATCGGAAATTCTATAAGGTCCCTGATTGCCTTCTTTTCCTGTAAATTGTAATTTATTGTATTTACCTCTTACAATACCTCCAGATACCGATGCATCTGTTTTAGAATTGCTGTTTTTAATGCGGGCATCAACGGCCAAACCTGTAATTTTTTTGTTAAATCTTAAAAACTCAGTTTCGTTGTTGTTTAAATAAACATCACCAGCATTAATGCTCCAATCATCGCTATACAACTCAATAAAAACACGATCAAACTCATTTAATTTATAGGTGTTTCCGTTTTCCTGAATTGGTAAATTGGTGTCTATAATAGAGGCTTTTAAAGTAACTTTGTCCGATAGTTTTCCAGCTATTTGTAAATCTAACATGGCATTTGTTACCGCATTTTGATTGTTGCCAACCGTAACACCTCGGGTTATGCTACCTGCTGCATCTAACCCATCAAAAGGTTGGTAAGGTGTTTTTTGTTGATTGGTTGTTAAGCTGTAAAGTTGCGATTGGTTGCTGGCACTGGGAACAATTAATTTTTTGTTAAGGTTGAAATAATTTTTAGTTAAAAAATTCGGGTACGAAGTGTATTGAATGGTAACTTCCTTAAAATGTTCGTTGTTTTCGTTTTTAAAAACCAATATTGAATTTGTAAAATTGATACTGTATTTTGAAGTGTCTATTTCATTATTTTCAATATTATAAACTTTAAAATTAACAGGACTAATGCTTACCGTATCTATTTGAACGCTATCATTTTTAACCAAAAAATGTTTCAAATGCAGATTTTTAGACTGTATTTGAGCCTTAATTTGGAAACTAATAAATAAAATAAGTACAAGTAAACCGTTTTTCATTATTTAACTAACGTTGTAATGGTAAAAATAGTTTAAAATAACGATTGTTGTGTTGAAGGATTTTCGTGTTTTAACAACCATTTTTTACGCCATATTCCGCCTGCATATCCTGTTAATGAGCCATCACTTCCAATAATTCTATGACAAGGAATTACTATCCATAACGGATTTTTTCCGTTGGCGGAAGCTACGGCTCTAATGGCTTTTACATTGCCTAATTTTTTTGATTGTTCTAAGTAAGTACATGTTTTTCCAAATGGAATATTTAACAATTCGGCCCATACTTTTTGTTGAAAATCGGTTCCTTGTGGATTTAATTTTAAGTCGAAGCTTGTGCGTGTTCCTTTAAAATATTCGTCTAATTGTTGTGTGCAATCTTTTAAAATTTCAGGAATTTCTTCTGTAATTTCAATAGCTTCATCTAAAACAGTAATAGCTTGTAAACCATTTTTATCGCCAACTATTTTAGCAATACCAATGGGTGTTTTGTAATATGCTGTTAAATTAAATTCCAAAAACGTCTTTTGAATTTTGAGTTGTTATTTTTGCAATTTCATCGGGTGTAAGTTTATAAATATCAACCAGTTTGTCTAAAACTTTGGTAATATAGCTACTTTCATTTCTTTTTCCTCTAAAAGGTGTTGGCGCCAAATAAGGAGAGTCTGTTTCAAGTACAATATGTTCAATAGCAATTTCACCTAAAAACTGATCTATTTTTCCATTTTTAAAAGTAACCACACCGCCAATTCCCAGTTTCATGTTGTATGAAATGGCTTTTTTAGCTTGTTCTAAAGTGCCCGAAAAGCAATGGAAAATTCCGAATAACTGATCATCTTTTACTTCTTCTAAAATTTCGAAAATCTCATCAAAAGCATCTCTACAGTGAATTACAATAGGTAAATTTTTCTCTTTTGCCCACTGTATTTGGGTTTTAAATGCTAGTTGTTGCTGTTTTAAAAAGGTTTTATCCCAATACAAGTCTATGCCAATTTCGCCAACGGCATAAAACTTTCTGGTATCGAGCCATTTTTTAACAAAAGCCAATTCTTCTTCAAAGTTTTCATTTACATGTGTTGGGTGTAACCCCATCATTAAAAAAATATTTTCAGGAAAATCTTTTTCTAAATTTAACATAGCATCTAAATAATTAGAGTCTATGGCAGGAATAAAAAAGCGAGAAACGCCTAAATCTATAGCTCTTTGCACCATTTCATTTCGGTCTTCGTTAAATTGCTCGCTGTATAAATGGGTGTGTGTATCAGTAATTTGCATTTTGCAAAAGTAATTTAAATTTTAAAGCTTAAAAATTAAATTATTGCAGTTAAATATATACATTTGGTGTATAATTAGTATTTTTAATGAAAACAAAATTGTTGTTTAAACTTATTTTTACAGTATATGAAAATTAGGTTGGCTTTAAAAACTGATCTGGTTTTTTTGCAAGAAATGGAAGAGGTTTCTTTTGAAATTTTTCAAAGAAGTTCAAAAGAAAGTATTTCAAAAAGCATCAAAAGTGAATTTCAGGAGTTTTATATTTTAGAGACAGAAGACGATATTCCTCAATCAATAGGAGTGTTGGTTTTGTTTAAATACAAAAAAGCTTTGCGTATTTATTCTATTTCGGTATTGCCAGCGTATCAACACAAGGGTACTGGAAACTATTTGTTAAACCACGCTATTGAACTTGCAAAACAACAAAATTACGAACGTGTTATTCTTGAGGTTTATACTGAAAATACCAAGCTAATAGATTGGTACAAAGCAAGAGGTTTTAAACCGTTGCATGTTATTGAAGATTATTATGAAAAAGGAAAAAATGCTTTAAAAATGGAATTTATGTTGCCTAAAAAGGAATCGGAAAATAAATATAGAAACATTATTGTTATCAATTTGCCACAAAAATGGACATTTCATAACATCAATGCAAAAGTAATTACTGCCAAAGAGTATATTAACAATCCTATTTACCATTCAAATTCAGATTATAGAATTTTTAACCTTTGTAGCTCGTACAAATATCAAACTTATGGTTATTATGTGTCTTTATTAGCTTCGGCTCGTGGGCAACATGCATTTCCAAGTATTACTACTATTAGAGATTTTAGAAGTTTAGACATTATACGTTCTGTAACAAATGAAATTGAAGAATTAATAGCAACATCATTAAAAAAAATAAAAGGAGAAAGTTTTACACTTCACATTTATTTTGGGCAAACAGCTACTCGTGGGTTTGATAAATTGGCTAAAAAATTACATCAGTTATTTGAAACGCCTTTTTTTAAAGTGCATTTTATAAAGCATGAAGTTTGGTTGATTAAAAGTATCAAAGTACTTAATTTAAATAAATTTTCGGAAGAAGAATTTGTAGATGTAAATGAGTTTACAAAAAAGTATTTTGAAAAAAAAATATTCAAAAAATCGCTTTCAAAAACATATAAATATGATATTGCAATTTTAGTAGACCCAAAAGAAAAAACACCTCCGTCTTGTCCAAAAGCATTGCAAAAGTTTAAAATGGCTGCTAATAAAAGAGATGTTTATTTAGAATTTATTACAAAATCTGATTTTGATAGAATTAACGAGTTTGATGGGCTTTTTATAAGAGAAACAACAAGTGTTATTGATCATACTTATGAATTTTCTAGAATGGCTTATTCTGAAGGTTTGGTAGTAATTGACGATCCTTGGTCTATTTTAAAATGTTCTAATAAAATTTTTCAAAATGAAACCTTCAAAAAAAATAAAGTTTTAACACCACAAACTACTGTTTTAACAAAGAATTTTTTTTCCAATTCAGAATTGGATAACCTTAATTACCCGATGGTTATTAAACAGCCAGATAGCGCATTTTCAATAGGTGTTATAAAGGTTGAAAATAAAGAGGAAGCTTTGCTTGCATTGAATGATTTATTTAAAAAATCGGATATGGTTATTTTACAGGAATATTTGTATTCAGATTTTGATTGGCGCGTTGGAGTTATTGACAATGAACCGCTTTTTGCCTGTAAATACTATATGTCTAAAGGACATTGGCAAATTTATAATTGGGATGGTAAAGGTGAAGAAATTGAAGGAGATCACGATACAATGCCAATTAGCGAAGTTCCTAAAATTGTACTTGATACTGCATTAAAAGCAACCGCATTAATAGGTGATGGACTATATGGTGTTGATTTAAAAATGGTTGATGGAAAAGTGTATGTAATTGAAGTAAATGACAATCCAAATATTGATGATGGTGTTGAGGATATGGTTTTAGGTGATGCTATTTACGATAAAATTATTGATGTTTTTTGCAATCGAATTGAAAATTATAAAAACTTTTCGAAGTTAATTTCAATTTGATTTTTTTATAAGATTAAAAGATAAAGCCGACTAAATTTTAGCCGGCTTCTTTTTTGGTATGTTTTTTGTAATTAACATAATATTAACAGTTATCGGCGATTTTTAGCAACACAAATAAGTAGTCAATTCCACTCAAATACTTTTTTGAAAATAACTAAAATCTAGGATAACATAAAACACAATACTATGAAATCCAAAAAACATCCAAAAGCAAATTTAGAGAATTACAGTAAATTATTTATACAATTGGGGCTA
This sequence comes from Lutibacter sp. HS1-25, assembly GCF_004121075.1. Classification (GTDB taxonomy): domain Bacteria; phylum Bacteroidota; class Bacteroidia; order Flavobacteriales; family Flavobacteriaceae; genus Lutibacter. Next base: position 310,982 of record NZ_RHLN01000001.1, read on the forward strand.
GTTTTAACCCTAGGTATTGTTTATGTTTTAATTCAAAATAAAACATACGACAATAAATTGGCTATTTTAAAGCATACAGGACTTGATATTCGCGATAATTTAGAACCAATAATTGAATATCAGGTTGAGCCACCTAAAGTGCAACCTGCTATTAAAAAAATAAATTTACAGGACATTAAAAAGATTGATGATGCTATTGATGCTATTGAAAGTATTATTGATCCTGTTGACACTGAAGCACCAGTAGAAGTTTCAAAAATAATTGATGTGCCTTTAATAGACGATGATATTATTGAAGATGTACCTTTTGTTAGTTTAGAAAATGCACCTGTTTTTCCGGGTTGTACTGGTACAAAAGATGAAATGAAAGCTTGTTTTACAAATCAGATTTCAAAATTTATTGGTAAAAAATTCAATGCTGGTCTTGCATCAGAATTGGGTTTATCACCTGGAGTTCAACGCATATTTGTTTTGTTTAAAATAGATAATAAAGGAGATATTGTTGAAATACAAGCAAGAGCACCTCATAAAAGATTGCAGGAAGAAGCCATTAGGGTAATAGAATTGTTGCCAAAAATGGAGCCAGGAAAACAACGAGGAAAGCCTGTAAATGTAAAATACTCGTTACCCATTACATTTATGGTAGAGTAGATTTTTAAAGGCTAAAAAGTTGGTGGAAACTTTTTAGCCTTTGTTTTTTAATCAATATCATTTTTAATTTCTTGTGAAAAAAACCTTAGTTTTGGCACAAATATTTTACCTATGAATTTAAAGCGCATTCTTTTAAGAAAAGGATATCAAAAAATAAAACTCAAAAAGATAAACACCAATCATTTTGAGATCAAAGCCAAATTAAATGGTATTAAAGGACGTTTTATTTTAGATACAGGAGCTTCTAATTCTTGTGTGGATATAAGTTTGGCTTCAACGTTTAAATTACAAGTTGAAGATTCTAATACCAAAGCTGCAGGTGCAGGTGCTATAGGAATGGAAACCAAAATTGCTTCTCAAAATAAATTGCAATTAAAAAAATGGGAATTTAAAAACTGTACAATGGTTTTGTTAGATTTAACACACGTAAATACTGCTTTAACAGAACACAATGCCAAAGCTGTTGACGGGATAATTGGTGCCGATATTTTAGAAAAAGGCAAAGCAATTATAGATTATAAAAATAAATGTGTGTACCTAAAAAAGCTGGTTTATAAATTTTAGGTTAAATTACAGATAAAATATTTTATTTATTTCTTTTAATAGATCCTGTTATTTCATCAATAACAGTATCTTTTATTTTTTGTACTGGTTTAGAAAAATCTTCAATATTATCTGTTACTTTATGTACTTCGTTTTTAATTTTTGAAACCACATCAATATCCAAATTATTTTTCTCGGCACTTTGTGTAATTTCTCGTTTAATATCATTAGTAGCGTCTTTAATCTGACGCATTCCCTGACCTAAACCGCGAGCAATTTCAGGAATTTTATCTGCCCCAAAAAGCATTACTGCAATAACAAGCACAACAAAAATTTCGGCACCACTAATAAAAAGATACATAGTAAATATATTTTTAGGTAACAAAGATAATACAATTAATGCTACTAAAATGTTAATTTTGCTTGTCTGTTTTTAATATTAAGACTTCAAAATAGAAGAATTTTAAACCTAAAACAATATTTTAAATGGGTTTTAAGCTGCTATATTTTACAAATAAAAGAGACCTCAAATTTAGAAGTCTCTTTTTAAAAATATGAGTCATTATATAAACTTAATTTTTAATTATTATTTTATGAATACTTCCTTTATTAGACTGTATTTTTACTAAATAGCTCCCTGTATTTAAGTAGCTAATATCAAAATTATTTGTGTTTTTTTCAAAACTTTTTACAATTTCTCCTAGCATATTGTAAATAGTTACATTTTCAATTTCAACTTTGGTTGAAATGCTAAAGCTATCAATTACTGGATTTGGATATAAGTCTAATTTAACTGATTTTATATCGTCTAAACCTAAAGTTCCAAATGATGTTTTTATATAAAAAAGGTTTGATGTACTTGATTTTGAAATTGTATGGTTTCCTGCAGGGATAGATACCGTAATTACTCCTGAAGCATCGGTATAATTTGTTCCGTCAATTTTTGCATAGGCAGTTGCATTGGTTGAACTAACATTCATAACTAGTGTCAATGTTCCAACTTGACTTGTTGTAAAAGTAACAACACCTGCGCTACTTTCCATTTTCATGCATTGAGTTAGGGTTAAACCATCATATATAACCGTTCCTTTGCTTGTTGAAAGATTTCCTGAGATACTATAAAAAGTATTATTTAAGTCTGACTCTGTAAAATTATGAATTTCATCACCTGTTGGAGGGCTTCCAATAGGAATAACTGTGATAGTACCAGATTCAGAAACCGGAATTCCTGTTCCAACTGTAGTAACAGTATAGGAAACATCTGTTGTAGGAGTTCCTGTAATGGTGATAGTTTTAGTAGAACTATTTTTTACATAGCTAAGACCAGATGAAGGTAATCCGTTAACAGTTGCATCTGTAGCGTCTCCACCCCAAGTTAAAATAATTGTTTCTAAGGTGTTGCCTTCAATGATGGTTTGGTTGGCATTACTTGTACTTACAGTAAGCAAGTGTGAACTTGGCACAGGCTCACCTTGTACGTAAACTAAAGATGTTTTGTAATTTACAAGCGCTGTTTTTAATGGTGCATTTACTGCGTATGCAGTGTCATCAATAGCATTGTTAAATGTCCAACTAAAGTCTCCACCATGCATACGACCAGAATATTGTATTACTTTATTTTTTGCAGCATCAGGTGTGTCAACAACTAAATTTTTAACATACAATGTTGGGTCAGTATCAAAGTTGTTATAAGTATTGCTACCCAGTTTTGAAACTACAGATGAAGGAATTTGCTCTCCTCTTGTTGTTGCTACATAGGCATCAAAATCTGATATTGAACTAATATAAATAGTATTGTAAGCAGGATTTGAATCTCCATATGCAACAAAACGATTTTGACCTATCATATAATTGTTAAATGATTTTATAACACCTCCATCTTCTTTAGAAAAAGTAGCATTATTAGCTGGGTCATTTTGTCCGGTACTTGACTCATATACATCTGAACCTTGCATAGAAGTTAGCATTGGAAATTTACAATTTCTATAATAATTGGCCTCTGAAAATACTGAAGAACCTAAAGTTGACCCTATGCCATATTTTGCATTACCATCATAATAATTATTGTAAACATGCGCTGAATAAAAACGTACACGTGGATGGCGAGAATCAGAATGATCATACCAATTATGATGGTAAGTTATATATAAACCAGTTGTTGTGTCTTCACTTAATCCTAGAAGATTACTTTTTCCTGAATCCCAAAAGTGATTATATGAAAATGTAACATAGGTTGATTTTTTACAATCTAAAGCACCATCTCCTTTTGCTTGATCTGCATCGCCTCCTGCATCGCCATAAAAGAAATCAACGTTATGCACCCATATGTAATCATTGTCTTGTTGTAATCCTATATTGTCACCTTCACCACTATTACAATTCATAGTACCAATATTTCGGATTTCTATATTTGATGCATTTTTAATACGAATACCCCAACCATCAGCAACAGTATCTTCACCAACACCTTCAAAAGTTATGTGGCTATTGGCATTTTGTTTATTTTCAATTACAATATCGCCGTTAAGCATATAGTCAAAGTCTGTAATTTGTCCTATTAGTCTTATAATTAATGGGCGTGTGTCATTTCCTTTTTTAAAACCGTCTAGGATTGTTTGTAATCCTATACAAGGATTAGAGTTGGCTCCTGTTACGTTCATAGACACTGTGTTTTTTGTATTTTCAGTTATGTATATAATAACAGCTCCAGCTTTAGTAGTGCCATCAGTGTTATATGCACCAGGAACGCGTCCGTTTGAAAATGCAAATCCTGTACGATCTTGAGCTAATACAGTTATTGAACTTGTTGTTGTGCCAGATACTTCTTCAATACCTGAAATTAAAGCTTTCACTGTAATTGTGTACGTTCCAGCTTTTAAGCCTAGCACATCTGCTCGAAAATAGGTGCCATAGCTACGTATAAGCTGATTGTCAATTTTTTGATTGGTATTTCCTTCTCCTGTATAATAAACATTGTAACTAGTTGCTCCTGTTACTGGCTGCCATTTTACATAAGCTGATTCTAACCAACCAGCAGCTTCATTAATTGTAACAGATTGTGACCATAATGTCGTAGATGATAATAAAATAAATAAATAGCGTAAAAGTGTCTTCATAATTGGGGCAATTTATAATTGTTTGGATTAAATATTTTACTTAAATGTAATCGATTACACGAAAGTAATTATTTATTTCTAAAGCACAACTAATTTTTACACTTTTTGATTTAAAATAATTTTAAATGAAGGAGGGTGATATCATCAATATTAAATAAAATTCTGAAGAGCTTTGTTTTATCAAATTAAGAAATGAAAATGCTACGGTATTAAAAGAGTGTTGAAATATAAACATGAAGTATTTGGATTCTTTAATTTTGTGAGCACTAATTAAAAAACATACATTAGATATGATATAGGCAAAAAAGGAAATATAATTTAACCTACTAAAATGTTAATTTTGCTTGTCTGTCGTACATAATAATACTTCCTGCAACAGAAACATTTAAACTTAAAGTAGATTTAAATTTTACCAAAAAATGCGATTTTTCTATCGCTGTTTTAGACAAGCCATGGTCTTCGGCACCTAATAAATAAACACAGCGTCGTGGATGGGTAAAAGTTTCTAAAGGCACTGCTTTTTCATTTAATTCTACACCAACCAGTTGCGCTCCTTTTGGTAAATTTTTATAAAATTCGGTAAAGTTTTCATAATGAAAATAGGGCATAGCACCCGTTGCTTTGTGTGTGTCACAAGCTTGTTTTGCATAGCGATTGCCAATGGTGAAAATAAAACTAGCACCCATATTTTGCGCTGAACGCCATAAAACGCCTAAATTTTCAGGTGTTTTTCCGTTTTGAATACCGATTCCAAAAAATCCTTGTTCTAAATTATTTACCATTTTTTTTGGTTAGCATTCTTTTAATTTCATTCAATTTCATCAAAGCTTCAATAGGGGTAAGTGTATCAATATTTGTTGATAAAATTTCTTCTTTAATATTTTCCAACAAAGGGTCGTCTAACTTAAAAAAGCTCAATTGCATTTCTTCTTCCTGCGCATTTTTCAGTGTTTCTTTTACCTCTGTATTGGTGTGATTTTTTTCTAATTGCTTTAGCATTTTTGTAGCTCTATGCACAACAGAACTTGGCATTCCGGCTAATTTAGCAACATAAATACCAAAACTATGTTCACTGCCTCCAGCAACTAGTTTGCGTAAAAAAATAACTTTGTCTTTTAATTCTTTTACCGAAACGTTGAAGTTTTTAATACGATCAAATGTATTGGTCATATCATTTAATTCGTGGTAATGTGTGGCAAAAAGTGTTTTTGCTTTTGAAGGATGTTCGTGTAAATATTCAGCAATTGCCCAAGCAATAGAAATACCATCGTACGTACTTGTACCGCGTCCAATTTCATCTAACAAAACCAAACTTCGGTCTGAAAGATTGTTCAAAATACTGGCAGTTTCATTCATTTCTACCATAAAAGTAGATTCGCCCATCGAAATATTATCACTGGCACCAACTCGTGTAAATATTTTATCTACAATTCCAATTCGGGCATTTTGAGCAGGAACATAACTTCCCATTTGCGCCAATAAAACAATCAATGCAGTTTGACGTAAAATGGCCGATTTACCACTCATATTGGGCCCGGTAATCATAATAATTTGCTGTAAATGGGTGTTTAAAACCACATCATTTGCAATGTATTCTTCGCCAATTGGCAATTGTTTTTCTATAACTGGGTGACGACCATTTTTAATTTCTAAATCGGTACTTTCATCCAATTGCGGACGCACATAATTGTTGTTTTTTGCAATTTCAGCGAAAGAACACAAACAATCTATTTGCGCTATTAACTGCGCGTTTAACTGTATTGGCTGAATATAATCTAACAAACTGCTAATCAATTCAGCAAATAAATCATGTTCTAATTTGCTAATTTTTTCTTCGGCACCTAAAATTTTGGTTTCGTATTCTTTTAATTCTTCGGTAATATAACGTTCGGCATTTACCAAAGTTTGTTTGCGAATCCACTCGGCAGGTACTTTGTCTTTGTGCGTATTTCTAACTTCAATATAATAACCAAAAACGTTGTTAAATGCTATTTTTAATGATGTAATGCCAGAGCGTTCAATTTCACGTGCCAACATAGCGTCTAAGTAGTCTTTTCCTTTGGTTGAAATGGCTCTTAAATCGTCTAATTCTGTTGAAACACCTTCAGCAATTGAATTTCCTTTGTTGATATTTACAGGCGCATCTTCGTTTAATGTTTTGGTAATTTTTTCGCGAAGCGCATTGCAATTTTGCAACTGCTCTCCAATCATTTTTAACGATTCGTTGTCACTTTTTTCAGCAGCTTCTTTGATAGGTATAATGGCATTCAAAGAATTTTTTAGCAAAACCACTTCACGCGGATTTACTTTGCCAGTTGCTACTTTTGAAACCAAGCGTTCAATGTCGCTAATTTGTTTAATTTGATAGGTAGTTAACTCAAAAAAGTTGTCGTTATCAATCAAATATTTTACAATATCGTGGCGTTTTTTAATTCGGTTGATGTCTTTTAGCGGTAAAGCCAACCAACGTTTTAACAAGCGTCCACCCATTGGCGAAATGGTTTTGTCGATAACGTCTAATAAGGTAACCGCATTTACGGAGGTTGAATTGTATAATTCTAAATTTCGAATTGTAAATCGATCCATCCAAACATAATGGTCTTCTAAAATACGGTTAATAACCTGTATGTGTTCTAACTTATTGTGTTGTGTTTCAGATAAATAAAATAAAATTGCACCTGAAGAAATAATACCTTCATTTAAATCGTCGACTCCAAAACCTTTCAATGTTTTTACTTTAAAATGATTGGTTAAAGTTTCCAAAGCATATTCAGATTGAAAAATCCAGTCTTCTAAATAAAAATTATAAAATCTGTCGCCAAATAATTCTTTAAATTTATTTTTATGTTGCTTTTGAACCAAAACTTCACTTGGGTTAAAATTCTGTAACAACTTGTCAATGTATTCGCTATTGCCTTGCGCTGTTAAAAATTCGCCTGTAGAAACATCTAAAAAAGATACGCCTAATTGCTTTTTTCCAAAGTGAACAGCAGCTAAAAAATTATTGGTATTGGATTGTAAAACTTCATCATTTAAAGCAACACCAGGAGTTACCAATTCTGTAACACCACGTTTTACAATGGTTTTTGTCATTTTTGGATCTTCCAGCTGATCGCAAATGGCAACACGCATTCCGGCTTTTACCAATTTTGGTAGATAAGTGTTTAACGAATGATGAGGAAACCCAGCCAAGGCCGTTTCGGTTTCACTACCAGCGCCGCGTTTAGTTAAAATAATACCTAAAACTTTTGAAGCCCTTTTAGCATCTTCACCAAAAGTTTCGTAAAAATCGCCCACTCTAAATAGCAACATGGCATCTGGATATTTAACCTTAATTGCATTGTATTGTTTCATTAATGGAGTGACTTTTTGAACTTTTTTCAAGGAAAGATGGTTTTAAATTTAGTGCAAGCGAAGTTATAGAATTACTATTAGTATTACAAACATAAAAGGTTCACCTTTTTAAAGATGAACCTTTTTATAGATTGTAAATTTTTGATTAATTATTTATGTATTGTTCGTTTCGGTATCCAGTACTGTCCTTATACCAATCGGCATAAGTAGTGCCGCCAGAAGTTGCCCATTGAATAAAATAATTGTAAGCTGTATTTATGGTCACTTTTTCTTTAGGAACTTTAAAATCGTGAACAATATTTATGGCCCAAGGCAATCCTCTATCAGTTAAATAGTCTCCATCTTTATCTCTGTTTATACCATCAATCTCAAAACTTTTTTTACCTAAAGATGTTGTATGTCCATTAGGTAAATGCACTTCTTTTTCACGTATTTTATTTATAATCATAAACGGATTAAATGGGGCTGTACCTAATTTATCGGTACTTACAGGTTCTTTAAATTTGATAGAGAGGGTAGTTTCTTTACCTTTCATAGTATGCATATTGTCAAATAAAATGATGACCGCATTTTCTTGGCCAATTTCTGTACCATTAGCATCAACATTAATGTAGTTTTGTGTTAAAACGGCTCCTGTAACACTTTCAATTAGCGATGGTGAGAAATTTTCAATTTCAAGGCCAAATCCATTAATATAGCTAGCGCCATCTGCTTTTACGTTGTATATAAAATCTAATTGAACTGCTAAATTTTGAGAGTTTAATACCGCAATAACTTTATAGTTTAATGCAACATCGTTAAAGTCATAATCGCCAGTAGCTGGCCATAAATCTTCAAAAGCAATAGTTCCCCAACCGTATTTACTTGGTGTAAAAATTTCAAATGCTTTGTTTGCATCTTCAGGATATTCATCATCTCTATCTATAATTCCATCACCGTCAGTATCTGGATCCTCTACTGTTTCAGTATAAACTCTAAAAGTTGTTAAATCATTGATAGTTCTTCCATAGTCTGTATTGTTATTGGCACTAATGCCATAATTGTATTGCCAACCGCCAGTTTGTGTATCCATAACAATTAAATCTGAACTATTTGCATTATTGGCAAGCCATAATTCTTGATTAGAATCAAAAGTCATAGATGTTGGTTGAAACGGTAAATTATCTGCACTTATGCGTGTACTATCATATTCATTATTTTTGTTTAACTGAAGTTTGTACAATCCAGAAAAAGTACACATAAAAAGTGTACCATCATTAGCAAAAGCTAAATCTCCACCTCCGGTATTGTGCAAACCATTAATTTTCCATGTACCTAATGTTTTTCCATTTGTTGGGTCATAGGTGTATAAAGTTGCTCCAGATGAAAAATACAATAACCCATCTCTATAATTGTAATCCAGTCTAGGACCTCCTGCAACTACATTAGCAACAGTTTCCCAAGAATTTTTTTCTATAGAATATTTCATTAAAGGGTAAGGACTGCTTTTACCAATAGAATATAATTCTTTATTTGCTTGGTCTATTGCGCAAGTGTAACTACCCATTGGCATATCAGATAAATAAGTATATGCACCTGTAACAGGGTCAACCTGAAATAATTCGGCACTACCGTTTACACAGTATAAATAATCATCAACTTTAACCCCAGCAGAAGTAGATTTGCTAGCAACAGAAGTATAAGTAAAATTTACTTCATTGTTATTGATGTTTTCAATAGAAGAAGAAAATTTTAGATTGTCATTTCGTCGAATATATATTTGAGTATAGTACTTTGGTAAAGTTAGGGTTTGGCTTAATTTACCATTGTAAGGTACACCTGTAAAAATCAATTTATTTAAAACATCAGATTTATAAATTGGTTCGGTAACGGTTACACCTTCTTCATTTTCATAGGTTTCATTTCCAGCAAAGTATTTTTCATCAGAATAAGCATATACATCGTATTTTACATTGCTTTTGCGATCGTTAATAGTAACTTTTACTTTTTGTTGTGTGCTAAAGTCAAAACCTTTTGGGATGTTTATGTTTTCAATTTCTAATTGACTAACTTCTGCTTCAGGTTCTTTCTCGTCTGTAACTGTTTCTTTAGTACATGAAATAAACGTTAAAAATAGAACGCTTATTGTTAATAGGGTAAATTTCAGATTTTTCATAGGGGGTTCAATTATGGTTGTTACTTTTTTCATTAGGTATATTTTATTTTTAAATTATAACCTAATTTTGTGCCAAAATGTAAATTCACTCTAAAGTACGTTTAAAATGGTGATTTTCAAAGTATAATATGGTTTTTTTTATTCCAATTTTTGGAATTAATATTGTTTTTTGGAATTATTTAGGGTGAAGTTATTTTGAAGATAATTGTAATTGAATTTGATAAAAGTATGGGTATTATTAATTGTTTTAGTTGGTAAGTTGAGCTAAAAAATTATATTTGTTTTAAGAATTATTTTATGAGGAAATTAAAAAATAGTGAACTTGGTAGGTTAAATGTTGAAGAATTTAAAGATACTGCTAAAATTCCGTTGATAGTGGTGTTGGATAATATTAGAAGTTTAAACAATATAGGCTCTGTATTTAGAACTAGTGATGCTTTTATAATTGAAAAAATTTACTTGTGTGGTATCACAGCACAACCGCCACATAAAGACATTCATAAAACTGCTTTAGGTGCTACTGAATCTGTAGATTGGGAATATGTTGAAGACACAGTTGCTTTGGTCGAAAAATTGAAAGCTGAAGGTGTAATTGTAGCTTCAATTGAACAAGCTGAAAATAGTACCATGTTACAAGATTTTAAAATTGAAGCAAATCAAAAATACGCCGTAGTTTTTGGAAACGAAGTTAAAGGAGTACAACAAAAAGTAGTTTCGGCATCTGATTATTGTGTTGAAATTCCACAATTGGGTACCAAACATTCTTTAAATATATCGGTAAGTGCCGGAATTGTTTTATGGGATTTGTTTAAAAAGTTTCAGTACTAGTATCAGATATTAAATACAAACACCACGTTAACAGCATTTAGTTTACAAATAAACTAAAATCCTAAAATTAATTTTGCGATAGAAAAGTAAATCAAAATACCTAAAATATCATTGCTTGTTGTAATAAAAGGACCTGTTGCCAAAGCAGGATCTATACCTCTTTTATCTAAAAAAATGGGAACAAAGGTTCCTATAATTGATGCAATAATAATTACGCTTACCAATGAAACTGCAACAGTAATACCTACTTTTAATTCAAATCCTAAAAAGAACATACCTGCCGACATTAATAGTGCAGCCAGCACAAAACCATTGACTAAACTTTGAGTAACTTCTTTAACCAATCGTTTCCAATAAGAGCCACGTAAGCTATCGTTTGCCAAACCTTGCACAATAATAGCTGAAGATTGTACACCAACATTTCCTGCCATAGCTGCAATTAATGGTGTAAAAAAGAATAAGACAGGATAATTAATCATTGCTGAAGAAAACCCTCCTAAAATAGACACACTCACAAAGCCTCCAAACAAAGCTAAAATTAACCATGGTAAACGGGCTTTTGTCAATTCCCAAATGGTATCATCGGCTTCAACATCTTGCGAAATACCTGCCGCCATTTGGTAATCTTTTTCAGCTTCTTCTTTAATTACGTCTACAATATCATCAATGGTGATTCTTCCTACCAATCGGCCCAATTCATCAACCACAGGAATGGCTTCTAAATCGTATTTCTGCATAATTTTAGCAACATCTTCAGCATCATCATTTACATTTACCGAATCTACTTTTTTGATAAAAACGTCTTTAATAGCTGTTTTAGTTGAAGTTGTCAATAAATCTTTTAATGATAAACGACCCTTTAAAATGTCATTGTCATCAACTACATAAATAGAGTGTACGCGTGAAACTTCTTCGGCCTGAGCACGCATTTCTTTAACACAAGTAAGTACATTCCAGTTTTCATTCACTTTTACCAATTCCTTTGCCATTAAACCACCCGCAGTGTCTTCATCATAGCGTAAAAGTTCTACAATTTCTTTGGCGTGTTCCTCATCTTCTAGATGAGAAATTACTTCTTTCTTTTGTTGTTCAGAAAGTTCAGAAATAATATCAGCAGCATCATCAGTATCTAACTCATCAATTTCTTCAGCAATTTCTTTAGATGAAAGTCCTCTTAAAATCTTTTCACGCGTGTCTTCGTCTAATTCGGCAATAACTTCCGAAGTAACATCACTTTCAAGTAATTTAATTAAAAAGATGGCTTCATTAATTTCAATTTCTTCAATAATTTCAGCGATGTCAGCATGATGCACTTCTTCTAATAAATTTAAAAGGGCAGCATTGTTGTTTTCAGCAATAAGTTGTTGAATTTCTTGAATAGATTCTTTTGTAATTTCAAATTGCATCTTTTTCTATTTTAGAAGTAAGATTGATAAATTCTTGAACAGATAATTGTTCGGGGCGTTTGTCAAAGATACTATCTTCACGCAAACTATCCGATAAATTCAAGGTTTTTAAACTATTTCGCAAAGTTTTTCTACGTTGTTGAAAGGCAGTTTTTACAACTTTATAAAATAATTTTTCATTAACAGGTAGTGTGTAATTTTCTTTTCTAATGAATCGAATGACACCCGAATCAACCTTTGGAGGCGGATTAAAAACTGTTGGAGGTACCGTAAATAAATACTCAACATTGTAAAATGCTTGTGTTAAAACTGATAAAATACCGTAGACTTTGCTACCTTCTTTTTCGGCAATACGTTGTGCAACTTCTTTTTGAAACATACCAGAAAACTCAGGTATTTGATGGCGGTTTTCAAGGGTTTTAAAAACAATTTGTGTAGAAATATTGTACGGAAAATTACCAATAATAGCAACTTGCTCATCGCCAAAAAAATCTTTTAAATCAATTTTTAAAAAATCTTTTGAAATAATTCTTTCAGCTAAATTTAAATAATGTGCTTGTAAATATTCAACAGATTCAGTATCAATTTCAATTACATGGGTTGTGAGTGGTTTTTTTAGCAAATATTTGGTTAAAACACCCATTCCCGGACCAATTTCCAACACATTTTTATAACCGTTTTGGGTTAAAGTATCAGCAATTTGTTGTGCTATTAATTCATCAGTTAAAAAATGTTGACCAAGGTGTTTTTTTGCTTTTACACTCATAAAATTAGTTTTTAAGACTCATGCTAAACTGTTCTGAAATTACTTTTAATTCGGTTCTAAAAGATAAGATTTTAGTTCCAAATAATTGCATTGCTTCTTCACGTAATTTTGTAGCGTAGTTGTTGTAATATGTTTCTAAAGCTTCCTTACTTTCAGTTGTGTATTGCACAGCATAGGTAACACCTCCCATTTCTTCATCTACTAAAACTTGACACATTTTTGCTTTGGTAAATTTACCCGTTGCGAGCATAGCCGGAATGTGTTTTTGTTTCATCCAAGTGAGCCATTGTTGGTGGACAGTTTCGTCTACATTTGTGGTTACGTTGTATATGTACATTTTTGGTTTAAAGGTTTAAAGGTTCAAATTTGAATGGGTAAAGTTAAAAATTAATATACTAAGGGTTACTTATCTTTTTTTTATTATTTAAAATCCCAAACTTTCAAATTCTAAAATCGTAATTGGTTAATATATTTCATCTCCTCTTAGCATTCTGAACTTTTTTCGAGCATCAACCAAATAAATACTTGAAGGATATTCGAAAATAATTTTTTGATAATATTGAGAAGCTTTTTCTCGGTTATTTAATTTATTTAAATATAGTTCAGCTAAATAATACGTTGCATCATCGGCTAAAATATCGTCATTTTTTAAAGCTATTATTTGTAAATAATTTTGTTCGGCTTGTTCAAAATCAGCTGTTTTTTCAAGGAGTTGTGCTTGTTTAAAAAGCGTTTCATCTTCAATAGGATGTCCTTTATATGCAACTAAAATTGTTTGTAAAGTGTCAATAGCTTCCTTGTTTTTATTTTGAAATGCCAGTAAATCAGCAGTTGCATACTTTTTTAAAGCAATTTTTAAACTGTCTTTTACCTCATTGTCTGTAATCAGCAAATTCAATGCCAAAGCATCGTTTGAAATTAATTGTGATGTGGAATTTTTCAATACTTTCAATTGCGATTGCGCCCAATCAAAATCGCCTTTAAAGTACGATGTTTGCGCAATTTTAAAACGTGCTGCTTGTCCAATTTCGTGATTTTTTAAATCGTTTTGAACCTGTGTATAATAAATCAACGCAGTACTAAACTGATTGTTAAACACCAATACATCTGCCAATTTTGTTTTTATATACCCTTTTTCAAATTCGTTTAATGGCAATTTTAGCGTTTCTTTTAATGATAAGATAGCCTCTTTAGATTCGTTTTTTTTGAAGGCTAAAAATTCAGCATAAATAACCTGTATGCCAACAGTTGTCGTTTTTTTTCCGTATTGATTAAATAATTGGTCAAATTGTGATTGAATATTTTCTACAGAAGCATTTGTATCCATATCAATTTGAAGCAAATATAGTTTAGCTGTTAATTCGGCATTTACATCTTTTGTGTTTTGTAATACAAAATTGAAGCAGTTTTTAGCCGATTCGTATGATTTTTTATCGAATGCCATTTTACCAATATCAGTTATTGGTAGTAAATCTGTTGCATTGCGTTTGTACAATGCTTTTTCTTGAATCAATGCTTTTTCATAGTCTAATTGTTGTAAATACAACCAACTCAACAAATTGTTCCAACTATCTTGCGGGTTGTTTTGATTGCGTTTTAACAATTGTTTTTTTAATAGAATATTGTTTTCATTTTCAGCATCATTGGTAACATATTTTGCAAGGTAATTTTTAATGGTTGAGGTGTATTTTTCATTTACTTCAACCATATTTAAATAGGTGTTAAACATATTTAAAACATCCCCTTTTTCACCATAAATTTCGGCAATTTGCATATTGTAATTTGCAGCAGCATTTACTTCCATTGCCTTTTTATAAGCCAAAAGTGCATAATCTAACAAATGGTTTTCTTGAAAAGTTTTTCCAACCAAATAACCCAAATTAGGAGTTTTTTCGATACTTAAAATGGCTTTGTTGTAATAGGTTTCGGCTTTATCTTGCTGGTGTTGTAATTGAAAATTATAGCCTAAATCTACATACAAATAATCTTGATTAGGATATGCTTTTAATAATTTATTGATAACAGCATTGGCTTCTTCAAATTTTTCTAATTGCTGAAAACAATCAATTAAATAGTTGGTGTATGAAGTGTTATAAGGATTGTTATCGTGTAAAGATTGAAAAATAACAATGGCTTTTTCGTAATCTCCATTTCGGTAATATTGATACGCCAATTGTTGTTCTTGTGCATAAAACTGCAAAGAAAAACAACAAAATATTAAAATTAAAAGTCGGCGCATTTTTCACTATTTATTCATTCAAAGATAACCAAACAAGTGTTAAAATTTTGATAAAAGCAATTACTCTTAGGACTTTAGGTGTAACAAAATCCTTTGAAAAAGGTCTTTCGGGTATAAATCTATTAAAACAAACCCAATGAAAGAGTTAATTAAACAATACGAAAACGCTAAAAATAAAGCATTCAACTTTATGAATAACGGACAATTACACGATTATTTTGATGCATTGATTGAAATGAATCACTACAAAAAACTAATGATACAAGTGCCTGTTAATTGATCAATTCAAAACCGCAATATGGTATCAAAACTTTAGGTATTTTAATACCTTCAGGTGTTTGACAGTTTTCTAGCAAACCAGCTAAAATACGTGGCAATGCTAAAGAACTTCCGTTTAAAGTATGTGCCAATTCGCTTTTGCCTTCGCTGTTTTTAAAACGTAATTTTAAGCGATTGGCTTGAAAAGTTTCAAAATTAGAAACCGAACTTACTTCTAACCAACGATCTTGTGCAGTAGAAAATACTTCAAAATCGTAAGTTAAAGCTGAGGTAAAGCCCATATCGCCACCACAAAGACGCAATATTCTAAATGGTAAATTTAATTCGGTTAAAATTTCTTTAACGTGATTAACCATACCATCTAAAGCTTCATAAGATTTAGAAGGATGTTCAATACGTACAATTTCAACTTTGTCAAATTGATGCAATCTGTTCAAACCACGAACATCTGCTCCGTATGAACCAGCTTCGCGTCTAAAACAAGGTGTGTAAGCGGTTTTACAAAGTGGAAAATCAGATTCTTTTAAAATAACATCTCTAAAAATATTGGTAACTGGTACTTCAGCAGTAGGAATTAAATATAAATTATCCTGTGCATCGTGGTACATTTGCCCTTCTTTATCAGGTAATTGTCCTGTTCCGTAAGCAGAATCTTCGTTAACAAAATGCGGTACCTGAACTTCGTCGTAACCAGCATCGGTATTTTTATCTAAAAAATAATTGATTAAAGCACGTTGTAATTTGGCGCCTTTTCCTTTATAAACCGGAAAACCAGCACCTGTAATTTTGTTACCTAACTCAAAATCTATGATGTCGTATTTTTTTGCCAATTCCCAATGTGGTAAAGCACCTTCGTGTAATACAGGAATTTCGCCTTTTTGAAATATATTTAAATTGTCTTCGGCTGAATTTCCAGCAGGAACAATTTCCGCAGGAATATTAGGAATTAAGTATAATAACTCTTGTAATTCTGTTGTTATGTTTTGAAGTTTATCGGCTAACTCTTTCGATTTTTCTTTTAAAACAACTGTTTTTTGCTTTAAAACTTCGGCTTTTTGAACTTCTTTCGCTTTAAATAACTGTCCAATGTCTTTTGCTAATTTATTTAGATCGGCCAAAATAGCGTCTGATGCTGTTTGAGTTGCTCTTCTTTCTTCATCGGCTGCAATGGTTTTAGCAACCAATTCTTCGGCATTTTTTACATTTCTTTTTGCTAAACCTTTTAAAACAGTTTCTTTGTTTTCTCTAATAAACGCTACTTGTAACATTGTTTTTTCCTTTAATTAGTCCGCAAATTTAAGAAATTGCAGTTAAAAGATGCTAATTAGTTTCATTTGATTTTAAAGAAACAGTTTGGTGTATTTCAGAAATAATTTGAGGGATTTTTTTTACCGAAAAATTCAGGTCAATTTTTAAAGAATCTTTGTTGGTTTTTGTAAGACTGAAGTTGCCATTTTTTATAGGAAAATAACCGCTTTCTCCTTTGCAAAAACACAAACGACCATAATGTAATTGTACGTTTTGAAGTTGCTCGTTGGTTAAATTTACATCAATAATTGGCGAATCCAATTCGGCATAAATTAGTTCAGTATAATTGCTGTCGGCAGTATTTTCGAGCGGTTTTTTTGTAAAAGTATATTTTAAAATGGTTTTTGATCCTTCGTTAATAGTTGGATATAAATTTCCAAATTCATCGGTTTTAAATTCAAGTGTTTTGTTTGAAATTAATTCGAGTGTGCAAGTGCCATTTTCAGGGCAATTGTCTATTGTTGTTGTTATGTTTTTGTTTGCTGAAACCTGCGAAGTTGCTTTTTGAGGTGTTTTACACGCCATTAACAAAAGCAAACAACTAATTAAAATATTTTTCATAGGTGTAATTTAGTGAAAATTTTATGCAATAAAAGTGCCACTAATTATTTTTAGCGACTTTTCTTTGTCTAACTTTAATTGTTGTTTTAAGGCTTCAACCGAGTCAAATTTTTGCTCGTTTCTTAAAAATGAAAGCACTTCAACCTGAATATTTTTACCATATAAATTATCGTTGAAATCAAAAAAATGTATTTCAATAGTTTGATTTTTTCCACTCACGGTTGGTCTAAAGCCAATGTTCATCATTCCAAAAACAGTTTCATTATTTATGGTAGATTTTACAATATATGCACCCGTTTTCGGAATTAATTTATAAGGTTCATTAATGTGAATATTGGCTGTTGGAAATCCTATTTTTTCACCTAAATTTTTCCCTTTTACAACTTCACCTGTAAGCATAAAATAATAGCCCAAATAACTGTTCGCTTTTTCAATGTAACCATTTTCAATGGCTTCTCTAATTTTAGTAGAACTTACCGTGTTGTTGTTAATGTCTTTTTGAGAAATTTCCTGTACTTCAAAGTTAAAAGTGTTTCCAAAAGCTTGGAGTTGCTCAAAATTACCTTCTCTATTTTTGCCGAAATGATGGTCGTAACCAATAAATAATTTGGCAATATTAAGCTTGTTTATTAAAATGTTTTTTACAAAATCCAATGCCGAATATTCTGAAAATTCATTGGTAAAAGGTTGAATTATCAAGGCATCTAGACCCATTTTTTCTAACAAAACAATACGTTCATCAATAGTATTAATTAGTTTTATGCTTAAATCTTTTTGTAAAACCATTCTGGGATGTGGGAAAAAAGTCAATAAGACCGAAGTTGCATTGTTTTTTTTAGCACTATTTATTAATTTTTGGATTACTTTTTGATGTCCATAATGAACCCCATCAAAAGTGCCAATGGTGACAAATGATTTTTTAGGTGAAGTGTATTCAGATAAATCTCTATAAATTTTCAAAGTTGAAAATAGTATTTGGTTATTTGAAAGTGCAAAAATACTTTATTTAATTAAAAGCACTCACATTACTGTTAATTAAAACAGTTATAAATTGCTGTGAAAAATAATATCAATTATATTTGTTGGTTCGAGATTGCTAATTGGGTAAAATTTATAATTATGAAAAACAGCTTGGGAAAAAATAGTTTAATGCTTTTTATGTTTTTCGTAATTTCTTCTTTATTTGCACAAAAAAATGACAAAGTTTGGAATCAACAAGTTGATTTTCAAATAAATGAAATTGATAAGATTAAACGAAGATCCATTCCAAATGCGTATGAAGTTTATAATTTAGACATCAATACTTTAAAACAATCACTTCAAAAAGCCCCAAAAAACAAAGGTAAATTTCAAAAATCAACTACTATTGTAAGTTTTCCAACCACTAATGGCTTTGTTGAAAAATATGAAGTTTATGAATCTTCTATTTTAGATGAGCAACTTCAAAAACAATTTCCTTCAATAAAATCTTATGTTGGAGAAAGTATTGAAAACCCAGGAACTATCATTCGTTTTAGTGTTTCTGATATCGGTTTGCATGCTATGATTATGCAAACTAAAGATGAAGCTGTTTTTATTGATCCATATACTTCAGATAAAAAATCATACATCGTTTACGCTAAAAAAGAGTTGCCAAATACAGCTCCTTTTGTTTGTAAAGCAGACAAGATGGTTGGAACTTTACAGCAAAAGCTACCTGATTTGGCTTCAAAAACTGAAAATGTAAATGATGGAAAATTAAGAACATTTAGATTGGCGATTGCAACAACTGGCGAATATGCTCAATTTCAACTGGCTTATAACGGAATTGGTGAAACTGCCTCTGAAGCTCGTAAAAAGGAAGTGGTACTTTCGGCAATAAATGCAACAATGACGCGTGTAAATGCTATTTTTGAACGCGATGTTTCTTTAACTATGCAGCTGGTTGCTAACAATGCTTCTATTATTTTTTTAGACCCTTTAACTGATGGTTTTACAAACGACAATGGCGATGTTTTAATCAACGAAAGTCAGTTTGTAATAGACAACAATATTGGGTTTTCTAATTACGATATAGGTCATACTTTTAGTACTGGTGGCGGTGGTTTGGCTACCATCAATTCGCCTTGTACAACAAGCAAAGCAAAAGGTATTACAGGCTCTGGCTTTCCTGTTGGAGATTTGTATGATATTGATTTTGTGGCTCATGAAATGGGACATCAATATGGTGCCAATCATACTTTTAATAGCAGTAAAGAGGGATGTGGCGGTGGAAATAGAAATGATGCAACAGCTGTTGAACCCGGCAGTGGATCAACCATTATGTCTTATGCAGGTTTGTGTGCTCCAGAAAATGTTAAGTCGTATGCCAATGATTATTTTCATTTGGTTAGTGTAAATGAAATGTGGGCAAATATAACCAGCGGTTTTAGTAATTGTGCCAATATTACTTTAACAGGAAACAATACACCAACGGTTGATGTTTTGCCAACTTATACGTTGCCAATTTCAACGCCATTTTTTTTAAATGCAACTGCAAGTGATGCTGATGGAGATGTTTTAACCTACACTTGGGAGCAGCTTGATACTCAAATAACAACAGCACCGCCAGTTGCAACGGCAATTCAAGGTCCGGTTTTTAGATCTTATGCTCCTAGTACATCATCAACCCGATATTTTCCCAATTTAAATACCGTTATTGCGGGTCAATTATCTAATACATGGGAAGTTTTACCGTCGGTTGCCAGAACCATGAAATTTGGCGTAAATGTAAGGGATAACAATGTAAATGGAGGGCAATCTGCAAGTAGAGAAACCACATTGACTTTTAATAAAGATGCTGGTCCTTTTAGGGTAACTTCGCAAAGCACCGTAGTTTCTTGGAGTTCGGGTCAATCAAAAGAGATAAAATGGGATGTTGCAAATACCAATATTGCGCCCATAAATTGTACCAATGTAAATATTAAATTGTCTGTAGATGGTGGATATACGTATCCGTATACTTTGGCTTCAAATATTGCAAATAATGGTACTGCAAATATTGTTGTACCAAATGTGACTTCAACTTTAGCAAGAATTAAAGTAGAGAGTGTTGGTAATATTTTTTACGCTATAAATGCAGCAAATATCAATATTCAGGCTAAAGAATTTACCATTACTTTTTCTTCAATAACTTCTGAAGTTTGTAAGCCAACCAATGCTGTTTATAATTTTACATACAATACTTTTTTAGGTTTTAATGAAGTTACTACGTTTACTGCAGCTGGAAACCCGGCCGGAACAACTGTAAGTTTTAGTCCAGCAACCGCAACAGCCAATAATACCAATGTGGTAGTAACGGTAAGCGGAACTTCAAATCTTGACTTTGGAGCTTATAAATTTGATATTGTTGGAACTTCTGCAACAACTTCACTAGAAAAAAGAAAAGAAGTTTTATTAAATGTTTATGATGCGAATTTAACAGCTCCTATTTTAACAATTCCTACAGATAATAAATTGGCTTATTTAAAACCGTATTCACTAAATTGGAATGCAAATTTCAATGCGGTTTCATATACAGTTCAATTGGCAACAGATGCTTCTTTTACAACAATTGTAGAACAAGCTACTGTAAATACAAATTCTTACAAGCCAATTTTACTGGCTCTTGATGCTTCTTATTATTGGAGGGTAAAATCAATCAATAATTGTGGTGAAAGTAGTTATAGCAATCCATTTAAATTTACAACTGCCAATGAGATTTGTAATACTTACACTTCAACAGACATTCCAAAAGACATACCCGACAATAGCTCTGTTGGTGTTTTTTCTACTATTTCGGTAAGTGATGTAAAATTAATTACAGATGTGTCTGTTACTTTAAATATAACACATAGTTATGTAGAAGATTTGTCAATTTCGTTAATTAGTCCTGAAGGTATTGTGGTTTTGTTGTCTGCTGAAAATGGAGGTGGTGGTGATAATTATACCAACACTATTTTTAATGATGCTGCAACTACTAGTATTGTTAATGGTTCAGCACCTTTTACGGGTACTTATAAGCCGCAACTTCCGTTGTCGTTTTTAAACAATGGTTTTTCAAATGGTATTTGGAAATTAAAAGTTGTAGATGCTGGTGAAGCCGATACAGGAACTATCAATTCTTGGAGTCTGGAAATTTGTGGAATTATAACAGATATTAACGATGATGACGGAGATGGTGTTATAAACGACATTGATCAATGTCCAAATACTCCTTTTGGAAATACCGTAGATGCATTGGGCTGTTTTATATTGCCTGCAAACAATTTTGAAATTAAAACTGTTGACGAAACTTGTCCAGGTAAAGACAATGGTGAAATTATAATTACGGCGCTAAAAAATTACAACTATACTACAACCATTCATAATGTTGATTACAGTTTTATAACCAACCAAACCATTTCTAATTTACCTGCAGGAACATATGATTTTTGTATAGGTGTTTTTGTTGCTGATGAAAATAAAACTTTTGAGCAATGTTATAATGTTACTGTTGAAGCAGGTACAATAGTTGTTGGAAAAGCAACTGTTAAAGAGAAGGATGTTGTTATTGATATTGCTCAAGGAACTGCTCCGTTTGAAGTATTGGTAAACGGAAACTTGGCTTTTGAAACCAATCTTAATTCTTTTGCTTTAAATGTAAATCACGGGGATTTGATTGAGGTAAAAACAAGTGTAGCTTGTGAAGGTGTTTTTTCTAAAGAAATTGACTTGATAACTGAAATTATTGCTTATCCAAATCCTACCAATGGCGATTTTGAAATCCAATTACCAACTTCAAAAAAAGAAGTGAAAATTGAATTGTACAATATGCAGGCACAGTTAATTTCTTCTAAAATGTATCCAGTTGAATTTGGTAAAGTACAATTGTCACTTCAAGATAATCCGACAGGAATTTATATTTCAAAAGTATATTTAGATAAGCCCGTTATTTTAAAAATAGTTAAAAAGTAAGTTTAATATATTTTACAAACATATTACAGGTTTTAAAAATGACCTGTTTTTTTAGTGTTTGGAAATTAATTAAAATATAGATGAATTTTAATAATATTAAGTATCAGTTAGCTAAAGAAAGAAAAGAGAAACCTAGAATGAGAATTTTAAGCTATTGGGCAATTGTATCATTTTTAGGTATCGTAATTATAAAAACAATTATTAGACCAAAAAACCTTCATTTGTCTGGTACTTTTGATTTTTTACAAGGTACTTTGCCAAATTTTTTTGCAGGATCAGGATTTTGTGTAATTGCATTTGTTTATTTCAGGGCTTTTTACATTCATGAAAATTCATTGACAAAAAGGTTGCTATTTGCTTTTTTATTTTCGTTTTTAGGATTAACCCTTTGGGAATTTATTCAATTTTTTATGGGGTATCCAATAGATTTTTATGATATTTTAATGACTGCAATGGGTAATTTACTAACAATTATAATTGTTGTTTTATTAAAAATTAAATAACTTAAAATAGTGGTGCTAAATTTTTAGATTGAAGTTTAAAATTTTTCTGAAAGCCACTTAGATTTTTCCAAAATAACCAAATGTTTAAAAGTAATATCAAAAAAAAAGACCGTCTGAAAAGACGGTCTTTTAAATTTTATTGAAACTAGAATTAGTCTACTTTTTGCTCTAACAATTCAAAGAACTGATCTAATTTAGGCATCAAAACAATTCTTGTACGTCTGTTTTTAGCTCTACCTTCAACAGTGTTGTTAGTGTCTAAAGGAGTATACTCACTTCTACCTGCAGCAACCAAACGAGCTGGGTCAATTTTAAAGTTGTTTTGTAACACTCTAATTACTGAAGTTGCACGAGATACACTTAAATCCCAGTTGTCTTTAATACAGCTAGTATTAATTGGTTTGTTGTCAGTATAACCTTCAACCATTACTTCTAAATTAGGTTGTGCTGCAATTACATCAGCAACTTTACCTAACACAGCTTTAGCTTCTGAAGAAATTGTTGAACTACCACTTTTAAATAATAATTTATCAGCAATAGAAATGTAAACAACTGTTTTTTCAACATTAACTTCAATGTCGTCATCTTCAAATCCATCTTTCAACACACTTTTTAATTTAAATCCAAGTGCTAAGTTGATAGAATCTTTTTTAGTAACTGCTTTTTGGATGTACTGAATGTACTGATCTTTTTTACCCATTTGAGCAAGGGTTTCTTTAATGTTGTCAGAAGCTGATTTTGACAATACAGTTAAATTATCAACATATTCTAAAGTTTTAGCTTTGTCTTCTTTTAAACTTGAAATTTGTTGATTAAGTGACGAAATTTTACTTTCGTTTTCAACTTGACACTTCATTAAATCTGCTTTTGTGTCAACCAATTCTTGATTTTTTTGGCTAAAATTTCCTTCTAACTCGGTGTATTTCTTTTTTGAAACACATGAACTTAATACCACTGATGTAAGTAATAATACTACTGCTATTTTTCTCATATTTTTATATTGCTTTAAATGCGTACCAAATTTATAAAAAAGTATTCATTTGGTTATGGATATTTATTAATTTAAGAAATTTTTAAGAGATAATTTAATGTTATCTTTGCAAACTAATTATTTGATAAAATTTAATCTATTTTTTAATGAAAAATTATATATTCTTAATTTTAATATTTGTTTTGTATGCCTGTGATAATCAGGATAGTAATTTGGTTGTTATTCAGGGTAATGCTATTGGTACTACTTTTTCAATTCATTATTTAGATGAAGACGATATTAATTTTAGACCTAAAATTGATAGTTTAATTAAGGCTATTAACAAATCTACTTCAACCTATATTCCAACATCTGATATTTCAAAAGTAAATAAAGGAGATACCACAGTGGTAGTAGATGCTTTTTTTGAAGAAGTTTTTACCAAATCTGAAAGAATTTTTAATGAAACCAATGGCGATTTTGATCCAACAGTTGGTATATTGGTAAATGCCTGGGGTTTTGGACCTGGCGAAGCTATTGAAGATTTAGATTCACTTAAAATTAATCAATTGTTAAAATATGTTGGTTTTGATAAAGTTAGTTTGAAAAACGGAAAAGTGCATAAATTGTATCCTGAAATTTATTTCGATTTTAATGCCATTGGAAAAGGGTATTTGGTTGATATGGTTGGGCGACTTTTTGAGCAATACAACATTGAAAATTATATGGTCGAAATTGGTGGTGAAATAAGAGCCAGAGGTGTAAACGAAAAAAACTTAGCGTGGCGCATTGCTATTGAAAATCCTAACGAAGATGGAACGCGTTCTTTTGCATCTATTGTTCAGTTAAATAACGAATCTATTGCAACTTCAGGCAATTATAGAAAATACAGAACCACAGCCGATGGTAAAAAATATGTACATACCATCAATACCAAAACAGGTTATGCCTCTGAAAGTAATTTGTTAAGTGCTTCGGTAATTGCAAAATCTGATTGTGCCGATGTTGACGGTTATGCAACAGCTTGTATGGCTATGGGCTTAGAAAAAACATTGCAGTTTTTAAAAAATCACCCAGAATTAAAAGTATTTTTAATTTATGTTGATGAAAATGATGAAATGAAAACCTATACTTCGCCTCATTTAAAAATGCAGGCTATTTAGTGCAAACAGGTAAAATTTCACCTTTAACCAAACAGTATTTTTCAACCAAATCTGTTGAAAGTGTTTTAGAGTAATCAACTTCATTTACATTAAATCCAACAGCGCGTAAACGGTCAAAATAATCTTTTCCGTATACGCGAACGTGATCGTATTGCCCAAAATGTTTTTTGCGCTCTTCTTTAGATGTAATTGTAAAATCTTCGTAAGTTTTGTCTAAACTCAAATCCTGCGGAATTTGAAATATGCCCATTCCGCCAGGTTTTAAAACACGATACAATTCGCTCATCGCTTTTTTATCATCTTCAATATGTTCTAAAACATGGTTGCAAAAAACAATGTCAAAAGTATTTTCTTCAAAAGGCAAATCGCAAATGTCAGCTTTTACATCTGCAATTGGAGAATACAAATCGGCTGTAATATAATCTAAGTTTTGTTGCTGCTTAAACAATTTTAAAAAGCATTGTTCTGGTGCCATATGCAGCACTTTTTTTGAAGCTGTAAAAAAATCGGTTTCATTTTTTAAATACAACCAAATTAACCTATGGCGTTCTAATGATAGTGTGCTGGGCGACAAAACATTTGGGCGTTGTTCGCCATAACCATAAGGTAAAAACTTTTTAAAACTTTTACCATCAATAGGATCTGTATAGGTATTTCCTTTTAAATAAAATGAAATTACAGGACGCACCCAATAACTCATTTTAATAAGTAAAGGTCTTGGTATGGTGTTTAAAACAGTTTTAAAAATTGGCATTAAAATCTATTGTCTAAATTCGTCTTCTTCAGTACTTTCAATTCCTAAAGCTTCATAAATATATTTAAAAGTAGACAGCAATTCAGGTTTTCCGTTAACAATGGCAACATCGTGTTCAAAATGAGCACTTGGTTTTCCATCTTTTGTTAAAATGGTCCAGCCATCTTTTAGTTGATTTATCTGGTGAGTTCCTAAATTTACCATAGGTTCAATTGCAACAACCATTCCTTCAACAAATTTTTTCCCTCTTCCTCTTTGGCCGTAGTTTGGCATTTCAGGATCTTCGTGCATTGTTTTTCCCAATCCGTGTCCAACCAATTCGCGTACAATTCCGTAACCGTGTTTTTCACAGTAATTTTGTATGGCATATCCTACATCTCCAACGCGGTTTCCAGCTTTAAATTCACGAATGCCTTCGTACAAACTTTCTTTGGTAATTTGCAGTAATTTTTTTGTTTCAGGGTCAACTTC
>NZ_RHLN01000002.1 GCF_004121075.1 Lutibacter sp. HS1-25
TCCTCACTGCTGCCTCCCGTAGGAGTCTGGTCCGTGTCTCAGTACCAGTGTGGGGGATCTCCCTCTCAGGACCCCTATCTATCGTTGCCTAGGTAAGCCGTTACCTTACCTACTAGCTAATAGAACGCATAGCCATCTTTTACCACCGAAGTTTTAATTATTAAATGATGCCACTTTATAATACTATGAGGTATTAATCCAAATTTCTCTGGGCTATCCCTCTGTAAAAGGTAGGTTCTATACGCGTTACGCACCCGTGCGCCGGTCGCCACCATCCGAAGACGTGCTGCCCCTCGACTTGCATGTGTTAAGCCTGCCGCTAGCGTTCATCCTGAGCCAGGATCAAACTCTTCATCGTATGTATTTTTAATAATGTACGATGTTAATATTTCTCAAAAGAATTGTCTATGTATTTAAACATAGGTTCTTACTCAATTTACGCTGTCAATTTCAATATTTTCAATGAACTTAATCTTATTGCTTTTTGTAACTTATCTCAGCTACCTTTAAACAATATTTTGTAGAAATGTTAGACTCGAACTAACTAGTTTTTTAACCTTAAAAACTTTCCAAAATTTCCTCTGAACTTTTCCCTAACCCCTTTCGTTGTTAGCGGCTGCAAATGTAAAACGTTTATTTTTTATGACCAAATAAAATTTGATTTATTTTTTAAAAGTTTTTTTCGCAATATTTCTCTGAACTTTCTAACTAACCCCTTTCGCTGTTAGCGGCTGCAAATGTAAAACCTTTTTTTAATATCACAAATAAAAAATTGATTATTTTTTTAAGAATTTTAACTCAACCTGTTCCTGAACTTTTTGCCAACAAACACCCCGTTAGCGGCTGCAAAGATACCACCTTTATTAATTCCTAAACAAACTTTTTGCAATGTTTTTTTAAAATAAAAAACAACCAACTGAATTTAAGACACTTATAATAAGTATAAAATCATTAAAGATTCCTTAATAAAAAAGCTGACTACTAAATTAATACTTATTTTTGTATTACACAATAGTAAATTGACTTTTTTATCACTATTTTTTTTCTTTGGGTTGCGGGATAATTAGTGGCTTTTCAGCCAATATAGTGTAATCTAAATCCTTTTTGGAAGGCTTCAAAGTAATAATGCCTTCTACAGATGCGCGCTGCAAAATGTTCTCAATTAATAAATCTTCATTATTATTCATTGGATCATAACCATCTTTTAAAGACAACTTAAATACATTTGCTGTTGTATTGTACCAAAAAGCTTTCCAACCACTGCGATAATCTTTCACCAAATCGTAAGCTACAACCCCAGTTTGTCTATCTAACAATTTAATTAATATACGACCTTCCATTCTTGTTAGCTTTTTAAGTTGATCTGTAAATTCTTCCTCCATATACTTTTGCATTGTTTTAGTATATGCCTTTTTCTTTCTGCTTGATTTAATTTTATCTAAGTTGGCATTTAATATTTCTAAACTATCTGCTGCAATTTGTGCATAAGGATAAGCCTTTAGTACTTTTTTACGAAACCAATAATAATACTTACGCTCGTAACTTGTAGGTAAATTAATTTTTTTCAACAAAAAGACTTCATCTAATTCTATTAATAAGGTATCGCCTTCAAAAATAGTATAGCGTTCAGTAAGTGGTATTGTACCATTCGCTTCTTCCTGAGAAAAAAGAAAATTACTATTTATTAATAAGCAGCAAACAATAATATATTTAAAATACACTTTCATACATTTATATATGGGAAAATCCTGCCAAATTTACAATATATACTTATATGTATAAAACGATTTTATTTAATTGTTTGTATACACCACAATTTAGTATCTTCGTTTTTTTAAAAATAATACATATGAGCAAAAAAGTTTTGAATAAAAAATCGATTGATTTTTTAGAAAAGTATTTGAACAATGCCTCTCCTACTGGATATGAAAGTGAAGGTCAAAAAATTTGGATGGAATATTTAAAACCATACGTTGATACTTTTATAACTGATAACTACGGTACAGCAGTTGGAATTATTAATCCAGATGCTGAATTTAAAGTTGTAATTGAAGGGCACGCTGATGAAATTTCATGGTATGTAAATTATATTACTCCTGAAGGTTTGATATATGTTATACGTAATGGAGGTAGCGACCATCAAATTGCTCCATCAAAAATTGTAAATATTCATACAAAAAAAGGTATTGTAAAAGGAATTTTTGGTTGGCCTGCAATTCACACTCGCGATAAAGGAAAAGAAGAAACCCCTACATTAGAGAATATTTTTGTAGATGTAGGTTGTAAAACAAAAGAAGAAGTTGAAAAATTAGGGATTCACGTTGGTTGTGTTATTACATATCCAGATGAGTTTTTTATTTTAAACGAAAACAATTTTGTTTGTAGAGCACTTGACAACAGAGTTGGTGGTTTTATGATTGCTGAAGTTGCTCGTTTGCTAAAAGAAAACAATATTACGCTTCCTTTTGGATTGTACATTACAAATTCTGTTCAGGAAGAAATTGGGTTAAGAGGTGCTGAAATGATTTCGCATACTATTAAACCTAATGTTGCTATTATTACTGATGTTTGTCATGATACTACAACACCAATGATTAACAAAAAGAAAGAAGGTGAAACAATTTCTGGAAATGGACCAGTAATTAGCTACGCTCCTGCCGTTCAAAATAATTTAAGAGAATTAATTATTGAAACAGCCGAAGCTGCTAAAATTCCTTTTCAACGAATCGCTTCATCTCGTTCAACAGGAACTGACACAGATGCTTTTGCTTATAGCAATGGTGGTGTACCATCAGCATTAATTAGTTTGGCATTGCGTTATATGCATACTACTGTTGAAATGGTTTCAAAAGATGATGTTGAAAACGTTATTAAATTAATTTATGAAACTTTACTTAAAATAGACCCAAAAGAAGGGTTTAGTTATTTTAAATAATTTTAAAAGACAGCGAAAGCTGTCTTTTACTTTTTTACTATGGATGAATATATTGATATACTAAATGAAGTTGGTGAAATTTCAGGAAAAACCTGTTTAAAATCCGAAGCACATCAAAAAGGACTTTTTCACGCATCTGTACATATTTGGATTTTTGATAATCATAAAAATATACTGATTCAAAAAAGAGCTTTAAACAAAGACACATTTCCTGGCTTATGGGATATTTCTGTTGCAGGTCATATTTCAGCAGGAGAATTACCAATAGATTCTGCTATTAGAGAAGTATCCGAAGAAGTTGGGATTTCAATTCAACAAAAACAATTACATTATATAGGTACTTCAACAAAAAAAGTTACCCATAAAATTGATCTTATTGACAACGAATTACACCATATATATATATGTAGCATAAATTTTAATATTGAAACCTTAAAAATCCAACAAGAAGAAGTTGCCGAAGTGAAATTAATTCCGCTAAATGAATTAATTTTAGCAACAAATTTAAACAATACCAGTTTTGTTCCTCACGGAAAATCTTATTACGAATTTGTATTGAATGCTATAAAAAACACAAAATGAAAAATACCATTGCCGAACGAATTTTCGATTTTTTAAAAGAATATCCACCTTTCAATTTAATTTCAAAAGAAACTTTATGTGAAATTTCTAGAAATGTTGAAATTCAATATTATGAAAAAGACCAAATAATTTTCGATCAAAATGACCCACCTCAAGATAATTTTTACATTATTTATGAAGGTGTCGTTCGCTTGTATAGATTTGTTGATGACAAAAAAATAAATATTGACATTTGCGATGAGGGGGATGTTTTTGGTTTGCGCCCTTTGATTATGAATGAAAACTATACGATGGGAGCTGCTGCAAATGAAGAAACTATTTTGTATGGCATTCCAACACATCTTTTTAAAGATATTATTTTAAACTACCCAAAAGTTAGTCAGTTTTTAATAGCCAGTTTTGCAACAAACACCCGCGATCCATTTTCAGATAAACACAAAGGGAAACTATTTGCCAATATTTCATCAGTAAATAAAATGGACAATAGTTATGCTGAAACTCAATCGGCAAAATACAGTAAAAACCCAATAACCTGTAGCATTAACACTTCTATTAAAGAAGCTTGTATGATTATGACTGGACATATTATTAACTCAATAATTGTTTCAGAAAATCATATTCCCATTGGTATTATAACCGATAAAGATATTAGAACAAAAGTAGGAACTGGTGTTTATAGCATTTTTGACCCTGTTAGCAAAATAATGACAAGTCCGGTAATTACTTTTCCTGAGAACATTACCGTTGCTGAAGCTCAAATTGCGCTAATTAAACACAAAGTTTCGCACATATGTATTACCAAAGATGGTACTGACCAATCGGAATTGGTTGGTATTTTAGCAGAACATGACTTAACCATGCTTCAAAGCAATAACCCAATATTTTTAGCACGCGAAATAAAATCGGCCAAAGATGTTGAGACACTTAAATACATTAGAACCAAAGCATCTGAATTAACAAGAGGTTATTTGGAGCAAGAAATTCCTATTTATTTTATTACCAAAGTTATTTCTGAAATTAATACTGCCATTACAAAACAAATTATAAAACTTGTAATAAAAGAAATTGGAACTGAGCCACCTGTTGCTTATGCTTGGTTAGCTATGGGAAGTCAAGGTAGAAAAGAACAATTATTAATGACCGATCAAGACAATGCCTTGGTTTTTGAAAATGTTGAAGAAGAAGATTACGAAAAAACCAAAGCTTATTTTTTAAACTTTTCAACCAAAATAACCGAAAAATTAAACATTGTTGGATTTGAATATTGTCCTGCAAATATTATGGCAAGCAACCCAAAATGGTGTTTATCTGTAAAAGAATGGAAAGCACAATTTAAAGATTGGGTTAAACATCCAACTTCAGATAAAATATTGTTAAGTATTATCTTTTTTGATTTTGAATATATTTTTGGAGATAAGAATTTGTATGAAAGAATGAGTGAAAGTGTATTTAGATACATTGCAAATAAACAAACCTTTTTAGGCTTTTTAAGTAAAGCTACACTAGACAACCCTGCTCCTCTCGGTTTTTTTAAACAATTTTTAGTTGAACAAGATGGTGAAAATAAAGATCAGTTTGATATAAAAAGCAGAGCTATTCGTCCGTTGGTTGATGCTGCACGTATTTTTTCATTACATCATAATTTAAAAATAAACAATACCATAGCTCGTTATGAAAAATTAATGGAAGTTGAACCTCAAAATAGAGATATTTTTGAGTCTTGCGCCAATGCATTTAAAATATTATTGCAATTTAGAACTTCACAAGGTTTGGCAAAAAATGACAGCGGTAAATTTGTAGACATCAATAGTTTAAGTAAATCGGATAGGTTGAAATTAAAAAGCTGTTTTAAACCTATAAAAAACATTCAGGAGTCTTTAAAATTAAGATTTAATGTTTCTCAAATTCCATAAATTATGCTGAATTTTTTTAAAAGAAAAAAATATCCCGAGTTTTGGCAAAAGCATATTGATACCGTTAAAAATTGTAAAAAATATGCCAATTACGAAAACATACGATTTGTAGCTTTAGATACAGAAACAACAGGATTTGATTATGAAAACGACCGCATTTTATGCATTGGAGCAGTTGCTATTCAAAATAACAGAATCTTGGTTTCTGACTCTTTTGAAGTATATATAAAACAAGATGTATTTAATAAAGAAACTGTAAAAATTCACGGTATACGAAAAAACGGAACCGAAATTAAAGTCAGTGAAGAAGAAGCTTTAATTGCGTTTCTTGACTATTTAGACGATGCCATAATTATTGCACATCATACAAAATTTGATATGACAATGATTAACAACGCGCTAAAGCGTTTAAATGTTGGCCCAATACAATCTAAACAATTAGACACCAACTATATTCATAAAAAAATAGCAACCGAAGACCGTTTTAAAAAACTTTTTAGCTTAGATGAACTTTGTGAAATTTACAATGTAAAAAAACACGATCGCCATACCGCATTGGGAGATGCCTTAATTACTGCATACATTTTTTTAAAACTGACCTTTAAGTATAAGAAAAACAATGTTTTAAATTTAACTGAATTGATAAATACCAACTACTATTTAAATAAATAATTTACTTTTTTGTACTGTTATTTTTGTAACTTTAAAGTCTATCGTAGCTTTAATTGATTATGAAAAACACTATTGCTGAACGCATTTTCGATTTTTTAAAAAACTTCCCTCCTTTTGATCTTTTAGAAAAAGAACAACTTTTTAAAATCGCCTCTCATGTAAAAGTGATATACATTGAAAAAAACGACTTCGTTTTTAAACAAGCTGAATATCCGCATGAAAATTTTTACATTGTAAAAGATGGTGCTATTGGTTTATACAGAACAATGGATAGCGATCAAATTTTAGTTGATATTTGTGATGAAGGTGATATTTTTGGTTTAAGACCACTTGTTCAAAACGATCAGTATTTGATGAGTGCAAAAGCAAATGAGGAATCTATTTTATATGCTATTTCGGTTGAAATTTTAAAAGAAATTATCAATTCAAATGAAAAGGTTAAAAAATATATAATTGCCAGTTTTTCTTCAAATATTAAAACACCTTATGCCAGAACAAATCCTGGAAATTTGTTTGCAAATATTGACAATCTTGAAAACGACAATACTTTTTCTGAAGTTCAAACAGCACAATACAGCAAAAATCCCATATTTTGCAGTAAAGAAACTACTATTAAAGAAGCTGCTTTGATTATGAGCGAAAAAAAAGTAGGTTCTATATTGATTGTTGAAGATCAAAAACCCATTGGCATTATTACCGATAAAGATTTACGCACAAAAATTGCAACGGGATTGATTTCAATAGAAAAAAAAGTGAGTGAAATTATGTCATCTCCAGTCATCACTTTTTCTGAAAAAATTACCATAGCTGAAGCTCAAATAGCTATGATTAAACACAAAATTACCCATTTGTGTATTACAAAAAATGGCACTCCAAACGCTGAACTCACGGGAATTTTATCTGAACATGACATTGTGGTATTACACGGTAACAATCCTTCTGTATTGATTAAGGAATTAACAAGAGCAAAAGAAGTAGCAACCTTAAAATATGTAAGAGAAAAAACTTCTAATTTATTAAAAGGCTATATTGAACAAAATATACCTATCGCATTTATTTCAAAAATAATTGCAGAAATAAATGATGCTATAACCATTAAAGCAATTGAACTTTCTTTGGCTGAAATGGAAACTGCACCACCCGTAAAATTTGGTTGGCTTGCCTTAGGAAGTCAGGGGCGAAAAGAGCAATTGTTAATTACAGATCAAGACAATGCTTTGATTTTTGAAGATGTATCAAAAGAAGATTACAAAAAAACAAAAGCTTATTTTTTACAACTTTCAGAAAAAATTACCATTAAATTAAATACAGTTGGCTACGAATTTTGCCCAGCAGATATGATGGCAAGTAACCCAAAATGGTGCTTATCGCTTTCTGAATGGAAACAACAATTTAATACTTGGATTACAAAACCAACAGAAGAAGCTATCATGATGTGTACCATCTTTTTTGATTACAATTTTGTCTATGGCGATAAAGAACTGGTGCATAAACTCACTAAAAGTATCTTTAAATCTGTACAGTCTTTTGAAATATTTTTAAATTTATTAGGTAAAAATGCGTTAAAAAATCCATCGCCACTGGGTTTTTTCAGACAATTTTTGGTTGAACATGATGGTGAACACAAAGACCAATTCGATTTAAAAAGCAGGGCTTTGATGCCTTTAATTGATGCTGCTCGTTTGCTAACTTTATCGCACAATATAAAAGATAAAAATAATACCATTGCACGTTTTAATAAATTAGTAAAAATTGAACCACAAAATAAAGACTTATACCTTTCATGTGCCGATTCATTTAAAATATTATTGCATTATAGAACTGAACAAGGCTTGAAATACAATAATTCAGGTAGGTATATTGCATTAAATACTTTGTCAAAATCTGACAAGCTAAAACTAAAAGGTTGTTTTAAATCAATTAATGATATACAAGATTTGATAAAAATTAGATTCAGTTTAAGTCTTATTGGTCTATAAACAAAAGAGAGTCGCTTTCGCAACTCTCTCTCTCTATAGTATATTAAACCGCCCAAAGTTTAATACCTATATTTCACTTTCTCATAATATTTTAATTTATAATGGTTATTTTTAAGATAATAACCTTTTACAATTCATTTTCTTCTGATATTTTTTTCCAAGAATGATTTGATAGTTTTACTTTAAAATTGGGTTGTTTACATTTTTTTGGAGTCCCTATTTTAGAAATTAAAGTATCATTTCTTGTTATTCCACAAATTCTACATTCGTAGGTTGCCATAGTCTATTTTAAATTTTAAAAACAAAACTAACTTGCTAAAACAGACAAAAAAGTCTATTTAATAAATTAAAATTATTTTAAATAAGTATTTATTTTTTATAATTATCGAGATGTTTTGTTAAGCATCTACACTTATACTCCTATATTTTATTTACTGGAGTTGACTTCCTTTTATGGAAGAACAATTTTTTTACTTTTCTTTTTTTAAATTTAAATCATTCAAATTTGTATTTTAATGTTAACGATATAAATAATGATATGATAACTCTGAATTATTTTTATAATACTTTACTAAAACAACACTTAAAGATGTTACTGCAGCTTCAATAACTGATGCATCGTCTATTAAACCAAAAACCGGAATCATATCTGGAATTGCATCAATAGGTGAAATTACATATAAAAGAGCACCAATAGCGATAGCTTTATTACACCAAGCTCCTTTTGGGTCTCTTATAAATCCCCATAATTGTTCAACTTTACACCATACCTGTTTTAAAGCACCTTTGTTCATTTCTTCAATTGCTGCATTTATCTTTTTTATATCATTTTCATTTGCATTCATTGTATAACAATTGAATTTCTTCTCAGCTTTTTTACTTAATTTCTTTTCCATTTAGATGCAATTTTTAAATTAATAATTTTAGAATTTTGATATTAAAACTCTGACTAGCCAATATTTAAAGACATTCTCTTCTGTTAATTTACACTTCAATTACATCAATAATTTACTTGGATTTTCATTTCAAAATGTTGGCTTGCCTTGTTTTTAATTATGGTAACAAACTTACCCAAATCTGAACATTAAATTTTACGGTTTTCCGCAATTTAGGAGATTTTTTATTTATCTTTTTTTAGTGATGTAACAAAAATAGAGTTGCTTTTGCAACTCTATTTTTGTTAGAAGATTAAATAATCATGTTGAATTAATTTAGTGGAACTCTTTTTTATTAATTGCTTTAAATGATTGATTTTTTTCAACTATTTACAAATATTTATTGGTTATAATATAAAACAAAAACCCTAAAATAATTATTAGGTTTGTCATTGAAAATATAATTAATAGATTGATTTTCTTTTTTTGATTACTTAAAGTTTTTTCATTTTTTTTCTCGGAAATGACATTAATTAATGTTTCAATATTTTCAATCTTATTGGAAGTCGCAATCTTTTCTAATTTAAGTTTTTTATCAATTTCTCTTATATTATCATTGATAATTCCAAAATTATATTCAATTTTATCTGCTCGTTTTCTTTCTTCGACAGTTTTCTCAATTTGTGAAATAACAATCCTTTTTATATGATTTCCTTGTACTTCATTACCATTTGAACTTTCTTTAATTTGATTTATAATACCCTCTAATTCAGCACTAGTTTCACTTATTTTCTCAAATGAAAGTCCTGATAACATTGCTAAAGCTCCTACCATTTCAGCTAATAATTTCGAATTTTCGTTATTATTAGTAATTAGTTTGCTTATTGAAGAAATTGATTTAGACGTTGCATTGTTATCCTCTTTAATTAAATCAAGTAAAGCTTGTTTATCTAGACTTCCCCAACTTCTTCCTTTTTTGCCATTGCAAACTTCTTCAATTGAGCTTTGTGCCCTGTTAATATTACTTAATAAACTCTTAGCATTTCTATTTGACTCTTCATACCTGTTATTTACCAAAGTTATTTTGTCAATAATCTTTTTTGCATCTACTATACTTGTAACATTTTCTGATATTTCAACCTCTTTCATATTTAAATACTTTCTAATAAGTTTAATAAATTATCATTTTCATTATTTATAGCTTTAGCAGAAGATATATTTTCAGAAATAATATTCTTTGTTTTTCTTATTTTCACTAAAGATTCATCAATTTGATTTTTGCAAGACTCTATTATTGGCAATGTACCTTGAAAAATTGTTAGTGATAAACTTGTATATTTTGTTGCTTCCACGTCACTTATTCCAGCTTGAGCTAAATTAATTTCGGATCGTGTTTGTAGTTTAGAACCTTCCTCCCCCTGAAGTTTATTAAATACAATTTTACTTTGATATTTCTGAAACCCTTGAAGAATTAAAACTGAACCAATGCCAACGATTAAACCTGATAGCACAGGCGAAACATAACCTGCAAATGGAGTAGTAAATGGAAAGTTAGTTATTAATGCCTTTTCAATAATTTCATCAAGTCCTAGACCAATTAATGAGGCCACAGCAACTCCTAAAATCTTCAAAGCTTCCTTTAATCTAACCTCCCACGAATATTCACTTGAAAACAATATTTTTACAGCTTTCAAAATTGAAACAATTGCTAGTTTAACAAATTTGAAAATGTTTTTTGCAATTTTAAATAAGCTATTTAAAATTGCGTCTAAAAATGTAGAAAGAAAACTACTTATTGAGTGGTCTTTAAAAGTAGAGAGTAAACCTTTGGCTTTTTCTTTAATCCTAAATGAAATATTTTTAACTCTTTGAGTAATTTCAATGTCTTCTTCTTTTTTATATTCATTAATTACTTCTACTATAGTAATAGAAAGCAATTGACCAATTGCAGCTTTTGCTCCACTTTTAACTGCGTTTGATGTAGCTATTTTTGCTTGAGTTTTTACAGCATATTGCACTTGTTTACTCTTTAAAAGATGTTCTCTAGCTTTTTTACTAACATCTATAGTTTTGGACATTTTTTCATCATCAATTTCAAAATGTTCTTTGTTTGTTTTGTTAGAGTCGTTTGTAGATGTTTTATTTTTATAATCTTCTACATCATCTATTTTTGTGTCATTTAAAGATGTATTCAGTTTTTTATTAGTAGCAACTAAATTTTCTTTCGAATTTGCTAATTTTTTTCTTTCTTCTAATGTAGTTGTAAATGCTAAAACTTTGTCCTCATGAATTTCTTTTATTGACGTAACGTGTTCATATGAATATTGTTTAGTTTCATCCTTTTCTCCATTTAATAAGTGTTTTCCAGTGTAAGCACAATCGTATCCTCCTCCATTTTCATTATACATTTTTTGTCTGTTTTTCGCAAACTCTTTTCCTGTTAATGATTCCCTATGTTCAGAATAATTATATTTTAAATTGTCACCTTCTTTCAACATTCTATTGAATTCGTCCTTATTAGTATATTTTACTTTATACTCAAGACTTCTTTCGCTTTTTGGAGTGTTTTCCCATTTTGTTTTAGCTTTAAATTCTTTGTCAAAAGCGAGTCCATTGGTACTATGGTTTGAGTTTTCTAATATATCTGAAATTCCTAATGCCATTGTAATAGTCTCAATAGATTTGGATTGAATGGCATTCATCATTTGTCCATTCATTTTTGAAGGATCTGCATCCTTCATTTTTTTTTGAAGTTCAATTATTTCGTCTAATAAATCTTGTTCTTCTTTTTTTAAATCTATTTTTATTTTTTCATAGTCCACCATATAATCCAATTATTAATTTATACAAAAGAGCACTTTGTTTTAATTTCAAATGTTGCCATAGTTTTTTTTTATAAAACAAACCTAGCTATCTAAAACGGACAAACAAAGTCCGTTTAGAAAAAAATTAAGAAAATTTTAAGAAATACTAATTGTAGTATTTTACAATTAAATTAAGATGTTCTTTGAAGAAATCAACAACAGGTTTTGGAGAAACTATTTTA
Organism: Lutibacter sp. HS1-25; assembly: GCF_004121075.1. Classification (GTDB taxonomy): domain Bacteria; phylum Bacteroidota; class Bacteroidia; order Flavobacteriales; family Flavobacteriaceae; genus Lutibacter. Next base: position 12,003 of record NZ_RHLN01000002.1, read on the forward strand.
ACCCATTGATTGTATTTTAGCATTTCCATAACAAACTCATAATTAACTTTTAAGGTCACTTCAATTTCGCCCCACATATCGGGATTGGCGTAATTAAGTTCGTTGGTATCCATTTCAATTGCTTCAGCAATTATTTTTTGACTTTTATGAATTGGTTGTGCTATCAAATATTTTAAATGATGATTGGCTACTTTTATTTTAATTTTTTCAACCTTTAAACCCTCATTTAAAATTCCTATTGAATATTTAAAATAGTCTTGTTCATTAAATTTAATTGGATTTTGCACTTTTATATTAAAAATTTGAATTTCGACCAAACGCTTGTCTAAACAAAAAGTTTTTATTTCTTTTTCATAAATCGCATAAGCTATTAAATACCAAGCTTTGTTCTTTTCTTTAATATGTAACGGTTGAAATTGTTGTTTTTCGAGACATTCAAATTTATTATCATCATACCAACCTTTATAAGATATATGTACTAAAAAATTATTTTCAATAGCATTTATTAAGCTCAATAAATCAATTGTAGTATTTAAAGTTGCTTTTTCTGGCGTAATGTTAAAGTTATTTTCAGCGGCTTTTGTACTAATTAATAAATGTTCTATTCTATAAAACACGTTTTCCATTTCTTGCGAAATAGTTCCTTTTTGGACATAATAGCCATAATTTCTTTTCAATTTAATTTCAACACCAAAATATTCTTTGATAGATTTTAAATCTCTTCGAAGCGTTTTTTCACCATTAAATTTTAATTTCCCAAGAAAAGTATTGTTTTTAAAATCTTCGTACTTTTTATCTAGTACTCTTTGAAGTTCTTTATTAGATACATACTTGTCTGTATATATCCCAAAATACTTTGGATTAGATACAATTTTAAGAATATAATATCTTCTAAAAAATTCAGCTGTCATTCATTAATTTTGAAACAAGAATACAAAAAAAGTTTAATAAGTTTGCAGCAGAAACAAAAAACATGGCTCAACTTTTTAGCAAACAAGATTTATTAAATACAAAGTGGTTTATTGCTGAAAAGCTTACTAGTTTATTAGTTGCAATTATCATTGTTCCAAAAATTTTTAAATCAATTGGCATTTTAAACATTGGAAAATTAAAATTTGCCGAAACATTTATTAGCTTTTTTACACCTATTATGTTTTTAGGACTTTCTGCAATTTGCATTCGTGAAATTGTATTTTATCCAAAGCGAACAAAATTAATTCTTTCAACTGCACTTTACTTAAGAACAGCGAGTTGGTTATTAGCGCTGCTAATTATTTTAACTTATAGTTATTTGTTTATTGATAAAGAGTTATTAATGCTTTATTTTGTAATTTGCTTTAGCTATTTTGTTAGAATTTTTGATGTTTTTGAATATTATTTTTACGCCATAAAAAAAACAAAATATGTATTTATAAGTAAAATATCAAGTTTATTTATCATTGTAGTACTTCAATATTATGGGGTTATACAGCAATTTGGTATTATTTATTTTGCTTCATTAATAATTTTTGATTTTTTAATTCAAAGTACCATCTACTTTGGCATTGTAAAAACTAAAAATATTTTCAATTTTAAAGACCTTGTATTTTCAAAATCAATGGCGATCTATTTACTTAAAAATGCATTTCCGTTGGTAATTTCCAACTTTTTAATACTTATTTATATTGTTACAGACGATTTCTTTTTAAAATATTATCACGGAGACGCATCTTATGGTTACTATGCTACTATCTATTTCTTAATCATTACTTTAACCTGGAGCATTGGTTTTTCAATCATTAATGCATTGTTTCCTTCATTGGCCGAATCTTACACGTCAAACCTTAAAATATATTATCAAAAAATAAGTTTGCTAATTGCTTATATGCTTGTATTGGGCGTTTTAATTATTTTAATTTATCACTTTTTCAGCAATGCTATTTTAAATACATTTTTTGATGAAAGTTTTCTTAAAATCAACTACTCTTTAAAGCTATTTAGTTGGGGACCTCTTATGATTTTTATGGGTATGATTTATGAAAAGCACCTAATTACAACAAATCGTATTGAAAAAAACGTGTATCGTTTTGTACTTGGCTGTATCTCAAATCTATTTTTTTCTATTATTTTAATACCAAAATACGCAATTAATGGCGCAATAATAGCTGTTTTAGTAAGCCATTTTTTGACCAATATTGCCTTTGTTTTTTTTGATGCTAAAAGCAGAAAGGAATTAAAGTTTTTATTTCTGAAATAAATTTTAACTATTTCATATCTTTAGAATGAACTTAAAGACTATTGAATGTTCTCGTTTTTTAAACATAGAAACTATCCCGAATTTTGGAAAAACTACTTAAAAAAGTTTAAACAAAAACAACCAAAAACCATTGAAACCACGCGTTTTGTTGTTTTTGATACCGAAACTACAGGTTTAGATTTGGCAAAAGACAAAATTTTGTCTATTGGCGCAGTAGCTATTAATAATAAAATTATTGATGTTTCTGATAGTTTTGAAATTTACTTAAAACAAGACGAATTTAATGCTGAAACTGTTGAAATTCACGGACTTTTAAAAGATGGCCATTTGATAAAATCTGCTGAAAAAGAAGCCATAGAACAGTTTGTTAATTATTTAGAAAATTCTGTTTTAGTTGCACACCACGCTGCTTTTGATGTTGAAATGATTAACGCAGCACTAAAAAGAGTCAACCTTCCAAAATTGAAAAACAAAACCATTGATACCGGAATATTGTATAAAAAATTAGCCGACAAAAAGGATAGCCATTTTAACTTAGATGTACTGTGTGAAGAATTTAACATTCCAAAACACGACCGACATACAGCTTCTGGAGATGCTTTTATTACTGCGCTCCTTTTTTTAAAAATTATTTCGAAACTCAAAAAAGAACGAACCGTCCATTATTCCGATTTATTTAGAACATCCAATAACAAAGGCCTTTTATAATTTAACTATTTTATTTCAGCATTTCAATATAATCCAATTCTGAAATAATAGGAACTCCCAAACTCTCAGCTTTTGCCAATTTACTAGGTCCCATATTGTCACCCGCAATTACAAAATTTGTTTTTGATGAAATTGAACTCGCTACTTTCCCCCCATTATCTTCAATAGATTTTTTTAGATCATTTCTATTAAATTGGGTAAAAACACCTGAAACTACAAATATTTTACCTTGTAATATTTCCGTCTTTCCTTCTTGAGATTCGGCTGAAATTTCCATTTGCACTCCGTAATTTTTCAACCTGTCTACCAATTGAATATTGATTAAATTTGAAGAAAAATCAATAACACTTTCAGCAATTCTATCGCCAATTTCATCAACTGTAATCAATTCTTCAAAAGAAGCATTCATTAAATTATCAATAGATTTAAAATGTTTTGCCAATTTTTTTGCCACTGTTTCTCCAACATAGCGAATTCCTAAGGCAAACAATACTTTTTCAAAAGCAATATTTTTAGAATTTTCTATACCTGCAACAATGTTTTGAGCCGATTTTTCAGCCATTCGTTCCAAAGGAATTATTTGTTCTTCCTTTAAATTATATAAATCTGCATAATTATGTATCAGCCCTTCTTTAAATAACAATTCAATAGTTTCAGCGCCCAAACCATCAATATTCATTGCTTTACGACTGATAAAATGCTGAATACGACCCGTAATTTGAGTTGGACAACCATACTCATTTGGACAATAATGCTTCGCGTCGCCTTCATTTCTAACCAAAGGAGTGTTACAATCTGGGCAATGTTCTATATATTTTGTAGGTACAGAATTTTGAGGTCTTTTAGCTAAATCTACCCCAACAATTTTAGGAATAATCTCTCCACCTTTTTCAACAAAAACAGTATCTCCTACCCTAATATCTAACTTTTCAATTTGATCTGCATTGTGTAATGAGGCTCTTTTAACAATAGTTCCTGCCAATTGTACGGGCTCTAAATTGGCAACCGGAGTTATAGCACCAGTTCTACCAACCTGATATGTAATTTCATTTAAAACCGTACTTTCCTGCTCGGCTTTAAATTTATAAGCTATTGCCCAACGCGGTGATTTTGCGGTATAACCCAATTCATCTTGCTGTTGTAATGAGTTTACTTTTACTACAATACCATCCGTTTCATAAGGTAATTCATGACGCTTTATATCCCATTTTTCAATAAAGGCAAAAACTTCATCAATAGACCTACAAAGCTCAATGGCTGTTGGTATTTTAAATCCTAAATTTCTAGCATTTTCAAGAGTTTCAAAATGAGTTGCTAAAGGATTGTTATTGGCTACAATATGATACAACAAGCAATCTAATGGACGTTTTGCAACCTCAGTACTATCTTGCAATTTTAAACTACCACTTGCTGTATTTCTGGGATTTCTATACGGATCTTCACCTGCTTCAATACGCTCTTCATTCATTTTATTAAAACCATCCAAAGGCAAAATAATTTCACCTCTTATTTCAAAATTAGGTACAAAATCATCTTTTAAAACCAACGGTATCGACCTAATTGTTTTGATATTGGCAGTAACATCATCGCCTTCAAAACCATCTCCACGAGTAACTGCACTTACCAATAAACCATTTTCATAAGTAAGGTTTATAGAAGCGCCATCGTATTTTAACTCGCATGTATAGGTAATATTTTCATCGCCTAATATTTTCTGAATGCGCTTTTCCCAATCAACTAAATCATCTTTTGAATAGGAATTATCTAAAGAAAACATGCGGTTTTTATGCGCTACAGTATTGAAATTTTTAGTAATTTCTCCACCAACGCGTTGTGTAGGCGAATTAGGATCAAAAAATTGTGGATTTTCAGTTTCTAACTTTTCCAATTCCTTCAACATTAAATCAAATTCATAATCGGAAATAGTTGCAGCATCCAACACATAATAATTGTAATTGTGCTGGTTTAATGCTGTTCTTAAATCTTTTATTTTTTGTTCAATTGTAATTGCCATAACATAAAAATTTCTTGGCTAAAAGTAGTTAAAAAACAAAAAACCCAAACATAAAATGCTTAGGTTTTTAAATAATACTTCTAGTTTAAAATTGTTATCTAAATATATAGCGTTCTAATTCACCATTTAAGTTTAACATTTCTATCCTTAAAACCTGTCCTTGTTCTTTGTTAGAAATTATTTTTGTAACATCGTCAATCGTTGAAATTTTTTCATTGTTTATTGATGTTATTACAAATCCTTTTTTAACACCATAGTAACTCAATTCTTTGTTTGAAATACCTGTTATTTTTACACCATTTGAAATATTGTAACTTTTTAATTCAGCTTTGTCTAAATTTTTCAATTCTAATCCCAATGTAGAAACGGTACTTACTTCATTTTTAGACAAAACTACACTTGCTGTTTGTTCTTTACCATCTCTTAAAAAAGTAATATTCACTTTATCATTAGGTCTTTTTGACCTTAAAAAACCAGTTAAATCGGCATAAGTACTAATTTTTACATTGTCTAATTTTACAATGATATCGTTTTCTTTCAATCCAGATTTTTCAGCTCCAGAACCTGATGTTACTTCCGAAATATAAAAACCTTGCGTATAATCAATATTTAACTCATCAGCAAGTTCACTATTTAACTCGCCTCCACGAATGCCCAAAATAGCTGTTTGCACATTACCAAACTCCATTAAATCTTCAACAACTTTTTTTGCAATATTAGACGGAACGGCAAAAGAATACCCTACAAAAGAACCAGTTTGAGAAGTAATAGCAGTATTTATACCAATTAGTTCGCCACGTGTATTTACCAAAGCACCACCACTATTTCCTGGATTTACAGCTGCATCGGTTTGTATAAAAGAATTCACATCATTATTACCACCTAAATCTCTTCCTTTGGCACTAACAATACCTGCAGTTACTGTTGAAGTTAAATTATACGGATTTCCAACAGCTAAAACCCACTCTCCTACTTTTACATTGTCAGAATTTCCAAAAGGAATGTATGGCAACTCTTTAGATTCAATTTTTAACAAAGCAATATCATTAGTTGCGTCGGCACCAATTAACTCTGCTTTTAAAATTTTCTTATTGTCTAAAGTAACTTCAATTTCAGAAGCACCTTTAATTACGTGGTTATTGGTAATAATATAACCATCTGATGAAATAATTACACCACTACCTGTACCAACTTGCGAATATTGTCTGGTTCCATTTCCCTGTCCATAAAAAAATTGTTGAAACGGGTCTTGAATTGTTTTATATGAAGTATTTTTAACATGCACTACTGCATTTAATGTTTTTTCGGCTGCAATTGTAAAATCCGTGTTTTCCATAGCCGCAACAACGTTACCCGTAAATGCAGTATTTACCATAGCTGGTTGCGAAGAATTACTTTCATAAACAACAGGTGGATTTTCAATAAATAATTTATAGGCTCCTAAAGTAAGAGCCCCACCTAAGGCTGATATTAAAATCGTGCTTACTATTTTTTTCATATTTTAAAATGTTTTATAAATTATTACTCGAAATTAGAGATTTATTCAATTCAAAAAAATGCTTTAACGCTTTGTTAACGCTCATTTAACCAATTTTAACATTTTTAAATTCACTTAAAATTTTAGTTCAAAAAACTATTTCAATTTTAGTACATTTGCACTATGAAACTACATTTTTATAAATATCAAGGCACGGGAAACGATTTTATCATGATTGATAATAGAAGTCTATTTTTCCCTAAAAACGATGTGAAATTAATTAATAAATTATGCGACAGACGTTTTGGAATTGGTGCAGACGGATTAATTTTATTAGAACCTTCTGAAAATGAAGATTTTAAAATGATTTATTTTAATGCCGATGGAAATGAAGGTAGTATGTGTGGAAATGGCGGTAGATGTTTGGTTGCATTTGCAAAACAATTAAATGTAATTGCTAACAAAACTACTTTTGATGCTGTTGATGGTTTGCATTTTGCAACTGTTGAAGATGGTATTGTTAGTCTTAAAATGATTGATGTTAACAAAATTGATATTGAAAATTCACATTCATTTTTAAATACAGGCTCTCCACATGACATTCGTTTTTGTGAAAATGTAAACAATGTAAATGTAAAAGAAACTGGTGCAAAAATTAGATATGGAGCACCTTATTTTGAAACAGGTACCAATGTTAATTTTGCCGAACAAATAGGTGATAACCACTTTAAAGTTAGAACTTACGAACGAGGTGTTGAAGATGAAACTTTGGCCTGTGGAACAGGTGTTACAGCAGTTGCCATAGCGGCTCATAAAACAAAAAAAACAAATGATACTACTATAAAACTGAATGTTTTAGGAGGTGATTTAGAAGTGTCTTTTGAAGCAAATGGAGAGAATTATACCAATGTTTTCTTAAAAGGTCCTGCCACTTTTGTTTTTGAAGGTGATATTACTATCTAATGGCTATCTTACTAGGAAAAAATATCAGCCTACGTGCTTTAGAACCTGAAGATTTAGACTTTTTATTTTCAGCAGAAAATGATGAAGCTTCTTGGGAAATTAGCAGTACACAAGCACCTTATTCAAAATATATATTAAAAAAATACATAGAGAATTCGCATCAAGATATTTATGAAGCTAAACAATACCGCTTTGTAATTTGCAATACTGAAAATATTGCGATTGGAATGATTGATTTATTTGAATTTAACCCGCAACATAGCAGGGTTGGTGTTGGAATTTTAATAATTCCAACTTATCAAGGTTTGGGTTATGCTTCAGAAGCTTTGGAATTAGTTATTGAATATTCTTTTTTATATTTAAATGTACATCAAATATTTGCGAATATTACACCCGACAATCATAAAAGTATTGCACTTTTCGAAAAATTTAAATTTCAAAAGGCTGGTGTAAAAAAAGACTGGATTTTCTCTAAAAATTCATTTAAAGATGAAATTTTATATCAATTAATAAAATCAACTGATGAATCTTAAAAAATTATTTTTACTTATTGGTGTACTTCTATTTATAATTGGAGGTTTTCTAGGCTATAATTTTTACAATAAACTTTACAAGCCAAATACTTCAACAGAAGGATATGTATATATTCCAACAAACAGTAGTTATGATGATGTTGAAAATTTACTCCGTCCATTTTTAAATAGGGTAAATACATTTGCATTTACAGCAACTATAAAAAATTATAAAAACGCTGTAAAACCTGGAAAATATCATATTTCCAAAGAAATGAACAACAATCAATTGGTTAACTTATTAAAAAGTGGACGACAAACTACTGTTAAATTATCGTTTAACAATCAGGATACTTTTGAAAAATTAGCTGGAAGAATTGCTGAACAAATTGAAGCAGACTCTTTGACACTATTAAATTCTTTTAAAGATAAGAACTTTTTAGCTGAAGCTGGCTTTATCGAAGAAACAAGTTTAGGGATGTACATACCAAATACTTATGAATTTTACTGGAATACTTCAGCAGAATTGTTTAGAAAAAAAATGTTGCGTGAGTACCAAAATTTTTGGAATCAAGAACGATTAGAAAAAGCTAAACGACTTAATTTAGATAAAAATCAGGTTATTACATTGGCATCTATAGTTCAAAAAGAAACTGCAAATGTTAGAGAACGCCCTAGAGTGGCTGGTTTATATTTAAACAGATTGAAAGACAAATGGCCTTTACAAGCCGATCCTACTGTTATTTTTGCGCTAAAAAAACAAGCTGGCAACGAAGATATTGTTATAAAGCGCGTTCTTAAAAAAGATTTAGATATCGATTCGCCTTATAACACTTACAAAAATTTAGATTTACCTCCAGGACTTATTTCAATGCCCGATATTTCATCTATTGATGCTGTTTTAAATTATGAAAAACACGATTTTTATTACATGTGTGCCAGTATTTCAAACATTGGAACCCATGAATTTGCGAAAACCCTTTCGCAACATAATAGAAATGCTGCCATTTATCAAAAATGGTTAAATCAACAAGGAGTAAATAGATAGTTAACCCACTAAACACAAGCGTTTTTAAATAATTCTCAAGTTAATATTGTTGCAGTATTTTTTTATTTTTTCAATGTTAAATTAACAATAATTTTTGTTAAAATATTGTTATTCAATAAAATAAAACTTTACATTTGTTGCGTATTACAAAATAAACTGTACTTTTGCCTGCTGAAATTTAATAGGATAATAGAAATCTTAACACCATTAAATTATGAAAAAAGTATTTATACTTATAAGTTTATCTGTATTGGCTTTTTTAATCTCAAGTTTTGTGAGAGTTAAAAAATCAAATGCAGCATTTTTCACAAAAGATGTTGTTGGTAATATCAACTACGTTCCAAATGAAAAAGAAATTAATGAATATCATGTTCAAATTCCTTTTATTGGCAATAAATTTATTGGTTTTAGAGAAGCTGTAGCTTTTAAAGAATCTCAAGGAGATTACCAAACAATAAATTCACTTGGGTATTTAGGTAAATATCAATTTGGAAAATCTACCTTAGAAAGATTCAAAATTTACGACACTGAATTATTTTTACAAACTCCTCAATTACAAGAAAAAGCCTTTGTTGCGCTTTGCTCTTTAAATAAATGGATTTTAATTAGAGACATTAAAAGAAGTGTAGGTAAAAATATCAATGGTGTAAAAATTACAGAATCTGGTATACTTGCAGCGGCTCATTTAGCTGGTGCAGGAAACGTAAAAACGTATTTAAGAAGTAATGGTGAAATTAAATTTAATGATGCTTTTGGAAGCTCAATTCAACATTATTTAAAAGAATTTTCGGGCTATGATACTTCATCAATTGAACCTATAAAAAATCCTAAGGTTCATATTTAAACCTAACAACTTTTATAAAAAAAGGCTCAAAATATTGATATTTTGAGCCTTTTTTTATTCTTTATGAATGATAAAAATTGTAGGTCTTTTATGCAAATTAGGATTTTCGCGTTGCCAATCATGAATTGACAAGGTTTTTATGTATTCTGTAGACAGTGTAATATCACAAGCCACACATAATTTTGTTGTAGATCCTAAAGTACTTTTTAAATCTGCCAGCATTTTTTCATTTCTAAAAGGCGTTTCAATAAATATTTGTGATTGATTTTTATCTTTAGAAATTTTTTCCAAGCTTTTGATAGTCGCTTTTCTTTCAGAATTGTCTATAGGCAAATAACCATTAAAAGTAAAATTTTGACCATTAAACCCAGAAGCCATCATTGCTAAAATAATTGATGACGGACCTACCAAAGGCACAACTTTAATACCCTTTTCGTGCGCTAATTTTACAATTTCAGCACCAGGATCGGCAATTGCAGGAACGCCTGCTTCTGAAAGTAAACCTACCGAAATTCCTTGATTACAAACATCTAAATACGTTTGTACTTCAATAGCTTGAGCATATTTGTCTATACTTTTAATTACTAATGAAGGTTGCGACTTTTTTGGTGTAATTTTTTTAATAAATCTACGAGCCGTTTTTTCATTTTCGACAATAAAGTAAGTTAACTCTTCAATAATAGTTCGAACAGAATAAGGCAACACTTCTAAAGGCTCATTATCTCCTAAAGTAGTAGGTATTAGGTATAATTTACCTTTTTGATTATCCATTTGGATTTAATTTATTTGAAATTACAGTACAGGCTTCATCTAACATATTAAAAACGTTTTTAAAACCATATTCACCACCATAGTAAGGATCAGGAACTTCCACATCTTCACCAGGCATAATTTCATTTAATATTAATTTTACTTTGGCTTTATCGTTTTCATTTCTAGCCTGCTCACAAACAATTCTATAATTAGATCTATCCATTACATAAATCAAATCAAAATCATCAAAATCTGTTACTTCAAATTTTCGAGCTTTTTGTTTTGAAATATCTATGCCATTTATGTTAGCTATGGCAATAGATCTTAAATCTGGTCTATTACCAACATGATAAGCACCAGTACCAGCTGAATCAACAAAAACCTCTTTTGAATTAACTTTAGATTTTAATATTCCTTCTGCTAATGGAGAACGACAAATATTGCCTAAACAAACCATTAATACTTTAGTCATACTTTAAAAGGTCAGTTTTTTTGTAATATCGTCAACGTATTTTTTAAATTGCTTGTCTGTTTCAGTTAAATTATCAACTGTTTTACAAGCATGAAGTACTGTTGCGTGATCTCTTTTTCCTATTTGTGAACCAATACTAGCCAATGAAGCTTTAGTCATTCTTTTTGCAAAATACATTGCTAACTGACGCGCTTGAACAATATGACGCTTACGCGTTTTTGACTGTAAAGTGTTTACATCAATTTCAAAATAATTAGAAACAATTTTTTGAATATAGTCTATTGAAACTTCACGTTTTGTATTCTTTACAAATTTATCAACAATTTGTTTGGTTAATAAAAGTGTAAATTCTTTTCTATTGAATGAAGCCTGTGCAATCATAGAGATTAACACACCTTCTAATTCTCTAACATTAGATTTGATATGTTTTGCAATATACTCAACAATTTCATCTGGCATTTCAACACCATCTCGGTATAATTTGTTTTTCAAAATTGCAACACGCGTCTCATAATCAGGCGCTTGCAACTCTGCAGACAATCCCCATTTAAATCTAGACAACAAACGTTGCTCAATATCTTGCATATCTACAGGTGCTTTATCTGATGTTAAGATAACCTGCTTACCGTTTTGATGTAAATGATTAAAAATATGGAAGAAAACATCCTGAGTACCTGTTTTACCAGATAAAAATTGAACATCATCAATAATTAATACATCAATCATTGAATAGAAATGAATAAAATCATTTCTGGTATTTCCTTTTACAGAATCTATGTATTGTTGTGTAAATTTTTCAGACGAAATATACAATACTGTTTTGTCTGGATATTTATCTTTAATCTCAACTCCAATTGCATGTGCAATGTGTGTTTTTCCTAAACCTACACCACCGTAAATTAACAACGGATTGAAAGATGTTCCTCCTGGTTTATTGGCCACAGCCAAACCTGCTGAACGACCTAATCTATTAGAATCACCTTCAACAAAACTTTCAAAATTATAATTTGGATTTAATTGAGATTCGATTTTAACTTTTTGAATTCCAGGAATTACAAATGGATTTTTCAATTCTCGTTTGTTCAAATCTAAAGGAGCATTTACGCCTTGACTTGTGTGAATTGGATTTCTGTTTGAACTTGGAAATTTTACAGTATGCGGATTGCTGTTACTGTAATTATTTTCCATTCTTACATCGTAAATCAACTTTGCATCAGGGCCTAGTTGCTTTACCAAAGCTACCCTTAAAAGTTTGATATAATGTTCTTCTAACCATTCATAAAAAAACTTACTTGGCACTTGAATTGTCAAAGCTTCACCCGCTAATTTTATTGGTTTAATTGGTTCAAACCATGTTTTATAAGCCTGTTGTTTAATATTATCTTCAATAAAAGATAAACATTCATTCCAAACTGATGATGCAGTTTTAGTCATTCCTCAAATAATCTTTAAATATTGGTTAAAATTTGGCTGATAATCAGAGCATTCTACAACTCCTTATCTCTTGTACAAAAATGTGAATATATTTCATTATAAAAAAATTAAAAACTCTTGAATATTAATTTTTTTTTATGTAAATAACATCCCATAAATATACAAAATGATTTCAGACAAAATACAATTTAGAGTAAGATATGGAGAAACCGACCAAATGAGTTATGTTTACCATGGAAATTACGCAGCCTATTTTGAAATGGGCAGAACCGAATGGCTAAGAAAACTAGGGGTTTCATACAAAATTATGGAAGAAGAAGGAGTTATGCTACCTGTAATTAGTCTAAATACAAATTACATAAAACCTGCAAAATATGATGATGTACTTACATTAAAAACAACACTCTCAAAAAGACCTTCGGCTAAGATTACTTTTGATTTTGAAATTCACAATGAGCAAAATGAATTGTTAACAACTGCAACAGCAACTTTGGTTTTTGTTAATATGAAAACCAATAAACCAACAAGAGCACCAAAATATATTACAGATATTGTTGACAAACTTATGGCGTAACCTCTTTTAATTTTACACATCGCAAGTCAAGAATTAAATCTTTTACTTTTTGTGCATTTTTTTTTCGAACAGCAATAAGAAAATCACAATTTAGTGCCATTTTTTGTTCAATTAAATCTAGGTTTTGCTCTTTTACAATTCGCATAACCTTATTCATATCTGCATATTCAAAAATTAGTTGAAAAAAAACATCAATTGTTTTTTCAACAATATCAACCTCATCTAAAATCATTTTAGCTGAGGTTTTATATGCGGTAATTAAACCACCTACACCTAATTTTGTTCCTCCAAAATAACGAACCACCACCACCAAAATATTAGTAACTTCTTTTGATAAAATTTGTCCGTAAATAGGTTGTCCGGCCGAGTTATTTGGCTCACCATCGTCATTGGCTCTGTATTGCACATCTTCTACACCAATTTGCCAAGCATAACACCAATGTCTTGCAGAATGGTGCTTTTTCTTCAACTCATCAATATAAATTTTAGCTTCATCTTCTGAAGTAATTGGAAAAGCATAACCAATAAACTTACTGCCTTTTTCTTTAAAAAGCACATCACCTTTGGCTATTTCAATGGTTTTATATGTATCGCTTTCTAAAGACATTGTTTTTTAACGCTAAGCTTTTTGCTGTATTTTATTATTGATTGTTCTTTTTAACTATTTAAATAAACACACAAATTGTCGTTTGAAATTTTAGTAATTTCTGAAATTGTTTTTTCCAGTTTTGGTGCTTTTAAGCCATTATTAAATATAACATCTCCAATAAAAACATAGGCTTCATCCCACAAATCAGCAGCTATAAAACTTTGCAATGTTTGCGCCCCACCTTCAATAATTACAGACTGAATTTCGTATTTATACAAAACCTCACAAATTTGATGTGGTACATTTTTACTAAAATCAATAGGTTCAAAAATCACATTTCCGTTAACGCTTATAAGGTCTTTTACTTCTGAAAAAACAATTGTTTTAACACTACCGTCAAACAAATGATAGTTTGAAGGAATTTTTGATGTCCTGTCAATTACCACACGAATGGGATTATTTCCAAACCAACTTCTTGTAGTTAAACTTGGATTGTCTGCCAAAGCAGTATTTGTACCAACCAAAATAGCATTTTCTTGGGCACGCAATTTATGAACCAATTGTTGAGAATACTGATTAGAAATCCAATTTGGAGAAATTTCATCATTTACTGTTCTAATTTTATCTAAAAAACCATCTTTAGACGCTGCCCATTTTAAGATTACAAAAGGTCGTTTTTTATTATGAAAAGTAAAAAACCGCTTATTTAACGCATAACATTCGTTTTCTAAAACCCCAACAACCACATTACATCCATTATTTTTAAGAAGCTCCACGCCTCTCCCACTCACTTTACTATTAGAATCAACAATGCCAATTACCACATTTTTAATACCACTTTCAACAATTAAATTGGCACAAGGTGGCGTTTTACCAAAATGAGAACAAGGTTCTAAACTTACATAAATGGTAGCATTTTTTAATAAGGATTTATCTTTTACTGCATTTATAGCATTTACCTCGGCATGTGGCTCGCCTGCTTTTTGATGCCAACCTTCGCCTATAATTACATCATTTAAAACAATTACACTACCAACCATAGGATTTGGATAAGTTGTACCCAAACCATTTTTAGCCAATTCTATACAGCGTTTTATATATTTTTCTTGTAATTTCACAGCGCAAAAATAAGGCTTTAAAATGCAACTATTAAACTTTAAAAAACAATTTTATTTAGATTTATCTGAATTGTATCCTGAAACTGAAATTCAATCTTTCTTTAACTTATTGATAGATTTTAGATTGCATTTAAGCAGAATTGAAATTGCACTTCAACCAAATTTTGAAATACAAAAAGAAGATTTAACATTTCTTCAAAAGTCTATTTTAGATTTAAAAAAACACATTCCTATACAATATATAATAGGTGTAACCGAATTTTACGGGCTTCCTTTTTTGGTAAATGAACATGTTTTAATTCCAAGACCAGAAACCGAAGAATTGGTTAGCTGGATTATTGAAAGTTTAAAAATTGAAAATCGGAATTCGAAAGTTCATATTTTAGATATTGGTACCGGAAGTGGTTGTATTCCAATTTCATTGGCAAAAAAATTATCCAATGCTACAGTAAGTGCCATTGACATTTCTGTTGAAGCTTTAAAAACAGCAAAAAACAATGCACAATTAAACAAGGTAGACGTGTTTTTTATTGAAAAAGACATTTTAAATACCGTTGAATTACCCGAAACTTTCGACATTATTGTGAGCAATCCGCCCTATGTGCGTGAGTTGGAAAAAACACAAATGCACGAAAATGTTTTGGCTCACGAACCACATTTAGCGTTGTTTGTAAAAAATGAGAATCCGTTGCTATTTTACGATAAAATTGCTGAGTTGGCAAAAAAACACCTTTCTAAAAACGGCAATTTATATTTTGAAATCAATCAGTATTTAGGAAATGAAACTGTTGAATTACTTAAACAAAAAGGTTTTACCAACATTGAATTAAGAAAAGATATTTTTGGAGCTGACAGGATGATAAAGGCTACTATTGCTTAAAATAAAATAGGAAACTCATTTTAAAAAACAACATTTACAATTCAGTTTTTTTGCGCTAGGGATTGCAGCGGCATCCTTTTTTACAATGCAACGCAGTGAAATTGTAAAAAAGATATAGCGAAAAGCCCGACCTTTAGGGAGCGCCCATAAAATTAAGTGTACGAATTATAATTTTATTGAAGCTACAGAACAATATATTTTGTATGCGCTAGGTATGATATTTAACACGCATATCACTTTCAACATATTAGAGGGACTTTAGCCTGTGGAAAAATTTAGACTTTAAACTTTACAACTTTTTAACTTTGAAACTGAAAAAATCTATCTTTGCCAAATGCGAATAGATATAATTACCGTTTCACCCGAATTGATTAAAAGTCCGTTTGAATATTCAATTATCAAACGTGCTATTGATAAGAATTTAGCTGAAGTACATTTTCACGACTTAAGAACCTATGCCTTAAATGATTATGGAAAAATTGACGATTATCAGTTTGGTGGTGGCGCAGGGATGGTTTTAATGATAGAACCTATTGATAAATGTATTTCAAAACTAAAATCGGAAAGGGATTACGACGAAATTATTTATATGACACCTGATGCACCGACTTTAAATCAACGTACCGCAAATACACTTTCGTTGAATGAAAATATGATTATTTTATGCGGACATTATAAAGGCGTTGATCAACGTGTGCGTGATTTATTTATTACCAAAGAAATTTCTATTGGCGATTATGTTTTAAGTGGCGGAGAATTGGGAGCTGCTGTATTGTGCGACTCAATAATTAGGTTAATTCCAGGGGTTTTAGGAGACGAAACTTCAGCGTTAACAGACTCGTTTCAAGACGATTTATTATCGCCACCTGTTTACACGCGACCTGCTGAATACAAAGGACTTAAGGTTCCTGAAATTTTACTTTCGGGTAATTTTCCTAAAATTGATGAATGGCGAAACGACCAAGCTTATGAACATACAAAAAAAATTAGACCCGATTTGTTGGAAGACTAATAATTTTGATTAAATTTGCACACTCAAAATTAACCTCTGACGAAGGTCGTGTATGTTGATTTAAGAAAAACCATCAATAAAATTAAAAATGGAAAGTTTAGTAAAATTTATACAAGACGAGTTTGTAACTAAAAAAGAACTTCCTGATTTCCAATCTGGTGATACAATCACAGTTTATTACGAAATTAAAGAAGGTGAAAAAACACGTACACAGTTTTTTAAAGGAGTTGTAATCCAAAGAAGAGGAACTGGAGCTTCAGAAACATTTACAATCAGAAAAATGTCTGGTGATGTTGGTGTTGAGCGTATTTTCCCAATAAATTTACCTGCAATTCAAAAAATTGAAGTTAACAAGCACGGTAGAGTACGTAGAGCACGTATTTTCTACTTTAGAGGTTTAACTGGTAAAAAAGCAAGAATTCAAGAGAAAAGACGCTAGTCTATTTCTATACAAATTTAAAACCCGTTTTGAGTTTCAAAACGGGTTTTTTGTTATTAACAATTGTTGATAACCATAGTTCATATGTTGTTGATATTAAATTAGTTATAAATTTTAAAAATTGCTTTTATTGTGCTAATTTTAACAATGTATTTAATGAGGGATTTATCGATAAGCACGAAAGTGCAGCTTTGATGAGTAAGAGATAAAATCCAAGTTAAATTCTAAATGTTCTTGAACATCGTTTTTAAAGTCTAACTTTGAAAAGTAATGAGCCCAAGTATTTAGCATGAATAGGTGGAATCAAGATTTTAAAAACAATTTTAAAATGGTAGTTTAAAACGAGCAATTTTAATTGCAACAAAGTTTTAAGTACTATTTTAAAGAAACAATGCATTTATTAAGAAGTTGGTTTGAGAAAACCAACAAGTTAAGGTGAAATAAGAGGTAAATAATACAACTTGAAAAAGAAGTATTGTTTAGTTAAACAAGAAGCCAAAAACTTATTAAATGTTAGTGTTTCAGCAAAAAGCCATGATACTGAGAAATCAATATGATGGCTTTTGTTTTTATATTGTTATTTCTACATTTTTTCGCCATTATTTTTATCTAAAATAAAATTACAACAGCTTATTTCTAACGTTTTCGAAATCGTTATTTTCCAAAAATATATTACATTAGCAAAATAAACCAAAACCAAAATAACGTAGCCTTTTTTACATAAATTAAGCCACATTAACATACTAAGAAACATGAGTAATACACCTAAAATTATTTACACTAAAACCGACGAAGCTCCTGCTTTAGCAACCTACTCTTTTTTACCTATCATTAAAGCTTTTACGGCTCCTGCAAAAATTAATGTAGAATCAAAAGACATTTCATTGGCAGCGAGAATATTAGCTGTTTTTCCAGAATATTTATCAGACGATCAAAAAATACCGGATAATTTAAGTGAATTAGGCGAATTGGCTAAAAACCCTGAAGCTAATATTATAAAATTACCCAATATTTCTGCATCTGTTCCACAGTTAAAAGCTGCTATAAAAGAACTTCAAGATCAAGGATTTAACATTCCTAATTACCCTGAAGAAGCAAAAACAAGTGAAGAAAAAGAAATTGCAAAAAGATACAATTCTGTTAAAGGATCTGCTGTAAATCCTGTTTTACGTGAAGGAAATTCGGACAGAAGAGCTCCAAAAGCAGTAAAAAATTACGCTAGAAAAAACCCACATTCAATGGGTGCTTGGTCTTCAAAATCAAAAACTCATGTAGCAACTATGAGTAAAAATGATTTTAGATCAAACGAAAAATCATTGACACTTTCTGAAGCCACAACAGTTAAAATAGAATTTACAGATAAAGCTGGAAATAAAACTATTTTAAAAGATAGTTTCCCTATTCTTGAAGGAGAAATTATTGATGGTACAGTAATGAATAAAAAAGCGTTATTGGCGTTTTTAAGTGAACAAATTAAAGATGCAAAAGATAACGATGTGTTATTTTCTTTACACTTAAAAGCTACAATGATGAAAGTTTCAGATCCAATTATTTTTGGTCATGCTGTTAAAGCTTTCTTTAAACCTGTTTTTGAAAAACACCAAGCTGTTTTAGAAGAACTTGGAGTTGACGAAAACAATGGTTTTGGAGACTTGGTTTCTAAAATACAGTCGTTACCTGAAGCTAAACGCTTAGAAATTGAAGAAGACATTGACAATTGTTTAGATAATGGTCCTGCATTGGCAATGGTAAATTCGGACAAAGGAATAACCAATTTACACGTGCCAAGTGATGTTATTATTGATGCTTCAATGCCAGCAATGATACGTACATCTGGACAAATGTGGAATGCTGCAGGAAAATTACAAGACACAAAAGCTGTAATTCCAGATAGTAGCTATGCTCCTATTTACGACGCTACAATTACTTTTTGCAAGCAAAACGGTGCTTTTGACCCAAGAACCATGGGAACAGTTCCTAACGTAGGTTTAATGGCTCAAAAAGCTGAAGAATACGGTTCTCACGACAAAACATTTGAAATTAAAGCAGACGGAGTTGTACGTATAATTGATGCTTCTGGAAAAACTTTAATTGAGCATAACGTTGAAGAAGGTGACATTTGGAGAATGTGTCAGGTTAAAGATGCTCCAATTCAAGATTGGATTAAATTAGCCGTTAAAAGAGCAAAAGCAACAAATACACCTGCTGTTTTTTGGCTTGATGAAAAAAGAGCACACGATGCTGAATTGATTAAAAAAATAGAAAAGTATTTACCTAATTACGATACTTCTACATTAGAAATACATATTTTATCACCTTATTTTGCAACACTATTCACTTTAAACAGAATCAAAGATGGCTTAGATACCATATCTGTTACAGGAAATGTATTGCGTGATTTCTTAACCGATTTATTTCCAATTTTAGAATTAGGAACAAGTGCTAAAATGCTTTCAATTGTTCCGTTAATGAATGGTGGTGGATTGTTTGAAACCGGTGCTGGAGGTTCTGCGCCAAAGCACGTACAACAATTTGTTGAAGAAGGACATTTACGTTGGGATTCGTTAGGAGAATTTTTAGCATTAACGGTGTCTTTAGAACATTTAGGTGAAAATTTAAAAAACTCAAAAGCGCTTATTTTAGCTGAAACTTTAGATTTAGCGACAGATAAATTTTTAGAAAACAAAAAATCACCTTCAAGAAATGTTTATGAACTAGACAATAGAGGAAGTCATTTTTACCTAACTTTATATTGGGCTGAAGCACTTTCAAATCAAAGTAAAGATGGAGATTTAAAAAATCTTTTCACTAAAATTTACAAAGAATTAGCTGCTGCAAAATCAAAAATATTACTTGAGTTAAATAGCGCTCAAGGCAGTGAAGTTGATTTAAAAGGTTATTATTTACCTAATGATGAATTGGCAAAAGCAGCAATGAGACCAAGTAAGACCTTTAATAAAATTATTGCATCAATTCCTGCTGAAAGCGTTTTAATGTAATCTGATAAATATTTAAATACAAAGGCGGGCAATTTTGCTCGCTTTTTTTTATTTTTGAAAATGAGTTTTAACAAAATAACAGAACAAGCTTCAAAGTACAATCATTTAGAAAAAATGACTGTCAACCAACTTTTAACCAACATCAATGCTGAAGATAAAACTATTTCATTGGCTGTTGAAAAAGTTATTCCTTCCATAGAAAAATTGGTAGTACAAATAGTTGAACGTATGAAAAATGGCGGAAGATTATTTTACGTTGGTGCAGGAACCAGTGGAAGATTGGGAATTTTAGATGCTTCAGAATGCCCTCCAACTTTTGGAGTTCCTCACAATTTAGTTATTGGAATTATTGCAGGTGGAGATACTGCAATTAGGAAAGCTGTTGAATTTGCCGAAGACTCAACCACACAGTGCTGGGAAGATTTGAGAAAATTTGAAGTTAATGCAACCGATACTGTTATAGGTATTGCCGCATCTGGAACAACTCCTTATGTAATTAACGGACTTCAAAAGTGCAATGAAAATAATATTTTAACTGGTTGTATTACTTGTAATGAAGGAAGTCCTTTAGCGCTTGTTTCAAAACTACCTATTGAAGTTGTTGTTGGACCTGAATTTGTTACAGGTAGCTCTAGAATGAAAGCTGGAACTGCTCAAAAACTGATTTTAAATATGATTTCTACCAGCGTTATGATTCAACTTGGAAAAGTAAAAGGAAACAAAATGGTAGATATGCAACTATCTAATAACAAACTAGTTGACAGAGGCACGAAAATGTTGATGGAAGAATTGAATATTTCAGAAGAAAAAGCAGCAGCATTGCTTTTAAAACATAAAAATGTGAGATCAGCAATCCTAAATTACACAAATGGCAACAGATAGAAAAGAATTGGTGAGAGGTTTAAAATACGAAATGGGCGCTTTACCCCTTTTATTGTTAGGTCCAATTTTAATAACAATTGGCTTTAAAGCAATTAAACAACAAAACAACTATCTATTTCTAATTGCGGGGATTATTATAGCAATTACCGCTATTGTATTAGGATTTATTGGTATCCGTATCATTTTAAATGCTTTATTTTCAAAAGATTCATGAAGTTATTTAAATTTAAACATTGGGAATATTGGCCAAGCTACCTATTTTATCTTCCCAATATTCCGTATGCTGTTTATTTAGCTTTGCGCGCAAAAAGCCTAACACTTTTTTCAGCAACAAATCCTGCTATTCAACATTCGGGGAATGGAAGTGAATCAAAATTTGCAACCATCCAGTTAATTCCTTCAGCCTACAAACCTATTTCTATTTATATTGAAGCAAATAGCAATACACAAAATATTTTAAAATCGATTTTAGAAAATAAAATTCAATACCCATTTATTATAAAACCAGATATTGGTTTTAGAGGTTTACTTGTTCAAAAAATATATACACAAATAGAACTTGAAAATTACCTTAAAAATTACAACCACATTGATTTAATTGTTCAAGAGTTTGTTGATTTTAAAAATGAATGTGGCATTTTTTATCATCGTCTTCCAAATGAAACTAAAGGAAAAATAACATCTATTACCTTAAAAAAATATTTAACTGTTTGTGGTGACGGCATTTCAACCTTAAAGAAATTGATTGAAAACAACGAAAGAGCCAAATTACACATCCCATTGTTAAACAAACTGCATCAAAACAATCTTAATTTAATTCTTCAAAAAGATGAAGAAAAAATTTTAAATTTCATTGGCAACCATTCAAAAGGCACTCAATTTATCAATGGAAACAACCTAATTAACAACAATTTAGAAACTGCTATTGATAAAATAATGCAACAAATTCCAGGTTTTTACTATGGAAGGTTAGATATTAAATATCAATCTTTTGAAGATTTATTATTGTTGAAAAATTTTAAAATTATTGAATTAAACGGTATTATTTCAGAGCCAACACATATTTACGACCCAATAAATTCAACTTATTTTAATGCTTTAAAAGAAATTAGAAAACACTGGAAAATTATCTATAAAATAGCCACTTTAAATCACACTATAAACAAGGTTGAATATGACAAAGCAAGTGATTTTTTAGCCAGTTTAAAAAAGTTGAAAAAATATTCGAAGCAACTAAATAAACAAAGCCTAATAAGCAACAAAAGTTAATTTAATGCTGTTTTGGCGTAGTTGGATTGAAACCAAAATCATTATCTGGCAAACTGATACCTAGCTGTGAAATTATATAGCCCAAACTTGCAAAATGATGAATTGCATGACTATGTGCTTGAATTAAAATACCGCCTAAAGTATAATCTACGGTTAAAACTCCCAAACCTAAATCGTCTGTAACTTTAACAATTTTATTGAAATCTTCGGAATTTAATTGTTGTAATTTTTCAATAATTTCTTCAAAATATTGAATACCTTCTTCTGTAAATTGCTCAACACGCAGATTTCTTTTTCTATTGATTAAATTGATATTCCCAGAATTTAAGCCTTCAAAAACACAATCAAAAACATCTAAAATATGACGCACATGACCTCCTATACTTGAGTAATAGGGTGCAATGGTGGTGTTTCTATATTCTTCTTCCGAAATATTTTTTAGCAGCTGTACACCTCTATTGAGATTTTGTTCTATGGCATCTATCATTCTAATTTCTTAAAATCAACTATAAATATAAACATAATTTACTGTATCAACTTGATAAAAGTCACCAATCCTAAAACAACAAAAATGCCACTTAAAATAAGGTTGATGTTTTTAGCAATAAAAGATACTTTATTTGCAATAATTTTAGCAAAATTAATATAAGTACTAAATAATAACATAGCTCCAATAAATACCCCAGAAATATAAAGTATAATATATGGTTGCTCTATGGTAATAAGTTTTTTTTCAGCCAAAAAAATAGAAAATGCTAAGTAAAATGGTATAGAAAGCATATTTAAAGCAGACATAAATGCGCCTCTTAAAAAATATTTCCCTTTTGTGACTTGCGCTTCTGGATTGGCTTTTTTAAAAGAAATTATAAAAAAGAAAATAGCTAGTATAAAAAAAACAAACACCGCAGCAATTCTTAAAAAATCTATTACTTTCGGATTGTCAACTAAATAATCTGCAAAAAACAAAGCAATCCCAGCTTGTATGAAAATTATACAGGTTGCTCCAAATGCAAATTTTATAGCCTGAACTTTGCCAATTTCCAACCTTACTTTTAACGCTGTCATATTTAACATCCCAGGAACCAACAATGAAAAATAGGCTATAAAAACACCGTATAAAACGTGTAAAAAATAATTCATCTTAAAAAATCAAATAAGCTATAAAAATAATTAATCTAAATTCAAATTCTTGTTGTTTTTAGAAAGAAGTCATTTCAAACTACAAAAAACAAGTTATTTTCTTTTCAAATATTTCATAGCCAAAGAACTAATGTCCTGTGAAATATGAAATCTATCAACAAGAAAAGCATATAATAAAACAATTGCACAACTTTTTAATCCAATATTAACTATTGGATTAAATGGCAGATTTACATAATAAAAACCAATATAAACCACACCAATTAAACTCAGCACTTTTAAAGTATTTAACTGAAACGGCTGCATTTTTAATCTAAAATTTATGTAAAAAATTTTAATAACACTGTACAATAAAACTACTATTAAAGTCGCCAAAGCAGCACCATCAATACCTATTAAAGCAATTAACCATTTATTTAAAAATATAATGGTAATTGCCATTGCAATAGATAAATAAAAAAATATTTTATAATAATTAGAATTTACCAAAATGGCATTTCCGGTACCCAAAGCCAACTCTACTAATTTTGAAAGCGATATAATTAACACCACCCAAATACCTTTTGTAAACTGTGGTTTGTTAATTAATATGTACATATCTACTATATTCAAATTAATCAGCAAAAAAAACAAACCGCCAACAATCAATAAGTTAAGTGAAGATTGTTTGTATAACTTTTCAACTTCAACCATATTGTTTTCGTTCATATCCTTAGCTGTAATTGGTATGGTAATTTGCTGCATTGCACGTGTAGGAATTGCAATAACACTGGCAATGTAAATACCAACAGAATAGTAAGCCACTTCAGCAATTTTTTCCATTTGTGGAATCATAAATTTATCTATTTCCAGCAGCACTCCGGCAGCTGAACCTGCAACAATTATATAGGCTGAAAACGACACGATTTCCTTCACATTTGAAGGTAAATTAAATTTGAAGGTTGGCTTGTAAATATAAAATGCAAAAAACATCATTATCAATGTACTTAAGCCATAAACAGCTACAACTGCATAAATAAACTGCTCATTTGTTAACCACTTAAAATAAACTGCAATTAATAAAAACGAGGTGCATAACCTTGGAAATATTTCTTTAATAAAATTTCCAAAAACCGATTTCATATGCACTTTTGTCCAAGCATAAAAAACCTCAAAATACCCCATAAAAACAGCAACAATAAAAATAAGATAGGTGTACTTTTTTATAATGGGATTTTCTGCTGAAATCCAATTTGCGATGGTTTCATAAAACAATGATCCTGCAAAAGCCAAAGGAATTATAACTATCAGCGGAATTATTAAAGTTGTAGATAAAAAATGATCTCTTTCGAGCTTTGTTTGGTACGATGTGTAAAATTTTATGATGGTATGTTGCATCCCAAAAACAAGCAATGGCAATAGAATATTGGCTGCCGATAACAAAAAAGTAATTAGCCCAAAATAATCTTCCTCCAAAAAATGCGTATATAAAAACAATACATTGATACCTCCTATTCCAAATCCTAAAAATAGAATGATGGTATTTGTAAACGACTGCTTTAATACGATTCCCATTATAAAATGCTCAAAATTTCATTGTAAATTTTTTCTCCAACATTGTTTCCAAATAAATCCATTTCAAAATTTAAAGTTGACTGTTGAAATTGCTCGAAAGCGGCTCCCATTTTTTGCGAATCGCTCCCAACAATTAATGCAAAACCATTAGAAACCAGCTCAACCCATTCGGTTTCTTCACGAGCAATTATGCAATGTTTTTGATTAAAAAAAGCTTCTTTTTGCAATCCACCACTATCTGTTACCACCAAATTACAGTTTTTTAGCAACTCCAACATATCAAAATAACCAACAGGATCAATAATTTTTAAGTTGAAGTTTAAATTGTTTTGTTTTAAAATGCCTTTAGTTCTTGGATGAAGCGGTAAAATCACATGTTTTTGCTCACTAATTTTTTCCAAACCTTCAAATATCGCTGTCAAATTTTCTAGGTTATCTGTATTTTCCTGACGATGAATTGTTGCCAAAACAAATTCATTATTTTGAAGATTTAATGCTGAAATTATATCCGATTTTTCAGATGAAAACGCACTGTAAAATTCAACAGCATCTTTCATAATATCACCACATTTCACCACTTTTGAAGGCATATTATCAAATCCTTCATCTTTTAAATTTTCAATAGCAGTATCGGTTGGACAAAGTAATATATCAGAAATTCTATCGGTTAAAATACGGTTAATTTCTTCGGGCATTTTCATATTAAACGAGCGCAAACCCGCCTCAATATGAGCCACTTTTATATGTAACTTTTTTGCTGCTAAAGCACCAGCCAAGGTTGAATTTGTATCGCCATAAACAACCACCAAATCTGGTTTTTCTAACAACAAAATTGCTTCAATTTTTTCCAACATCTGACCAGTCATAGCACCGTGACCTAAACCATTAATTGCCAAATTATATTTAGGTGCAGGAATTTCCATTTCAGTAAAAAATATATCGCTCATATTGGCATCATAATGTTGCCCAGTATGCACAATAACTTCTTCAATAGCATTGTATTTAGAAATTACCCTACTTAAAACAGCTGCTTTTACAAACTGTGGACGTGCACCTAATATGGTTACTATTTTTCTCATTGTTACTGTTTAATTTATATTGAGTTTGTGCTGTTTAACACCTCACTTTCTCTACGCTAGTAGATGTATTGCTTTTCATAAATTTATCCTTCAGCTACAGTTGGTGATCAAAAAATTGAATATTCTACCTTCAGACTTTTAACTCTAAAACAATTTGTGCGACTTTTTTAGTCAATTGTTTTCTATGAAACTGTTCTATATTTTTAGAATCAACAACTAAGTCGCCATTTTTATATTTTACATACAAATCTATGATTGTTTTTTTCAATAAAGCAGCATTCTCAAAATCAACTACCATTCCAGCATTTGTTTGTTCCATTATTTCAGCCAAATCACCATTTGATGGTGCAATAGCTAAAATAGGTCGTTTTGCCATTAAATATTCAAATATTTTACCAGTGATAATACCTTTGGCACTTGGTACATTATTTACTACCAACAACAAAACCTGTGATTTTTTTTGAAATTCAACAACCTTATTATGAGGCATATAATTGATGATTTCAACATTTTCAGCAAGTTCAAATTTCGAAATTTCATTCAATACACTTACATCAACTTTACCTATCAATTTTAATTGAAAATCGGTTTTAAAATCTTTATTTTCTGAACAAATTTCAGCCAAAACTTCCCATAACATCCCCGAATTTCTATCGGCATTCATCAATCCAATATGCGTTAGGGTAAATTTTGAATCTAATTCAACTTTAACATCATCAATTTCACCATCAAAGCCATTGGTAACTGTTACCACATTGCTATTGAATTTATCGTATTTTTCTTTCATTGTTTTACCAACAACCAATACTGAATCTGCATTTTTTAACACTTCCTGCTCTAAAAAATGATGCTTTTTAATGGCTTTTTTTGAAAGTGGCAACTGATGAAAATAATCTATTTCAGTCCAAGGATCTCTAAAATCTGCAATCCAATTAACGCCTATTTGCTGCTTTAATTTTAAACCAATTAAATGCGTACTATGTGGCGGACCTGTAGTAATTACAACATCAATTTTATTTTCTGAAAGGTATTTTTTTAAATAATTTACCGAAGGTTTTACCCAAAACATACGAGCATCGGGAATAAAATAATTGGCTCTTACATATTGCATTATTTTCCCTAAAAAAGAAGGATTCGGGTTTAAAAAACCTGCGCTTTCTGTTTTCTTTTTTCCGAAGAAAGACAATAAATTATTGGGTTCCCAAATGGGTTGTTTTAACACTTCAATATTTTTTGGAATGTCATTTTGAAGTGATGTGTCTAAAATTGGATAATTTGGATTTTGAACCGTATAAACCACCGGTTCTACACCAAAATCTCTAAAATATTTTACAAATTTCAACCATCGCTGCACACCCGAGCCACCTGCAGGCGGCCAATAATAGGTTATAATGAGTGCTTTTTTCATGATGTTAAATTTGAATACAAGGCTATTAATTTTTCAGAAGTTTTTTCCCAGCAAAATTCATTTTCAATAAAAGCTTTTCCGTTTTCACCCAAAGTAATTTGCAAAGATTTATCTTCATATAAATCCATTACTTTTTGTGCAAAATCTTTCGGATTTTGTTCTTCGTGTACCAAACCAGTTTTTGTTTTTTCAATTAAATTTTTCTGAGCAGTAGCATTGCTAACCAAAACAGGTTTTGACAAACTCATGTACTGAAAAACTTTATTTGCATAGGCAACATCGTGCTGAATATTGCGGTGCAAAGGCGAAATACAAATAGCACTTGCCTTAATGTACGATGGAAACAAACTCACATTTTGCCAACCCTGAAAATCAACACAATCGGTTAAATTAAGGTTTTCAACTTGTTCTTTTAAAACGGTATCTGTGGTATTTACACCAACAATTACCAGTTTAACATTGGGTATTTTAGCTTTTAAAACAGGCATTGCAGCAATAGCGGTTTGCAAACCTCTGCGCAAAGCTGTATCGCCAACATACAAAATCACAAAATTGTTTTTATAACGTGTTAAAATCTCGTTATTAAATTTGGCCTCTTTGTAAAACGATTGATGCACCGTGTTTGGAACCAAGGTAATTTTATCTCTTGAAATTTTTGTTCTGGCAATTACTTCTTCAATAAATTCTTGAGAAACAGTGATAATTTTGGTTGCTTTTTGAATAAACTCCTCTTCTTTCACTTTCCACTTTTTAGGAGAAATCAATTGCTTTCCTGGAAACTTTTGAAGATGTGGATACAACTTGATAATTTCGGGCATATTGTCGTGCAAATCTAAAACCGTTGGCAATTTCAACCCTTTATTGGCTTTAAAAACGGCATCGGCTATTTGCATATCGTGAATATGAATGGCTTCAATATTATTTGTTGTCAAAAAATGTTTGATTTTTTTAGACATTATTTGGGTGTAAAACGGCACCGTATACACCAAAGCCGACAATTTATAATTTAGTTTGTTAGATTGATATCTTTTAACCTGAATTCCGTTAACAACTTCATTTTCAAGCTCATTATCATATTTCAAACAAAACAAAAAAACTTCAAATCCATTTTGAATTAATGAAATAGCTTCGTTTTCTACCCTTGGATCAGGCGGAAAGGTTTTGTCTAAAATCATTCCAATACGCATAACTGGGTAGCTATTTAAATTATTGTTTTTTCTTTTTATCAACAAAAAACCAACCAATAGGAATCAATAGCAATAAGAAATAAGAAACCAATGTAATGGTATTTCCCGTTTTTATTACTGTTGGCTCAAACTTAAATTCGATGGTATGATTTCCTTTAGGAATTTCCATTCCACGTAAAACATAATTTACGTTATAATGAGGCGTTAATTTACCATCAACATAAGCATTCCAACCATCTTTGTAATAAATTTCAGAAAAAACAACAAACTGATTTTGAGTTGAAGAAAATTTATAAGTCAACGCATTTGCTTTGTAGCTGATTAACTGAATTGAAGCTGTGGAATCAATTGGATAATTTGCAACAAAATTACTCGGAATGTTTTTAGCATTGATAACAGCTTCAAACTTGGTTTTTAAACTATCCAAAGCTTTTATTTCAGCATTTGCATTTTCAACCACGTTAATTTTGTTAACCAACCAAGCATTTCCGTTAGCATCACCATTTGCTTCAACAGATTTTTCACCTTTGTCATTTGCAATAACAATATAACGTGTGTTTAACATATTTAACACCTCCATATTGCCTTTGGCTATTTGAAAATCGTACAATTCCTGATAACGACGTGGTTTTGCAGCGTGATACCCACCAATTGATTTATGAAAGTAAGACGTTGATCCGTCGGCCATCACATTTTTGGTTAAATCGGCTACACGGTAATAACTTTTATCTTTTAAAATTTCTTTATCAATTTCTGAAGCAGTAAAAGGTTTTTCAACATTTCTGGCACTTGTAAAATAACTATCATTTACATAACGTTTATCTACATTTCCTAAATCAAAAATTACCAAAGCACCAAAGCAAACAATTAAAACAACACTCTTTATTTTTTCTTTTAAATAAGCAAAAATCAAACCAGCTAAAATCGACACAATAATTAACGAACGAAGACTATCACCGTAAAATAACGATTTTCTATCTGCCACAATGGCATCTAAATAACCCGTTAATTGCTCATTAATTTGAATGTCCATTTCTGTTTCAAACGAAAACAAACCAGTTCCACCAACTGTGAAAATAAGTGCCAATCCACCAACAATTATTGTTGCATACTTTAAAGCATTTAATTTTATTTGGGTTGAAATTTCTTTATTTAGCAAGGCTTGTAAACCTAAAATACCCAACAACGGAATGGTGATTTCAGCAATTACCTGAATGGAAGAAACCGCTCTAAACTTATTGTACATTGGCACATAATCAATAAAGAAATTAGTCAAAAACTCTAAATTTTCTCCCCAACTTAACAATATTGAAAAAACAGTAGCCGCTACCAACCAATTTTTCAATTTTCCTTTTACCAAAAACAAAGCCAACACAAATAAGAAAATAAACAAAGCTCCAATATAGGCAGGTGCCGCCACAATTGGCTGATCTCCCCAATACATTGAAGAAATTTGCATGATATAATTGGCATCATTTACATCCAGTCCCTTTTGTACAGACTGCTTCAAAAAGCTTATCAACTCGCTGTTTTCAACAACTTCACGGCTGGTTCCTCCTTTAAAACGAGGAATAAATAAGTTAAAAGTTTCCCATCTTCCATAACTATATTGAGTGATATAGTCTTTAGACAAACCCGTTGAAATTTCTTTTGGAGAACCATCTGGATTGATGGTTAGCTCACTTTTACTACGCGTACTGTGTTTGGCATATTCTTGCGTTGCCATTAAACTAGTGGCGTTTACACCAACCGCCAAAATAACTGCAACCAATAAAATACCTACACTTTTTATAAACTGTGGAATTTCTTTATTTTTAACAGCTTCAATTAATTGTACTATTCCGAAAATGAGCACCAGAAACATCAAATAGTAAGTCATTTGAATATGACTTGCCGCAATTTCCAAAGCCATTGCCAAAGCAGTAACTACAAACCCCAATAAATATCTTTTTTGAAAAACCAGTAAAATACCAGCCAAAACAATTGGCATATAAGCAATTGCGTGTGCTTTAGCATTGTGACCAACGCCTAAAATAATAATTAAATAGGTTGAAAGTCCAAAACCTATGGCGCCAAAAATGGCCAATCTCCAATCTATTTTTAATACTGAAAGTAATATAAAAAAACCTAAAAAGTATAGAAATAAATAATCGGCTGGTCTTGGCAAAAACCTTAAAGCAGCATCTACTTTTTTAATAAAATCGTTTGGATAATAAGTACTTACCGCATAAGATGGCATTCCGCCAAAAGTAGCATTTGTCCAATAAGGCTCTTCATTATTTTCTTTTCTAAAGTCTTTAATTTCTTTTGAAGAACCTATAAATTGTGTAATATCACTTTGTTGTATTTTTTTTCCTTCTAAAACTGGTGAAAAATATAGCAATGCCACAACTATAAAAGACACTATTGCTATTAAATATGGCGTAATTTTTTTTATTGAAAACTTCATTTACTTATCGTCTTTAACCTCTTCAAAATCAACATACTCACCCACATTTTTATTTCCTTCATTAGGTGATGAAGGTTTTTTTGCAATAACAGTTTCACCTACTTTTCCGTTAGAAGTAGCTTCACTTTGATTTTGTTGTTGTTCTCTGTATTTTTTTTCAACATTATTAATTACTTTTTTCAAAAATATTGGCGCAATATATCTGCTAAAAAACTTGAAAGCGTAATAAATAATAATGAAGATTGCTATTGTTTTTAAAAATCCTGTCACAATAAAATATGTTTTAATTTAATTTTCAAAAATAACAATTTGACAGGAACTAAAACGTTTAATTATATAAAATCTTATATTTACACCATAATCAACCAAATTTATGAAAAGAGTTTTATTGGCAATTATAGTACTCGTTGGTTTTCAAGAGTTAACCGCCCAATACACTGATATTATCAATTCTAAAAGACCTGGTTTTTCTGAAAGTCCTTATAGTGTAGGTAGAGGTGTTTACCAATTTGAGACAGGATTATTTTACAAAAACACAAAAAGCGAACTTTTAAGTGCCTACCCTAATTCTTTTGGGGGTGAACTTTTTTTTAGAATAAGCCCTTTATTAGAAAATTTAGAAATCAATTTAAACGCCGTTTATCAGGCAGACGAAGTTCAAAATCCTTTTGGAGATAATTACTTTAATAGTGGTTTTAGCAATTTAAGACTGGGTGCCAAATATTTGATATTTCAACAAGAATTTACAGACAAATCAAAAGAAATTAGAAGTTGGAAAAAAAGGACTTCTTATGATCTAAAACGTTTAATTCCATCGGTTGGTGTTTATGCAGGTGTAAGTACAAATTTATTAACCAAAGATATAACTGAAGACGGAATTAGATTTAAAGGAGCTGTTTTATTACAAAATGATTTTACCGACAGGTTGGTTGTGCTTACCAATTTAGTGGTTTCAGATATTGCTTCAGAAAGTATGCAATATGCTTATATTGTTACTATGACCTATGCTTTGAGTTATAAATGGTCGTTTTTTGTTGAAAATACTGGAAAATTTGAAACTGGTTATAGTCCTGAATACCAACTTGGTGCAGGTTTCGCTTACCTTATTTCTCCAGATTTACAAATAGATGCTTCTTACAGAACAAATATATTCGACAATTATTCATACAATTATTTTTCAGCTGGTGCTTCATTTAGAATAGATAGGCACCAAGATGATCTTATAGAAACACACGTACAAACCAAAACTAAAAAAGGATTTTTCTCTAAAATATTTGGAAAAAAATAATTTTAATTTACAATACATTCCAATGATTACAATAAAAGAAATGATTTCAAGAAAGGAAATGACTGAATTTGTTAAATTTCCTTTCAAACTTTATAAAAACAATCCGTTTTGGGTTCCACCAATGATCAATGGCCAACTGGATACTTTTGATAAAAATGTAAATCCAGTTTTTGAACAGGCAAGTGGTCAATTTTTTGTAGCTATAAAAAACAACGAAATTGTTGGTAGAATTGCCGTAATGATAAATAGTTACGATTTAAAAGAAAACATTAAAAAAGTTCGTTTTGGCTGGTTTGATTTTATTGATGATTTAGAAGTTTCGGCAGCATTACTTGAAAAAGCAAAAGAAATTGGTATTGCTAATAATCTAGAATTTATGGAAGGTCCTATGGGTTTTTCAAATCTTGATGAAGTAGGTGTTTTAACAAAAGGTTTTGATCATATTGGTACTATGTCATCTTGGTATAATTATCCTTACTACAGCGAGCATTTAAAGCAATTGGGATTTCAAGTAGGTACTGAATTTGTAGAAAATAAATTTTCATTCAGTAATGTAAATCCTCAAAAATTAGAACGTGGAAGCGAAATAGTAAAGCAACGATATGGATTTAAAGCACTTAATTTTACCGACATCAAAGATTTGATGCCATATGTTGATGAAATGTTTGATGTTTTTAACGCAAGTTACGCTTCATTACCATCATTTGTACCTGTTTCTCAAGCTCAAAAAGAATATTTCAGAAAAAAATATTTGCCTTTTATAAATCCCCACTTTATACAATTTGTAACCGATAAAGATGGAAAATTAATTGCTTTTGCAATTACAATGCCTTCATTTTCCGTCGCATTACAAAAAGCACAAGGAAAACTTTTCCCATTTGGATGGTACCATTTGTTAAAAGCTAAAAACAAGGCAAAACACATTCTTTTTTATCTAATTGGCACACTTCCAAAACATCATAATCAAGGTGTACCTTCTATTATGTTTTACGAATACTACAAGATTTTTAAAAAAATTGGTGTTGAGCAATGCTATAGAACTCCCGAACTTGAAAGTAATACTGCTGTTAAAGCACTTTGGAGTGGTTTTGGTCAAGAAACCTATAAAAAACGTTGTACTTTTATAAAGAAATTATAATGCAATTATTTTTTAATAGTGAAATAACACCGCAAACAAAACAAGTTACTTTCGACAAAACCGAAAGCAGACATATTGTGCGTGTTTTACGAAAAAATGAAGGAGATACTATTTTTATCACCAATGGTAAAGGTCAATTATTTACTTCGGAAATTGCTATTACAAGCGACAAAAAATGCTTGGTAAATATTAAAAGTGTCGAAAATTTTAAAAAACACTGGAATTATTATTTACATATTGCCATTGCTCCTACAAAATTAAACGACCGTTTTGAATGGTTTTTAGAAAAAGCTACTGAAATTGGTATTGATGAAATTACACCTATTATTTGCGACCATTCTGAACGAAAAGTTTTAAAAACAGACCGCATGGAAAAAATAATTCATTCGGCAGCAAAGCAATCTTTAAAATATCATTTTCCTAAATTGAATGAGCCAATTTCATTAAAAGAATTTTTAAATTCGTCTTTTGAAGGTCAGTTATTTGTTGCGCATTGTGAAGAAACCGATAAGAAACTATTAAAATCTATTTTAATTCCTAACACAAACACAACAATACTTATTGGTCCGGAAGGCGATTTTTCTCACAATGAAATTGAGCAAAGCTTGAATCGTAATTTTATTCCTGTATCTTTGGGAGAAAGCAGGTTACGTACTGAAACAGCTGGTATTGTAGCCGTTCACAGTGTTGCTTTTGTAAATGAGTAATTTATAAAAATGCTTAAAAATATACTTTTTCAATTAAAAAAAACTAGCTTAAAAGCAGCTGTTTTAAACACTGCTTTTTTTCTAATTGTATTGTCAATGCCACTAAAAGGCATTTCGCAGCAAGTTGCTATTTTAAAATACAATGGTGGCGGAGATTGGTATGCAAATCCTACCGCTTTACCTAATTTAATTGAATTTTGTAATTTAAACATACATACTTCAATTCTTAAAAATCCAGAAACTGTTGAGGCAAATAGCATTGATATTTTTAATTATCCTATTGTTTTTATGACTGGTCATGGCAATGTTATTTTTGATGAAATAGCCATTGATAATTTAAAAAATTACTTAATTTCTGGTGGATTTTTACATATTTCAGACAATTACGGAATGGATACTTACATTAGAAGCGCTTTAAAACAAATTTTTCCAAACGAACAACTTCAAGAAATACCATACACGCATCCTATTTTTCATCAAACTTATAATTTTGAAGATGGATTGCCTAAAATTCATGAGCACGACAATAAACCTGCACAGAGTTTTGGTCTTTTTTACGAAGGACGATTGATTTGCTTTTATGATTATGAATGCGATTTAAGTGATGGCTGGGAAGATGCAGAAGTTCACAACGATGGCATAGAAATTAGAGAAAAAGCTTTAAAAATGGGTGCTAATATTATTGAATACGCTTTTAAAAATTAATAAAAAAAGCAATTATTAATAACTTAAATTAGTTATTAATAATTGCATCCTGAATTACTTTTTGAATTTCAGTTCTAATATTTGAATTTACAAGTTTTTTGTTCTCTGCTGTTGGAAAAGTTCTATTTGATAAAAACACATACACAATTCCAGATGCTGGATCTGCCCAAGTAAAAGTTCCTGTAAAGCCACTATGTCCAAAACTACTGTTTGAAACACATCCACAAGTTGCCTTTTCACTTTCTTTAATCTGAGGCTTGTCAAAACCAATTCCTTTTCTAACCTCCATTTTTGCGTAATATTGATGGTTAAATTTTTTAATGGTTTCTGGTTTTAAATAACGTTTTCCACCATAAAATCCGTCTTGTAAGTACATTTGCATTATTTTGGCAACATCATTGGCATTAGAAAATAAACCTGCATGACCTCCTATTCCGCCTAACATAGCCGCACCCATATCATGCACATACCCTTGTATTGTTTGATACCTGTAATAATCATCAACTTCAGATGGTACAATTTCGTTTATTGTAAATTTTTCTAATGGCAAATAAGTTGTTCTGTTTGCACCAATTGACTTATAAAAATGATTTTGAGTTAAAACATTTAAGTCGCTTTTATAATACGCTTCAATATAATCTTTAAAAATAAAATACGATAAATCACTGTATTTGTATTGCTTTTTTGGTAACAATTCAGATTTTGCAATAATATTGTAAATGGTATCTTGATAATCGCCTCTTATATACAAATTATTGGCTACAATTTTATTAAAATTTAAAGTATCTTTTGTGTTATAATATTCTGAAGATGGTTTTTTATTACTATCCAACGTTGACTTATAAAATGGAACCCAAGCTTGCAACTTTCCGTAATGAGATAAAACTTCTTTTACGGTTAATTTACTTTTATTGGTATTTTTTAACGCAGGAACCAAACTTCCCAAAGTACTTTCTAAAATAAATTGTTTGTGCTCTTCCATTTCCATTAGCAACGGCAATGTTGCCAATATTTTTGTCATAGAAGCAACATCATACAAATTACTACTTTCAACCGGTACGGCATCATTATAAGTATGATTACCAAAACTCTTATTGTAAATTACTTTTCCGTCTTTGGCAACCAAAATTTGCAATCCAGGTGCCATTTTTTCTTTTACAACAATCCCAGCTAAAGAATCTATTTCTTTTAATTTATCACTACTCATTCCCACATCTTCAGGAATAGAATATGCCAATCTGCTTAATGACGTAGACATCAATCCATGTCCTTCAGAATAGGCATTTTTAACAGAAACTGGTAATTTACCTTTAGTTTCTATGGCCCCAAAAATCATTTGAGCAGAAATTTCTTGAGCCAATTTACTATTTTGATACGACACCAATAGTCCGTTTATATTTGTGAAAGTTTTAATTTTTAGCAAACTATAAGGACTTGCAAAAACGTCTAAAATAACCTCTTTATTTCTCGAAATTTCTTGAATCCATGTCAAATCTGTATCTTGAAATTCATACGATTTCCACGGGTTTGAATTTGATTTATGATAACCTAAAATTACCAAGTTATAAGGCTTTAACTGCTGAATTAATTCATTTAAGTTTTCAGCAGAAACCACATCAACTTCTGTATAATTTTGAAGCATTTTTACAAAATCTTCGTTTTCAGCATCACCAAATTTTACATAAGCTATTTTCTTTTTGTCTAAATTTTGAATTGGAAATACAACACCTTCATTTTTAACTAAAGTAATGGCATTTTCTAATAATTTTCTATGCAACAATTCATTTTGAATGGCATTTAAATCTTGTTGTAAATTTGCCAATTCAATTGGCTTATAATCATTAAGACCTGCCCAGTACTTAGCCTTCAATATTTTTTTTACTGAAAAATCTAACCTTTCTTCAGTTAAAATATTTTCAACAAGCGCATTTTTAATTTTTTCTATAGCAGCAGGTACATTTTCAGGAATCAACAACATATCATTCCCCGCTAAAAAAGCTGCTAAATCAATGTCACCAGGTTGGGCATAATTAGAAGCTCCTTTCATATTTAAAGCATCGGTTAAAATTAAACCTTTAAAACCCAACTGTTCTTTTAACAAATCATTAATTACTTTATAAGACAAGGATGTTGGCAACTCACTATTTGGTTCTAAAGCATTTACACTCAAATGCGCTACCATAATACTTGCTAAATTTCCTTTTACCAACTTTTTATAAGGATACAATTCTATAGAATCTAACCGTTCAAAATTAAAATCTAAAACAGGCAATGCTTTGTGAGAATCGGTATCTGTATCTCCATGACCAGGAAAATGTTTTGCATTTGCCAGTACTTTTTGCGTTTGAATTCCGTTAATAAACGCCTGCGCTTTTTGAGTCACATTTTCTCTATCTTCACCAAAAGAACGGTTACCAATAATTGGATTTTCAGGATTGATATTGATATCGACAACAGGTGCAAAATTAACGTGAATTCCCATTCGTTCACAATGTTTACCTACCTGAACTCCAAAAGCTGTAATAAGCGAATTATCTCTTATAGCGCCAAGAGTCATATTCCATGGAAATCGGTAAGTATCTTGCAAACGCATATCTAAACCCCATTCACCATCAAAACCAATTAATAGTGGAATTTTAGATTTAGCTTGAAATTGATTGGTTAAATCTGCTTGCTTTTCAGGAGTTCCCTGCATAAAAATTAACCCACCAATGTGGTGCTTAATTATCAAACTATCAATAAAACTTTGATGTGTTTTATCTTTGTTTGAATAGGCCTGCACCATAAACAACTGACCAATTTTTTCTTCAATTGACATTTTTTGCAACAAAGCATCAACCCATTGTTGCTGCGCCAATGTATCGTTAGAAATTAATGGATCGTTATGCTGCGCTTTTACAAAAGCTACATTCAAAAACACAACTATGACTAGCAATTTTTTAATCATTTTATAAAAATAGTATGACTTTATAATTAATTGTTTTTAAGAAACTAAAAAACGTTTGTGCCAACTTTTATCTGCCGTCACTTCCCATTTTTGCTCAAAATCTCCTTTTGTAGTTACCATATTGTTAAACACTACGGTATTTGAAGTTATTTTTTGTTGTTTGGCATATTGTTGAAAATCGGCCATAGACACAATATTGATATTTAAATTGTCTTTAAAAGCAATATTTAATCTATTGGTTAAATCTGTTGAAAATTGCTTTTCGAGCTGTTTTATCATATTTACCGAAGCATCAATAGAACAACCTGAAACTGCATTGTAATCTTCATCAACAGCTATTACTAAAAACTGATTGTATTTAATTTTATACGACGCTTTTAACGCTTCACCATGGTGTCTCCAATTAGACAAAAACAATTCGATTTTTGAATTGATTTCTTTCACCTCATTTTCAGAAAATTCTCTACTTGATTGGTAAACCCAAACTCTTGCAGCATCTCCTAAACTTTCATAATTTACTAACATATTTATAATTTTTGATTGAATTTACTTTTTAAATCATCCAACGTATTTTCAACTTTTGGAGGAAAAACGACATCTTTAATTTCTGCCAACACTTTTTTGGTATACAACGGAAAATCGGCATTTTGAATCCAAGAATAATAGCCCTTATCATTTTTTAAAATATCTGCTACTTTACGCCCTTTGTATTTTCCAAAAGTAAAAATTTCGTCATCATCTTCATCAAACTGAATAAAACCGGCAAAATCTGCTCTTTTATTAAATGTTGAAAAATCGCTTAAAAACTGTACATCGTTTTCAATATCATCATATTTTTTTAATTGAGCCAATAAAATTTCATACGTTGCCAAGGTATCCGCTTCAGCAGAATGTGCATTGTCCAAAGATTTTCCGCAATAAAATTGATAACCCGCACTTAAAGTTCTTTCTTCCTTTTTATGAAAAATAACCTGTACATCTATTGCAACTCTATTTTTCATATCAAAATTCACATTTGCACGCAACATTTCTTCAGCTAATAAAGGAATATCAAAACGATTTGAATTAAATCCTGCCAAATCACATCCTTTGATCATATCACTTACTTTTTGTGCCAATTCTTTAAAAGTAGGCTCTGTTACCACACGTTCGTTTGTAATACCGTGAATATCTGATGCTTCTTTTGGAATTTCTATTTCAGGATTTACCAACCAAGTTTTACTTTCTTTATTTCCATTAGGAAAAACTTTTAATATTGAAATTTCAACTATTCTGTCTGTTGCAATATTAATTCCTGTTGTTTCTAAATCAAAAAATATGATTGGTTTTTTTAATTTTAATTCCATAGTACTATTATATAATTTAAGCGTAAATATACGACTTGTAATTTACGATTTATGGAATGTTAAAGAAGTTTATCCGAAGTTTTTAACAAAAATTTAATGCTTGCTTATGACCTCTTATTTTTTAATAAAAGTAGTCTTTGGTAAGTTTAAAAATAATTATACAATCCTTTATATAAAAGCTTAAAGCTATTTTATTCATTTTTAAGTTGATTTTTATAATCCTCTAAATGAATTTGATACTTTTCGGGTAAATCTGGCTCTTGAAAATGATACTTTTCAAGTGTTTCTAAAATAGTTTCAGCAACTATTAATCTGGCTGTATCTTTATCATCGGCAGGAATTACAAACCAAGGCGCGTGTTCTTTTGATGTTTTATTTAACAACTCTTGATAACAGTATTGATATTTTTCCCATTCTAAGCGTTCTTTTAAATCACCTGGTGAAAATTTCCAATTTTTCTGTTGTAAATCCAACCTTCTTAACAACCTGTTTTTTTGTTCTTTTTTTGAAAGGTTTAAAAAGAATTTCAAAATAATAGTGCCGCTATTGGCTATAAATTTTTCAAAATTATTGATTTCTTCCATTCTATTGTTGTAAAAATCATCGTTTAAATCTTCAACACTTTTTACAGATGGAATATTTTCAGCCAATATATATTCTGGATGAACCCTAGTTACCAACACATTTTCATAATGAGTTCTATTAAAAATACCTATTTTTCCTTTTTCGGGTAAAGCAATATAATGACGCCATAAATAGTCGTGCTTTAATTCCGTTTCATTAGGTACTTTAAAACTATGCACTTGAATTCCTTGAGAATTTACATCTTTAAAAACTTCGCGAATTAAACTATCTTTTCCTGCAGTATCCATTCCTTGCAAACAAATAAGCACCGAATATTTACCTTCAGCATACATGGTATCTTGGATCTTGCTTAGTTTCTTGCGAATTTTTTTCAACTTTTTAGTCGCTTTCGCATGAATTTCTTTAGTAGCTAAATCTTGTAAAACAACAGTTCCTGAAACTTTATAATTTTCCATACAATTTTAAAAAATAATTCAACAAAAATTAAACACCACAACAAACAATCTATTTACTTGCAAAAGATTTTACATCATTTTCAGACACTTCTTTATCTCCCAAAATAATTAAACGTTCAACAACATTTCGCAGTTCTCTAATATTACCTGTCCAGTCGTAAGCCTGCAATAATTTAATGGCTTCCTTAGAGAATTTTTTAACAACACTTCCCTGTTCATCAGCAATTTGTTCAGCAAAAAAATGAATCAATTGTGGAATATCTTCTCTGCGATTGTTTAAAGACGGAACATCTATTAAAATAACCGCCAATCTATGATACAAATCTTCTCTAAATCTACCTTCGGCAATTTCTTTAGTTAGATCTTTATTAGTTGCTGCAACAACCCTAACATTTACTTTAATATCTTTATCACTGCCTACTCTAGAAATTTTACTCTCTTGCAATGCGCGCAATACTTTAGCTTGCGCAGGCAAACTCATATCACCAATTTCATCTAAAAAAATTGTACCACCGTTAGCTACCTCAAATTTACCAGCCCTATCTTTATTTGCCCCAGTAAAAGAACCTTTTACGTGTCCAAACAACTCACTTTCAATCAATTCCGACGGAATGGCTGCGCAATTTACTTCAACCATTGGCGCTTTTGTTCTTTCACTTTTTTCGTGTAACCAATGCGCAACCAGTTCTTTTCCGGTTCCATTTGGACCTGTAATCAAAACCCGCGCATC
This sequence comes from Lutibacter sp. HS1-25, assembly GCF_004121075.1. Taxonomy (GTDB): domain Bacteria; phylum Bacteroidota; class Bacteroidia; order Flavobacteriales; family Flavobacteriaceae; genus Lutibacter. The sequence goes on from NZ_RHLN01000002.1 coordinate 52,944, forward strand.
TGTTGGTGCAACTTTTTCTATCATATTTTTAATACGAACAATTGCATCACTATCTCCAATCATCTCGTATTTTTTACTCACTTTTTTCTTCAGCAGCGTATTTTCAACCACCAATTCTTTTTTATCAAGCGCATTGCGAACCGTATTGAGCAACCTGTTTAAATCTGGTGGTTTTGAAATATAATCAAAAGCGCCTAAACGCATTGTATTAACAGCGGTATCTAAATCCCCATGACCCGAAATCATAATTACAGGTATTTCTGGTTTTAATTTTTTTATTTTTTCCAATACCTCAACACCATCCATTTTTGGCATTTTAATATCGCATAAAACCAAATCGAAATCCGATTTTAAAATCATTTCAATACCTATTAAACCATCTTCGGCTTCTTCAACAAGGTATGTCTCATTTTCTTCTGAAATAATTTTATTTAATACTCTTCTAATTGCAACTTCATCTTCAATAATTAATATTTTCGGCATAAATTATTTTTTTAATTTTTAAGAAACTTTGTATTATTTGATATCGTCTATAGGATGATAGCTATAAAAAACGACCCAACAACATGTAGTTTTTAACCCTTAGATTCATAAACGTGAATATCTCTTTGAGGGAAAGGAATTGTAATATTGTTTTCGTTGAATTTTTTATAAATAGTATACCTAATATCACTCTTTAATTTTAACTGATAAAAGCTCTCATTTATTGTAAAACGCAACCTAAAAACCAAAGCACTATCCGCAAAATCCATAAATAGTACATCGGGCATTTTAGTTTTCAAAACTTTTGGATGCTCCAAAGCGGCTTCAATAAGCACTTTTTTAACCAATTCAACATCCGATCCATATGCAACACCAACATCTATAATTTCAGTTGTAATGTTGTCATTTTGAGTCCAATTGTGTAAATTATTGGTTAAAAACTTATGATTAGGAATTACTACGACCCTATTTAAAACGGTTACAATACGTGTTGTTCTTAACTTTATTTCAAAAACTTTGCCAAAAACGCCATCAATTTCAATAATATCATTTACATGTACTGTTTTATCTACAATTATAAAAATTCCGGAAATAACATCTTGAAATAAAGTTTGAAGCCCTAATCCCAAACCAACCAACAAGGCAGCAGAACCTGCTAAAAACACACTTATATTAACCCCTGAAGATTCTAAAACTGCCACAATTACAAATACATAAATAATGTATTTTAAAAATGAAAAAACACTTTTAAATTTACCTTTATCCTCTTCTTCTAAATTTTTATTTACAAGTTTTCTTATCAGTTTTAATAAAATATTTGTTATTAAAAATGCTATTAGTAAAACTAAAATTACTTTTACCGAAATATGAATGTTATCATTAAATCTAAAAGTATAATTTAAAATGTTATGCAATATTTCCATAATAATATTTTAATATTTTAACCATTTATACAATTCTTTATAACTTGGTTTTTTTCCATACATTAAGATTCCTACTCTATAAATTTTAGCAGCAAACCAAACGATTGCTAAAAATGTAACGATTAATAAAAACATAGAAACTATTATTTGCCACCAAGGTACACCAAACGGAATGCGCATTAGCATTACAATTGGTGATGTTAACGGAAATAATGAAAAACCAATGGCAATTGGCCCATGTGGATTTTCAATAACAGAAAAACCTACATAAATAGCTATAATTAAAGGCATTAAAACAGGCATCATAAATTGTTGCGTGTCGGTTTCGCTATCAACTGCAGCCCCAATAGCTGCATAAATTGAACTATAAATTAAATATCCACCTAAAAAGTAAAAGATAAATGAAAATATCATTGTGAAAAGTGGCAAATTGCTTATTTCAGCCAAAATTGTTTGAATATCTGAAATAGAAGACCCTTCAACATGCTGAGCCATTTCAGGATTTAAACTTCCAATTGCAGCACTTGAACTGGCAGGTTCCTGACCAAATACAAATGTAATTACAGACCACAGTAGCAACAATGAAATTGCCCAAATAACAAATTGTAAAATACCTGCTAAAGCATTCCCTAAAATTTTACCTAACATTAACTGAAAAGGCTTTACTGATGAAATAATAACTTCAATAATTCTGCTTGTTTTTTCTTCAATAACACTTCGCATTACAGATGTGCCATAAATTATAATAAACATAAAAATTAAATAGCCAAAAGCACCACCTACCAACATCCTTAAAACACTTCCCATTTTTGAAGATTTCTCTCCTGAAAAATTTTCGGAAATGATAAAAACTTTTGTGTCTGCTCCTTTAATTTTATCAACATCAACCTGCAGTTCAGCTATTTTTAAATCTCTAATCCCTTTTTCTAACCTATACTCTATTTGATTTAAAAGATTGATACTTGGTGCATCTACAGAAAAATATTCAACACCTTCTGAAAGTGAATTTAATGACTCACTTTTTGGAATGTACACCAATCCTTCATAATTGTCTTTTGTTATATTTTTAGCTTCACTAATACCTAAATCTGTTAGGTTTACAAACTTCATATTCTCAGAATCTGTAAATACTGAAGTCAAAAGAACCGATTCATCAACATAAGCTATTGATTTAATTTCTTGGCTATTTTGTTTATTTAAAAAAACAATCAACAACATAAGTCCAACCATTAATAATGGACTTAATATTGTTAAAATAATAAATGATTTATTTTTAACCTTTGCAAAAAACTCTCGTTTTACAATTAATTTTAATTTATTCATTTTTAGACCTTAAAAAATTTAATTATCAATTTCGAATTATAAATTGAAAATGATTAATTATTCGAAACTGCTTTTAAAAATATATCATTTGCACTTGGAATCACCTCGGTAAAATGAGTTATTTGTGCTTTGTTATTTAAAAACTGAATTAAATCATTTGAGGTTTCATCATTTTTTAAACTTACCAATAGTCGTATGTTTTCATTAAAGGCAATGGATTTTATACTTTTGGTAATAAATTTAGCATTTATTTCTTTCAAAAGACTTTCGCAATTATTACAAGACAGTCCAACCTCAAACTGATTGGTTTTAAATTGCTGTTTTATATCGTTTAACTTTCCATCTAAAATTTTATTAGACTTATTTATTAAAGCAATATGATCGCACAACTCTTCAACAGATTCCATTCTATGGGTTGAAAATATAATAGTAGCACCTTCATCCCGTAATTGTAAAATTTCATCTTTTATTAAGTTGGCATTTATAGGGTCAAAACCACTAAAGGGTTCGTCAAAAATCAACAATTTTGGATTGTGCATAACAGTTACAATAAACTGTACTTTTTGTGCCATTCCTTTAGAAAGTTCTTGTATTTTTTTATTCCACCAATCGCTAATTTCAAACTTTTCAAACCAATATTTGAGTCGTTTTTTAGCTTCAGAATGAGATAAACCTTTAAGTTGCGCCAAATACATAGCTTGCTCACCAACTTTCATACTTTTGTACAAGCCTCTTTCTTCTGGCAAATAACCAATATTTTTAATATGATGTGGATTTAAATCTTCTCCATCTAAAATTACCTTACCACTGTCGGGTAAGGTAATTTGGTTTATGATTCTAATTAATGAGGTTTTTCCTGCACCATTTGGTCCTAAAAGTCCAAACACACTTCCTTTTGGTACTGAAATAGAAACGTTGTTTAGTGCTGTAAAATCACCATAGTTTTTACAAACACTATCAATCGTTAAAATATTTTCCATTTATTTATTTTTTCGAAGAACGAATCTAAAATTATTATTTTTTTAAATTAAGATTGTTTTTAACTATTTTTTTAAAGTCTATCAATATATTTTTTTTGAATTGTTTTTAAAAACTCAACAGATGCATTTGGTCTAACAATACGTAACATTTCTACAATACCACCTTTTTTATAAAAAATACCTTTGGCAATATCGTAACTATTGTCTGGTACGTTGTGTTTTACTTCAAAAGTTAAAGTTCTAAACTCTTCCCAAGTCATATATCTTGGCACTTCAATGTAAAAAACATTGGCTTCGTCTTTAGACTCATAAATACCTTTTTCTAACTTGTTAATATTAAAAAAACGATTTACACGTATAATTGCATCTTTATCATGAAACTTTTCACTATTGGCAAAAACGTAACCTTCATCTGCGTAATATTGTTGAATTTGTAAAATATCTGGATATCTAGAAATGCCTTTTACCCTTACACCATTTAATATTCTATCCCCAATTCTAATTTCACACTTGGCACCATCAATATCTAAATCGTACTTTTCATTGATTTTTGCTGTTACGCGCAATATTTTTTCAAATGAATTTGGCTTTTTAGTTACAAAAATAATAGAGGTTGGCTTTTCAACATCTGTAAACCTTCCATAATAATTTTTGTATGGATCAGGCACGTTAATAACAAATGTATTTGGTAATTTATTTGCATCAACAGTATCAATATTTTCTTGAATAATAATTTTCCCTATAAGTTCTTTTGTAGCCATAATTTTTAGTTTGCGATTTATTTTTAAACTTATCCATTTTTTTTTTAATAAACAAACAAAATTTCAAAGACATACAAATTTCATATATATATTATGCGTGCATAGTATTTTTTTTATATATTTGATACATGCACAAACAAAAAACATTAGATTATGTACTTAGAGCAACTTGGCAAGCGGTTGCTAAAATGTACAATGAACAGGCTATAAAATACGACAGTACAATGGCCATGGCGTTTGTACTATTAACTATAGATATTGAACATGGAACACCTTCTACATCATTGGGTCCGCTTATGGGAATGGAGCCAACCAGCTTATCTCGAATTTTAAAAAACATGGAAGAAAAGGGCGCTATTTATAGAGAAAAAAACCCAAATGACGGCAGAGGTGTATTGATAAAGTTAACTGAATTTGGCATTGAAAAAAGAAACATTTCTAAAGCCCATGTATTGCAGTTTAATGAAAAAGTAAGAGAACATATTTCTGAAGAAAAAATAAATCACTTTTTTGAAGTGACACAAACTATTAATAAATTAATTGCAGATAAATCAATTTTTGAATTAGAAACTACTAAATAAATATAATATGAAACGACCAATTAAAAAAGTTGCAGTTATAGGTTCTGGAATTATGGGATCAGGTATTGCATGCCATTTTGCAAATATTGGTGTAGAAGTTTTGTTACTCGACATTGTTCCCCGTGAATTAAATGATGTTGAAAAAGCAAAAGGACTTACAATTGAAAGCAAAATTGTTCGCAATAGATTGGTGAACGACAGTTTAACCGCTGCACTAAAATCAAAACCTTCACCAATTTACAATCAAAAATTTACAGCTAGAATTACAACTGGAAATTTAGAAGACGATATACAAAACATTAAAAATGTTGACTGGATTATTGAGGTGGTTATTGAGCGTTTAGATATTAAAAAATCGGTTTTTGAAAAAATTGAAAAACACAGAACACCTGGTACTTTAATAACATCAAACACATCTGGTATTCCTATTAAATTTATGAATGAAGGTCGAAGTGAAGATTTTCAACAGCATTTTGCCGTAACTCATTTTTTTAACCCACCTCGTTATTTAAAATTATTTGAAGTAGTTCCTGGTCCAAATTGCAAAGCTGAAGTTACCGACTTTTTAATGAAATATGGTGAAAAGTTTTTGGGTAAAACGTCGGTTTTAGCAAAAGACACACCTGCTTTTATTGGAAACAGAGTAGGAATTTTTGGTATTATGAGTTTATTTCATCAGGTAAAAGAATTGGGTTTAACTGTTGAAGAAGTAGATAAATTAACCGGACCTGTTATTGGACGACCAAAATCTGCCACTTTTAGAACCGTTGATGTTGTTGGTTTAGATACCTTAGTTCATGTTGCAAACGGTATTTACGAAAATTGCCCAAATGACGAAGCCCATGAATTGTTTAAGCTCCCAACTTTCATTGATAAAATGATGGAAAACAAGTTATTGGGAAGTAAAACCAAACAAGGTTTTTACAAAATGGTTGTTGAAAACGGCAAAAAAAACATCCTTTCTTTAGATTTAGAAACCTTAACATATCGCTCAAATAAAAGAGCAAAATTTGCCACTTTAGAAATGACCAAAACCATTGATAAAGTTATTGACCGATTTAAAATTTTGATAAAAGGAAAAGACAAAGCTGGCGAATTTTACAGAAAGAATTTTGCAGCAATGTTTGGTTATGTTCAAAATAGAATTCCTGAAATTTCTGATGAATTGTACCGTTTAGATGATGCTATGAAAGCTGGTTTTGGCTGGGAACACGGACCTTTTCAAATTTGGGACGCCATTGGTGTTGAAAAAGGAATTGAACTCATGCAAGCCGAAAACATTCCTGTTGCCAATTGGGTAACTGAAATGTTGGCTGCAGGAAATAAATCGTTTTACACTGTTAAAGAAGGTGCTAAATATTATTATGCAATTCCTTCAAAAAAACAAGAAAAAATTCCTGGTCAGGATAGTTTTATTATTTTAGACAATATAAGAGAAGCCAAAACCATTTGGTCAAATGCAGGTGCTTCTATTCAACATTTAGGAAATGGTGTGTTAAATGTAGAATTTCAATCTAAAATGAACACTTTGGGTGGCGAAGTTTTACAAGCTATTAACAAAGGTATTGATTTAGCCGAAACCGAATATGATGCCGTAATTTTAGGAAATCAAGGTCCAAACTTCTCTGTTGGTGCCAACTTAGCCATGGCTTTTATGATGGCTGTTGAACAAGAATATGACGAATTAAATTTCTCTGTAAAATATTTTCAAGACACCGTAATGCGCCTGCGTTACTCATCTTGCCCTACTATTATTGCCCCACACGGATATACTTTTGGTGGTGCTTGTGAAATGAGTATGCACGCTGACAAAGTTATTGCGGCTGCCGAAACTTATATTGGTTTGGTTGAATTTGGGGTTGGAATTATTCCAGGTGGCGCTGGTTCAAAAGAAATGGCTTTAAGAGCTTCTGAAGGATTGTTAAAAGATGATGTTAAATTGAATAAACTACGTGATTATTTTATAAACGTAGCTATGGCAAAAGTAGCAACTTCGGCACATGAGGCTTATGATTTAGGATTTTTTAAAGAACATAAAGACATTGTAGTTGTTAATAAAGACCGACAAATTGCCACAGCAAAACGCCATGCAATTCAAATGTTGGAAGATGGTTATACCCAACCAACACCTAAAAAGGTATTGGTTTACGGTCAGCAAGCTTTGGGAATGTTTTTAGTGGGAACAGATAGTTTACAAAAAGGTCATTATGCATCTGAACACGATAAAAAAATAGCGAATAAATTAGGGTACGTTATGTCTGGTGGCGATTTATCCGAACCAACTTATGTATCTGAACAATATTTACTAGACCTAGAACGCGAAGCTTTTATGAGTTTAATGACTGAGCGAAAAACACTGGAACGTATTGAACATATGTTAAAAACAGGGAAACCGTTACGTAACTAAGTTTCCCATCCCAGCCTTCCCGAAGGGAAGGAGTTAATAAGGATATAATGTATAACTACTAAAAAAATAACCCATAAAATTCCCTTTCCTTAGGAAAGGGTTAGGGATAGGAAAGATGAAAACAGCATATATAGTACAAGGATACAGAACAGCAGTTGGCAAAGCGCCAAAAGGGGTTTTTAGGTTTAAAAGACCTGATGAACTGGCTGCTGAAACTATTGAATATTTATTAAAAGATTTTCCACAATTAGACAAAAAACGTATAGACGATGTTATTGTTGGAAACGCAATGCCTGAAGCTGAACAAGGCTTAAATATGGGGCGATTAGTTTCATTAATGGGATTAAAAATTGAGGATGTTCCAGGAATGACAGTCAATAGATATTGTGCTTCAGGATTGGAAACAGTTGCCATTGCAGCGGCTAAAATACAAAGCGGAATGGCAGATTGCATTATTGCAGGTGGGGTTGAAAGTATGAGTTATATTCCTATGGGTGGTTACCGCCCTGTTCCAAATTATAAATCGGCCAAAGAAGGACACGAAGATTATTATTGGGGAATGGGTTTAACAGCCGAAGCAGTTGCAAAACAATTCAATGTTTCTAGAGAAGATCAAGACGAATTTTCTTTTAAATCTCATATGAAAGCATTGGAAGCACAAGCCCAAAATAAATTTGAAAAGGATATTGTTCCAATTACTATTGAAAATATTTTTTTAGATGAAAACGGTAAAAAACAAACTAAAAATTATACTGTTTCTGTTGATGAAGGCCCAAGAAAAGGAACTTCATTAGAAGCATTGGCAAAATTAAGACCTGTTTTTGCTGCAGACGGAAGTGTAACTGCTGGAAACTCATCTCAAATGAGTGATGGCGCAGCCTTTTTATTGGTCATGAGCGAAGAAATGGTAAAGGAATTAAATATTGAACCTATTGCGCGTTTGGTTTCTTTTGCTGCAGTGGGTGTTGAGCCTCGTATTATGGGGATTGGTCCTGTAAAAGCCATTCCTAAGGCATTAAAACAAGCCAATTTAAATTTAAACGATATTGACTTAATTGAATTAAACGAAGCTTTTGCATCGCAATCACTGGCAGTTATACGCGAGTTAAATATCAACCTAGAAATTGTAAATGTTAATGGTGGCGCAATTGCCTTAGGGCATCCACTTGGTTGTACAGGTGCTAAATTATCGGTTCAGTTATTAAATGAAATGCGCAGACGCAAAAACAAATATGGTATTGTAACCATGTGTGTTGGAACGGGACAAGGCGCGGCTGGTGTTTATGAGTTGTTGAAATAATCCCACCCTAACCCTCCCAAAGGGAGGGAATTAAATAAAAGTCTAACTAAAAAAACTACTTTTCTCCTGTAGAAATTTTCCCAATTCGGGAATAAAAGGAGACTAAAAATGGCAACAATTAAAGGAGGAGAATTCCTAATCAAAGAAATTAAATCGGATCATATTTTTATTTCCGAAGATTTTACTGAAGAACAAAAAATGATGAAAGAAGCGGTCGTTGATTTTGTAGATCGTGAAATTTGGCCAAATAAAGAACGTTTTGAAAATAAAGATTATGCCCTAACTGAAGAAGTAATGCGTAAAGCTGGTGACATGGGCTTTTTGGGCGTTTCTATTCCTGAACAATATGGCGGCATTGGTATGGGATTTGTTTCAACAATTTTGGTTACAGATTATATTTCATCAGCAACAGGCTCTGTTGGTACAGCTTATGGCGCACATACAGGTATTGGAACTATGCCAATATTTTTATACGGTACTGAAGATCAAAAACAAAAATATTTGCCAATATTAACTGCTGGCCAAAAATTTGGTGCTTATTGTTTAACCGAACCTGGTGCTGGTAGCGATGCCAATTCTGGAAAAACCACTGCAACTTTAAGTGACGATGGGAAATCTTACAAAATTAACGGTCAAAAAATGTGGATTTCAAATGCTGGTTTTGCTGAAATTTTTATTGTTTTTGCACGTATTGAAAATGATAAAAATATTACTGCTTTTATTATGGAATTCGACAAAAACAATCCAAATGGTGTTACACTTGGCGAAGAAGAAAAAAAACTTGGTATTCACGCATCATCAACACGACAAGTATTTTTTAATGATACAGTAATTCCGGTTGAGAATATGTTATCAACACGTGGTCAAGGTTTTAAAATTGCCATGAACTCATTAAATGTTGGTCGTATAAAATTGGGAGCCGCTTGTTTAGATGCCAGCAGAAGAATTGTTACGCAATCGGTTAAATATGCCAATGAACGTAAACAATTTAACACTGCTATTGCTAGTTTTGGTGCTATTCAAAAAAAATTAGGCGAAATGAGTACAAAATCATTTACCATTGATGCAGGTGTTTACAGAGCAGCAAAAGACATACAAAATATGATTGATGCTTTATTAGCCGAAGGAAAACCACATCAAGAAGCTGAATTGGCCGCATTTCAAGAATATGCAATTGAGTGTGCCATTTTAAAAGTTTATGGTTCTGAAGTTTCTCAATTTGTTTCAGATGAAGGTATACAAATATTTGGAGGTATGGGATTTTCAAAAGATACTCCTATGGAAAGTGCCTGGAGAGATGCCCGTATCACAAGAATTTACGAAGGAACCAATGAAATAAACAGATTATTAACTGTTGGAATGTTACTTAAAAAAGCCATGAAAGGAGAAATGGATTTAATTACTCCTGCTATGGAAGTTGGTAAAAGTTTAATGGGAATACCATCATTTGATATACCTGATTTTTCAGAAGTACTTTCGGAAGAAAAGGCAATGATTGACAAATTGAAAAAGTTATTTTTAATGATTACTGGTAAAGCTGTTGAAAATTACGGAATGGATTTAGAAAATCATCAACAATTGGTATTGGCTTCCGCTGAAATTTTAATTGAGATTTACATGGCTGAATCTGCCATCTTAAAAGCTGAAAAATTAGCGAAATTAACTTCAGAAAAAGAAGCTGAATATCAAATTGCAATGGCTAAATTAAACTTATACAATGCTGTAGAAAAATCTGCAAATATGGGTAAAGAAGCTATTTTATACTTCTCAGAAGGAGATGAACAACGTATGTTACTTATGGGATTAAAACGTTTTACAAAATATGTAAACAATCCAAATCCAATAATTTTAAGAAATTTTATTGCACAAAAAGTTATTAGCGAAAACAAATATTGTTTTTAAAAAACAATTTAAAAATTCTTTAAAAAAAGGTTGTAACAAAATTGTTACAACCTTTTTTTAATTAACTAAAAATCAGTCGTTTTTTTTTGTAACTTTAATAAGCAGTTCAAGACCAAACTTTTACCTCAATTGTAAAATCATTAAAATCTTCAATTATGAAAAAAAATATTGGAATTTGGATAGACTCAAATCAAGCGATAATCGTAAAACTTTCATCAAAAGAACCTTCAATAAAAAAAATTGAATCTAACATTGATTTTAGAGAAAGAATTCCTGGCGAAAGCAAAAAATACGGAAGGTTTGGCGGGCAATACATTACTTATGAAAAAAACAAAGAGAATCGGCAAAAAGAGCAAACCAATTTGTATTTTAAAAATTTATTAAAAGAAATTTCCAATTGCAACTCGGTAGTACTTTTTGGACCTTCAACTATGAAAATTCAATTTCAAACAGAGATTCAAAACAACAAACAAATAGCCGATAAATTGTTAGGTGTTTTTAATTCAGACAGCATTTCTGAAAATCAAATAGTTGCTTGGGTAAAAGATTTTTATAATAACTAATTTTAATTTCAAACTTAAGTTTTTAAAAAAAAATCTATTTTAGTGAAAAATTACATCTTTTTATGAAAGCAATTTTCACTTTATTATTTTTATTTTCATTCAAATTTTTAATGCTTTCTCAAAATGTTAGTGTTTTAAATACAAAAAATGGAAGTGTTCAAATTCAACCAATTTTACATGGAAGTTTGGTTTTAACATACCAAAATACGACTATTTATATAGACCCATACGGAGGTGAAAAAAATTATGAAAACATCAAATCACCAGATATTATTTTAATAACAGACATTCACCGTGATCATTTAGATGAAACTACCTTAGATTCTATAGACACTTCAAAAACTATTTTTATTACACCACAGGCTGTTTATGATCAAATTTCTGAAAAATACAAATCGAAAATTACAGTTTTAAATAACGGTCAGGGTGTGCATAGATTTGATATTTTTATAGAAGCGCTGCCAATGTATAATTTACCCGAAAACCCACCAAGTAAAAAGCATCCGAAAGGACGAGGAAATGGATACATTTTAACCATAGACAATGCCAAAATTTACATTTCGGGCGATACAGAAGATATTATAGAAATGCGAAATTTACAAAATATTGATGTTGCTTTTGTTTGTATGAATTTACCTTATACAATGACAATTGAACAAGCTGCAAGTGCTGTTTTAGCATTTCAACCAAAAATTGTTTATCCATACCATTACCGAGGAAGCGATGGATTTAGCAATATTGAAGCATTTAAAAAAATGGTAAACGATCAAAACAAAAATATTGAAGTTAGATTAAGCGATTGGTATCCAAAAGGTTAGTTTTGGTTTTCACTTCAACAATGCTCAATTCAGCTCTTAAGATTGGACTTTTGTTAGCTATACTGAAAATTGATTTAGAACACTAAGGAACAGATCTCGCATCAAGTGCGAGATGACGTAGTTTTTGTTATTCTCTTTTAATTATTCATTTTTCATTAGTGATAGAGCCAAATGACACGTGGGTTAAAATTAGCACAAAACTTCAATTAAAAAGATCTCGCATCAAGTGCGAGATGACGGTGCTTTTCTTACTCTCTTTTAATCATTAATCATTAATTTTTCATTATTCATTATTCATTATTCACTATTGATAAGTATCACTTCAACTTAAGTCAACAGACTTCCTACTTCAAAAGTAAACCCTATCTTTCTAGCAACTCCTTACCTATTTCACATTCTAAACAAAGTTGATTGTTACAATATTCATTTTTTAATTGCAATAAAGCCTGCGTTTCAAAAGCACTTTTTGATTTAATTTTTAACTCATTAAAATTAGAAATAATCGTATTTTTTTCGGGTTTAATATGTTCTAAAACGGTTAGTAAATCGCTAAAATCTGTTTCACCCATTTTTTTTAAATACATAAATTTTATTGGAAGTATGGTATTTATCAATAGCAAATCAACAAAAGATTTAGATAATTTTTTGATACTTTTTTTAGATTCCTTCCCAAAAGTGTAATGCGTTTCCCAAAATGTAGAAGTTGAAACATTGAACAAACTGTAAAAATCGTCAATAGCTTTAACTTCAATTATTTTCGAAAATAAATTTTGTTGTAAATGGTATAATAACGCCAATTGAGACAACCTAATTGTTGGGAAATTTGGCGGTCGCAGTCTAAAAAATTGTATTTGTCCCTTTGCAATTGGTTTTAATTGAAATTTTACTTGTAAATATTCGTAATTGTATTTCAACTTTTTAAAATACTCCGATTCCACATTTTCTTGCAACAAACTTGCTTGTCCAAATAACAAAGCCTCTAACTGTGCTGGATCATTAGCCAGTTTTCTAACAATTGAAAAATCAAAAGAAGATGCAATATCATTAAAAGCTTCACCATTAATTTTTAATCCAAAATTTTTAGCCAACAATATAAACAATACAGCCTCCCAATTATTTTTTGTAATTTCTAAAAGTTGATTAATTCGTTCCGATTTTTGTTCTAAACGTTCAAAATACAAACGCTCATACCAATGAGAAAGCTTAAAATTATCAATACTAGAAATGGACGATTCACAAAACAACCATTTTTTATTTTTATTAAACAAATCGTTGTAATTTTCTAAAACCTTTTTTGAAATAATATTTTTTAACTCTAAAGTAGGCAAAGCCATATTTGATTTATTAAAAACAGCTACATCATGCTCCCAAACAACGTGTAAAATTACAGAATCATAATTTTCATCCATTTCGTGATTGTGCGCATACCAATCGGAAGAATTTATATGAATTTCTACATTTCCTGCCCAAAGTTGTCCATCAATTTCAATTTTGGCATTTAAAAAATCTGGACCAGAATTTAAATTGTGTAAACCCGCAGCAATTATATAAATACTTTTATTTTTTGTACATTGTAATTTGTTAGATGAAAACAATTGAAGTTTCCATATAAAATGAAGTAAATTTTCTTTCATAGCATTTAAATAACAAAATAAAGGTAGAAAATTACTTTAACTTACGAAAATAGTACCATAATTTTACTCAAATTTTATCATATTTAGCCTAAATTTGTAGGCTTAAATTATCAAAATAAATGAACATAATTAATTGCTTAGAATGGAGATATGCTACAAAAAAGTTTGACCCGTCTAAAACATTATCAAATCTACAAATTGAAACTTTAAAAAAAGCTTTTAATTTAACCGCAACCTCATTTGGTTTACAGCCCATAAAAATGATTGTAATTCAAAATAAAGAATTACAAGAAAAATTTGTTGAACATTGCTATTTTCAAGGTCAGGTTGCTAGTGCTTCTCATCTTTTGGTTTTATGTATTGAAAACGACACCACTTCCAAAGACATTAACAACTATTTTGATTTTGAAAAAGAAGTTAGAGGTGTAGATGAATCTACAATTGCAAATTTTAGAGCGCAATTGTTAGCTATGTATAACAACAAAACCATTGAAGATAAACAATTATCTGCCAAACACCAAGCGTATATTGCATTGGGAAATTTAATGACCGTTTGTGCTTTAGAAAAAATAGACTGTTGCCCACTAGAAGGCTTTGTGCCTGCTAAAATTGATGAATTATTAAATTTAACTGCCCAAAACTTAACTTCTGTTTTGTTACTACCTGTTGGGTTTAGAGCAAGCGATGATTTAATGAGCACCATGAAGAAAGTTAGAAAACCCCTTAATGAAACTGTGATAGAAATATCATAATAATTTTAAAGAATTAAAATATGAATAAAGAAATTCGTGCACTTGAACCAACAGCTCTTTGGAATAATTTTGCTGATTTAAATGCTGTTCCAAGAGGCTCAAAAAAGGAAGAAAAAGTAATACAGTTTATGGTTGACTTTGGAAAAAAGTTAAACCTTGAAACCATTGTTGACTCCGTTGGAAATGTTATTATAAAAAAACCTGCCTTTAAAGGTATGGAAAACCGAAAAACCATTGTATTGCAATCGCATTTAGACATGGTTCATCAAAAAAATTCAGATACTGTTTTTGATTTTGATACGCAAGGTATTGAAATGAAAATTGATGGTGAATGGGTAAAAGCTAAAGGAACTACACTTGGTGCAGACAACGGTTTGGGAGTTGCTGCAATTATGAGTATTTTAGAAGCTAAAGACATTAAACACCCTGCTATTGAAGCGCTATTTACCATTGATGAAGAAACTGGTATGACAGGTGCTATGGGACTACAAGCTGGTTATTTAAACGGCGAAATTTTATTAAATTTAGATACTGAAGATGATGATGAGATTGACATAGGTTGTGCCGGAGGTATTGATATTACTGCTAAAAACTCATTTAATGAAGTAAATACACCAACAAACAGCACTGGTTATACAATTGCTGTAACTGGTTTAAATGGCGGGCATTCTGGTATGGACATTCATAAAGGCTTAGGAAATGCCAACAAAATTATGAATCGTTTTTTATATGAAAATCAGGCATTTTTGCGCATTTCAGAAATAAATGGTGGCAGCCTTAGAAATGCTATTCCACGAGAAAGTTTCGCAATTATATCAGTGTACAATTCAACCAAATCTGCATTTTTAAAGAAAGCTAAAAATATTATTAAAGATATTAAAGCCGAATTAAAAACTGTAGATCCTAATGTAGAAATTACGATTACTGAGTGTAAAAACCCAGAAAAAGTAATGACAACTATTAGTCAAACAAATTTATTAAAAGTTATTTACTCGACTCATAATGGTGTTTATAGAATGAGTAATGACATGAAAGGATTGGTTGAAACTTCTAATAATTTAGCCAGAGTAATTGTAAATAATGAATTGATTGAGATTAAGTGTTTAACACGCTCATCCGTAGAATCGGGTAAAATGGATTTGGCAAATTCATTAACCGCCACTTTTGAATTAGCAGGTTATAGCGTAACAAAGGGAGGTTCATATCCTGGATGGAAACCAAATATAGACTCTCCTATTTTAAAAGTTTTAAGTAACTCTTACGAAAAACTTTTTGAAAACAAAGCAAATATTGTAGCTTGTCACGCTGGTTTAGAATGTGGAATTTTAGGAACTAATTATCCTGAAATGGACATGATTTCATTTGGACCAACCATAAAAGGAGCTCATTCTCCAGATGAAAGAGCAAATATTAAATCATCGCAAAAGTTTTGGAAATTTTTATTAGAAATTTTAGAAAATATTCCAGTAAAAAAATAAAAAAATCACTAAAAAGCTGCCTAAAACACTCAAAATTAAGGCAGCTTTTCTTTTATATCTTTGTTAACATAATTCCCTTTTAAAAACCATAAATAATTGTATTTTTACAGCTTAAAATAATTCGATAGAATTTTATGGGAAAAATTATTGCAATCGCCAATCAAAAAGGAGGAGTTGGTAAAACTACAACCACAGTAAATCTAGCTGCAGCCTTAGGTGTTTTGGAAAAAAAAGTATTATTAATTGATGCCGATCCACAAGCAAATGCAAGTTCTGGGTTGGGTATAATTGTTGATGAAGTTGAAATTGGAACCTATCAATTATTAGAACATGCTGCAACAGCAAAAGAAGCTATTGTTGCAACTACGTCTCCAAATGTAGATATTATTCCTGCGCATATTGATTTGGTAGCCATTGAAATTGAATTGGTTGACAAAAACAATAGAGAATTTATGCTTAAAGAAATATTGCAAGAAATTAAAGATGATTACGATTATATTTTAATTGATTGCGCCCCTTCTTTAGGCTTAATAACTTTAAATGCACTAGTTGCTGCAGACTCAGTTATTATTCCTATTCAATGCGAATATTTTGCTTTGGAAGGTTTGGGTAAATTGTTAAATACTATTAAAAGTATTCAAAAAATTCACAATCCAGATTTAGATATTGAAGGTTTGTTACTAACCATGTACGACTCTCGTTTACGTCTTTCAAACCAAGTTGTTGAAGAGGTATCTAAACATTTTCAAGATATGGTATTTAAAACCATTATTCAACGAAATGTACGTTTAAGCGAGGCTCCAAGTTATGGCGAAAGCATTATTGCCTACGATGCAACTAGTAAAGGTGCTGTTAATTATATTAATTTAGCAAACGAAATATTAAAACAAAATAGTAATGGCAAAGGCAATTAAAAAACAAGCTTTAGGAAGAGGATTATCTGCCTTATTAAGTGAAACTAAATCTGACATAACTTCAGCAAGCGATAAAAACGCCGATAAAGTTGTTGGAAATATTCTTGAAATTGAACTGGATTTTATTGAGGTAAACCCCTATCAACCAAGAACTTACTTTAACGAAGAAGCACTTAGAGAATTGGCTAGTTCTATTCAAGAGTTAGGTGTAATTCAACCAATTACCGTACGTAAATTAGAAGGAAATAGATTTCAGTTGGTTTCTGGAGAACGAAGATTTAGAGCTTCAAAATTAATTGGAAACACTACAATTCCTGCATATATTAGAATTGCCAACGACCAAGAAATGCTTGAAATGGCATTGGTTGAAAACATTCAACGTAAAGATTTAGACCCTATTGAAGTAGCGCTAACTTACCAACGTTTGATTGATGAAATTGATTTAACGCAAGAAGAAATGAGTAAGCGTGTTGGTAAAAAACGCTCAACAATAACCAACTATTTGCGTTTATTAAAATTAGATCCAATTGTACAAACTGGTATGAGAGATGGATTTTTGTCTATGGGACACGGTAGAGCAATTATTAATGTTGAAAATCCTGAAGACCAGTTAGCTGTTTACGAACAAATAATTGAACAAAAATTATCTGTTCGTCAAACCGAAGAATTGGTTAAAAACTTAAAAGAAGGAACCGTTGTTAAAGAGAAAAAAACTATTAAAGAAGTAAAAGTACCTGAATTTGTAAATACTGGTATCAAATCGTTTAGTGAGTATTTTGGACATAAAATTGACGTAAAATTATCGGGTAACGACAAGGGAAAAATTATCATTCCTTTTCATTCTGAAGAAGATTTTAACCGTCTAAAAAAATTATTGAAATAGTGTTAAAAAAACAACTATATCTATTTTTTATTGCAACTACTTTAGCTATTTTCAATTGCTTTTCTCAAGACAATTTAAAAATAAAAGTAAAAGACACCATTGCAAAAGTAAAAATAGCTCGAGAGTTTAATCCACTTTCACCAGCTAAAGCATCCTTTTATTCTGCTGTTTTACCTGGATTAGGACAAGCATATAACAGAAAATATTGGAAAATTCCAATTGTATATGCTGCCTTAGGAACTGGTGTTTATTTTGTTGTTTGGAACAACCAAAATTACGACAAGTACTACACTGCATACAAATTAAGACTTAATGGAAAACCTGATGATTATGATGGATTGAATGGAAATCCATTTTTATCGTCGTCTACACTAGAAAACGCACAAGAATCCTATAAAAGTGACCGAGATTTGTCAATTTTAATTACCATAGGTATGTACGTTTTACAAATTATTGAGGCAAGTGTAAACGCACATTTATTAATGCACAATATAGACGATAACTTATCATTTAGACCCGAATTAATAAAAAACGAGGTTACCAACAAAACAGTTGCAGGAGCCTCATTTAAATTTAAATTTTAAACATGAAAATAGCGTTATTAGGATACGGTAAAATGGGTAAAACAATTGAACAAATTGCTTTACAAAAAGGGCATGAAATTGTATTAAGAGTTGATGAAAACACAGAGAGTTACGACATTACTTTAGCCGATGTTGCCATAGATTTTAGTATCCCTTCAGTAGCTTTTAACAATATTTCAAATTGCTTAAAAAACAATGTACCCGTAGTAAGTGGAACAACAGGTTGGTTAGATAAATTTTCAGAAGCTACAGATTTGTGTAAACAAAATAATGGTGGTTTTATTTATGCTTCAAACTTTAGTTTGGGTGTAAATATCTTTTTTGAATTGAATGAATATTTGGCAAAAATGATGCGTAATTTAAGTCAGTATGAAATTTCAATGGAAGAAATTCATCATACACAAAAATTAGACGCACCAAGTGGTACTGCCATTACTTTAGCCGAAGGAATTATTGAAAACAGCAATAAAAAAGGTTGGGCTTTAGATGTAACAAATAACAATTCAGAGATACCAATAATTGCTAAACGTATTCCTGATGTTCCTGGAACACATACTGTTGAATACATTTCAGAAGTTGACACCATTGAAATTAAACATACCGCACACAACAGAAGTGGATTTGCCTTAGGTGCTGTAACAGCGGCCGAATGGTTGGTTGGAAAACACGGTATTTTTACAATGAGAGACGTTTTAGGCTTAAAATAATATTAAAAAAAAATTATGTCAGTAGTAGAATTATTTATCTTTTTTCTTGTTGTACAGCTAGTTCATTTTGCTGGAACGTGGAAATTATACCTAAAAGCAGGTAGAAAACCTTGGGAAGCAATTGTACCAATTTACAATGCAATTGTATTGATGAAAATAATTAACAGACCAACTTGGTGGGTTATTTTATTATTTATCCCTGTAATAAACCTACTGATGTTTCCTGTAATTTGGATAGAAACAGCCAGAAGTTTTGGAAAAAACTCTAGACTTGATACTGTTTTAGCTGTGGTAACTTTAGGATTTTACAATTACTATTTAAACTATGTAGCCAACGTTACTTATATTGAAGATCGAAGTTTAAAACCAAGAACTGAGTTGGGTGAATGGGTTAGCTCCATTGCATTTGCCATTATTGCAGCTACAATTGTGCACACTTATGTAATGCAACCATATACCATTCCTACTTCTTCTTTAGAAAAATCGTTGTTAATTGGTGATTTCTTATTTGTAAGTAAATTTCATTACGGAGCCAGAGCACCTATGACAACTATTGCTGCACCTATGGTTCATGATTCTTTGCCTTTTGTTGGTACAAAATCATATTTAAGCAAACCTCAACTTCCTTATTTTAGAATCCCTGGATTTCAAGATATTAAACGCAATGAAATAGTTGTATTTAACTGGCCTGTTGATACGGTTCGCTTTTTTAGAGACCGTTCTAAAATTCATATAGACAAGCCAATAGACAAAAAATCTAATTACGTAAAACGTTGTGTTGGAATTGCAGGTGATTCTTTAGAAATTAAAGATGGCTATATTTTTATCAACGGAAAACAAACCGTTTTACCAGATAGAACAAAAACGCAATACATTCATAAAGTTGTTACTGCAGAAGGACAACAATTAAGCCCTACTTTATTAAAAAGACTTGAAATTACTGAGGGCAGTTACCAAGCAGATTATTACATACTTAATTTAACCGATGAAAGTGCAGCAAAATTAAGAAACAATCCTGTTGTAAAAAGTGTTACAAAACAATTAACACCTGGAGGCGATTATGATGCTTCAATTTTCCCTCACGACCCACAATATCCGTGGTCTGTAGATAATTTTGGTCCAATTTATATTCCTGAAGCAGGTAAAACTGTTGCTTTAAATTCAAAATCATTGCCTTTTTATAAAAGAATTATTGAAGAATATGAAAAAAACGATTTAACTGTTAATGGCGATGAAATTTATATCAACGGAAAATTAGCAGATTCTTATACTTTTCAACAAAATTACTATTGGATGATGGGTGACAATCGTCACAACTCTGAAGATGCTCGTTATTGGGGATATGTACCTTTTGACCATGTTGTTGGAAAACCTGTATTTATTTGGTTTAGCTGGGATACAAATGGTGAAGGCATTGCAAATAAAATTAGATGGGATCGTATTTTTACAACTGTTCACGGCAGTGGAAAACCAGTATCGTATTTGTACTACTTTCTTGGTGCAATGATACTTTGGTACGGATTTAGCATTTACCGAAAACGTAAAAAAGGCGAATAAAACTATTTATTAAAACAGTTTCATTTTGAAAATACTTTCATTTTGAAACTGTTTTAAATTTTAATTATGACATTATTTCAACCAACTTATTTCCCTCCAATTATTCAGTATGTTGGCATTGCTAAATCTTCAGAAATAATTTTTGAAGTCGAAGACAATTTTCAAAAACAAACTTATAGAAATCGCTGTTATATTTATACTTCTTTTGGAAAACACACATTAATTGTGCCTGTTCAACACAACAAAAAAGAAAAACAAAAAACAAAAGATATTAAGATTGATTATAAAGATGGTTGGCAACAACTTCACCTACGCACACTAATTACAGCTTATAATTCTTCACCTTTTTTTGAATTTTATATAGATGATTTATTACCCATTTTTGAAAAACAAACTACCTTTTTGTTAGATTTAAATTTAAAGTGTCACGCGTTTTTAATGGATGCTTTGCAACTTGAAATTCCTTCGACAAAAACTATTGAATACCATACAGAACCAACAATTTTAGATCTACGCAAATTAGCCATTGCCAAAGGTGAAAATATTTTTCAACTAGACAAATACTATCAGATTTTTGAAGAAAACCATGGATTTATCCCTAACCTTAGTATGTTAGATTTGCTATTTATGGAAGGTCCAAATGCATTGAATTACTTAGAAAGTCAAAAAATACAATTTTAAAAATGGAAACTGTACGATTTATAGTTCATTACGGAATGCATTTTTTGGTTCCTGGAGCTATAGCGTATTTGTTTTTTAAAGAAAATTGGAAAAAAGTTTGGCTTATTTTTATCTTAACAATGTTAATTGATGTTGATCATATTTTGGCAACTCCTTTATTTGATGCAAATCGTTGCAGTATTAACTTTCACCCATTACATACTTATTATGCCATCGCAATTTATGTAGCATTATTGCTTCCAAAAAAAACACGAATTGTAGCAATTGCACTACTCTATCATATACTTACCGATTATATTGACTGTTTTTGGATAAAATAATAAAAGACAAAGTTATCTTTTATTATTTTTTTTTATATCTTTGTATTCTAAAATAATACAAAATGTTAGAAATTAAAGATAAAACAATTGCTGAAATTGTAAGCGACGATATTAGCAATGCAGCCATTTTTAAAAAATACAATTTAGATTTTTGTTGTGGTGGTGGAACAACTGTAGCAAAAGCTTGTGAAAAAGCTGGCATTGATGCTGCTGAAGTAATCAAAGATTTACAAAATAACACAACACAAAGTTCAGTACCAAATTTAAATTTTAAAGATTGGAGCGCCGATTTTTTAGTTGATTACATTGTAAATGTACATCATACTTATGTAAAAGAACATTTAACTATTATCAATGAATTTTCGAGTAAAGTAGCAAGAGTTCATGGAGAACACGCACCCGAAAATATTGAAATCGACAATCTGTTTACAGAACTTTCTAATGAATTGATAAGTCATTTAGACAAAGAAGAAAATATTTTATTTCCAGCAATAAAAGCAAAAATTGCAGATCCAAGTTTTGTTTATGATGAAGAGGTTATAAAAATATTAGAAGATGAACACGACCATGCAGGTACAATTGTAAAACGCATACAATTAATAAGTAACAATTTTACACCTCCAGAATGGGCTTGTAATACTTACAAGGCATTGTACCATATGTTAGATGAATTTATAAACGATTTATACCAACACATTCATTTAGAAAACAATATTTTATTTCAAAAAATAAAAGCATAACATTTATGCAATACCTAATTAATAAACCCAAAATCATCATAAATGGTTTTGGGTTTTTACTTTTAAACTAGGTTAAAATAATAATTGTAATAAAAAATTGCCATAAAATCTAACTAACATATTTTTAAGTATCTTGAAACAAATTTAAAATAGATACATACAAATAAAACTATGCTAGAAAAAAACAATAAAAAACTTATAAATGCCTGGGCTTCTTTTGATTGGGCTAACTCTGTTTACAACCTTATAGTAACTACTGCAATTTTTCCTATTTACTATTTATCCACAACAAAAGCCGCTTACGGAGGTGAGATGATTCCTTTCTTTAATTTCACTATTAAAAATTCGGTGCTTTACTCTTATGCAATCTCATTTTCATTTTTAATTATTGTTTTTATATCACCTGTTTTATCTGGAATTGCAGATTATAGCGGATTGAAAAAACGGTTTATGCAATTTTTTACCTATTTGGGATCTTTATCATGTATAGGTCTATATTTTTTTACTGGTGAAAATGTTGAATATGGCATTGCTTGTTCTGTAATGGCAAGTATTGGTTATGCAGGATCTTTGGTTTTTTACAATAGTTTTTTACCCGAAGTTGCTTCCAATGATTTTATGGATAAAGTGAGTGCTAAAGGATTTTCAATGGGTTATATTGGAAGTGTAATTTTATTAATTTTTAACCTGGTTTTATACGAAAAATATGACTTATTTGGTTTTGAAAGCGGAGGTTCTGCAACAAGATTTGGATTTATTTTAGTCGGAATTTGGTGGGTAGGATTTGCGCAAATTTCATTTTATTATTTAAAAGATCGCGGAGAACGCAAAAAAATAACCAAAGATATTTTAGGAAACGGTATTAAAGAACTGAAAAAAGTTTTTAAAACCGTAAAAGACAAGTTGGTTATGAACCGTTTTTTAACTTCGTTTTTTCTTTTTAGCATGGGTGTTCAAACAGTTTTATTATTGGCACCACTATTTGCTGATAAGGAAATTGGAATGGAGGCTGATGAAATGATTATTGTTGTTCTAATTATTCAAATAATCGCAATTTTGGGTGCTTATTTCTTTGCTTTTTTATCCAATTTAAAAGGCAATGGATTTGCAATTAGCACTACCCTACTTATTTGGATACTTATTTGTATTACTGGCTATTTTTTAAAAGACAAAGTAACTTTTTATGCCTTGGCTGCATTTTTAGGATTTGTAATGGGCGGTATTCAATCTATTTCTAGATCTACGTATTCAAAATTAATACCTGTAAAAACCATTGATACTGCATCTTATTTTAGCTTTTATGATATTACTGAAAAACTGGCTATTGTTATTGGCTCTTTATCATACGGATTAATAGATCAAATTACGGGCAGTATGCGAAATAGTATGTTGTTTATGTCATTATTTTTTATTGGTGGTTTTGTACTACTTCAAATGGCAAATCTTAAAAAAAATATGAATAGTTAAGTGTTTAAATTTAAGATTTCAAAAGTTGAAATACCAAACTAAGACAACTATGGTTTTAAACTAAAAAAGTTCAGCCAATTTTAATTAAAACTGGCTGAACTTTTTACTTTATAATACTTTTAGGATGATTACAATTTCTCGAAATCTGTTTCCATTTTAATATAATCTAAAAATTCTTGTTTTGTAGCAGCATCTTTAAATATACCTCCAAATTCTGAAGTAACTGTACTACTTTCAATATCTCTAACTCCACGAGAATTTACACATAAATGTTTGGCATCTATAACACAAGCTACATCTTGCGTACCTAAAGCTTCCTGTAAAGCCTGCACAACCTGCATTGTTAAACGCTCTTGTACTTGTGGACGCTTGGCGTAATAATCTACAATACGATTCATTTTTGATAAGCCAATTACATTACCATTTGAAACATACGCAACATGAGCGCGCCCAACAATTGGCAATAAATGATGTTCGCAAGTAGAATATACCGTAATATTTTTTTCTACCAACATTTCACCATACTTATAATTGTTATCAAAAGTTGATAATTTTGGTTTATGCGCTGGGTTTAAACCTGCAAATAATTCGTTTACAAAAGATTTTGCCACTCTTTTTGGCGTACCTTTTAAACTATCATCATCTAAATCCATTCCCAAAGTATTCAAAATATCTTTTACACTTTCTTGAATACGTGCTATTTTTTCTTGATCAGAAATATCAAATGCATCAGCTCTTAATGGCGTTTTTGCCGAAGAACCAATATGATCATCTCCCAATTCGTCTATTTTATCTATCATGTTATCTTTTACTTCAAACATTTTACTAATTAGCCTGCAAATTTACACTTTTGTTTTAAAGTTTCGCCGTGATTTTAAGTAATTCTTTTAAACTACATTCTTGCTGATCACCCGATTGCATATTTTTTAGTGTAAACTTGTTATTTTCTATTTCAGATGAACCTACCAAAACAACAAAAGGAATTTCTCTTTTATTGGCATAATTCATTTGTTTTTTCATTTTAGCAGCTTCAGGATACAGCTCAGATTTTATATTTAATTTACGCAATTCAGACAAAGCTTTCATACAATATGAAGCCTCAGCTTCGCCAAAATTTATAAATAATACTGTAGGCCTTGGCAATGCAACTTCATTAAATAAATTTAATTCTTCCAACACCAAATAAATACGATCCAAACCAAATGAGATACCAACACCACTTACATCTTTTAACCCAAAAATCCCAGTTAAATCGTCGTATCTACCACCTCCACCAATAGATCCCATGCTAACACCTTTTGGCGCTGAAACCTCGTAAATAGCACCCGTGTAATAATTTAAACCACGAGCCAAAGTAACATCTATATCTAAATTAGCAGACATTAAGCCAATTTTTTCAATAGCATTAATTACAAATCTTAGATCGTTAACACCTTTGGTTCCTTCTTCAGAATTTGCCAATAAACCTTGTAATTGATTTAATTTCTCCTGGTTAGTTCCATTAAAACTAAACAAAGGTTGTACTTTTTCAATTGCTGCTTCAGAAATACCTTTTGACAACATTTCATTGGTAACTCCTTCAGCACCAATTTTATCTAATTTATCCAAAGCAACTGTAAAATCTATCAATTTATCAGCTTCGCCAATAATTTCAGCAATACCAGCCAAAATTTTACGATTGTTTAGTTTAATTGTTGTACCCGTAAGTTTTAACTTACTAAAAACGGCATCATACAATTGCACAAATTCAACTTCTTGCCACAAACCTTTGCTTCCAACTACATCAGCATCGCATTGAAAAAATTCTCTAAAACGCCCCTTTTGAGGTCTGTCTGCACGCCAAACTGGTTGCATTTGATATCTTTTAAATGGAAACTCAATTTCATTTTGATGTTGCACTACATAACGTGCAAAAGGCACTGTTAAGTCATAACGCAAAGCTTTTTCTGAAATTGAAGGCGTAATTTTTAAGCTGTCTTTTGAATTTAACAAAGTCTCATCAACTTTTGAAAGATAGTCGCCGGAATTTAATATTTTAAAAATCAAGCGATCACCTTCTTCACCATATTTCCCCATTAAGGTATCCGAATTTTCAAAACTTGGTGTTTCAATAGGCTGAAAACCATAGGTTTCAAAAACTTGTTTTATGGTCGAAAAGATATAGTTTCTTTTAGCTATTTCGCTAGGTGAAAAATCACGTGTTCCTTTTGGTATGCTTGGTTTTTGTGCCATTTTTTAAAATTAGTTTGCAAATATCCGAAATTTTAAAAACTAATTAAAGCTTTTCTAGCATTGATTTTTCTTTATCTGTAAGCTCCAATTCTTTGCTTAATTTATATTTTATTGGAAAAAGTACCAACATTATAACTGACAAAATACCAACTAAAATAAAATAGAAACTGTTATTAGAGTATAAAACAAAAATACAACACATTAATGCAGGAAACTCTAACATTGCAATTCTAAAAATATGAGCCGTACTGTATTTAACCAATTTTTC
This sequence comes from Lutibacter sp. HS1-25, assembly GCF_004121075.1. Lineage (GTDB taxonomy): Bacteria > Bacteroidota > Bacteroidia > Flavobacteriales > Flavobacteriaceae > Lutibacter. Next base: position 79,202 of record NZ_RHLN01000002.1, read on the forward strand.
ATTCAAATTAACATCAACAGGAATTTGCTTTAACAATTTACCAAACAAAGTCTTACTTGACAAATTACCAATAAATGAGATTAAAATTGCCAAATATAAAAATGCTTTATCTTGTGAATACGAAAAAAACACTTGTTCTTTTACACTAAAAGCAACATACGATGCAAATATTAAAACGCCTAACAATAATACAAGGTGAATAATTTGTAAAGTTTTGATGAAATTTTTTGGAGGATTTGATGAATTCATTTTTTTAAATTTTATAAAGAGTTTTTATTGAAATAAACTATTTTTATTTTAATGCTTAGCTTAAACTAACTAATTGGTAAAATTATACATTTTTAATAAACAGCTTACAAAAGTAAGATGCATATTCATTTAATTTCATTTTAAATTTTTAACAAAACTATTGAATAAACTTTTATATAATTTTTCAATATAATAACACAATTAATTTTAAGCCTACACTTTAAATGCAAAAAGAAAACAAACGTAAGGTTAAAGCTATTTCTCAATTAATTAACAAACATTCATAGAAAAAAAATAATGATAATTGTCATTGTATTTTTAAGCGTTTATGCCTACTTTGGATTAACTTAAAACCCCTAATAAAAAATCAAATATAATTTCCAATATTCTTTTTTGTTGAATAACTTTAAGTTTAAATAAAAAGCTACGCTTAGTGAAAAATAAAGATCTAGAAAAATTAAAATTTTCAGAGTTGCTATTAAATGAAATCAATCTAATTGTAATTTCTTGTGATACAACAGGTGATGTAAATTACGTTTCAAGTGCAACTGAGAAAATTTCAGGATATAGCATTGATAACTTAATTGGTAATCTTTGGTGGGAAAACGCATTTTTCTCAAAGGAAGAAGGTCAACTTTACAAAAAAAATGTTATTGATATACTTAAAGGAAACGCAACCATAAGCACTAAACCTTACGAACGAAAATTAAAATGTAAAGATGGAAGCTACAGGTGGATTGAATGGCGAGATTCTATAACTGACAACAATAAATTTATTTCTATTGGTGTTGATATTTCTGATTGGAAAAAAACAGAAATCATAAAAATCCAATCTGAAACCATTATTAAAAGTGTAGATTTAATGATTATTGTAAGTAATAAAGAAGGAAATGTTCTTTTTGCTTCGCCTGCTGTTGAAAAAATGCTGGGATATACTGTTGAAGAAATTTTAGGAGATAAATGGTGGAAAGTTATTTATGATAATCCTTTCCAAGCGCTTAAAATTAAAAATGCGATAATTGATTATGTATTTTTATATACTAAAGAATTTACAGACATTTCAAAAAGTAAAATCAAAACAAAAAATGGAGATTTTAAATGGATTGAGTGGCAATATTCTAAAGGTTTAGATGATACTTATATTTCAATTGGTACAGATATTACAAATAGAATTAACGAACAAATAGAGTTAAAAAAAGCTAAAGAAACTGCTGAGAAATCTTTAAAAGTTAAAGATGAGTTTATAGCAAATATGAGCCATGAAATTAGAACTCCATTAAACGCGGTTATTGGCTTTACCGACTTACTTTTAGAAACGGGTCTAAGTACTGAACAAAGAGAGTATTTAGAAATCATGAAAAATTCTGGAGAAATCTTAAATTCACTAATAAGCAATGTGCTTGATCTTGCAAAATTAGATTCAAATAAGCTCGAAATCGAAAATATTTCATTTAATCTTCATAAAAACATTTATGATATTATTAAATTAATGAAAATAAGAGCTGATGAAAAAAGTATTGAATTAAATTTAATTATTGACCCAAATACACCCACACAAGTTTTTGGAGATCCAACCAGACTAAATCAAATTTTACTAAATTTAATTGGGAACGCAATCAAATTTACAAACGAAGGGTCTGTTACCGTTACCATAAAATACATTGAAGAAACCAAAGATAATACACTAATTAGTTTTGAAATATTAGATACAGGTATAGGTATAATGTCTAATAAAATAAATACTGTATTTGGCGCATTTACCCAGGCAAAAAGCGATACTTCAAGAATATATGGAGGTACTGGATTAGGCTTAACAATTGTAAAAAAATTAATAAAACTTTTAAATGGTGATATTACTGTTAAAAGTAAGTTTGGCGAAGGAAGTGTTTTTACTTTAAATCTACCATTTAAAAAAGACCATAAAACTATTTCCTTATCTGAAATTGAAAACGGAATATCTACAGACAATAAACTTGGATTGAAAATTTTATTGGTTGAAGACAATAAAACAAATCAAATATTAGCCAAAACAAGATTAGAAAGATGGAACTGTAAGGTTGATATTGCAAACAATGGTATTGAAGGCGTTAAAAAAGTACAAAAAAATATGTACAATATTATTTTAATGGACATTCAAATGCCCGTAATGGACGGATATGAAGCCACAGAAATTATTAAAAATGATCTTTCTAAAAATAAATCTAAAATTCCAATAATCGCAATGACAGCTTACACATCAAAAAAAGACATTCAAAGAGCATTTGATGTTGGTATGAGCGATTATATTTTTAAACCATTTAAAACTAGTGACTTATTCTCAATATTGGTAAAATACGGCGGATCTAAAAGCAACTTAATTGAAAACGAGCCGCAAATAGTTGAAGAAAAAAATGAACAACCTAACAAAGAAAAATATACAGACCTTAAATATTTAAAAGAAGAATCTTTTAATGAAAATGCCATATTAAAATTGTTAATAGAACAGTTTTTAAAAGATTTAAATGATTTTTTAATTGTTTTAGATTTAGGATTGGAAGAAAAAAATTGGGACTTATTACATGGGGCAACTCATAAAATAAAACCAAGTATAAGTATGTTTGGAATTTCAAAATTAGAGCCTATCATACACGATTTAACCAATAGATTTCGCCATAAAGTAAATTTAGATGACATTCACAAATTAACAAGTTCGTGTGTCGAAATTATAGGTTACGTAAAAATTGAACTAGAAAATGAACTTAAATTAATAATAAATGAGTAACAAGAAAAAAATAGTATTGGCTGAAGATAACTCAACACTTTCATTATTGTTGAAGTTTAGACTACAGAAAGAAGGATACGACTTATTTATTGCTGCAAATGGTAAAGAAGCAATTGAATTAATTGAAGAGCATCAACCCGAATTAATTTTATCAGATATTATGATGCCTTACATAAGCGGTTTAGAAGTAATTAGCCATGTTAGAAACAAGCTGGAAATGAAAGTGCCTATTATTGTTTTTTCAGCAGCAGGGCAAGAAGAAATGGTTTTAAAAGCCTTTAGTTTAGGCGCTAACGATTTTATGGGCAAACCATTTAGCCCTAATGAGTTGGTAATTAGAGTTAAAAGGTTACTTAGTTAACAACTAATATTTAAATAAATGATTTAACTTATTATATGAATAATTCCCAAAGTGTTTTAGAATATTTTATGCAATTACCAACACTTGTTAAGGCTGTTTGGCTTATTAGTATTGTTTTATTCATACTTATTTTGGGACTTATTTTGTATTTAAAAATATTGCGAATTTACTTGCGTAAGAATGAAAAAGAACAAATAAAATATCAAAAAATATATGAAGAAAATTTGATAAATTATTTGTATGCTGGCGACGATGTAAATGAAATTAGTGAAGAACAACAACTTTTTATAAACAAAACAAAAATAGAAATATTAAATACGTTTAATAGAAAAGTCCTAATTTCTGTTATGTCAAAATTAGTTAATGATATCTCTGGAGAAATAGCCGTATCTATTCATAAATTTTATTATGAAACTGGATTGATCAACTATTCATTAAAAAAAATAAAAGCAAGAAAATGGGAAATTATAGCCTCAGGAATTGATGAATTAACTCAATTTGAAGTTAAACAAGCACATAATAAAATTGAAAAACTAATAAAACATCCACACAAAGAAGTAAGAAATCAAGCTCAACTGTATTTGGTTAATTTATTTCAATTTCAAGGTTTAAATTTCTTAAATAATTTAGAATATCAATTGTCTGAATGGAATCAAATACAATTGCTGGAAATTCTTCAAAAGTTTGACAATCAAGAAATAACAAACATTTCTAATTGGTTAAAATCAAATAACATTTCAGTGGTTATGTTTGCGCTAAAACTCGCAAAAGTATACAATCAGTTCGAGTCTAAAGATGCACTTTTAGACTTATTAAAACATCCTAATGAAGAAATTAGAGTTCAAACCATAGATGTATTGAGTTATTTTTTTGATACTGAATGCAAAGAATATTTAAAATCTAACTTTAATAATAGTAGTAAAAGCGAACAAATAGCTTTTTTAAAACTTTTAGAAAATACTGGAGACGCATCGGATGAAAATTTTATTTTAGAAAACATCAATCATCCTAATTTTAAAATAAAATTAGCTTCATTAAAAATATTAAAAGAGATCAATCCAACAAAATTTAATAATTTAGAAATATCAGAAAGTGATACAGCATCTAAACGTATTGTTGAATTTATTAATAACAACTAATTTATGGATAGTAGCACCGTAAGACTAATTTTACTTATAATTCATATATTGTTTTTTATATATGCATTTTCTGTAATTTTCTCCTATGTATTTTTATCTTTTATTTCGGCTCTGGAATCCAGTCAATATATTAAAAGAAATAGTTTTGTAAATTACAACGAAATACTTTCTTCAACAGTCTCTCCTTCAATTTCAATTATAGCTCCGGCTTATAATGAAAGCTTAAACATTATTGAAAATGTACGATCGTTACTTTCTAGCCATTACGTAAATTACGATGTAATTATTGTTAATGATGGTAGTAAAGACGATAGCTTAGAAAAATTAATAAAAGCTTACGATTTGGTTAAAGTAAATTATTTAATTAATTATCAGGTACCAACAAAACCACTAAGGCAAGGCGTATTTAAATCTACAAATCCGGCTTTTGAAAAATTAATTGTTGTAGATAAAGAAAACGGCGGAAAAGCAGATGCGCTAAATTGTGGCTTAAATATTAGTCAAAGTAAATATGTGGCTTGTATAGATGTAGATTGCTTATTACTTGAAGACTCTCTGCAAAAAATGATCAAGCCTTTTTTAGAATTAACAGATGTAAAAGTAATTGCATCGGGCGGAGTTATAAGAATTGCCAATGCTTGTGAAATAAAAGAAGGTAAATTAATAAACATTAACTTACCTAGTAAATTTATTGAAATTGCTCAAATTTTAGAATATTTAAGATCGTTTTTATTAGGTCGAATGGCTTGGAGTCGTTTAAATGGCTTGTTAGTAATTTCAGGAGCTTTTGGAATGTTCGATAAAAAAATAGCTATTGAAGTTGGTGGCTATAACACCAAAACAGTTGGTGAAGATATGGAAATTATTGTGCGAATGAGAAGGCGAATGGAAGAAGAAAACATAAAATACAAAGTTGCTTATATCCCAGATCCTCTTTGTTGGACCGAAGCTCCAGACAACTATAAAATTTTAATCTCTCAAAGAAACAGATGGACAAGAGGTACTATTGAAGTTCTTAAAATACATCGTAAAATTGGTTTTAACCCTAAGTACAGACTATTAGGTATGTTAAGTTATCCATACTGGTTTTTTTACGAAAGATTAGCCCCAATTATTGAAGTAATTGGCATACTTTACTTTATAGTTTTAATAGCCCTTGACAATGTAAGATGGGATTATGCACTTGCTTTTTTTCTTTCAGCCTATCTATTTACAATCATGTTTACAATTATTGCCATATTTTCTGAAGAACTTACTTACCATCAGTACACCAAAAAAGGCACAGGATTTAAACTATTACTAGTAACATTGTTAGAACCCTTTGTATTGCATCCATTTATTTTATACGCCGCAATTAAAGGAAATATCGATTATTACTTTAATAAAAAAATAAAATGGGGCGAAATGACAAGGAAAGGATTGTCTAAAACAGAATCGTAATGAAGAACTAAACTTATGAAAATACAATATTCAACAAAAGAATTAATAAATTACGTTTACCTAATTGTTGCCTTAATTTTAACATTTTGGCTTACTAGTTTATTTGAAATTTTTACAACAATTTCAAGAGGCATTAAAGTACCTAATATTGGAGTTGTTGTTTTATACAAAATGCTAAACGACTTTTGGACAAGTTTATTAATAGGAACTTTACTTTTTCCTATCCATTGGATTTTAACTGTATTTACAAAAAAATACAACCAAATAATTGTTCAAATTTTATTGGCAATTTTGGTATTAATACAATTTTCATTGGCAAAATACAGTGCTACAACATTGCTAAATTTAGGTGCAGATTTGTTAGGGTATTCATTTAATGATATCACTGTGACCGTTTCCTCATCAGAATCTTTGTCTGTTCTATATTTTATTCCTTTTATTGTTGCCGTCTCAATGTTTTTTGTAATTAATGTAATTTTTACAAAATACATTTCTAGCAGATCTTTAATTGCTAGTTTATTTATTTTTGTTTTAATTTTTGGAGGACTTAAATTGGTCATGTCCCAATCTTCTGAAAACGATTATCAAAACAAATTAAATTATTTAGTTTCAGATATTTTAAAGTATAAGTACGAACAATACCAACTAAATTCATACGATTTATCTAACAAAAATAGTTATCCTCTTTTAAAATCTTTTTCTGAAACAAAAGATGTCTTGTCTCCTTTTTTCAATATTAATGAAGAAAAACCCAATATGGTTTTTATTATTGTTGAAGGCTTAGGAGCCGAATTTGTGGGTAAAAATGCATATAGCGGATTTACTCCATTTATAGATTCTTTAGCAACACAATCATTGTATTGGGAAAATTTTGCAAGTACAGCAGGTAGAACTTTTGGCGTTTTACCAGCCTTATTTGGATCGCTTCCTTATGGTGATAAAGGATTTATGGAAATACAAAAAATACCTTCACACATATCGTTAATAAGTGTTTTAAAAGCAAATGGATATACCACATCATTTTACACAGGCGACCCATCAAGTTTTGATAGAAAAATAAATTTTTTAGAATATAACAATATCGATAATATTATAGATGAAGATAAATTTGGACCCGATTTTGAAAAAACACAAGCCAACGCTGGTGGTTTTTCATGGGGATATCCTGATGCTGAAATTTTCAAAAAAGTAGCTTCTGTATTAAACCCTGAAAAACAACCTAGGTTAGATATTATAATGACCTTAACAAACCATGAACCTTTTGATTTTCCTTCAAAAGAAATTTACAAAACAAAAGTAGATAGCATTTTAAACGCAAAAAATAGCTCAAGTGATTTTATAGAAGAAGTGAAATCTTACGAGGATATTTTTGCAAGTATTCTATACTCTGACACAGCTATAAAAAACTTTATAAATAGTTATAAAACACGACCAGAATTTGCCAATACTATTTTTGTAATAACAGGAGATCACAGGTTAATACCAATCAATCAAAAAGACAAATTATGTAGGTTTCATGTACCTTTTTTAATTTACAGTCCTTTATTAAATAAAACAAAATCTATAAAATCAATATCTTCTCATTTAGATGTAACACCAAGTTTACTGTCATTTTTAATAAACAACTATACTTTTAATAAATTAGAAAAAACGGCTTGGATGAGCGAAGGTTTAGACACTGCTCAACAGTTTAGAAATATTCATAAAATACCACTAATGCGATACAAAGGAAGTATTAACGACTATATTTTTAACGATTATTTATTGTCTGATGGTGCTCTGTATAAAATAAATGAAAACTTCGGAATTAATAAAGTAATTGAAAAAGAACTTATTAAAAGCATTTCAGATTCATTAATGGAATTTAAAAAATTAAACCGCTATACCATTCAAAAAAACAGAATTTTCCCTGATTCACTAAATATTTATAGAAATTCGATTGTTGAATTTTCTGATGAAGAACTGGTATTATTAAAAGACCTAACACGTAATTTAACTTTTGACGAATGTTTTAATTTGGCAAGAGAAACTGCCTTTAAAAAAGATTATAAAAAAGCGCGATTGCTGTGTGATTATATTATAAATGAACTACCCAATCATGCCGATGCCCGAACACTTAAAGGAAGAACTTTAGCTTGGGAAGGCAGGTATAAAGAAGCTGAAGTAGAATTATTAAGCGTAGTTAAAAGAGCTCCTTTTTATTATGACAGTTATTTGGCTTTGCTAGATTTATATTGGTGGTCTAAACAAGATGAAAAATCAATTGAGATTACACAAAAAGCTTTCAACAACGAATTAGAAAATAGTGACATTAGCTTTAAGCTCGCAAAAGCTTATTTTAGAATGAACAACAAATTAAAATCTGAACAAATAATGGATAGCTTGGTAAAAATATATCCAGAAAATCAAGAATATTTAACCTTTAAACAATCTTTAAAATAATATGTTAAAGTTTATATTTAAATTCACTTCAATAGCATTTATGCTAATAAGTAGCGTCCTTTATTCTCAGCAAAAAAGTTTTAATGGTGATCCAGATGCTGCTTTTGAAACTGCACGAAAAATGGCCTTTGATGGACAACGAAAACAAGCTCAAGACACTTTACTATTGCTTTTAACAAAGTACCCAGATTATCTTGATATTCGCGACTTTTTAGCAAGCACCTATGCTTGGGATGGAAATTATGAAAGTGCTAGAAAAGAGTTTAAGTACGTTTTGCAAAAAGATTCAGATAGGCAAACAACTTGGGTGGCTGCAATTAACAATGAATTATGGGCTGAAGTTCCGTTTTCTGCTTTAAAAATGACCAAGGAAGCATTGACTTATTTTCCAAATGATGAAGAACTTTTACTTTTAAAAGCCAGAGCTGAAGCAAATTCACTAAATCCAAAAGAAGCATTAATAACAGTAGATGCGCTTTTAAAAAGCAATCCAAACAACCAAAAAGCCATTGAATATAAAGAGAGTTTATCGCAAGAATTAAGATTTAATGCTATTGGATTTACATATAATATTGATTTGTATTCTGAAGTTTTTGACCCAATGCAATATTATACCTTGGATTACAGCAGACAAACTAAATATGGAAGTATTATTGCCAGGGTAAATTTTAACAGAAGATTTCAAAACAACGGTTTACAGTTTGAAGTTGATTTGTACCCAAGAATAATGGAAGGCTTATATGCTTATTTAAACTTTGGATTTTCAGATTCATATTTATTTCCAAAGTTTAGATTTGGAGCCGAATTATACAAATCTTTACCGCGTAGTTTTGAAGTTTCTTTAGGTCTTAGGACTTTAAAATACAGTTCAACTACAAATATCTACACTGGCTCGGTAGGTTGGTATACAGGTAACAGCTATCTTTCATTAAGACCTTATATTACACCTGGTGATACTGGCACTAGTATTTCTGGTACACTTACATATAGATTGTACCGAAGCGATGCCAATAATTATTTTGGAGTAGCAGGTTCTATGGGTTACTCTCCTGACGACTATGAGCAATTTAATGATGGTAATACTGGAAATAAAAAAGCAAATTTTGATTCTCAACGAATTAGGTTTGGTTATTATTTCACATCAAATAACCGTAAAAATGCTTGGGGAGCTCAGGCTGGTGTTACACATCAAGAAATTTCTTTTGATCAAGGTAATTTCTTCTGGATTTATTCATTGGGTGTTTCTTGGGAACTAAAATTTAAATAACTAATAGCAACAGTTTTGTAATCTTCACCAAAAATGAGCATTAAAAAAATGTTGCTAAAAAAATTTACAGCTAAATATTTAATATGTCATCACATTGTTTTTAATAAAATCTTTCTTTAAAAACGAAGGTGTAAATATCACAATCCCTAATTCAAACCCAGCTCCTTTATTACCGTTTAAAGCTGCTCCATAAGTACCTGCTAGAACAATCCATGAGTTTGGTTCCCAACGCAAACCAACTTTATATTCTGGTTGTGAATATGCTTTACCTTCAGTTCCAAAAATTTCACCTACTATCGCAGTCTCAGGAATCACTTTATAAATCGCAAGTCTTGTGCTATACGTAAAACCCCAAGCTGTAGTTCTTACATTTTCATCATTATAATCAAAATTAACCATAGCTCCGGGCATAATATCCCAAAAAACAGTATTTAAAAATGGTATAGATACAGGAACTGCAGTCCAGTAATTTTTTTGCATATCCGAATATTTATCTATGGTGAAATAACCTGGAGATTTACCTATTCCTAAAAAAACTGCAGCACCACCATTCTTTTGTTTATTTTCCCAAAACATATATTTACCAAAAACATTTGTAGTATAACGATTTGGTATGTTATTGGCTCTATCTTCCCAATACAAATTGGCTTGAATATTAAATTCAAAGTTTTTAAGCAAGGTAAAAACTGTTGAAATCATAGCATCTCTTTCACCAGTTGTGATTACAAAAGTACCTGTACCATGTGGCATTGTAACATAATTATCAGAATTAAATTGCTGAGCCTTTATAAAATTGCTTGTAATTATAAATAGAATAACAACAGTGATTTTTTTAAGTTTCATAGATTTGAGTTTAATATCAATTATTATAGTTCAATAAAGTTGCATTTTTATACAAATATATTATTTACAACAAATCAAAAGTAATTAATTTAAAGGTCTTAAAAGGTAATTTTTAACCAGACATTTACGAATAAAAAAAGGACTTTATCGCTAAAGTCCTTTTTTTATTCGTAAAATATATCTTACAATCCTTAACTAAGGATTTATTTCCAACAATATTTATCGCACTAATTTTTTATATTTCAAACGTTTAGGCGTTAAATCACCACCCAAACGCTTCTTCTTATTTTCTTCATAATCAGAAAAAGAACCTTCAAAGAAATACAATTGAGAATCACCTTCAAAAGCCAAAATATGTGTACAAATTCTATCTAAAAACCAACGGTCGTGACTAATTACAACGGCACAGCCTGCAAAGTTTTCCAAACCTTCTTCCAAAGCACGTAAAGTATTCACATCCAAATCATTGGTTGGCTCATCTAACAACAACACGTTACCTTCTTCACGCAAAGTCATAGCCAAATGCAAACGGTTACGCTCACCACCAGACAAAGTACTTACCTTTTTATTTTGATCGCTTCCTGCAAAATTAAATCGGCTTAAATAAGCCCTAGAATTTACTTGTTTTCCACCCATCATAATCAACTCTTGCTCATCACAAAAGTTTTGCCAAATGGTTTTTTCAGGATCTATGTTTGAATGGCTTTGGTCTACATAAGATACTTTTGCAGTATCACCCACTTTAAATTCGCCTTTATCAGGAGCCAATTCGTTCATAATCATTTTAAAAATAGTGGTTTTACCAGCACCATTTGGACCAATAATACCTACAATTCCAGCTTGAGGTAAACTAAAGTTTAAATCTTCATACAATAATTTATCACCAAAAGCCTTAGAAACACCTATAGCATCAATAACATTGGTTCCCAAGCGAGGACCATTAGGAATGTAAATTTCTAATTTTTCATCCAATTGATTTTGATCCTGACTCATTAATTTGTCGTAGTTTTTCAAACGCGCTTTTTGCTTAGTTTGACGACCTTTTGCTCCTTGTCGCACCCATTCTAACTCGCGCTCTAATGTTTTTTGACGTTTTGATGCAGTTTTAGATTCTTGTGCCAAACGTTTTGATTTTTGATCTAACCAAGATGAATAATTTCCTTTCCAAGGAATACCTTCACCTCTATCCAATTCTAAAATCCAACCAGCCACATTGTCTAAGAAATACCTATCGTGCGTTACCGCAATAACAGTTCCTTTATATTGTTGTAAATGATGCTCTAACCAATGTACAGATTCTGCATCTAAATGGTTGGTTGGCTCATCCAATAATAAAACATCTGGTTCTTGCAACAACAAACGGCACAAAGCAACTCTTCTACGTTCTCCACCCGACAAATGTTTGATAGGTGTATCGCCTTCAGGTGTGCGCAAAGCATCCATTGCAATTTCTAATTTGGTATCTAATTCCCAAGCGTTTGCAGCATCAATTTTATCTTGTAAAACAGCTTGTTGCGCCATTAACTTATCCATTTTATCAGCATCAGAATACACTTCTTCCAAACCAAACATATCATTTATTTTGTTGTATTCATCTAAAATTGCCACAGTTTCTGCAACACCTTCTTTTACAATTTCTAATACCGTTTTTGTTTCATCCAATTCTGGTTCTTGTGATAAAAAACCAACTGAATATCCAGGAGCAAAAACAATGTCTCCCTGATAGTTTTTTTCTAGACCTGCAATAATCTTCAATAAAGTTGACTTACCCGATCCGTTTAAACCTAAAATTCCAATTTTAGCTCCATAAAAAAAGCTTAAATAAATATCTTTTAAAACAGGTTTATTGGCGCCTTGATAGGTTTTTGTTAAACCTGACATTGAAAAAATTACTTTCTTATCGTCTGACATATATATGTTTTATTATTTGTGTGTTATAATTGTTGAATGGTTAAGAAAACTTTGCACTTTTAACTTTCTACTGAAAAAATTACATTCTTCCTTTTAATGCGTTAAAAACCCAAGCAATGGCAAAAAAACCAATTCCAACCGAGGCAAATCCCCAACCAGCAACTTCATTATATCTAAATGCTCCAAGCCCTATCAATGCCAATCCAACTAAAATCATAATTCCTGTTGCCCAAGCTAATACTGTATTTTTATTCATTTTATTAATTATTAATTATGGTTAATCATAAATTAAGCGGTGCGCAAATATCGTAAAATTAATTGTTTTTATAAAACAACTTTTATTGTCTAACATATTTAAGCAAAAAACAATATAATAAAAGCATTATTCGCTAATTATAAAGCAATTAATTATTAAATTAGCACTTATAAAATATTTTAACAAAAAATATTCGCAATGAAAAAGCGTAATAAAATCTCCAAAAAAAAACTATTACCATTTATTTATGCTTTTGCCACTTTTATAATTTTATTTATTTTAACAATAAGTTATACTCGTTATGCTAAAGGTCAATGGGAAAAAGACGAAAGAGCAAACCTATATGATTTGATGACTAGCAAAAAATCTAATTTAGAAAAAGCTTTATATTCTAGAATCTATTATACACGAGGAGTTGCTGCGTATGTTGGACTAAATCCTGATATTTCAAATACCGAATTTAATGAATTGGCAAAAGAATACATTAAAAATGACTCTGTTATTAGTTCAATGGCATTATCAAAAAATTGTGTTTTAAATGCCATTTTTCCGCTTAAAAATCATGAATCTGCTATAGGTTTAGATTTACTTAAACACCCTGAAAGAAAAGAAATTGTTGAAAAAACCATAGAAACCCGACTTACCTTTGTTGCTGGCCCTGTTGAACTGGTTGAAGGCGGTAGTGCTTTTGTTAGCTACACTCCTATTTTTAATAAGAAATACAACGAATTAAATGATTTTTGGGGAGTTACTGATATTGTAATTAAAAAAGATAAATTATTAGAAGAAGCCGGTTTAAATAACAAGGAAGCTGGCTTTATATTCTCACTAAGAGGTTATAATGGTACTGGAAAAAATGGAAGTGTTTTTTGGGGAGATGCATCTATTTTTAATAAAAATCCTGTAATTACAGCTATAAATTTACCTATTGGAAATTGGGAACTAGCAGCTATACCTATAGTTGGCTGGGATAATTATTTGGACCAAGATAAAGCACTTTTAACCATTTTAATAATCAGCATCTTCATTATCAGCTTGTTAATTTTAATAATTTCAAAAGCACTATTAAAAATTAGGTATAATGAAAGAGAAATGAAAGCCATTTTAAATTCTATAGACAGCGTTATTGTTGAATTTAGTTTTGAAGGTGAGTATTTAAACATCAGTTATACAAATAAAGATTTATTATATCTTCCTGAAGAAGAAATTATAGGTAAAAATATATTTGAAATATTTAACAAAAAACAAGCTACCCAATTTAAAAATGCAATTGAAAAATGCGTAAATGAACAGCGCTTAGTAAATATAGAGTATCAACTTGAAATTAAAAATAAACAATATTGGTTTTCGGCTCGAATAACTCCAAAATCAAAAAACACTGTAATTTTAAATGCGTATGATATTACTGAAAAAAAACAGCAAGAAAAATTACTAATTGAATCTGAACAAAAATTAAAAAAACTGAACGAAATGAAAGATCAGTTTTTTTCTATAATTGCACACGATTTAAAAAATCCACTTGGGTCGCAAAAAGCACTTTTAGACTTAATTATTGAAGAATATGACTTAATGGACGATGAAAAAAGAATAAATCTTTTAAAAGCCACTCAAAAATCTTCAGAACAATTAAATCATTTATTGACCGATTTACTAAAATGGGCGATGTCGCAATCTGGAAAAATCATTCTGCACAAAAACACCTTAAATGTTGGTAAAACTTTTGATGAACTGTTTGAACAATTGGGTAATATGGCTAAATTAAAAGACATAAACTTTGTAAATGCTATCGCCAAAAATTCAATTATTATTGGAGACCCAGATCTAACTGCTATTGTACTTAGAAATTTAGTTTCAAATGCTATAAAATTTACAGAAAGAAAAGGTCAAGTTAAAATTTATTCGGAATCCATTTTTTATAATGGAAAATGTTTTCAAAAAATAACTATTGCAGATAATGGAATAGGCATACATCCAGATAAACTAAACAATCTTTTTAGAATTGATAAAACGGAATCAGTTCCAGGAACTGAAAATGAAAAAGGTACAGGCTTGGGTTTATTACTTTGTCAAGAATTTATAGAAAAACAAGGTGGCAAAATATTTGTAGAAAGCACTTTTGGAAAAGGAAGTGAATTTTCATTTATTTTACCCACTTCCCAATCTTTTTGTTTCTCTAACGAAAATGATGGCTCGAATTTTAGTTCAAATTAAAATTTACTAAAATATTTAAACCAAACTATATTTAAAATTGTGATATTATTTTAAAAATTCCTTTAAAAGATCTTGAAGTATTTCAATATCTTTTTCTTTGTTGCGAACAATGTTAGACTCACTATTATATTCAAAAGCATAGAAATTAACCTCAACCAAATTGATATCTTTTCTTTCTAAAACATCTCTTTTACGTTGATTGTATAATTTATATTGTTGCTCTCGTGAAACGCCACTAACTGTTTTTGCTTCAGATTTATCAACATTAGAAACTTCTTCAACAGGTTGTTTTTCTCTATATTCTATTACTAAGTTTAAATTTTCATAGTAACCATCTACAGGAAGTTTGGTTCTACTTTTTTTATCTTTATGAAAATCACCTAATAAAAATGAAAACCTATGCTGACGAGATGCTGTTTCCTTCAATAGTTCATCGCATAAATTTAAAATATAGTGTTCGTCACTATTTATTCTTTTGTTAATTCCAAGTTGCTTTTTTGATACCGTAGCCACTTCTTGAGTAGGCTTGTATTTTTTACCTGTTCTGACCAAATACCAATAAATATTTTTTTCTACTCGTTCTGCGTGTACAAAAGGTATTTTATCTAGTGCATTTTCTTCGTCTAATTGCCTTAAAACTTTTCTAAATGGCAAACCTTTTTTAATGTCTTTTGTAAAAACACCGGCACTAATTAATGCTGGCATGATATCTTTAATTGCAATGTAATCTTCCTTATGTGTATTAAAATATTCAGCAATTACTTCATTTATTTGAGCTAAGTTTATGTTACTCATATGTGTGTTTTTTACTTGTTTATAATATGTAGATTTTTAGCTATTGGTTTAAAAACCTAAAATAATCCTCTTTTGTTTTAACTTATAATGTCTTTAAAAATAAGTTTAACTCTTTTAATTTTTTCAGTTTCGGGACTTTGGAATGAGAAATAAACATACTTAACAATTGCTTAAATCACCTATAGCTGCTTCTATTTTTGGAAATGGAGTATTTTTATTACTGATAAATTGCATTTAAGTAACACAATTATTTCGGCCTGCAAATGTATGAAATTTAGCTATACTAAAAATAAAAAAAGCGATTTAGTAAATTCCAAATCGCTTGGTATTAAATACTTGTTTTTAAGGCTAAACCGATTGTTATTTTATTTTCAAGTATTAAAAAAATATAGAAACATTATTTATAGTTCTAAATTATTTTTGAAGTACTATGCGCTGTTAATAAAAATTTTATCACATCAGCAGTTGACACAATACCTACTATTTTTTTATCTTCTTCTACAATAGGAACTGCATGATAATTGCCTTTTGCTAACACTTCAGAAACATCTTTAATTGTGGCATTGGTCGTTAAATAAAACGGATGTTTGGTCATTATATCTTTCACTTTTAATTTACTGTAAACAATATTATCATCGCTAAGTCCAGCACCTGCAATGTTATACATAAAATCTATCAAACTAACTATACCCACCAATTTTTCGTTTTCTGTTACAGGAATATGATGATGAAATTCTTTTTTTTCATAAATATGCTTAACATCCAAAAGGCTTTGTTCCGGCGAAACACAAACAACATTTTTGGTCATAATTTTTGTTACCAGATTTGATTTCATGACTTTAATTTTTAGCGTTATTCATTAAAATTATAACAACAATCTAAAGCTCAAAATGATATTAATCATTTTACACAACATTATTTCGTCATAAATTTAATAGAGGTATTTAAATTTTTAATTATGAAAGCCAAGTCAATATTAGAATTACTTACACTAAGCTCTAGTTTATACGTTTTAGCTAGAGACACCGAACTTTTAGAAAAAATTAAAGAATTATCTGAAAAAGGAAAAGATGAAATTGATAAAATAATTTCAGAATCTAAATTAGATGAAAATGGCAATGAATTGGAATTTGTAGATAAAATAATTCTTAAAACTCAAGAACTTAAAGACGAATTAGACAAAAAAGTTGAAGAACTGGTTATTAAATTTTATAAAAAAATACATGTAGCGCATGTTGATGAAATTAAAGCATTGAATGAAAAGATTGAAAAAGCCGACATGGCTATTGCACTATTAGAAGCTAGATTAAACAAGTTAGACCTCAAATAAAATGGGACTTTTAACGGGCATTAGAAATAATTTTAGATCTATCTCTAGATACAATCAAATTTTAAAGGTTTTATTAAAATATGGCTTTGAAGATTTGGTTTACTATTTGGATGAAAGCAAGCGTTATAAATTTATTCAAAAGCTAATTCCTAAAACTTCAAAAAAACATGCATTGTTGTATACCAAATGGGCTAAAATGAGATTGGTTTGCGAAGAATTGGGTCCTACTTTTGTAAAATTCGGACAAATATTAAGCAATAGAGCCGACTTAATACCTTTAGAACTAACGTTTGAGTTGGAAAAACTTCAGGACAATGTGCCTCCTATGCCTCAAAATGTTGCAAAAGAAATTGTTGAATTAGAACTAAAAGATACTGTTGAAAATTTATTTGCCTGGTTTGACCCACGCCCTTTTGCCTCTGCTTCTATGGCTCAGGTACATAAAGCAACCTTACATTCGGGCAAACGAATTGTTTTAAAAATACAACGCGCTGGCATATATGATGTTATTGTTGAAGACATAAAGGTAATGTACAAAATTGCCGAAGTTTTAGAAAATAGAATCCCTTCATTAAAAAGTTTTGACCCTGTTGGACTGGTTAAAAATTTTGAATATTCTATTTTAAAAGAACTCGATTTTATTAATGAGTCTATCAATGTAGAACGTTTTTACAACAATTTAAAAAAAGATGATATTACAAACCATTACGCCTACTCACCTAAAGTTTATCACGAATTTACCACCTCAAAAGTGTTGGCTTTAGAGTTTATTTCAGGTATTAAAATTGATAAATTAGACAAACTAATTGAAAAAGGTTTTGACACTAAAATAATTGCCCGACGGTTGGCTATATGCTATTACAAACAAATTTTTGAATATGGATTTTTCCATGCCGATCCTCATCCCGGAAATTTATTGGTACTTCCAAATGGACATATTGCTTATTTAGATTTTGGTATGATGGGCAGTATGTTACCAAGAGATATTTCGGTATTTGGAAAATTATTTATTGCCGTTACAAACAAAAATGTGAATGAAATTATAAAAGCACTTCAAAAATTATCGAACAATGTTGTTGTGCCAAATATAAGAGATTTAGAATTTGATATTAATGAGTTTGTTGAAAAATATTATGTGAGAACCATTCATAAAAATGAAATGAGCACCATTTTACTTGAACTTAAAGACATTATTGTTATTCATGGTTTACAAGTGCCTACCTACTTCTTCCTTTTTGCAAGATCACTTGTAACGCTTGAAGGTGTAATTGAAAAACTAGACCCTGATTTTGAACATCTTGAAATCGTTAGTCCGTATTTAACCAAAAGTGTTACAAAAAAATTCAACCCTATAATTATGGGAAAAAAGGTGATAAATTCTATGGTTGAAATAACCGATTATATGGAAGATTTTCCTGCTGATTTAAAAAATGCCATCAGAAAAATAAATGCAGGTAAAGTAAAAGTTGACTTAACGCACAAAGGCATAGACCCTATGGTGCATACGCTTATACGCTTAACTAAACAACTAATTACTGCTTTTATAATGGTAGCTTTAATTATAAGTGCGGCGCTATTTATTATTTATGAAATACATCCGCTTTGGCGAAATATTTCTTTAATAGGAATTGTCAGTTTTTTATTAGCCGCAATTTTAGGCTTTAGAATTGTAATTAATATTAGTAAAGGTGATTACGATTATTAATTACAAATGAGGTTGTATAAATAAATGCTGAATGACGTATTTTAAACAACCTCATTATAGTAATTTACCTAGGAATTTGAAAAAGCTTTTTTGAAATGAGTAAATGCTTCTGAAATTTCGTTTTGAAAATGTTCCAATTTTGTTTCTTCTTTCTTCTTGCTGTATTTCTTTTTCAACTTTTCAATAAAGGAGTTAAATTCTGAATTCCCTTTTTCAAAAGATTCTTTGGTTTCCTTTTTATCAGTCTTGTATTTTTTTTCTAATATTTCGAGCTGAATTTTAAACTGTTCAATTTCAATAAGTGTTAGGGCATACATTCTACATAAAGTTTCATTGGTTTTAATTTTAACTTCAATTTCATGTAAGGTTAGCAATAATTGTTTTTTTTGATTTTTATACACCTCAATTGTTTCCGCTTTACCCAAGGCCAATTGCACACGAAGTTCATCAAACTTAGCTTTCAATTCCTCAATATTTTCTTTAACCTGATTTATTTTAAATTCACTATCGTGAATAAACAAGTTAAATTCTTTTTTAACATCTTCATATTTATCTTTAGCATCAGCTTTACCTAAAGCAACTTTTACTTGAAATTCTTCTAAGTTAACAGCCGTTTTTCTAAGTGCTTCAATAACTTTATCAATAAATGGAAGGTCGTGTTTAGTTTTCATGATATTTTGATTTTTGGTTAAACTAAAGTTCAATACAATTGTTTAAAAACACAATGAGGAATATCAATTACACACAAGAATTATATCATTTAAAAAGTTATTTTTCAATAGATTTTACTTTTATATAAATAAAAATATCGAGGTAAAAACCTCGATATCTTTATTATTTCATACAAAATTTCCCCATTTTAAATTCCTTAAGAAATTTCAATAACTTTAGGTTTCATTTTTTTGGATTCTTCTTTTTTAGCAAGGCTAAATTTTAAAATTCCATTGTCGTATTTTGCTTTGATTTTTTCGTCAGCAACATTTTCAGGCAATTGCAAAGATCTTTCAAAAGCATTGTAGCTAAACTCTTTTCGAGTATAATCTTCTTCTTTTTCTTCTTTAGATATTTCCTTTTTTGCTGAAATATTTAAACAACCGTTATCAATGGTAACTTCAAAATCTTTTTTACTAAATCCAGGAGCTGCCAATTCAATTTCAAATTCATCCTTTTTTTCTTTGATATTCAAAGCTGGTTCATTCATTTTTTTTAACCAAACCCTATCGTTAAGTAGGCTATTTGCGTTAAAATCTAAAAAATCTGGTGCTAACAAATTTTCTAACGGACTTTTTCTAAATTTTACGAGTGACATAATTTTATGGTTTTAAATTAAACAATCTAATTAATTACTCAAATTTATCTCTAATAACAATCCCACAAAATGATTTCCCTCAATTTCAGACAATTAACTAACATTTTTAACATAATATTCATAAAAAAAAGGAAGTAAATACTTCCTTTTTTTAGAGAGTTTAAGCTATTATTTAAAAACTAAACAACTTCTTATGTTATTTTTAAATTAATAAAACTGAAATTAGTTTGTGTTTATAAAACATTTAAACCCTTCTTTTTTAACCTTCATGTTTTTTAACAACAAAGACCTATTTTTTAGAAACAGGAAGCCTAAACTTCCTGTTTCATCCTGAAAAGACTTTGGTAACTTATTGATATTGAAACAATCTTTCAAAAAACTTTTATTTCTAAAAATTAGAATAATAAACCATAACTTCCATCAAAAAGTATCTAAACCCTTTCAGTATAATTTAACTTGTTTATAAGAACTTTAATTAATACAACAAATTTATGCTCTAAATATTTTTTACTATATGATTACCATCATTTTAAGATATGATTGTTATCACAAAAGGCTTTTCTTTTTCATAAAATAAAATAGGCTATGTAAAAAGTTCACTTTTCAGACAGCCTATTTTTAAATTATATTTTAAAATTCGCCACCAAAATAAAGTATATACACCTATTTATCCATCTAAAATTCCAAAACAAACTTTGGTATTAACTCTGTATTCTGTAATCATATTATCATTCACTTTTACCTGCATATTTTCTATATAAACAGATTTGATGTTTTTAACTGATTTTGATGCTTCATTTACTACATTTTGTACTGCATCCTCAAAACTAACGGTAGAATTTCCTAAAACTTCTATAACTTTTAAAACTGACATAATTTGTTGTTTTTATGATTAATATAATGTGAAATTAGGAACGAATCTTGAGTTTCCAAATGATTTTCATCAATTTAAAAACCTCTTAAAAATCACTAACAAACTGAATTTCAATACCTAAAAACCGCATTTAACAACCTTCCTTTTACAGGCATTTCGTCATGGTTTAGCACATAAACTTTACCTTGGTTTAAAAAAGTTTGTACAGCAGCTAAGTTAATAAGCGAACTATTTTGAATTTCTTTTTCACTTCCTAAGGTTAGCTTACCATTTTCTTTATTAAACACTCCAAATTCATCCAGGTCTTTTTCAACAAATAAAGTTTCAATTTTTCCTGAAATAGCAGCAGGGATAATTTCATTTAACTGGTATGAAATTTTAGGAGTGTGGTATAGTTCCTGAAATTTAGTTAGTTGTTGTTTTTTTGTTGCTGAAAAATACGGTTTTATCAACTTAAAAGAAACTTCGTGCAGCTTGGTTTTATTAATAAATTCAGGGTCTCCTTTACAATTTTCTCCATAAAGATTTGGATAGGTATTTATTTGTTTATAGGTGTTAAATACATTATTTGTGCTTGCAATAACCAAAGGTGCTTTGTTGTTTTTAATAGATTTATTCACCGCTTTGTCTATAGCCCTAAAAAAAGTAATGATTTCTTTTTGTTCGTCATCAATACCTTCACCATGTCCGTGAAAAGATCCAGCATTAAATGCCGCCTTACCACTTCTAAATTGTAACATTTTTTGTTTAAAATCAAATCCAACAGCTTTTTCTAAGGTATCGGGTGCTAAATCTTTAATATGAAGATTGGTTAATCCGTATTTTGAAGCTTCGTATAATTTAACATAATCCTGACTTAGTTCTAATAAAAAATACATTTCATCATCTTGAAATAAAGGAAATAAAGGTGTTAAATAAAAGGAACTTGCAACATGTGTTTTGGCTTCAAATTTAATAGGTAGTGCGTAATATTGCAATCCATTTTTGTCTAAAAAAATAGCCAAACCATCAGCCGAATTTCTCCACAACTCAGCATTAAAAATTAGTTTTTCAATGGGTTTTAAATAAGTGATTATTTCAGCATCACTTAGTTGGTATTCTTGCAATGTTTTGTGCACATTTTTAATACAGTTTTTCAATGTTTCTTGTGCCAAATGCTCGTTTTGTTCTTTACCCGATTTGTACAAAGGAAGATAAATTGAAACACAATGCATATCGTGATTTGCTGCCAGCACTTCAAAAGTTTTTAAAGGTAGCGGATAAAATTTAGAAGTATACATAATTAGTTTTTTTAAGTTAATAATAGAAATTAACATACAAGTTTTCCCTTTTAAAAATTCATAATTCCACCAAAAAAAACCAATCAAAATATTAAATATCAATTACTTAACATATTTATTTGATTGTAACTTAGTAAAGGTATAGCACTTGTATATTCCATTTTTTTAACCAAATCTTGATGAAATATTTTTTTGATAAAATCTTTTTTTGATCTTTCAAGCATTGCCAATAAATCGGCATTTATTTTTGTTAAATAGATTTTTAAAATATCATAAATATCTTCAGAAAATATCAAATCAAAATCTAATTTATCATAGGTAATTTTTTCGTTTATCAATTCTTTAAACCATTCCATTTCTTGTTGTCCGTAACTTTCGTTTTTAGATGAAACATGTACAATTTTAATAGTAGCATCAAAAATTTTAGCTATTTGACTTAGTTTAAAAATTGCATTGATATCTTCTTCTTCAAAATCTGTTGCATAAACAAGTGTTTCCAATTGATTTAATGTTATATCTTTTGGAATTGTAAGTACCGGAAACGGTGCTTTTTCAATTAGTTGTTTAACGGTATTATTTCCCGTTAAAAGTTCTTCAAAAGTGCTTTCTCCCTTTGCTCCAGTTACTATTAATGAAGGATTGATTTCTAAAGCTTTTGATATAATTCCGGTTGCACTATTTTTGTTTTCAACAGCAATCATTTTTAATTGTTTTGTTAAATCCTGATTTTCTAAATGAGTTTTACAAAACTGCTTTAATTTTTCTCTTTTCTGCTCAAAAGTAGCTTTGGGAGGTAACAAAAAATCACTGTTTAAATCTGAACTTAACGATGACATATCAAAAACATGAATCACATATAAACTAGCATTGGTTTTTAAACTTAATGCATGTGCATATTTTAATGCAGCAATTGCATTTTCTGAAAAATCGGTGGCATGCAAAATAGTGTTCATATTTATTTTATTTAAAATCAACTAAATAAGCAACTTAAAAGTAGTGACCTATGTTAAATAAATAAATGACATCTCTCAATTTACAGCTATTTAGAGATGAGTATCATCATTTCATTTTTTAAGGTTCCTTTCTAATTTTAACCATCAAAAAAGTTTTAAAATCTTTTAATTATGAAAAAGTGGAGATGGATTGTTTTTGGAGTTTTATGTATTTCTGCAATTGTATATTTTAAATTTAAACCAGCTTTAAAAGCAAAGAATTTAGAATTTACCTATACTTTTTTAGAAAAAGGAAATATAGAAACTATCGTCTCTAGCACAGGTACTTTAGAGGCCATAAATACTGTTGAAGTTGGTACACAAATTTCTGGAACCATTAAAAAAATATATGTAGACTATAATGACAAAGTTACTGCCGGTCAACTTTTAGCTGAAATGGATTTAAAATTATTGAAAACCAATTTAAGCAGTGCGCAAGCAAATTTAGCGGTAAGTTTAGCACAACTAAATCACGCTAGAGACGAACTTGAACGTGATAAAAAGCAATTTGATTTTGGGGTTATTTCAGACAAAGAATTTCAAAATTCAAAATACAATTTTGAACAGGCTGAAAGTGCCCATAAAGCAGCATTGGCTGCTGTAAAAAATATTGAAGTTTCTATAGGCTACGCACATATTACTTCGCCTATAAGTGGCACCATAACCGAAAGAAGTGTTGAAGAAGGTCAAACCGTAGCTGCCTCTTTTGCCACACCAACTATGTTTATTATTGCTGAAGATCTGTCTAAAATGCAAATATTAGCCGATGTTGATGAAAGTGACATCGGTTATATTAAAAATGGCTTAAAAGCACGATTTACAGTACAAACTTATCCTAAAAAAATATTTTACGGACAAGTAAGTCAAATTAGAATGCAACCCATAAAAATAAACAATATAGTTAATTATCAGGTAGTTATTGATGTTAACAATGAAGAAAAATTGCTACTTCCAGGAATGACAGCAAGTATAGAATTTATTATTAAAGTTGCAAATAACGTTTTACTTGTTAACAACTCTACATTGCGTTTTAGACCTAATGAAGTTATGTTAGCTGAAATAAAACCGCTGCTTCTAACTAAAGGAAAAGCTTATTTACCAGATTCTATTCAACCAAGTTTTATACATGCAATTAATACCGAAGAATTATATACTTCAGAAAATTTCAAAAAAAAATTACCCCCAGAAATTGATGGTTTTTTTATAAAAAATGAAAAAGGAAAACTAGAATTTAAATTTATAGCAATTGGTATAAAAACCGGATTGCAGTCTGAAATAAAAAGTTTTTTAGACAGCATTCCTTTAAAAGAAGGCACAAAAATAATTAACGGTATAAAATCAAAAAAATGACTTCAAAAAAAGTGATAGAAACCATTAATTTATGCCGCATTTTTAAAAATGGAGACATTGAAGTTCACGCTGTTTCAAATGTAAATATTACCATAAAAGAGGGCGAATTTGTAGCCATAATGGGCGCTTCTGGATCTGGAAAATCTACATTGTTAAATATTTTAGGCTGTTTAGATAAACCAACTTCAGGAGATTATTTTTTGGATGAAATTCATGTTAATAAGCTAAATAAAAATGAATTGGCCGATATAAGAAATCAGAAAATCGGATTTATATTTCAAAATTACAATTTATTATCTCGCACTTCTGCAATTGAAAATGTTGAATTACCACTAATTTACAGCAAATCAGGTAAATTTTCCAATCCTAAAGAGCTTGCAAAAAAAGCTTTGGAACAAGTTGGTTTAAAAGATCGCATTTACCATAAAACAAATCAACTTTCGGGTGGAGAACAACAACGTGTAGCCATTGCAAGAGCCTTGGTAAACGATCCTGCTTTAATTCTATCAGACGAAGCTACCGGAAATTTGGACAGCAAAACAAGTATTGATGTAGCCGATTTGTTTGTAAAATTAAACAATGAAGGCAAAACTATTTTAATGATTACGCATGAACCAGATATTGCTCAGTTTGCAAAACGCATCATTTATTTAAGAGATGGTGCTGTTTTAACAGATGAACTTATAAAAAATAGAAGCACCAAAGAAAGTGCTTTAAAAGAGCTGGCTTTAACCACTTAATTAACAATAAAATGCGACAATTTTTTAAAACATTTAAGGTCGCCTTTCAGGCAATTAATAAAAACAGATCGCGTAGTTTACTAACGGTATTAGGCATTATTATTGGCGTTGCTGCTGTAATTATGACCATTTCTGCAGGTGAAGGTGCAACACTTGAAGTTCAAAAACAAATATCTGGTTTGGGTACAAATTTATTAATGATTTATACAAAAACCGAACACAGGGCTGGCGCTCATGTGAGAATGGGAAAACCCATCAACAAAAAAGATTTTGACCTGCTGCAAAACAACGCTGTTTGGATTTCAAAATTATCGCCTTTAATTGTAGAAGTCGCACAGGCTATTGGTCCTAATGGCTATAAATCAATTGCTATTTACGGTGTTAATGATCAGTATTTTGACATTTTAAGTAGAGATTTATCTACAGGTGATTTTTTTAAAGATGAAGATGTAAAAACAGCCGGTAAAGTATGTGTTATAGGTAAAACCTTAAAAGACGAATTGTTTTCAGATTTAGATCCTAATGGCCGACAAATTAGGATAGATAAAATTCCGTTTACTGTTGTTGGTTTGCTTAAAGAAGAAGGAAAAGGTGCAATGGGACAAGATCAGGACGATATTATTTTGGCACCCTACACAACCATTCAAAACCGATTACACGGACATAGAAGTGGTTATGATATTATTATGGCAAGCGCCATTAATGAAGATCATATTGTTGATGCTGAAATTGAAGCGACTGAGTTAATGCGAGAATCTCACAAAATTTTAGAAGGTGAAGAAGATGATTTTGAAATTACAACACAAATAGAATTGCAGGAAATTACAGGAAATGTTACTGGTATTTTAACCATTTTATTGGGTGCTGTTGCAAGCATTTCATTAATAGTTGGTGGTATTGGTATTATGAATATTATGTTGGTTTCAGTAACCGAAAGAACACGTGAAATTGGAACCAGGCTAGCCATTGGCGCCCGAGAAAGCGATATTTTAACCCAGTTTTTAATTGAAGCAATTGTTTTGAGTTTGTCGGGTGGTGTTTTGGGAGTTGCTTTAGGTGTGGTTGGAAATCTGTTGATTTACAAATTCACCAACTTTTTTATTCCAACAGCGCCCTACTCTATTGTAATTGGTTTTGGTTTTGCAGCTTTGGTTGGTATTGCATTTGGATATTTTCCTGCAAAAAAAGCCGCAAAATTAAACCCAATAGATGCTTTGCGATACGAATAACTATTTCAATTGCGCTATAAACAAAAATACTACAAACCAAATACATCTCATAAAACAAACTGACCAATCTCATTGTCAACAAATTAGCAACCAACTAATTTAGGTACAATAAAGATAAAGTGTTATCTATAAACGTATTAATTTAAATTTACTATCATGAAAAAATTAATCTTTGGTTTAATAATTCTTGGATTAACCATCCATACTTACGCTCAGGAAATTAAAACAATCGAATTATCTGAAGTCGTAATTTCTGCCACAAATTATAAATATTTAAACAAAACAGGTCTTGAAAATGCGTCTATACCAGTTGCTTTATTAGAACAAAAAGTGGCAAGCTATGATATTGCAAGTTCCGAATTTTATGATGATGAGTATGATTCTTATATTATCTCATTTTATATTCCTGAAGGAAGTATACTTGCTACTTATGATAAAGAAGGTACTATTTTACGAACTGCTGAAAGATTTAAAGATGTAACGCTTCCAATTGAAGTTCGCAACAGCATAGCAAAACAATATCCTAATTGGAGTTTTGAAAAAGATTTATATTTGGTTAACTACTACGACAAGTCTGGAAATATCACCAAAAAATATAAAATTACTTTGATTAATGGTGACAAACGTATTAAAGTTAAATGTGATGCTGAAGGAAACATACTTTAGTTTTTTCACAAAAACATAATAAAAAGGCTGTCGAAACTGACAGCTTTTTTTATGTTTAACTGCTTTATACATTTAAATTGATGGATATCATTTTTATACCAAATTAACATTTCTAAATTAGATAAGTGAATCTTGACAAAAACTACTTTATGGCAATTTCACTTAAAATATCAAAAAACATTCAATCATTTTTACTTGAAATAGGTGAACTAACTTATTTTGCAAAACGCTTTTTTAAAGAAGCTTTTACAAGACCTTTTGAATTTAAGGAATTGCTTCGTCAATGTTTCAATATGGGAAATCGGTCTTTGCTATTGGTTGGTGTAACAGGATTTATTTTAGGACTTGTTTTTACACTACAATCTAGACCTACTTTAATGGAATTTGGTGCAGCATCCTGGATGCCATCAATGGTTAGTATTTCAATAGTACGCGAAATTGGCCCAGTAATTATAGCGCTAATTTGTGCTGGTAAAATAAGTTCTGGCATAGGTGCCGAGTTGGGTTCTATGCGTGTAACAGAGCAAATTGATGCTATGGAAGTTTCTGGTACAAATCCGTTTAAATATTTAGTTGTAACACGTATTATGGCTGCAACTTTAATGTTGCCATTGCTTATTATTTTTGGTGATGCAATTGCTTTGGTTGGCTCAGCTCTTATTGAAAATTTAAAAGGAGATGTTTCGTTTTTACTGTATTTCAACAAAGTAATTGAAGCTTTAAAATTTTCAGACGTAATACCTGCAACTACAAAATCTTTCCTTTTCGGATTTGCAATTGGACTGGTAGGTTGTTTTAAGGGATATAATTGTAAAAAAGGAACAGTTGGCGTTGGTGAAGCTTCAAACTCTGCAGTAGTATATGCTTCTATGTTGTTGTTTATTATCGATTTTATAGCGGTATTTATTTCTGATATTTTCTTTGAAATTTAGTATGAAAACAACTAAAAACATAAAGCCCGTTTTAAAAATTAAAGACCTTAAAAAAAGCTTTGGAGACAATCATGTGCTTAATGGTTTTTCAATGGAATTGTTTGAAGGTGAAAATTTAGTAATCATGGGAAAATCAGGATCCGGAAAATCGGTCATGATAAAATGCTTGGTTGGACTTATGCAGCCCGACAGCGGTTTTATTGAAATTGAAGGACGAAATTTAACAGATTTAAAACAACAAGAACTCAACATTTTAAGAACCGAAATTGGCTTTCTTTTTCAGGGAAGTGCATTGTACGACTCTATGACTGTGCGCGAAAATTTAGAATTTCCTTTGAGAAAACAAAAGATCAATGCAATAGATTTAGAAAACTTGGTTGTTGAAACATTAGACAGTGTAGGACTTAAATCGGCAATAGATTTAATGCCCGAAGAACTTTCTGGAGGAATGAAAAGAAGAGTTGCCCTAGCAAGAGCATTAATTTTAAAACCAAAAATTATTATTTATGATGAACCCACAACAGGTTTAGATCCAATAACTGCCAAAGAAATTATTGAATTGATGAAAGATATTCAACTAAAATACAGAACCTCATCACTTATAATAACCCATGATATAGATTGTGCCAGGGTAATTTCAAACAGAATGATTTTATTAATTGATGGTATTAATTATGCTGAAGGCACTTTTAACGAACTCTTGGCAAATAAGGATAAAAAAATTCAGGCATTTTTTAAATAGATATTCTCATGGAAAAGTCAAACTCACAAAAAATAAGATTGGGCATATTTGTTATTATTAGCACATTGCTATTAATTTCTTTGCTTTATTTTATAGGAAACAAACAAAATCTTTTTGGAAAAACCTTTAGAATAAGTGCCGTTTTTAACAATGTTAATGGTTTAATATTGGGCAATAACGTTCGCTATTCTGGTATTAATGTTGGAACCGTTAAAAAAATAAACATGATTAACGACACAACTATTTGTGTTGATATGGTTATTGAAGATAAATTTTTGAAACACCTTAAAAAGAATGCCATTGCAGCTATTGGATCAGATGGTTTGGTAGGAAGTATGGTTATTAATATTGTGCCAAGTAAAGACAGTTCTTTCACTTTAATTCCGGGAGATACCATCAAATCTTTTTCTAAAATTAGTACAAATGATATGCTTTCAACTTTAAATACAACCAATGAAAATGCCGCAATCCTTACTTCCGACTTGCTAAAAATAACCACAGCAATCAACCAAGGAAAAGGCACGTTGGGCTTGTTAATAAATGATACAGAAATGGCTTCAAATTTAAAAAACACCACCTTAAATTTAAAAAATGCTAGTGCAAATGCGTCCATTGCAATAAACGATATAAAAAATATGATTGCAGCCATTAATTACGATGAAAGCTTTGCGGCAGTATTGCTAAGCGATTCCATTTCAGCAAATCAACTTAAAGAAATTATAACAAATTTAGAAAAAGCAAGTAGTAAAATCGATTCATTAGTTTCAAATATTAATGATGTTGTAGCATTGGTAAAAAACGGTAATGGTACTATAAATTATATGTTAAATGATACAACCTTGGTTGAAAATATTGATACCACTATGAAAAATATTAAAGAAGGAAGTGTATTGCTAAACGAAAATTTAGAGGCGCTTAAACATAATTTTTTAACCAAAGGATATTTTAAAAAATTGGAAAAACAAAAAGCTAAAGAAGAAAAACAAAAAGAATAGTTTAAAATTTTAATATCCAGCATAATTTTTCAATTAATCCAAAAACATTGAATGATGAAAACAGAACATTTAGAGGAGCGAATTAACGACTATAAAGCATCTATTAAAACAGTTGTTGAAAAAAAGATTTATTGGAAAACTCATACCCGAGACTTATTACTTAAAGTTTTAAATGCCACTGTTGAACAGTACAATATTGGTTGGCGGGTACAAGAATTGAGCTGGATAAATACCAATGAAGCAGTAAACATTACATTCGATTCTTTTCCACCAGATTTAATTGAAAAAACCAATCAAATTCCAACCTATCAATTTTTACAGGGTGGCGCATTGGTTTTTTCACAAACTTATAATGGCGATGTAAATGTATTTGTATTATATCCGGTTTCGGGTTTAAATGATGATGCCAATACAAGTACAGACAGTGATTTGACAATTTACACACCTCAAGAAATTACTGAAAAGGTTATTGTTGAAGAAGTAGATGCGTTTTTAAAAAAAATGATTGAATGGGAAGTTCCATCATTAAAAAATAAGGTTGGCTTTCAAAAGTGATTTAAAAAAGTTTAAAATTGATTACAGATATTTTAATTATTACCAATAAAAAACTTCAAAAGCATTTTTTTATTTTATAAAATAATACATACAATAAACCCTGTAAAGTATTGTATTTAAAATAATTATTCCCTAAATTTATAAGAAATTAATATTCATAAATACTTGATTAAGTAAGAACTATTAATTCTAACTTCCTGTTTTAAGCCCTTTGAAATTAATTTTATTTTTATAGTTAAACATTGGTAAATAATTATTTATGTTTCATCAAAATAAAAATATTTTCGACATTTTATTTAAGGCTATGCCTGAAGGTGTAATTGTGGTTAATAATACCCAAATTATTGTTGCTGCAAACCCTTCTGCCGAAAAAATGTTTGGATATAACACCAATGAACTTAACAACTTACATCTTTCAGTTTTAATTCCTAAAAGATATGCCGTAAATCATAACCGTTATTTTAATACTTTCATTAAAAATAACAATGTTCGAAAAGTTGATCACTCTTCCAATTTATATGGGATAACAAAAAACAACAAAGAATTCCCTTTAGAAATTGGTTTAAATCCATTTACGGTGAATAATGAAATTTATGTAATTGCTTTAATTATTGATATTACAACACGAAAGGAAGCCGAAAAAAAAATTGAAAATTTAAATAGAGATTTAGATAAAAAAATTTCAGAAAGAACTGCTCAACTAAACAATACAATTAAGCAGTTAAAAGAATTAAATATTAATTATAAAAAAGAAATTTCCCAAAGACTGGAAGCTGAGCATAAAATTAAAATTGCACTAAAAAAAGAAATGGAATTGAACGAGTTAAAAACAAAATTTTTATCGCTTGTTTCCCATGAATTTAAAACTCCTTTAAGTGGTATTTTAACATCTGCAATATTACTTGGCAAGT
Organism: Lutibacter sp. HS1-25; assembly: GCF_004121075.1. Classification (GTDB taxonomy): domain Bacteria; phylum Bacteroidota; class Bacteroidia; order Flavobacteriales; family Flavobacteriaceae; genus Lutibacter. Next base: position 110,487 of record NZ_RHLN01000002.1, read on the forward strand.
ATCATTCAAACCAACATCAAGAAAAAAGGCAAAAACACATCGAAACAATAATTGGTAAGGTAAACTATCTTAACAATATTTTAAACGATTTTTTATCAATTGAACGTTTGGACTCTAACAATGTAAACTATAAGTTTAACACTTTTAATTTAAGCAAAATTGTTAATGAAGTAGTTTACAATGCCAATATGCTTTTAAAAAATGGCCAAAAAATAAACACACCAAATAACACTGATGAATTTGTACTTTACCAAGATGAAAAATTTTTAGAACTGGCATTGTCTAATGTAATTTACAATGCCATAAAATATTCTCCACAAGATGCTACCATTGATTTAGAGATCTATAAAAAACAACAAAACATTGTATTTAAAGTTACAGATCAAGGGATTGGTATACCTGAAAAAGAACAGAAATTTATATTTAAACGTTATTTTAGAGCTGAAAATGTTTTAAATGAACAAGGTACTGGAATAGGATTAAATATTGTAAAATCACATTTAGAGAATTTAGGCGGAAACATTTATTTTACCAGTGAAGAAAATAAAGGTTCTGTTTTTACATTTGAATTACCCATAAATCACAAATAATGAAAAAAATATTATTAATCGAAGATGACAAAGTGGTTCGTGAAAATACTGCTGAACTTTTAGAATTGGCAAACTATCATGTTGTAACAGCAAACAATGGCAAAACCGGATTGATTGAAGCAAAAAAACACATGCCTGATCTTATTATTTGTGATATTATGATGCCTGAGTTAAACGGTTTTGGAGTACTACAAATACTTTCTAAAGATATTATTACCAAACACATTCCTTTTATTTTTTTATCAGCAAAAACAGAACATAAAGATGTTAGAAAAGGCATGAATTTAGGTGCCGATGATTATATTACAAAACCTTTTGATGAGTCTGAATTGTTTAGCGCTATTGAAAGTCGATTGGCCAAGGTTGCCATACTTAAAGAAAATTTAGAAATACAATCCGCAGGAGAAATTAAAAAAGATTTTGATGAACCCATTAAAAATTTAGAAAACCTTAAAACCTATTTTAATCAAAATGTTGAAGGATTTTCATACCAAACAAATGAAACTATATACCAACAAGGCGACAACTCCAATTATGTATTTTTAATCAAACAAGGCGTTGTAAAAACATATAAAATTGATGAGCAGGGAAAAGAGCTAATTACTGCTCTGCACAAAGAAAATGATTTTTTTGGCTTTACCTCCTTTTCGCAAAATATTCCTTATCAAGAATTTGCAACAGCCATAGAAAACACGCAGGTTTTTAGGTTATCTAAACGAGATTTAAAACAAATCTTAGCCGAAAACCCAAATGTAACCCTTGAATTGATCGATTTTCTTACAGACAATGTTTCTGATTTTAAAAATCAATTATTACAAATGGCTTACAGCTCTGTTCGTAAAAAAACAGCCAATACAATTCTTCAGTTTACTGAAAAAATGAAAAAACGCCCCAATGAAAATATTAAAATTTCGAGAAGCGATTTAGCCAGTATTGCAGGTATTGCTACTGAAACTTTTATAAGAACTTTATCTGATTTTAAAAAAGATGGAATTATAGATTTTAAAGGAAGTAATATTGAAATTATTGACCTAAACAAGCTAAAAAAAATGAATTAATACTAGCTAATTTCTTAAATTGATTTATATCATTTTGCCTTTGAACATCACATATTAAATTAGTTAATAATTTTAATCCAAATGTTCAAATGAAGAATATTTTACTTCCTACCGACTTTTCAGAAAATTCTTGGAACGCAATAAAATATGCTTTGGCATTTTTTAAAGATACTCCTTGTGATTTTTATTTACTGCACGTTACATTAATAAGTAATTATACAAGCGGCGAATTTACAATATATCCTACAACTGAAGTTTTGGATAAAACTTTACTAAAAAAAGCTAAAACAGATTTGAAAAAATTTTTAGATAAAGTAAAAAAGCACCCGCTTAGTGCTACTCATAAATTCTTTGATATAAATAGTTATAATTATTTTGTTGATGCCATAAGAGAACAAATCAAAGAAAATTTTATTGACTTAATTGTTATGGGTACAAAGGGCGCTTCAGGTTTAAACGAAATTATACTTGGCAGCAACACAGGAGATTTAATTACACAAGTAAAATGCCCTGTACTTGTGGTTCCTGAAAAAGCTGTTTTTAGTACACCTAAAGAAATAGCTTTTCCTACAGATTATAATATTTTTTATCCAACTGCTATTTTAAACAGTATTGCCGAAATTGCTAAAATGTTTAGATCGGCTATCCGTATTTTACACGTAGTAAGAAAAGATGAAGAACTAACCAGTTTTCAACAAGATAATAAAAACTATTTACACGATTTTTTTATAAACAGAAAACATAGTTTTCATAGAATTACAAATAAAAAAATTGAAAACGGCATACAATGTTTTGTCGAAAGCAGAAACATCAATATGATTGTAATGGTTGCAAAAAACATCAACCTTTTTCAACGTATTTTATTTAGACCAACCGTTGAAGAAATTAGCTATCATATTGAAATACCTTTTTTAGTAGTACATGAACAAAACAATTAAATTATGGAAAACATTTCAATCTTTTTATCGAAATTTTGGGGCTGGTATTTAATCATATTTTTTACAATATTAACTTTTAACCCCAAAAGAATATTACAACTTTTAAAAGACCTTAAAGATCAAAAATTTGTAATCTTAATCTCGTTTATTGCTATAATTGTAGGACTTTTAAATATTTTATCACACAATGTTTGGGAAAATGATTGGCGTTTGATAATTACACTTATTGGCTGGAGCGCTCTTTTTATTGGCTTATCTTTATTTATTTTTCCAATTAAAACTTCAAAATTTTTAGAATACATCAACATAAAATTTGTACAACTTATTTATATGCTGCTTTTTATAATAGGTGTATTTTTATTAAGTAAAGCCTATGGCTTTATATACAATTAAAACAGGTCAAAATTATGACATCAATCATTAGCTCAATTGACTCAAGTCATTTAAATACTAAAATTTAGCAACTACATTTACACTATCAATTTAAAGTTCTTTAATTTAAATAAGATAAAACCAGCATAAAGAGGGTGATATGTCTAAGTTTAAGAAATTATTTTTAGGTTTATTTTAGCAGTAAAATATATTTAAAAACAAAATTAAACTAAAACAAAAACCCCTCTTAACGAAACAGGAAGTCTAGGCTTCCTGTTTCTATTTTAAACATAGTTTAAATTAAATATTCTTCAAAAATTAATGATTTCAATTCTTTTGGAAGCTCAGTTCTTATATCATTTAACTCTCCAAACGACACGTATTTTCGCAATGCTAAAAAAGTTATTTTAATATACTTTGTTGTAATTTCATCCGATTCAAAATCATGTACTGCTGTATTGCCATCATACCTGTTTATCAAATCAATAAACTCAATCAAGGTTTTAATTTTTTGTTTTTTATGTCCAGACCACCCGTTTACATAAACTGCTTTTAAAAACATTGGTAATTGAGCTATTAATTGTAAAGATTCTTCGGTTGAAATTACCTCTCTTAATCCGTGTAAAACGGACGATAAAATACGACCTGCTTTGTCTTTATCTGTAATATTTAATTTTTCAGCATACACTTTCATAAAAGAGTTTGCCTCTACTGCAAATTGATTAAAATTTAGTGCCATGATATTATATTTTTAAATTAAAATTGATAAATATCCCATTTCTAAAAACTTGAAATCACTTGATTATTTAAACCATTTTTATTTGATTTTATAAAGCTATTGATTGATGGTTATTTGCAAAATGATTTTGCTCATTATTCCGTAATTCATCATTATAAAAAACAATAAAAAAATAAATTTTCATTAAAAATAAACACCTAATCAATTGATATTAATCATTTTACAATCTTGAAAATAACACTTAATTGCAGGTAATAAAATAAGATGAGATATGAATCCAACAATTTCTTATATGGCATTTAGTACCAATAAAAGTTGCAAAGAAGTGCTTTACAATACTAATCTTTGGATTTCAGATTTTGATTGTTTTGAAATTGAATTGCTTTTTTTAAAATCACTTACCCTATTAAATGTGTTCAAATCAAATATTCCTAATTTATTTGAAAGACTTCAATTGATTATAAAAGAAATTGAACAACTTAGAGCCGAAAATGCAGTTTTAAATAAAAAAGTAAAACAGTACAACAATTATGTAGATAGTATCTTAAAAAAAGATGTTTTTAAGTTAAGTGATGATTATTTAGAAAAGTACCACAATTTAGCAAAAGACGTTTTTTTGTTCACTCAAAAATATAAAAATTTTAAACTGGAATTGTATGAGTTTCTTACAGGAATAATTTTGTAATCAAAATACGAACTGTTACAGGTTATTTGTGTAAAGTAAAAAATTGGAATTCTAAATAAAACATATTTAAAATAACCTTTTAAATTTCTTAAAAATGAAAAACAAGATTATTAAAGATTGGCAAAATAGAGAAAAAAGTGTGCAAGAGCTACACAACGATTCTATAGAATGGATTTCGGAAATAAATTTTATTAATGATGAAATACGTTTTTTAGAACATTTATTAAGTGCTAAATATATTGATTGTTTGGCTGCTGGTTTGTACAAAAAAATAGATGAATTTGTAGACAAATTAAAAGAACAAAAAACAATTGGTAAAACACTTAAAGTCATTATCCGTGAACAAGAAGCTATCTTATTAAATTTGATAAATAATGATAGTGTGTCTAGTAATAAAAACTACTTAGAAAACAATAAAAAATTAGAATTTGAGATGGATAATTATATAAAAAAATACAGGCGTCTTAAAAAACAAATTTTTAAGATTGTTGAAAATATTATGAAACAAAAAGATCAAAAAAAATTAGTTTAACAATCCAATTTTACACTATAAAAAAACAGATGTTTTTAAAATAAACTCTTTTTAAAATCATCTGTTTTTTTTAAAATTTCATTGGCACTTCAATAAATAAAATTTCAGCGGTTTGTAAGGCCTTTATTTCAAAAGAGGCGGTTTGCTCAATGCCAATGGCATCTCTTTTTTTCAAAATTTCATTATTAACATCAATTTCTCCATCAATTAACATTGTATAAACACCGTTAAATTCAGACGATAGTTGACACTTAAATGTCTCATTTTCAGCCAAAATAATTCTTGAAATTTGTGCATTTTGATGAATTTTTAAACTACCTTCAATTGGGTTGTCTATTGATGAAACCAATATTTGTAAGTTGTTTTTTCTTTCAGAAGCTTCAAACTTTTTTTGCTCGTAACGTGGCGTTACATTTTCTTTATTTGGTAAAATCCAAATTTGAAACAGGTTAATTTCTTCTGTTGGATGATTGTTCATTTCTGAATGCTGCACACCACTCCCAGCCGACATCACTTGCACCTCACCAGCGTGAATAGGAATCCATTTATTGGTCATAGAATCTTTGTGCTTTAAGCTTCCTTTTAACGGAATGGTAATAATTTCCATATTGTTGTGTGGATGGGTTCCAAAACCCATTCCGCCATCAATAATATCATCATTTAAAACACGTAAAGCACCAAAATTAATGGCTTCCGGATTGAAATAATTTGCAAAACTAAACGAATAATTGGCTTTTAACCATCCGTAATTTGCAGTTCCCCTATCTTGTGATTTATATATTTTTGTTTTCATTTTTACCTTAATTTATCTAAAATTTCATTTAACTTTTTAGCTTCATTTTCCGAAATTTTTTCCAAACAACTGTTAAATTCATCCATCTTAATTTCATTTAACAAAGCCAAACCTTGCTCATTAATTTTTACATACACCACACGTCTGTCATTTTCGCACCTAAAACGATCAATCAAACCTTTGTCGCATAATTTATCCATTAAACGAGTCGCATTTGGTGATTTTTGCACCATTCTATCCTTAACCGTATTTACGGTAATATGCTCTTTTGCACCTCTTAAAATTCTTAAAATATTGTATTGCTGTTCAGAAATATTAAAAGGTTTTAAAAAAGTATTTCCCAAAGTATCCAAATAATTAGCTGTATATTTTATATTTAGCAAAGCCTTTACGCGCTCATTTGGAAAAGTTGAATTTATTTCTTTTGAAAAATCACCCATTGCTACAATGCTTTTTCTAAATCTGAAATCATTTTTTTAACTTCAGAAGCAAGTTCTTTATTTGAAATCTCTTCATTTTTAAAATTTTCAAAAAATGAAGGAAAAGAAAGATTCCCAACAATATTTCCACCATTAAAAGGAAACCTTCCCAAAGCAATCTCCAAAACCGATTTTCCTCCTCGTGGACCTGGTGAAGTTGCCATTAACAACATTGGTTTTTTTCGCCACACTTCGCCATTAATTCTAGACAACCAATCGAAAGCATTTTTAAAAGCTACCGAATAAGCGCCATTGTGTTCTGCCAAAGAAATTACAAAACCATCTGCCTTATCAATCACTTCATTCAATGCCAAAACCCCTTCTGAAAAACCCTTTTCAGCTTCAACATCAACAGAAAATAATGGCATTTCATAATTGTTTAAATCAACTTTAACAAGATTTACATTTTGTACCAAACCTCCAACATATTCAGCCAATATTTTATTGATAGAATTTTTACTATTACTCCCTCCAATTGTTACAATATTTTTCATAAGTATAAATTTTTATGTAACAAATATAGTAAAATATATTTTATTTACCTAGGTATTTATTTTCAGGGTATATTATTAACATTATTTAACATTCATTTTGTACTTTAGCCTTTAGAAAATTTTGAACAAAATGGATATTAACTTCAATAAAAACGAAGATTTTAACAAACTTCAACTTTCAGCACTCAAAAAAAAATTATTGAAAGTTTACAAAGGCGGTGGCGATGCCAAAATTGAAAACCACAAATCAAAAGGCAAACTAACTGCTAGAGAACGTATTGATTATTTATTTGACAATAATAGTGATACTATTGAAATTGGTGCTTTGGCTGGAGACGAAATGTACCCAGAACACGGCGGTTGCCCTTCGGCAGGTGTTGTTGTTAAAATTGGATATATTGAAGGAAAACAGTGTATTGTAGTTGCAAATGATGCAACTGTAAAAGCTGGTGCCTGGTTTCCTATTACCGCAAAAAAGAATTTACGCGCTCAGGAAATTTCAATTGAAAATAAGATTCCTATCATATATTTGGTAGATAGTGCTGGCGTTTATTTGCCAATGCAAGACGAAATTTTTCCAGACAAAGAACATTTTGGTCGTATTTTTAGAAACAATGCCATTATGAGCAGTATGGGTATTACACAAATTTCGGCCATTATGGGAAGTTGTGTTGCGGGTGGTGCTTATTTACCAATTATGAGCGATGAAGCAATGATTGTTGATAAAACCGGTAGTATTTTTTTAGCAGGAAGTTATTTGGTTAAAGCGGCTATTGGCGAAAATATTGACAATGAGACTTTAGGCGGTGCAACTACACATTGCGAAATTAGTGGTGTTACAGATTATAAAGCTTTAGATGATAAAGATGCGTTAGATAAAATACGCAATATTGTTGGTAAAATAGGTGACTATGACAAAGCTGGTTTTAATAGAATTGAAGCCAAAAAACCACTACAAAATCCTGATGATATTTTTGGAATTTTACCAAAAACCCGTACCGATCAATATGAAATGCGAAGTATTATTGAACGCATTGTAGATAATTCTGAATTTGAAGAATACAAAAAGGATTATGGAAAAACCATTATTTGTGCCTATGCACGTATTGATGGTTGGGCAGTTGGTATTGTTGCAAATCAAAGAAAAGTGGTAAAAAATGCACAAAAAGAAATGCAATTTGGTGGTGTTATTTATTCTGATAGCGCAGATAAAGCTACTCGTTTTATAGCAAACTGCAATCAAAAGAAAATTCCGTTGGTGTTTTTACAAGATGTAACCGGATTTATGGTGGGTAGTAAAAGTGAACACGGTGGTATTATAAAAGATGGTGCTAAAATGGTAAATGCAGTGAGCAATTCTGTAGTTCCAAAATTTACGGTTATTATTGGAAATTCTTATGGAGCAGGAAATTACGCTATGTGCGGAAAAGCATACGATCCGCGATTAATAGTTGCTTGGCCATCGGCACGTTTGGCTGTTATGGGTGGTTCGCAAGCGGCCAAAGTATTATTACAAATTGAAACAGCATCATTAAAAAAACAAGGTCAAAAAATTACACCCGAATTAGAACAAGAAATTTTGGCATCTATTGAAGCCAAATACGATGCTCAAACTTCGCCATATTATGCAGCCGCAAGATTGTGGACAGACGCTGTTATCAATCCGTTAAATACCCGAAAATGGATTAGCATGGGAATTGAAGCGGCAAACCACGCACCTATTGAGAAACAATTTAATTTAGGTATAATTCAAGTATAAATTATTGTAAAAACACATTGTTATTTTTACATTTGCAACACAAAAATAAAACAATTTATGGGAAGAGCGTTTGAGTTCCGAAAAGGAAGAAAAATGAAACGTTGGTCGGCAATGGCCAAAGCATTTACACGTATTGGTAAAGACATCGTAATGGCGGTAAAAGAGGGTGGTCCAAATCCTGAAGCCAACTCTCGTTTAAGAGCTGTTATTCAAAATGCGAAAGCAGCCAATATGCCAAAAGACAATGTTGAGCGTGCCATAAAAAAAGCAACAGAAAAAGACACTGCAGATTATAAAGAAATTTTATTTGAAGGTTATGCACCTCATGGTGTTGCCTTGGTAATTGAAACTGCTACAGACAATAACAATAGAACTGTTGCCAATGTAAGAGCTGCTTTTAACAAATGTAACGGTAATATGGGTACTTCTGGTTCCGTTGTTTTTATGTTTGACCATGCTTGTAATTTTAGAATTAAAGCTGAAGACTTAAAAATGGACTTAGAAGAGTTTGAATTGGAATTGATAGATTTTGAAGTTGAAGAAGTTTTTGAAGATGAAGATGGGATTTTAATCTACGCACCTTTCGAAAAATTTGGTGCCATTCAAAAATATTTAGAAGAAAATAATTTAGAAATTCTTTCTTCTGGATTTGAACGTATACCAACAACAACTGTAAAATTAACTGAAGAACAACAAGCAGATGTTGAAAAATTATTGGAACGTTTAGAAGAAGATGATGATGTACAAAACGTATATCACTCAATGGAAATGTAAATTATGATTTTAGCGGGCAAAAAAAATTCAGAATTATCGTGCAAAATTGCACCAGAGGTTGTTTGCCCAAAATGCAATACACTTAACTCAACAAAGGTTTCGATAATAGGTACATACAAACACCTATTATCGATTCCTTTTTTTGCAGGAAAAAAATTCGGTAAATCAGATTGTGAACATTGCAATCAAACCTACAATTTAGCCGAAATGCCTGACCCAATTAAATTGGCATATTACGAACTTAAAGAGATTACAAAAACGCCTCTTTGGTTTTATGTTGGTTCTTTTTCTATTAAAATATTGGTCTTGATAAAAATATTTAGTCGATATTTTTAATCAATTTTAACGATTCTTTTCTGTTGATTTTTTTTGTTGAAGTTTCCACAAAATTTGGAATCACATAAACTGCTTTTGGTTTTTCGTATTTTTCGAGCTTTTGAAGTTGCTGAATTTGTTTTAAAATTTTAGCACTTAAATGATTATGATATTTTGAAACGTTTGTACTTCCATCCTCAATTATCAATACCAATTTTTCACCTAAAACTGCGTCTGGAATTCCTGCCACAAAAAAACGTTGTGAAATAATTTTCGAAAGTTTTTCTTCAATTTGTTCCGGAATTAACTTAATTCCACCCGAATTTACAACACCATCAATTCTACCCAACCAGTTAAATTCATTGTCTGAAATAATTTCAACCAAATCATTTGTAATTATTTCTTCGCTTGAAACTTTTGGCGCATTAATTACCAAACAACCTCTTTGATCTGTAGCTATGGTAATATTTGGTAAGATCTGGTAATATGAATTCTCGACTGCGCTCGAAATAACATTTGAATTATCAATACCATCACCAAATTTATTCAATTTTTTTACTGCAATATGGGTTATGGTTTCGGTCATACCATACGTTGCATAAATGGCTGTTTTTACAGATTGTATTTCGTTCAACAATTCTTTTGAAACAACACCTCCTCCAACAATTAATTGCTTTATTTTATAAATAGCTGTCAAAGAATTTTTTAATTGAATAGGCACCATTGCAGTAAAATCGTATTGTTTTTCACTATCTTTTAAAGGATTGGAAACTGCTTCCACCACATCTAAATGCCAACCTAAAATTAGAGCTCTAACCAACATCATTTTACCAGCAATAAAACTTGGAGACATACACAATAAGGCAGTAGTTTTTTCAGGTAAATTAAAAAAGTTTCCTGTAGCCAATGCGCTATTTATCATGTGTGTTTTTTGAAGCTGAATCACTTTTGGTATTCCTGTAGAACCTGAAGTTTTAACTTTAACAAAGTCCTTTTCATTAAACCAATCTTTAAAAAACAAATAGACATCCATAGAAATTTCTTGAGAAAAATCTATAATTTCTGTTACCGTTTTAAACGATTTCCCCTGTAATTTAAAATCTTTATGAAATGGTTTCATTGTTGGTTGTTGACTTTTAGCTATTGGCTATTAACTGTCGACTTGAGACTTTCGACTAAAAACCTTAGGCTATAAATTTATCTTCGTCTAATTCAATTGGTTTATATATGGTTCCAAACATTTTTTCTTTCCAATTATTCCAACCGTATTTTTTAGAGAATAGGAACAAAACAATTGGGTACAAAACAAGTACTGGTAAAAATAATTCAACATTTAGTTCAGGTTCAGAAATATCTATAAAAAGTGCATCTGTTTGAAAAGCGCCCCACTCTACAGTTGCTAAAACTGCTGCTACAATATTATTTGCTGCATGAAAACCCATAGACAATTCAATTCCTTCATCCATAATTGCAAAAACACCTAGCAAGAGACCTGTTCCAATATAAAAAATCATAACAATCCACCCTAATTTTTCAACTTCAGGATTGGCACCGTGTAGCAATCCAAAAATAACACCTGTTAAAATTAAAGCTACTATCCCCTTTTTAAACCAGGTTCCAAAACCTTGCATTAAATAACCTCTAAAAAGCACCTCTTCCATAGTGGTTTGCAATGGCAGCAACAAAAAAGAAATAACTACTAAAATAGCAAATGGCACCAATTTAAAATTCCATACAAAATCTTCGGGAGAAAAAACATAACTAATTCCAAACGAAACAATTCCTATAAGCATCCAAACCATAAAAGCAAAGAAAACCCGACTCCAATCAAATTTTTCTCTACTAGTAAGAACAGTTAATATTTTACGTTTATGAATAAATTTTACACCTAAAAGCAAAAAAACCAGTCCGCTAAAAAATGTAAAAATCATTAAAATTAAATACAAATTTGAGTCGATACCCAAAGTTGTAAAATTGTCAAGTGCAGCCCTTGAAAATTCACCCATATCTTCTGAATAAAAAAAAGCAGTTGCCACTAAAGGAATTATGCCAACCAATTGCCATCCAAAAAAAAGTAAAAAAATTGTTAGTGCATAAGCCCACCAGCTGTTTTCGCCTTTATATGCTTGTTGTATAAATTTCATATGCTTATTTAAAATCACTTATTTTATAAATTAAATTTCCACTTTATATTTTTGTTATAATGCAAATGTCCGTTTTTTACTTCTAACGGACTTTCAAAATTATTGGTAAATAAACTTCCTGTTCCCAAACCTTGAGGCATCTTATTGTTTAAAGTGTAGGTGTACTGTGCAATGGCATTTAACCCAATATTACTTTCCAATGCCGAAGTAATCCACCAACCTATTTTTTGTTTTTCGGCCAACTGAATCCACTCGTTGCTTCCACCAATACCACCAACCAAACTTGGTTTTAAGATAATGTACTGCGGATTGATTATTTGCAGTAACTCTTGCTTTCCTGCACGTATATCAAAAACACCTATCAATTCTTCATCTAAAGCAATTGGCAAAGGCGTTTTTAAACATAAATCTGCCATTTCTTCAATCTGACCTTGTTTTATAGGTTGTTCAATAGAATGAATTTCAAAAGCAGACAATTGTTTTAATTTTTCCAATGCTTCAGAAGGCTTAAAAGCGCCATTGGCATCAACTCGTAATTCAATTTCTTCAGAAGAAAAATTTTGACGTATACTTTTTAACAATTTCAATTCAGTTTCAAAATCTATAGCGCCAATTTTCATTTTTATGGTTGAAAACCCAGCTGCTATTTTTTCTTCAATTTGCTGCTTCATAAAAGCTTCACTCCCCATCCAAATTAATCCATTTATATTTATTGCATCTGTTGAATTTGTAAATTTTGAAGGAAATAAAGTAAATTCATCTTCACTTTTTAAAGACAATAATGCTTGTTCTAAGCCAAATTGAATAGAAGGAAATTCAATCAATTCATCTAATAAAAATGAAACACTTTGGTTAATATTATGACACAACCAGGTTAATTTATTTTCATAATCTGGTCTATCATCAATACTTAAACCTCTAAAAATTGCACATTCTCCAATGCCAATTTTAGAATTATTATTTAATAATAAAAAATAAGTTTCTTTGGTTTTTAAAATTCCACGAGAAGTGCCACTCGCCTGCTTAAAATTTAAAATGTATTTTTGAAAAGTTGCTATCATTATATAAAAAAGACGAAAGGTACAATTTTAATGGCATTGCACAACTTTAGTAATTTCTGTATATTTTAATTTCTATTGAATTTTATTTAATCCTCTAATATTTTTTGAAGTTTATTTAATCCATACTCAAAATCTTTTCCAATGGTTTTATCCATATTCATAAACAACATTAAAATACTAACCGGAAATTTATTTATACCCGAAAAACCCCAGGTTACTTTTGTGCCTCCGTCTACATTTTCAACTTTTAAATAAGCATCTGATTTAGATTTAAATGGCTTTAAAAATCGAAGTTGAGAAAAAATTGCTTCATTATTTATAATATCTGTAATTTCTTGCGCTCCTTCTCCTACTTCTTTATTTCCAACCCAGGATGAAACAAAACCGATTTCTCCGTCTACACCAGAAAATGTTTTTTTCATATTTGGATCTTTTTCTGCCCAAGGCGACCAATTGTCCTGATTTTTTAACAATTTTAAATATGAAAACACTTCAGGAAGCGGTTTTTTGATTAAAATACTTCGGGAAACATCGTACTTTCCTGGAGCAATATTGGCTAAAATAATTATCAAAAATATAACTATTAGAATGATGTAAAGCAACGTGTCCATAATTTCATCTTATTTAGTTAATAATAGCCATTTTGGGCGCAATTAGATTTTTAAATGCCCACCAATTGGTAATAAAAAAAGTTCTTTTTTAGCCTTTGCAAACTTTTCAAAAGCTTCTTTATGATTGATTTTTATATATCCAAAAGTATCAAAATGATACCCCAATACTTTGTTACAACTTAAAAATTTACTTGCTTTTATGGCTTCATCAACACCCATTGTAAAATTATCACCAATTGGTAAAACTACCAAATCAAGATCTCCAATTACATCTGGAATCAACTTCATATCATACGTTAAAGCCGTATCACCTGCAATATACAACCTATGATGACTGGTTTCAATTACAAAACCACCTGGCTGACCACCATAAGTTCCGTCTGGAAAAGAGCTAGAGTGTACCGCATTTGTATAATGAACTGTTCCGAAATCAAAAACCCATTTTCCACCATGATTCATTGGGTGACCTTCAATTCCCTTAGCTTCAAAATAAGTTACAATTTCATAATTAGAAATTACTTTGGCGCCTGTACGCTTTGCAATTGCTTCAACGTCTAAAATATGATCTTGATGCGCATGAGTTACCAAAATATAATCGGCTTGAATAGCATCTATATCAATTTCAGAAGCCAATTCGTTGCCCGAAATAAATGGATCAATTAGTAAAGTTTTGTCTTTGGTTTCGATACTTAAGGTTGAATGACCTAAATAAGTTAATTTCATAGTGATTAAGTGTAGATTATACTGCAATTTAATGAATTTATTTTACCTGCTAAAATTAAAATTTCCAACATTCATTCTATTGAAAAAACAACTGTATTCAACTGAATTTCAACAAGAAAAATAAATTCATTTTAAACTTTTAAAAATTGTACTGAACAAAAACTGCAAAATTACGACCTGGTTCATAAATAGATCCAGAAAGCGAATTTGAATTGTTATAAGCAAAATTTAAATGCTCATAATATGCTGTATCTAAAATATTTAAAACCGATGCACCAATAGACAAACCATAAACAGGTTCGTAACCCACTTTAAAATCTAAGGTTGCAAAAGAAGGACTTTCAACTTCCATAAATGATTGTGACACCCTTGTTTGTGCCGCTACAATTCTAGATTTTAAAGCCAAAAAATACTTATTTTGATTGAACTCTAAACCTAAAACAGCCATAAATGGAGGTATTTGAGCTAATGGTTCGTCAAAATCATAATTTTGAGCCCAGGTATAAGCATAATCTGATGTAAATTTTAAATTTTCAGTAGCCTTTATGTTAAACGTAAATTCGAAACCTGTTTGCATTGCCTTGTCAACATTTACATATTGTTTAGCAAAAACAGGAGGCGTTGTTGGCATAAATTTTCTAGGTATATCTGGATTAACAACTGCTGCAATGTAATTTTGCATATAAGAATAGAAAACAGAAGCGCCAAGTTCAAACACACCCATATTTTTGGCAACTGAAAGTTCAATTTGGTTGTTAACTTCTGGCTTTAAAAAAGGATTACCAACATATTCATAGGCGTCAACATTTACATTGAAATGATTGATATAACGTTCTATCATTGAAGCAGTTCTTGTTCCTCTACCCAATGCTAACTGTGCTTGCAATCCGTTTTTTTGATATTTTAACGATGTGTTTGCACTGATGTTTACCTCATTTTGATCTTCTATTTCACCACCATATAAGGCTTCAAAATCAGCCGCAGGATCATCAATTCCTGATGTAATAAAATCTGCTCTAACACCAGCAGTTAAGGTTAAATTACTAGCCACTTTAAATTTTCCTTCACCAAAAACACCAATATCATTTAAATTGGCATCTTGCCAAATCTTATCTACAAAAGTTTTAGGAGTAGGAAAAACCATGCCATTCATCATTTTTACAACACGAGTTCTATCTCCTTTTCTATCAATAAAATTAGCATCAACACCTGTATAAATTCTTATATTTTGTGATGGTCTAAGTACCAATTCTGTTTTACCCCCATAAGTCCATGATTGCACTGGAGAACTGGCTTCAACCATTTTAAAATTAGGACGACCTTCATTGGTCATTAAATGATCAACATAAGCGTAAAACGCTTTTACCATGAAGCTTTCGACTTTGGTTGCAATATTTTCAATTTTATAATCAATTCCACCTAAAAGACTATTGTCGTAAGGTGAATCCATTGGCAAACCAGCATGTAAAATATCATATGCAAACGATTGTCTCCAAGTTAATTTTATACGTTGATTTTCGGTTGGATTTATCCCTACATTTACAGAATAATCAGCTGAATTGAATGAAGAAGGAACGACAGTTCCATTTCCATCTTTATAATCGCCATAATTTCTAAAAGAACTATTTACATTGATATCTACTTTTTTATCAATAAATGTGAATGAAATTCCGTTTACAAAATTATTTCCATTAGACTCGTAACCAGATTTTAGACTTCCATAAAAACCTTCATTAAAATCGGCTTTAGACTTGGTCACAATATTTACAATTCCACCAAAATTTTCACCAAACCTAACCGTAAAAGGTCCTTTAACAATCTCAATTTTTTCAACTTCTTCAGGAATCATATGCGTGGTAATTGGATCCATTCTATTAGGACAAGCATTTAAAATCTTCATTCCACCATCATATTGTACATTTAACTGTTCATATTTAAACGATCTAAAAACAGGTTCAGAAGCATATGCACCTCTTTTTGAAATTCCAAAACCTTTTATATCTTTAAATAAATCACTTACATTTCGTGGTTGAGTTATTCTATTTATCTGATCATTAATTATTTCGGAATGTGAAATATCTTCCAATGGATTTGAAGAAACTATAATTTCATTTAACTGAATTTGAGCTGCTTCTAAACCAATACTTTGCATATTAGACAACTTTAATACCAAAGTTTTATAGCTCATATGCGTAATTTCAACTTCAGCTCCTTCATTTGCTTCAATGGTAAATTCACCATTTGCGTTTGAAACTGTGTATTTATGTGATTTTAGATCTTTAATTGTTGCAAATTCAATAGGAGTGTTTAATTTATTGTCTATTAATTTACCCGATATTTTTGTAGACTGTGCATAAGTAAAACCCACAATCATAAATGCTAAAATATTTAGCAATACTATTTTTTTCATTTTAAATACTTATTAAAAGTTTAGTTAATTTTAAAAAACGAATCTTTTTTCCACATTAATTTTAAGTCAACAATTAACCTACTGAATTTTAAAAAAGCAGTTGAAATTAAAATGACTAGCGTACACATTTAGTGGATAAAAAACAAGGCTATCAACAAATAACAATCTAACATTGTGATAGTTAGATTTAGCATATTGATAGTGTAAAAACTAAACCGTAAGTTGTGGCGGTTTTAATAATGAAGTATTAAAATCTTGTAGACTGTATTTTATTTCGAAGTAATTGTGAGAAACAATTTCTTTAAATTCTTTTGTGCAATACGAAAATTGCCCTAAAGGACTCACAGGGTAATCATTCAAATTTATTTGAGGCACATTTGATTTATGCTCGTGATCTGTATGATTTGTTTTTGCTAGTTGCTTTTCCAAATAACATTTACCGTTACAAGCTAAATAAGGTTTATCTCTATTTTCACAAAGTACATTTGCTATATAATCGTAATTGGCATAATACGATAACACTGGCAAAACAGGACGCACCATAGCCAATAAATAAAGTAAGTAAAAAAATATGCCGAAAAACTGATTTTTCATAAAAACACAAACAATAAAAGATAAATATATCTTTTATTTTTTAATTAATCAATTAAAATTAAAATTAATTAGGCAAAAGTAATCCAATCCCAAATAGTATAGCAAATAAAAAGGTACTTAATGCTAATTTTTTTAATTCAGGATCTAATAATTTTGAATCTTTATTATTATAAACAACTATAAAATGCTGAATGACTGAAACATAAGCCAACACAAATATAAATTGAAAAGGAGATTTATAATGAATGATTGTATATAAAAAAGCAAATAAGAAGGAAGACAACAATAAATAATAATGGTAATATTTTCCAAATTCCACACCTATTTTAACCACCAACGTATTTTTTCCAGATTGTAAATCTGAAGCTCTATCTCGCAAATTATTTAAATTTAAAACCCCAACACTTAAAAAACCAATAGAAAATGCTGGTAAAAAAACGGTTATATCCAATTGTTTTGCGTATAAATAATAACTACCACAAACACTTAAAATTCCGAAGAAAAGAAACACAAAAACATCGCCAAAACCACTATAACCATAGGCTTTTTTACCCATTGTATATTTTATAGCTGCCACAATGCTTAAAATACCCAATATAAAAAACACAAGTAAATTTGTAAAATCTTCTTTACCAAACGAAACATATATTAATAAAATAGCAATTAATAAGGTAATAAATATTGAGATTTTTATAGCCTGTAACATTTGTTTTGGAGAAATTGCACCACTTTGAATGGCTCTTTCTGGACCTACTCTATTGCTGTTATCTGTGCCTTTTACACCATCACCATAGTCGTTTGCAAAGTTTGAAATTATTTGAAATCCAATGGTAGTTAGCAAAGCCAAAACACAAATTTTCCAATTAAAAATATTTTGAGAAGCCGCTATAAAACTGCCAACTAATATTCCTGAAACTGAAAGTGGTAATGTGCGTAAACGAGCCGCTTTGATATAATGCTTAATCATATTTAACTAGTAGTTCAAAAAAAAACACTGTTGATTTAATTATTAAAAATCATTTCAATAATTTCTTTTCTAACAATGTACTCTTGTAATTGCGGAGAAAAACACTCTAAATTTTTGTAAACAATTTTAACTTGCGGTTTTTCTTTCAAAAAATCTGCTGATTGAATTAACTTGTCGGAACCTTTAAAATTTTGAAGCCATAAAAATTTCTGTATTTTACCATCTTCATCTTTTAAAATCACCGTACTAAATTCTTCTCCTTCTGTTTTAATTAAACGCCCTGAAATTTCATAAGAATCAGAAATCGTTTTTTCTTTTTTAGTATTTGAAGCCAATGCCATTAAAGTTTCGGGACAAAATTTAGCCATATGCGTTCCTACTTTAACACCAAATTCTCTACCACTTTTACTTCCTTTCGAAAAATCAATTTCAAAACCTTCTTTTAATAATTCGTCAGTATGTTTATTGTATAAATTCATAATAAAAACACCTAATTTTTGATTTCTTTTTCCTTCTTCTGAAATTGATTTAACCTCATCACTTGCTAAATATTCGCAAGTTTGAATTGCAATTTTATCAATAATAGATTCTTGTGAAAAAAGTTGAAACGATACTAAAATTAGTAAATAAATAATGTAATTTTTTTTCATAGTTTGATTTTATAAATCATCTGTATTAGCAATCAATTCTGCAATATCTAATACTTTAATTGAATCTTCTTTGTTGGTTGCTTTCACACCATCTGTCATCATGGTATTACAAAATGGACAGCCAGTTGCAATAATTGTAGGTTGCACTTTAATGGCATCATTTGTACGCATTACATTGATATCCATTGTACCTTTTTCAGGTTCTTTAAACATTTGAGCTCCACCAGCACCGCAGCATAATCCGTTTGATTTACAGCGTTTCATTTCAACCAATTCAACCTCTAACTTTTTAATTAATTCACGTGGTGCTTCGTAAACATCATTAGCTCTTCCTAAATAACAAGGATCGTGAAATGTGATTTTCTCCCCTTTATACTTTCCGCCTTCAATAGTTAATTTACCTTCATCTATCAAAGATTTTATCAATTCAGTATGGTGTAAAACCTCGTAATTACCGCCTAATTTAGGATATTCATTTTTAAGTGTATTGAAACAATGTGGACAAGCTGTTACAATTTTTTTAATTTCATAGGCATTTAAGACTTCAATATTAGTCATTGCTTGCATTTGAAATAAAAATTCGTTCCCAGCTCTTTTTGCAGGATCACCTGTGCAGCTTTCCTCTGTACCTAAAACGGCAAAACTAACTTGGGCTTTGTTTAAAATTTTAACAAAAGCTTTGGTGATTTTTTTGGCTCTATCGTCAAAACTACCTGCGCAACCAACCCAAAACAACACTTCGGGTTGTTTACCTTGCGCCATCATTTCGGACATTGTAGGTACATTCATTATAAATTGAATTTAAATTGTTATTTGTTTTAACCTTCGTAAAAAAACTTCAATGGTTACTTTTTGCAATCAGATTAGTTAATTTATCTAAAGTCTCTTTTGCATTTATCAAATGATTATTTATGCTCAAAAATTGTACTTCAACAATATACAATTGTTTTAATCATTTTTCCAATTGAGTCTATCCATTTGATTGTATTGCCAAGGAGCTCCATTGTTTTCAATATTTGTCATCATTCCATTTAATTCGGTTGGAGCGGCAGATTGTTCCATAACCAAATATCTTCTCATATCAATAATAATAGATAGCGGATCAATACTTACTGGACATTCTTCTACACAAGCATTGCATGTTGTACACGCCCACAATTCCTGTGGAGTGATATAATCATTCAACAGCTCTTTTCCGTCTGCAATAAATTTACCATTTTTATCTATGTTTGCACCAACCTCTTCTAATCTGTCACGCGTTTTCATCATAATTGCTCTAGGAGACAATTCTTTACCTGTTTGATTTGCTGGACAAGCAGAAGTACAACGACCACATTCTGTACAAGTATATGCATTTAACAACTGCACCCAATTTAAATCGGTTACATCACTAGCTCCAAATTTTGCAGGTATTGTATTTTCTTCACCTTCTGGCGGAGCTGCAAATGGATCAACTGTAGGATCCATCATTAATTTTACTTCGTTGGTAACAGCTTCTAAATTATCTAATTGCCCTTTTGGATGAAGGTTGGCAAAATAAGTATTTGGAAACGCTAATAAAATATGTAGGTGTTTGGAATAGTATAAATAATTTAAAAAAATTAAAATACCAATAATATGTAACCACCAAGCGGCTCTTTCAATATAAAAAAGTGTAATAACATTAAAATTTTCAAAAAATGGCACTAAGAATTGACTGATAGGATTTCCTGAATTTATTTGTTGAAAAGGTACATCAGTTGCATTCATTACTAAAAATAACGACATCAATATCATTTCAAAATACAAAATGTACAAAGCATCATTTTTTGGAAAACCTTTCATTTCTTTATTCCAAAAGCGAGGTATTTTTAATACCATTCTTCTTATCCAAAAAATTGAAACAGAAACAAGTACTAAGAATGCCAATATCTCAAAAGCACCTATTAAAAATCCGTAAAAACCGCCCAATACTCTTAAAACACGGTGTGTTCCAAAAAGACCATCAATAATAATTTCAATAACTTCAATATTGATAATAATAAAACCAATATATACTACAATGTGAAGAATACCTGCAATTGGTCGTTTTACCATTTTAGACTGCCCTAAGGCAATCATCATCATATTTTTTAAACGCGCATTTTTATTGTCGGTTCTATTTATATCTTTTCCAAGCCTAATATTTCTGCTGATTTTTTTTATGTTTTTAACAAAAAACCCAACACCAAGTGTTAGTAGTATCGCAAATATTAAGTTGTCAAGATAATTCATAAGCTTTAATCAATCAAGATTTTTGGATGAAATTATTACGGTTTTATTCAGCAACAGGAAGTTCTTTTATTTGTTCTTCTTCAGGAACATAGCCCTTATCTTTTTTTCCAAATACTGAAAGATGAACAAATCGTTTAGGATGTAATTTTACTTCACGAAGCAATTCTTCTAATTCTTTTGAAGCATTTGTAAGGTTATTATACATTTCCTCATCGTTTAATAATTTACCTATAGTACCATCACCTGCTTCGATATTTGCTAAAATTGTTTGAAGACTATTGATGGTTGCATCTAAACTTTTTACAGTTTCGCCTAAATTTGCATTAACCAAAGTATCTGAAAGTTTTGCAAAATTAGCTGTCATTGCCTCAGTATTACTAAGCGTTGAATTTAATTTTTTTCCGTTCACTCTTAAAATAGTATCCAAAGAACCAGACAACCTTTCAAAATTAGCAATGGTTGCATTTAAACTGGTGATACTTTGCTTTAAACTTTCACGTCTTTTTTCGTCTAAAACACTGTTTAAACCTGTCATTAATGAGTCGGCGCTTACAATTACATTTTCAACTTTTGCCTGTAAAGGATTCAATTTATCAGCTACTGAAGAAAAAATATCTGATTCAATTTCACCATTTAAAACATCCCCAGGCTTTGCCATTTCACCTTCATAAGAAGGGATAATTGCTAAAGATTTTCCGCCCATTAAACTAGCGCTGTATACTTTAGCAATACTTTTTTTAGAAAACTCAAAATCGTTTTCAACACTAAATTCTACAATTAACTGTCCTCTTTTATCTGGATTTTTATCAAAGTCTATAGCAATTACTTTTCCAACTTCAACGCCGTTGATTGTAACTGTGCTAGCAGTATTTAAACCTTGTACATTATTATATACTGTGTAATATGTTTTTAAAGGACCTTTAAATAAGTTTAATCCTTTCATAAAATTATAACCCCAAATAAATAGTGAGATTATAGTTACGGCAACAATTCCAGTTTTTAATTCTCTTGTGACTCTCAAATTGCAAATTTTAGGTTAGCAATATTACTAATTATTTTTGGGAGTAGTAAATAAACGGCTTAGGATTTTTTCAAAACCTGTTCTATTGGCACTTTATTTCCATTTTCAAAGGCAACTATAAATGCCGATTTATACCCTTTAGATTTTGCTAATTTCTGAATTTCTTCCACTTCATTATAATTAGAAGTTTTACCAATATAATATTTGTAAGTACCGTTAACTTTAACGCGTTCAACATTCTCTAAACCTTTAAAATTGTATGGTTTGGTATCTACCTTCGTATTTCCTGCAGCAATTTGCACTTTAAATTCAATATTTTCATAGATTTCATTTGAAGAAACTTCAGCAATTTTCTCAATGGTTTTATCAGACGATTGATTTTGAGATTTTTGGGCAGTATTTGTGTTTAAACCTACTGTATTAAGTTCTAATTGTTTGTGATAATTTATAATTCCATCATAAATAGCACCAGCGTATTTTTTTTGACCAGATGAAGAGTTTAAAAGTTCTCCTTCCGAAGAATTGGTTATAAAGCCAGTTTCAATAAGTACACTTGGCATATATGTTTGATGCAATACTACAAAACCTGCTTGCTTAACACCTCTGTTTTCACGATTTATTTGTGAAGTAATTTGAGTTTGTAAAATACTTGCCAACTGAATGCTTTGATCTAAATACTCCTCTTGCATTAAAGTAAGTCCAATAACAGATTCTGGAGAATGAGGATCAAACCCTTTATAATTCATTTTATAGTTATCTTCTAATAAAATTACAGCGTTTTCAGCTTTTGCAACTTCAAAATTTTGTTTGTTTGCATGGGTACCTAACACCCAAGTTTCTGTACCATGAGCTTGTGTATTATGTGCATTACAGTGAACAGACACAAATAAATCGGCATCGGCTTTATTAGCAATACTTCCACGCTCTTTTAACTCTACAAACACATCCGTTTTCCTAGTATAAATCACCTTTATACCTGGTGTTTTCTCTAACAATTCGCCAACTTGCAATACAATTTTTAGGGCAATATCTTTTTCTTTCATGTTGGATGTTCCAACTTTCCCGGGATCTTTTCCACCATGACCAGCATCTAACACAACAATAAAATCTTTATTTTGTGCGATTAGGTGTAATTGATTGCAAAATAAGATACTTATAAACACCAAAATAAATTGATATTTTAATGTTATTTTAATTTTAGAAAAGTGTAGTGAGTTCATCAATTATTTTAATTAATTTTGGCAACTGTAAATTGGTTACACAATTATTGAGCCATACATTATTTATGCTTCAATATTGTTGTTGATTTAGTGAGCTAAATTAAAAAAAACTTACCATATCAAGCCAATTTTAAAGCTATTTTTATAAAAATATCATTATTAAAACACATACTAAAAACAGGGCCTTTTTTTTATTTCTGATACTTACTTTTTGGGGTGTCAATACTTCCTTGTATTCACAAGAAATCAATCAAAGTTCATCAAAAATAATACCTTCTATCAAAAATGATAGCCTTAAACCTATTGTAAAAGATAGTATTTTACCGGTTGTTTCAGATTCTTTAACACTAAAATCAAAAGACAGTATTGCCAAACCAAAAGAAATACTTGAAGCTATTATTGAACATACAGCTGATAGTTTGATAAAACAAGATATTAAAAACAATAAAATTATTTTATACCACAATGCACATGTGCATTATAAACAAACCGATTTAAAAGCTGGTTACATTGAGATTGATAATAACACCAATGTTGTTATAGCCAAAGGAATTAAAGACAGTATTGGTGATTATACGCAATTACCTGTTTTTACAGAAGGCCCAGATTCTACAACCCAAGACTCTATTAGGTTTAATTTTAAAACAGAAAAAGCAAAAATATGGGGTTTAGTAACAGAACAAGAAGGTATTAAAATTAAAGGTTCTGTTACCAAAAAAGAGAACGATTCTACGGTTTATGTTCGTGATATTATTTTTACCACTTCAGAAAAAGACAAGCCTGATTATTACATTAAAACTAAAAAGGCGAAAATTGTACCCGACAAAAAAATTGTGATTGGATTTAGCAATTTGGTGATTCAGGAGGTTCCAACACCTTTATTTTTACCTTTTGCATATATACCTTTAACAAAAGGAAGTACTTCTGGTTTTTTAATGCCTACCTGGGGTCAAAACAATCAACAAGGATTTTTCTTACAAAATGGTGGTTATTATTTTGCATTGAGTGATTATGTTGATCTCGCTGTTTTGGCAGACATATATACAAATGGTAGTTGGGGTGTAAGAACAGAATCTAATTATGCGCTTCGTTATAAATTTAGCGGAAACTTTAATTTTAGATTTGAAAGTTTAATTAATGGTCAACGAGGTTTTGACGATTACTCTAAAACTAACAATTACAACATTAGATGGAGCCATAGCCAGGATTCTAAATCAAGTCCAAATGCACGATTTTCTGCATCTGTAAATTTAGGAAGTAGCAAATATTACCGACAATCTTTGAATGAATTTGACAACAATTCTTATTTAAATAATACATTAAGTTCTTCGGTTAACTATTATAAAAAATTAGTAGGTACACCTTTTAACTTTTCAGCATCAATTACGCATTCTCAAAATACCAATACCGAAGTAATTAATATGTCTTTGCCATCTTTTTTATTAAATATGGATAGAATTTACCCATTTGCCTCAAAATCGGGTTCTAAAAAAAATGCATTACAAAGAACGGGATTGACTTACGCTTTAAAGTCGGATGTTAGAGTTTCAACTACCGATGAGTTTTTTTTCAAACAAAAAATGTTTGAAGATATGAAAACTGGTATGCAACAAAATGCTTCATTAAGTACCAATTTAAAATTATTGAAATATTTTACAGTATCACCAAGTTTAAATTATAAAGAAGTTTGGTATTTTGACAAACTTCAAAAAACATATGATGAAGACGAAGATAAAATTGTAGTTGATACCATAAATGGATTTAATGCTTTTAGAGAATTTTCAACTGGAGCTTCATTAGGAACCAAAGTTTATGGTATGCTTAACTTTAAAAAAGGAAAAATAAAAGCAATTAGACACGTAATGACTCCTTCAATATCTTATAATTACCGTCCAGATATGTCTAATTATTATGAAGAAGTTCAACAAAGTGCAGACCCTACAGACCTTATTGAATACTCTCCTTTTGCCAACGGAATTTATGGTTCTCCGGGAAGAGGTGTTTCTAATGGACTAAGTATGAGTCTTAACAATACCCTTGAAGCAAAGGCAAAGTCAAAAGATTCATTAGAATCTGATGATCCTTCAAAAGACAGAATTATTACCATACTTAACAACTTAAATTTTAGCACTTCTTATAATATTGCTTTAGACTCCTTAAGATGGAGCCCAATATCAATGAATGCTGGTACATTTTTGTTTGATAAAAAAATGCAGGTAAACCTTTCTGCATCTATGGATCCGTACGCATTAAACCTTGAAGGCCAAAGAATTAACGAATCAAATATTAGCCAAGGCGGAAGTTTATTAAGACTTACAAATGCTAGTTTTACAGCAAACTATTCATTTTCAAGTAAAAAAGACACTCAAAAACCTAACAAACAAGAGCAAAACAAAATAGACAATAATTCTGATGGTATTTTTGGAGAAGATTTTCCTGTGAGTAATGATTTAAGTGAACCTAACAGAGAAGATCAAACTGAAAAATTATACAGTGCAAAATTTCCTTGGACCTTAAAATTGGCCTATGCTATTAACTATTTAAATAGCAATAGGCAAAATGAAATATCATCAAACTCATTAATGTTTTCAGGAGATATTGAGTTGACACCAAAATGGAATGTTGGTATATCCTCTGGTTACGACATAAAGGGAAATGGTTTTACCTATACTCAATTACGATTTGGTAGAGATTTGGATAGCTGGAGAATGTCGTTTAACTGGGTACCTTTTGGTGAAAGACAAACCTATTACTTTTTTATTGGTATCAAATCGTCTATGCTAAGCGATTTAAAATACGATCAACGTCAGCCTAGAATTTTTTAATTCCCATATCTTATGAAAAAAATTATAAATACCAAAAATGCACCTGCGCCAATTGGACCATACAACCAAGCTGTTTTAGCAGGAAACACCCTATATACTTCAGGTCAAATTGCTATTGACCCAATAACAGGAGAATTGGTAACTAGTTCTATTGAAATAGAAACCAAACAGGTTATGGAAAATTTAAAGGCTGTTTTAACTGAAGCAGGAATGACTTTTGAAAATGTAGTAAAAACTTCAATATTTATTTCTAATATGAACGAATTTACTAAAATAAATAACGTTTACGGCACTTATTTCAATACAACAACTGCTCCAGCACGTGAAACAGTTGAAGTTGCTAATTTGCCAAAATTTGTAAATGTTGAAATCTCTATGATTGCAATAAAATAACTACTATATTGCTTTCATTAACAATGCTGCAGTTGCAGGATTGGTAGCTAAAGGCACATCGTGCACATCACACAAACGCATTAACATTGCAATATCTGGCTCGTGAGGATGCATTCCAAGCGGATCTCTAAAAAACAATACCATATCAGTTTTACCCTCAGCCACACGACCCGCAATTTGTGCATCGCCACCATAAGGACCTGATAAATATTTTTCAACTGTTAAGCCCGCTTTTTCAATATGCTTACCTGTTGTTCCTGTTGCTATTAGTTTGATATCTTTTGCCATAATAACAGCTCTAAAATCCATTAAAAACTGAACCATCTCAGTTTTTTTTCCATCGTGTGCTATAATTGCTATTTCCATAATATAAATAGTTAAAATTATCTTTGTTTTTTATTTTTTAAAGTGAAGCTGAATACGTTATTAAATCAATGATTTTATTTGCATATCCATACTCATTGTCGTACCAAGAAATTAATTTGTAAAAATTTTGATTCAAAGCCAAACCTGCATTTGCATCAAAAACAGAAGTTCTTGGTTCTGAAACAAAATCTTGAGAAACCACCTCATCTTCAGTATAGCCTAAAATTCCTTTTAATTCGTTTTCTGAAGCATTTTTCATTGCTTTTTTTATTGCTATATAAGATGTTGATGTTTTTAATCTTACCGTAAAATCAACCAAAGAAACATCGGTTATTGGAACACGAACTGCCATTGCTAAAATTTTACCTTCCATTTGTGGAATGATTTTAGTTAATGCATCTGATGCGCTTGTTGATGTAGGTATCATATTATTTAAAGAAGCTCTTCCTCTTCTCCATTTATCTGAAGGTCCATCAACAGTGTTTTGACTTGAAGTAGTTGAATGAACTGTTGTTACCAAGCCTTCAACAATTCCAAAATTTTCATGTAGTACTTTTACCAAGGGAGCTAAACAATTTGTAGTACAAGAAGCATTTGAAAATATCAAATCGCTTTTTGTTAAATTAAAATGATTAACACCCATCACAAACATAGGAGCACTATTTGAAGGCGCCGAAATGGCTACTTTTTTAGCACCACCTTGTATATGCAATTCGGCCTGATTTTTTTCAGTATAAAAACCTGTAGATTCTAAAACAAAGTCTACAGCAACCTCATTCCATTTTATATTTTGCGGGTTTTTCTCAGATGTTATTCTAATTGATTTTCCGTTTACTATTAAAAAATTGTTTTGAACTTCAACAGTTCCTTTAAATTTTCCGTGAACAGAATCGTATTTCAATAAATAAGCTAAATGTTCAGCAGGCAATAAATCGTTAATAGCAACAACTTCAATATTGTTTCTATTAATAATTGATCTAAAAGCAATACGACCTATTCTTCCAAATCCGTTAATACCAATTTTAATCATTCAATTAAATTGACATGATATCACTCACACGTAACAACTCCATATTAATTTCGTGATTTTCTTTTATGGCTTTTTCCAAATCAGTAGTTACTACTTTATTATCTACTACACCAACCATTACATTGGTTTGACCATCTAATAACAATTCAACAGCTTTTACACCTAAACGACTTGCTAAAACGCGATCAAAACAACTAGGAGAACCTCCACGTTGCATATGCCCTAAAACAGATACACGAACTTCATATTGCGGCATATTATTTTCAACATAATTTGCCAATTCAAACACATTTTTACCAATTTTATCACCTTCAGAAACCACCACAATACTAGATGATTTACCTGATCTTTTACTTCTTTTTAAAGATTCAAGCAAACGGTCTAAACCTAAGTCTTCTTCAGGAATTAAAATTTCTTCAGCTCCGGCACCAACACCTGCATTTAAAGCAATAAAACCTGCATCACGTCCCATAACCTCAACAAAAAATAACCTGTTATGTGAACTCGCAGTATCTCTAATTTTGTCAATTACATCTACAACAGTATTTAAGGCAGTATCATAACCAATGGTATAATTTGTGCCAAAAATATCGTTATCTATAGTTCCTGGAATTCCAATACAAGGAAAATTATATTCCTGATTAAAAACCATTCCTCCAGTAAAAGTTCCGTCTCCACCAATTAAAACAACTGCATCAATATTTGCATCAATTAAATTTTTATGCGCTTTTGCTCTACCTTCAACAGTTCTAAAACCTTCTGATCTGGCAGACTTTAAAATAGTTCCTCCAAGATTTATAATATTACTAACATTACGAGGTGTTAAGGCTACAAAGTCTCCATCAATCAATCCTTGGTATCCTCTGTAAATACCAACACATTCAACATTGTAATAAGAGCAAGCTCTAACAACAGCCCTAATTGCGGCGTTCATACCTGGCGCATCACCACCCGATGTTAAAACTCCTATTCTTTTTATTTTTGATTCCATAAGTTAATAACTAAAATATATTTAAATTTTAAACAAATCTTTTTTGATTCGTATTTTAAAATCTTTCTAATGCAATTTTATTCTTTTTTTTTCAATTATAAGCACCAAGAATTGATCAATTTAAATTGATTTTTAACATTGATAATTCTTGGTGCGTTTTGTTAATTTACAGTATATAATTTAAAAATTAAGCCCATAAATTTTCAGGATAAACACCTGAATCTTTTAACTTTTGAATTTCAGAAGTTACATAAGGCTTGTCTTCTTTATAAGTTACTCCAAACCATCTTGCATTTGATTTTAAAACTTCCATTGTAGCTAGTTTTTCAACAATTACATGATTGACAACTAATGGAATAAAAAATTCTTTTTTAGGCTCTTTGTAATTGTTTTCTAAAAAAGTTTCGAACATAGAACCTGAAATCTCAAAATATTTAGGTGTAAAACCAAAAAAGTTCATGGCAACTACGGTGTCTTCAGAAATTGGTTTTAATTCATCATTGTCATCTTTAAATTTCAATTCACCATCTACTTTTTCAATATGAGTACGCTCAACTATACCTGTTAAATAATCATTGTTATCTACACTGCACTCACCTCTTGAAACAAAACCATAATCAGAAATGGTATTTTTTAAAATATATCCCATCATATTGAATGATGTTGAATTTTTATCGGTATTTCTAAGTGCTTCAGCAATTCCTTCAAAAGCTTCTCTTCCATAAAAATCATCGGCATTTATTACGGCGAAATTCTCAGTAACTGCATCTTTTGCCATTAGCAAAGCGTGACCTGTACCCCAAGGTTTTTCTCGGTTATTGTCTTTAAATCTTTCAGGAATACTGTCTATCTCTTGAAAAACATAATCCACTTCAATTTTACCTTCTAATTTAGGATTGAAAAATGCTTTAAAATCTTCTTCAATACTTTTTCGAATAATGAAAACTACTTTTCCAAATCCAGCTTGAATGGCATCATAGATTGAAAAATCTAAAATTGTATCACCTTGTTTTGAAAAGGTATCTAATTGTTTTAATCCACCATAACGGCTTCCTACTCCTGCGGCTAGAATTACTAATGTTGGTTTACTCATTTTTAATGTCTTTTTTATTTTTAAAATTTATTAATTTTTGATTCAATACCGTATCAATAACTTGATTGTTGATTGAATCTTTTATGATTCTCTTTTTCAAAGATAGTTTTTCTAAAAATTCTCGCCCATTGTCAAAGTCAATTTGATAATTTAAACCTGCACCTTGCGTATAACCTTCTTCCTCATTAGAATATTGAATATCATTTTGACGGTTAAAAACAGCAAGACGAAACGTACCAGCTTCATTCATTAAAAATTCAACAGTTACTTCACCTATTACACTTGATTTTGTTTCGGCACCTACAGGAACTCCAACTTTTCCGTTAATAAGAATCCTATCATTTACTTGATAATCCATATCAAATGCCAATTGGTCACTTACATCTAAATTATCTACTTTATTATTTTCTCCAACGGTATAAACTGGTTTTAACTTAAACTTACCGTCTTGGGTATTAAAAATATTGTCAAAAGCATTGGTTAACATATCTGCACCTGTACTATAAATTGCGGCATTTCCATTTAAATTTGCTTCAGCTTCATTATAAAAAGTTCCAGCTACTAAAAGTGAAATAAACTGAGTATTTATATTGTTACTTAATTTAAATGCAAGCTCAGATGCCACGGTTGAACTTGAATTAGGTATTTCAATATCAAATTCTATATCTGAATTGAACAACCCACCCGAAAAACGGGTAATTAAATCTACAGGTAATTTTCTACTTGACGAAATATTTTCTAATAATATTTTAGGATTTGCAGATACTCTATAAATTGCTTCAATATCTATTTCGGCAGTAAGTGGGTCTCCGCTCCATGAAATAGTTCCCCCTCTTTTAACAATAAAGGGCTTGTTAATTATACCCCCATATTTAAAATCATAAACCCCATTATTTACTGTAAAATCTCCGTACATATTAAATTTATCTCTAGTATCTAATTCTATAAGTAAATTACCAGTTCCAGAACCTCTTAAATTACTTCCAGATGTTTTGTCTATAACCATTTCAAACAGTGCATCTTTTGTAACCTCTAAATTAAAATTAATTGACAAACCTTTTAATTTTTCTGAAATAAAACTTTTTCTTTCTATTTCATTTTCAAAAGTTTTTTCAAAATTTACAAATCGAATTAATTCTGATGATTCGGCAGTTTTAACATCATTAATAGGTAAAACAAATTTAGTGTTCTTTTTAGTTTTCCCTGTAATATCAATTACTAATTTATCAGTTGGTCCTTTTATTTTTGCTTCACCTTCAAAAAAAGCAGTACCATAATACAATGAATTTTCTTCTTCCTTAGTATCTAAAACCAATAAATTTTTTGTTTTAATATCTAAATTTAAAAACCAATTTTGAAAAAAGTTATGGCTTAGTGTACCCTTTAAACTTGCGTTTGAATTGTGTTTTGTATCTCTAATAGTTACATCTTCAAATGTAAAAACCTGATCTTTTAAACTAATAACACTTGTACCTTTAAAATCAAAATCGACATTTAAATACGGAAAATACATACCTGCTTCATCTAAAAACAGATCACCCTCCATATTGGGATTGTTTAAAGGACCTTTAATATTA
The DNA here is from genome assembly GCF_004121075.1 of Lutibacter sp. HS1-25. Classification (GTDB taxonomy): domain Bacteria; phylum Bacteroidota; class Bacteroidia; order Flavobacteriales; family Flavobacteriaceae; genus Lutibacter. Next base: position 141,944 of record NZ_RHLN01000002.1, read on the forward strand.
ACATTTCCATATGCTAAGCCTCTAATTTTGTTAAACACATCTTCACCCAAAGGACTAAAAGCATCTAATTTAAAGGCTTCAAAATTTAATTCTACATCTATATTTTGTTGTTCCTCGGTTAAATCCAGATCTCCAACAGCTGAAAAACTTGTATTGTTATCTAATTTTAACGAAATATCTAAAGCCAACTGTTTTACAGAATTTTTACCTTCAATATCAATATTTAAATCTCCTTGTCGAGAATCGTTAATTTTAAAATTTGCAACTAAAAGTTTGGCTTTAGGCTCAATTTGATTTCCAAAATGAGCGTAATCTATTGACCCATTTACCAAGCCTTCTAAATTTAAGCTATCAATATTTGGCGTAATGCTTCCTAAATTTACATTTTTAAAATTAAGATGAATATCTTTTGAAATTGTATCGTTAATAACCCCTTTAAATTCAATTCTTTGATCGTTTGAAACAATTAAAAATGGCTCAAAAACAAATGTTTTAGTTTTATTATTATAAACAAATTTGTTTTTTAAATTATTTTCAGGATTTATAATCCATTTGTTGTTTTTAAAGGTGAAATTTGATTTATTAATTCCTAATACAGATTGATTTTGCTTGTTAAACGTGTGATAAAACGACAAGCTATATTGCTCTGTATTATTTTTTCCACCCTTAAACTCGGCTGCTAAATGTAGGGTATCATTCAATGTTTTATTTACCAAATGTAAATCGGAAATATCATAAACATTTGACCTTATTTTTTGAACAATTAACTGCGTATTAAAAATTGGGTTTTTATTGTCTATTTGTAAATTTAAAGAATCTATTACATTTGAATAGGCAATAATTTGCGGTGATTTAACACTTAATTTGAATAAATTTTTATCAGAATTTACATTACCCGAAATAATGGTATTTGCACTTAAGTTAATTTCAGGAAAAAACAACTCTACAATTTTATTATAAATCTCTAGTCTAAACGTTAAATACTGATTTGGTGAAACTTTGTGAGGTTTGTAATTAGAGTAATTACTACCTATAGAATTTTGTATTAGTTTACTTATTTGATAAAATTTAAACTGCCCTTTAAATTTACCTTCAACAATTTCAGGCGAATTGATTGTAATTAAACGGGTGCTATCTTCAAAAGATGAAGTGATGGAAAAATCTTTAAAAAAGTAATCTCCATCTTGATTGGTGTATAATGAATTTTTAAAATTTATGGCTCCATCTAAGTTATCGACAGAATTACCTTTGAAATTTATTTCAATATCACCTTTTAAATTAGAAATTGTATCTCTTTTAAAAATATTCAACTTATTTAAATCACAATGATCTACAATTGCTTTAAAATCATATTTATAAACTTTTAACGACAAATTAGCCAATCCATTAAAGTGCAATTTAATATTATCGTCATTTACTTCAATTTCACCCTTATAAATTTTATTTTTAACAACACCATTTAATGTTATATTTTTATAAGGATAGTTATTGTAAACCAATTCAGGTATATTACCCTTAACAATTGAGTTCATTTTTTGTAAATCAAAACCTTTTCCATTTACAAAAACATTCATTGATATTTTTTCAAACAATGGATCATCTATCAATTTACCAAACTCAAAATTGTCAATTTCAACATTTCCTTTATAAGAAACCGCATTTGTATTTTGGTAATTAACTAATTTTAAATCGGTTTTTGTAGAACCAATAGCCGTATTAACAGCGACTTGTGCATTCAATAAATTTTCAGTTAAATAGGTTTTTCCAACCAACCTAATTGTTCCAAATTTTTCGAATGAAGTTGGAATTGAGTTTTTAACAATATTTGGCAACAATTCAGATAGTTGGTTGTAATTGAAAATTAAACTGGAAAAATTGGCATCTAAAACAAAACCATTTTCAGTTTGAAATGAATTTATTAAATTTAAATCTCCGTCTACAACAATTCCTTTATCACTAGCTAATTTAAAATCGGTAAAAATCAAATTGTTAAGTTGACCACTTAATTTTGTTGTGATATGAGTATAGTCACTTTCTCCAAATTCATTATAAAATTTTTGCAAATCTATAAGCGATAAATCACCTTGTTTTAAATCAGCTTTAATATTAACTTTATTGTTAAAATCCGAAAAATCTTCTCTATCAAAACTAAATGCTACATCGGCTAATAATTTCGAAGTTTCAGTTTCTAAACTTGTATTTAAAAACTTCATATAAGAAAGTGTATATTCAAATTCTGTTGAAAAAGATTTGGCTTCAATACCGTGATTTTCTATAAAACCAAAATCGTAAATAGAGACATTTACATTAGGACCAATAATTTTAAAATCAGCGCCTTTTCCTTTTATATTTTTAAAAAAAACTGGAGTATCGTTTGCTATATTTTCATCTATTATTGCAACATTTCCTCTGTTTAAATAAATTTTATCTGAAGTTAATCTAAAACTTGAAGGTTGGTCACTTACAGTACCATCATCAAATTTATCAATAAAAACACTTAAAGCATTGTCTTCTTCGTCTTTGTAGGTTTTAATGTTTAGCGTAAAATTGTCTAAAAAAATCTCCCCAAATTCTAATTTATTATCTAAAATATTTTTAAAACTATAAATTGAACTTTTTAAGTTACTGGCATAAATTAAAGTATCTGCATGGTGATCTTTTATATAAACACCCTTAAAATTTACCTTTCCTAAAATTGAAAGATCTACCCGTTTTATAGAAATATCAACATCAAACTCTTTTTGTAAATAATCTGTAGCCGATCTACCCAGCCTAGTTTGAACCACAGGTAATGAGAGCAATAAACTAATTACTGCTAACAAAACAAGTACTACTTGTAATATCTTGAGCCCTATTTTTTTTATTCGTACGATATACGTTAAATTTGCATTTTAATGGCAAAATTAATGCCTTATTTTTTATTAAATGAATAAAACTAAATCTATTTATATACTTGGTATTGAATCTTCTTGCGACGACACAAGTGCTGCGGTAATTTGCAACGGAAAAATACTTTCAAATGTTGTTGCCAATCAAGAAATTCACACCAAATACGGAGGTGTTGTTCCTGAATTAGCCTCACGTGCACATCAACAAAATATTGTTCCGGTAATTCAACAAGCAATTCAACAAGCAAATATCGACAAAAAAGATTTACATGCCATAGCTTTTACACGCGGACCTGGATTAATGGGGTCACTTTTAGTTGGAACCTCGTTTGCCAAGTCGCTTTCATTGGCTTTAGACATTCCGTTAATTGCGGTAAATCATATGCAAGGACATGTTTTAGCGCATTTTATTGATGATGAAGATCAGCAAAAACCTCCTTTTCCTTTTTTGTGTTTAACCATTAGTGGTGGACATACACAATTTGTGAAAATTACAAATTATTTTGACATGGAAGTTTTAGGAGAAACTTTGGATGATGCTGTTGGTGAAGCTTACGACAAATCTGCCAAAATATTAGGATTACCTTACCCTGGAGGTCCATTGGTTGATAAATACGCCCGATTGGGAAATCCAAAAGCTTTTAAATTTACCAAACCTAAAATGGATGGATTGAATTTTAGTTTTAGTGGTTTAAAAACAGGTATTTTATATTTTATTCAGAAAAATGTAAAAGAAAATCCAAATTTTATTGAAGAAAACCTGAATGATATTTGTGCTTCCATTCAACATACAATTGTTGAAATTTTATTCGACAAACTAAAAAAAGCCGTTAAAGAAACAGGTATTAAACATGTTGCTATTGCTGGAGGTGTTAGTGCCAATTCTGAAATAAGAAAGGTTTTAAAAGCTACAGAATCAAAATATGGTTGGACAACCTACATCCCTAAATTTCAATATACAACAGACAACGCGGGAATGATTGCTATTGTTGGTTATTTAAAATATTTAGAAAATAATTTTTCAGAAGAAAAAACAACTGCAACAGCACGTTTGAAGGTGAGTGAAAAATAATGATCAATTACGAATTACGAATAAGCAATTCAAAATTCGTAATTGATAAAATTTAAAATTTAGCATTCACATCCCAAGCTTCTAAACTATCTTTAAGAACCTTAATAAACATACCACCTAAAGCTCCATTTACAACTCTGTGATCGTAAGAATGTGATAAAAACATTTTATGTCTAATTCCAATAAAATCACCTTCTGGAGTTTCAATAACAGCAGGTACTTTACGAATTGCACCCAAGGCTAAAATTGCAACCTGCGGCTGATTGATAATTGGGGTTCCAAAAACACTGCCAAAACTACCAACATTGGTAACTGTGTAAGTTCCACCTTTAATATCTTCTGGGTTTAACTTTCCAGCACGTGCTTTATTTGCCAAATCGTTTACAGCTTTTGTCATACCTACTAAATTTAACTGATCGGCATTTTTAATAACAGGTACAATTAAATTTCCATCTTCCAAAGCAGCTGCCATTCCTAAATTAATGGCTTTTCTTTTGATAATTTTATCTCCGTCTACAGAAATATTAATCATTGGAAACTGTTTTAAAGCATTTGCAATGGCTTGCATAAATATGGGTGTATAGGTAATATTTTCACATTCACGCTTTAAAAATTCTTCTTTTACTTTAGCTCTCCAAATTACAATATTTGTAACATCAACTTCAATAAAAGATTGCACATGTGCAGATGTTTGAATTGATGCTGTCATATGCTGTGCTATTAATTTACCCATACGACTCATTTCAATTATTTCATCATCACCATTAACAGAAACTGGTATCGAATGTTTAACCGTTTCTTTTGGAGCTAATTTCTCTTCAACCTTCTCTACAATTTTTTCAGCTATTTGAGGTGTTGCTTGTTTGACTTCAACTTTAGAAGTTTTTTTAGCATCTCTTCCATTTTCAATATAAGCTAAAATATCATCTTTAGTTACTCTATCATCTTTTCCAGTACCAACAATGCACTCCAACTCATCCATCGAAATTCCTTCTGTAACAGCAATATTTCTAACCAAAGGTGAAAAGAATTTTCCAGATTCAGAAAATTTAACAACTTCCTTATTTTCAATTACTTTTTCAATTTCTTTAGCAATGGCTTCAACTACCGGAGGTATTTCTTCATTTATAATTTCAGTTTTTGAAGTTGAAATTTCTTTATCAGAAGTTTCAATAACAGCAATGGTTTCACCTACTTTAACAACATCATCAACCTCATACAACAATTCAACCAAAGTACCTTCCACTTCACTTGGTACTTCAGAATCTACTTTATCTGTCGCAATTTCAACAATAGCTTCATCTAACTCAACATTATCACCTACATTTTTTAACCAAGAAGTTATGGTTGCCTCCGCAACACTTTCACCCATTTTTGGAAGTTTAATTTCAAATCTAGCCATTACATGTTTTTTTTGAATTGCGAATTTACAAAAAATAACATCTTATACATATATATTGAACAAATACAAACAAAAATAAAAATACCCAATAATAAATATTTGACAATTATACTTATATATTTTACGAATTATTCAATAATTAAAACAACAACAATTGTCTTTTTATTGAATTAACTATTTTATGAATTAAAAATATATTTAATTAAAACGTTTTCGTAACAAATATTACAGTTTCTGCCAAAATTCTGTTATAAATTACTTTTAACCATTCTAAACAAGAGTCAATTCGTTTATTTTCAAGTGTTTATGATTTTTTAAAATATGATATTTATCATATTTAAAGACAAACAAACTCGCTAAATTTAAGTAAGATTTAAAACAACCAAATATCTAATATTATGAAAAATTTAAAATTAATAGGATTCTTGATGATTATTATGTCAAGTTTTATGTTCATTCAATGTACAAGTGACCCTATAGCTGGTGTAGATGGCAAAGACGGTATAGACGGAGTTGACGGTATAAATGGTGCCGATGGAATTGGAGTTCAAGAATGTGTTGCTTGTCATTCTGACGCTACAAGAAATCCAATTCATGACGCTTACGCTATGTCAAGACATGGTAATGGATCTTCTTGGGCAAGAGGAACAAGTGCTAGTTGTGCGCAATGCCATAATAATGAAGGTTATATTGATTATCTTTCTGGAAACTTTAAAGATGGTGATGGAAATCAATCTGCAAACCCAGTTGGTTATGCAGTTTCGAACGCAATTACTTGTAAAGGTTGCCATACAGACCACAGATCTTTCGATTTTGCAAATGATGGCCAAGATTACGCTATTAGAAGTAACGACCCTGTAAAATTAGTAATTGACCCAAGTGTAGTTATTGATTTTACCAATAATTCAGATAAATTAGGCTTAAGTAACTCATGTACAACTTGTCACCAACCAAGAAATAGCTACCCTGTACCAGCAGGAACAGATCCTGTAGTAATAACTAGTTACCGTTACGGACCTCACCACAGTCCGCAAGCTACGCTACTTGAAGGTATTATGGGAGCAAACATTGCTGGATCAACTGGTTACCCTGGCGCTGGTGGAAGTGGAGATAATACACATAGAAAAGGATCTTCATGTACAGCTTGTCATATGGGAGAATCTGCAGACGCTAGTGAAGGTGGACATACTTGGAAAGCTTCTGAAGAAACTTGTTTAACCTGCCATAAAAATGGTGTTCCAAGTGGTGTTACAGACTTTGATGCAAACCTTCAATCTTTACATGATTTATTATTTGCTAAAAAATTAATTGACGCAGAAGGTTATGTATTAGGTGATGACGGTATAAATAGAGCAAGTACAACAAACCCATTAAATGCTTCTGCAAAAGACGCTCAAGCTATTTGGAACTACAAAACTATTGAGGAAGATAAGAGTAAAGGTGTACATAACCCAAAATATGTCAAAGCACTTCTTAAAAATTCAATTGAATATTTACAACAATAATTATTAGATATTTAAAAGATTGGGAGGTTTTACTCCTCCTAATCTTTTTTATAAAAATATTTAGTAATCTTTTCTATTAAAGGTGCAATAAAACAAATTCACTTTTAAATAAAATCAAAGATTATTTAATTTCAAAACATACAAAAATGAAAAAAATATTTAAAATTCTAATAATCGTATTTGGAGGATTGTTAATGCACTCATGTTATTATGATGATTTAGTGGAAAGACCTCTTCCAGAAATACCAGATGATCAGGAAATTTTATATGCTACAGATATACAAGTTGGCATCTGGGACAAAAAATGCACAGGTTGTCATAACGCCAGTAACTCGCTTGATTTAAGAGAAGGTGTTTCCTACAATAACCTTGTTCCTGAATATGTGATTGCTAATAATGCTGATACGAGTCCATTATTTCTACAATTACTAACTGGTCATGGCAATACTGATGGTAATGAAAAAGCATTTATAAAAGGCTGGATAAACCAAGGCGCGAAGAATAATTAATTTTTAAGATATCAAATATGAAAAATTATATAAAATCACTTTTTATTTTATTGATGATTCCTTTTTTGGCAAATGCTCAAAAAAACGATTCAACTAAAGTAAAAGAAAAACTCGCTAGACCAACCTTTGAAAGTTCTGCTGTAATAGACAATCCAAGCAATACGTTATTTAATAGAAACACGCTTGAAGTTGATTTACAACATAGGTTTGGTCTTGTAAATGGAAAAAACGATTTAGTTGGTTTTTGGGGAGCCTCAAACATTAGAATTGCAGTTTCATATGCAATTTTAGACAGGGTAACTGTTGGGTTTGGTACAACTAAAGATCAAAGATATCAAGACTTTAACTTAAAAGGCGCTATTTTACAACAAACACGTTCAAATAGTATGCCTTTAAGTATTACTTATTATGGAAATGCAACCATTAGCGCACTTCCTGAAGGTAGCTTTAACAATGTTCAAGACAGGTATTCTTTTTTTAATCAAATTATTTTCGCAAAAAGATTTTGCAATCAATTTTCTTTTCAAGTTGCACCAAGTATATCGCACTTCAATGCGGTTGCTAGCAATATGAAAAACGATGTATTTGCAATAGCTTTTGGTGCTAAATTTAAAGTTTCTGATGGTACAAATATTTTAATTGATTACAGCCAACCTTTAACCAAATTTGATGACCCAACCGAATCTGATAAATTGCTTGGTGGTATCAAATCTCCTAAAGCAGGATTAAGTTTAGGAGTTGAATTTAATACATCAGCTCACGCATTTCAACTATTTGCAACAAACTATTGGGGCATAGTTCCACAACAAAACTATATGTATAACCAAAATAATTTCTTTAAGGGAGACATTTTAATAGGTTTCAACATTACAAGACTTTATAACTTTTAGATAACGTTTAAATCTTTTTTTTGGAAAACAAAATATCAATCTCAACTGATATTTTGTTTTCTTTTGCTGAACTTCAGAATGACAAACCAACGATTTTAAAATACTGAATAACAGAAACATACATACTTAAAATTCAGAAGAATTATTAATATCTCTGACAAAAATCATACTGAAAATTATTTTATGTAACTAAATTTACATAAGTCATTAACACTAATTATTCATATAGATTTCAAATATTATGAAAGATAAAAAAATAGAAAAAGGAAGTACAAATAGACGAAATTTCCTAAAATTAGGATTAATGTCTGGTGTATCTGCAGTTGCTGGCGCTTCACTAATTTCTAATTTAGCCATTGATGAAGAAAATACATCGTCGGGTGAAAAAATAAGATTATTAACCCCTGATGGTAAAATGGTAGAAGTTGATGCAGCCAGTATAAATAAATATCCTGAAGCACTTGTTACACCAGCTGAATCTAGGGTTGGAATTCCAAATAGAAAATTTGTAATGGTTATAGATTTAGCCAAGTGCAAAAATGCACGTAAATGTGTAGAAGGTTGTCAAAAAGCACACAATTTGGATCATAATGAAGAATTTTTAAAAGTGCAATTAATGCAAGACAATCAAGAAGCTTCACCTTATTGGTTACCAAAACCATGTTTTCATTGTGATGAGCCACCTTGCGTTACTGTTTGTCCTACTGGCGCTACCTTTAAACGTGATGACAATATTGTATTGGTTGATAATGAGCGTTGTATTGGATGTAAATTTTGTATAACCAGTTGCCCTTACTCTGCTCGTATTTTTAACTGGGGACATAAAGATAAATTTACAAATACAACAGAACCATATTCTCCAGAAACTAGTGTTCCTGCTGCTGAAGGTACAGTTATGAAATGTGATTTTTGCCCTGATATGCTACGACAAGGAAAGTTACCTCATTGTGCATCATCTTGTCCTATGGGAGTTATTTATTTTGGAGATAAAAACGAAGACATTGTTACCAATGGTGAAGAAACTGTACGCTTTTCAGAGTTAATCAAAGACCGTGCTGGTTATCGTCATTTAGAGCATTTAGGTACCAAACCAAATGTTTACTATTTACCTGCTGTAAACAGACAATTCCCACTTGAACGTGGTTTTAATGTTGACGAAGACATTATTGAACGCTACAAAGATGTTCCTTTTGTACAAGAATTAAAAAAAGACGGAAAAATTTAACCTAATCATCTTAATTATGAACTTAAAAAATAGAAAAAGAGAATTGGTTAAAGAATTTTCTCCAATGCTCGAAAATTGGAGCTTGGGATCCAAAATATGGATTGGATTTTTAATTGCCATTATACTTGTTGGTATTTATGCTTTTATTTTACAATTTGTAAAAGGGCATATTGTAACTGGTATGCGCGACAATGTTGTTTGGGGAGTCTATATTATCAACTTCATCTTTTTTGTTGGTATTAGTTACTCAGGTGCTTTTATTTCAGGAATTTTACACTTTTTTAAAACACCTTGGAAAAATTCTGTTTCAAGAATTGTTGAATTAATTACAGTACTTTCACTATTAATTGGACCTGTTTTTATATTATTATGTATTGGTCGATTAGACAGGTTACATTATTTATTTTTATACCCTCGAATTCAATCACCAATTACTTGGGACATTATTGCAATTATGACAGATTTGGTAGGTTGCTTTATTTATCTATACTTAACTTTTATTCCTGATTTTGCAATTTTAAGAGATAACAGCGATTTAAAAATTGCTAACTGGAGAAAAAAATTATATAAAACACTAGCAATCAACTATCAAGACACACCAAGTCAACGAGAAAGATTACATAAAATTACAAGAACAATGTCTGCTATGATTATTGCTATGGCAATTGTAGCTTACACTGTATTGGCTTGGATTTTTAGTTTAACACTTCAACCTGGTTGGAATAGTACAATTTTTGCACCTTATTTTATAATTGCCGGTTTATACTCTGGTGTTGGTTTTATTATTATTTGCATGTATCTTATTCGAAAATATTTTAAATTAGAAAAATACATCCGTAAAATTCACTTTATAGCTGCAGGTATTATTTTATTAGTAATGTCATTGCTTTTTGGATATTTTACTTTTAGCGAATACTTTCCAAAATGGTTCAGTCATAAAACCAATGACGGAGAATTATTAAAAACTTTATTTAGTAGTTATTTTTGGCAATTTATTTTTGCAAACTATATTGGTGTTTTGGTACCAATTGTAATTTTATTTTTCAAAAAATTTAGAACAATTAAATCCATCACTTTTGCTGCAATTATTGCCGTTTTAGGATTGTGGCTTAACCGATATTTAATTGTAATTCCAACCTTAGAAACACCATATATGCCAATTCAAGACTCAAGAATTGAGTTTATTCACTATTCTGCGACTTGGGTTGAGTGGTCACTAACTTTCACTGGAATTGCCGCTTTTTGTTTGTTATTTACCTTATTAATAAAATTTGTACCAATCATTCCAATGTCTGGAATTATTGATTACGAGAGAGAAAATAGCAAAAAGAAACAACCATCAGTAACTGAGTAAAAACAGCAAAATTAGAAATTATGAAAAGTTATACATACAATTACTCCTTTTTTACATATTTACTAGTTGCTTTGCTGTGCTTTAACTTAAGTATGGCCCAAGAAAGCGATGTTACAAATTATAAAATGCGCTTTGCTTTTAAAACAGTAAAAAAAGCTGATAATACTAGATTATTAGAAGTAAAATTTATTGGTCAACATAAAAAAGACAGAAAAGATTTAGTGCCAATTTTTGAAGCAGAAATAAACTTTTACAATATATTAAATGATGAAGAAATTTTATTAGGTACTTCAAAAACTTCAGAAGAAGGAATTGCTCAATTAATACTTCCTGAAAATCAAAAATATCTTTTTGATGAAGATGGTGCAATTAACTTAACTGCGCGTTTTAATGGTAGTGAAACCATAGATGAACAAGAAGAATCATTAACTATAAAAGACATTCAAATTACATTAGATTTAAAAGAAATTGATAGTGTAAAAACTGTTTTTGCAAAAGTTTTTACCATTGATAGTTTAGGAAATGAAAATCCTGTTGATGAAGCTGAAATGATCTTTTTTGTACAAGGAATGTTATCTAAGTTAAAAATTCAAGAAGGCGAAATTAGTGACGGTGAGTTTGAATTTGAATTCCCAACCGACATACCTGGAGATGCTGATGGTGACGTAACAATTATTGCTTCTATTGAAGATAGTGATGAATTTGGAAATGCAGTTCAACAACAAACTATAAAATGGGGAAGCCATGTAATAGAACCTGTTACAAAAGTTAAAAACACTTTATGGTCTGAAGCAGCACCACTTTGGATGTATATCGTTTTAACCTTTTTACTAGTTGGTGTTTGGGCAAATTATGTCTATACAATTACTAACTTATTTAAAATTAAAAAAGAAGGAAAAAAAATACAAACTTAAAACATAGCAAATAAAGTTGTTTGGTACTGTTTTTGGTATTAAATTAGTAAATATAAATTTAAATATGATAAAAATGAAAACAATAAAAATTTTAATGACCATTGGGGTAGTTAGCTTTGCGCTATTTTCTTTTACAAAGTTTGCACAAGAAGAATGGGTTGTTCCTGCAAAATATAAAAATATGAAAAACCCAACTGAAGCAAGCGCAGATAATATTGCTGATGGAAAAGTTTTATACGCTAAACATTGTGCTTCTTGTCACGGTAAAAAAGGTTTAGGAGATGGAACAAAAGCTAATGAAGTAGATGGAGATTTAGGAGATTTTTCTTCAAAAGAATTTCAAACTCAAACAGATGGTGCATTATTTTACAAAAGCTACTTTGGAAGAGATGATATGCCTAACTTTGAAAAGAAAATACCAGATCAAGATGATATGTGGTATGTTGTTAGCTACATGAGAACTTTAAAAAATTAACAGCTCATAAAAAAGCCGAACAATTTGTTCGGCTTTTTTATTATTATTTTTAAGATTTAAATCGTCATTGAGAAAATTCTAATATCTGGCTGATTTTCAACCAATCTTAAATCAAATGCCATACAAATATTACGCACAAACATTCTTCCCTCCTCTTTAACTACAATTTTATTTTCAGAAACTTCAATCAATCCGTCTTCAATAATTTCACTTAAACGGCTTATAATTTCATTTTTAGTTTCAACGTTTAAACCAACATTCCATTCCGTTTCCAAATTACACATTAAATTTAAAATGTGTTTTCTAATAACCAAATCTTTATCTGTTAATAGATGCCCTCTAAAAATAGGTATAATTCCTGCATTTACTTTTTCTGTATACGTATCAACATCTTTTTCATTTTGAGCAAACGCATACCATGAATCACTGATTGACGACATTCCCAAACCAATCATCAACTCGGTTTTACCTGCCGTATAGCCCATAAAATTTCTATGTAGCTTTTTAGCTTCCATTGCTTTATGCAAAGAATCTGAAGGTAATGCAAAATGATCCATACCAACTTCAACATAACCATTGTCAAAAAACAATTGTTTTCCAAGCTCATATAAATGACGCTTTTCACTATCTTTAGGTAAATCACTATCTTCAAATCCTCGTTGCCCAACGCCTTTTATCCAAGGCACATGAGCGTAACTATAATAAGCAATTCTATCGGGTTTTAAAGCAATCGTATTTTTTATGGTAGTCCTAATGCTTTCTTCTGTTTGAAAAGGCAATCCAAAAATTAAATCGTGACTAATAGATTCGTACCCTATTTTTTTAGATAAATCATGAACTTTTTTAACCTGTTCAAAACTTTGAACTCTATGAATGGCTTTTTGAACTTTAGGATCGTAATCTTGAATTCCAAAACTATTTCTTCTAGAACCCAAATCGTATAAAGTTTGTAATTGTAATTCTGACGTTAAATTTGGATGACTTTCAAAACTAAAATCAAAAGTTTCAAACTTATCGGCTCTTTTAAAAATACCATCAATTAGTTTTTTTAAATTTTCAGCAGAAAAAAAAGTTGGAGTTCCACCTCCTAAATGAATTTCTCTAATTTTTGGTCTTTCAACCAACAAATCACAATATAAATCCCATTCTTTTAAAACAGTTTCTACATAAGGCTGTTCAACCTCATGACGTTTGGTTATTTTTTTGTGACAGGCACAAAATGTACACAAACTTTCACAAAAAGGCAAATGAATATAAAGACTAATCCCCTCAATATCATTACTTTCGTCAAAAGATTTTTTAACTGTTTTTGTCCAATCTTCTAAAGCAATTCCTTCTTTATCCCAAAAAGGAACAGTTGGATAACTGGTATATCTAGGACCTGGAATATTGTATTTTTGAATTAGGTTTGTCATTAAGCTTTATGTTATATGTTAAAAGTTTTAAGTTTTAAGTTTTAAGTTTTACTTTCAAACTCTTAATTAAATTGTTGACTTTATTTTAGTTATTAACGAAGCTAACATTCTTTTTATTTGATCAATTTCGACAAGAATAGGATTTGCTTTATCTTGTGGAATTAAATTCAATTCACTTGAAATTAAAAATAAATAATCTAGCTCATGAGCTGATCCAGAAGAAATATACAAAAAACGAACTAATTCTTTTTGAGTCTCTCTACCACAACCTTCAGCAATATTAGTTGGTATAGATATAGAAGCGCTCTTTATTTGAGAAACTAAATTATGAGATTTTTGCCAAACTTTATAATTTTTATAATCTATCATGAAACATTTAAAACTTATTACTTAAAACTGTAAACTAATAACGCTCTAATATTTATACTCTTTTACAGCGTCAATAAATGCTTTGGCATTGTCTAAAGGAATGTTTGGTAAAATTCCGTGACCTAAATTTACAATGTATTTATCTTTTCCAAAATCGTCAATCATTTTTGTGACCATTTTTTTAATCTCTTTTGGTGGAGATAACAATCGGGCTGGATCAAAATTACCTTGCAAAGTAATTTTATCACCTGCCAATTTACGAGCCATTTGTGGCGTAATTGTCCAATCAACACCTAAAGCTGCTGCATTAGATTTTGACATATCTTCTAAAGCAAACCAACAACCTTTTCCAAAGGCAACAACCGGAGCTTCATCTTTTAATGCTTCAATAATTTGATTGATATATTTCCAAGAAAACTCCTGATAATCAACTGGAGAAAGCATTCCTCCCCAAGAATCAAATATCTGAACAGCATTAACACCTGCTTTAACTTTTTCTTTTAAGTATGCAATTGTAGTATCTGTAATTTTTTGAAGTAATGTATGTGCCAATTCAGGTTTTGTAAAACAAAATTCTTTAGCCAAATCAAATGTTTTTGAACCTTGACCTTGCACACAATAACATAAAATTGTCCACGGAGATCCAGCAAAACCAATCAAAGGAATGTCATCATTCAACATTTGCTTTGTGATTTTTATAGCATCCATTACATATTTAAGTTCAATTGTAACGTCTGGAACAACTACAGCTTCAACATCTGCCTGAGTACGCACAGGATTTGGCAACCAAGGCCCTACTCCGTTTTTCATTTCAACTTCAATATTCATAGCTTGCGGAATCACTAAAATATCTGAAAATAAAATAGCCGCATCCATACCAAATCTTCTAATTGGTTGCACCGTTATTTCAGAAGCCAATTCAGGAGTTCTACAACGTGTAAAAAAATCGTAATTATCTCTAATTGCAATAAATTCAGGTAAATATCTTCCTGCTTGACGCATCATCCATACAGGTGGACGCTCTACTGTTTCGCCTTTTAAGGCTCTTAAATATAAATCGTTTTTGATCATTTTTTTAGTTATTGGTTGTTAGTTGTTGGCTTTTGGTTCTTATACTTAAAACTTACAACTTAACACTTTTATCCGCTACTGCTTTCATTGCAATATTGATAGCTGAACGTACTTGATAAATATCTCTTTTTGTCATGGCTGTACCTAAAAACCAAGCTTCAAATTGTGATGGCGGCAAAAACACACCATTTTCCATCATTTTCCAAAAGAATATTTTAAATTTATCCGTATCACTTGTTTGTGCAGTTTTAAAATCTACTACTGGTGTTTTTGTAAAAAATGGATTGATCATAGAACCAAATCTGTTTACTTGTAAATCAACACCATTTTCTTTAGCAGCTGCCAACATCGTTCTTTCTATAAACGCTGCAGTTTTTTCAAAATCTTTGTACGGATTTTGTCTTTTTAATTCTTTTAATGTTGCAATTCCACAAGACATTGCGATAGGATTACCAGACAAAGTACCTGCCTGATACATTGGACCTAAAGGCGCTACCATTTCCATAATTTCATTTCTAGCTCCGTAAGCACCTACTGGAAAACCTCCACCTATTACTTTTCCTAAACAAGTAATATCTGCCTGAATGCCCAATAATTCTTGAGCCCCACCAAATTTTGAACGAAAACCTGTCATTACCTCATCGGCAATTAAAAGTACGCCACAAGCTTTGGTTAAATCTCTTAATTCTTCAATAAATTCTTGCGTAGGCAATACAACACCCATATTACCAGCAATTGGCTCAATAATTACTGCCGCAACATCATCATTTTTTGCCAAATGTTTTTCAACACTGTCAATATTATTATACTCTGCAATTAAGGTATTTTTTACTGCTTCATCAGGCACACCAGCACTTCCTGGCAAACTTAAAGTTGCCAATCCAGAACCTGCAGCAACCAATAAAGCATCTGAATGACCGTGGTAACAACCTGCAAATTTTATAATTTTATTTTTTCCTGTAAAAGCGCGCGCCAAACGAATAGCACTTAACACAGCTTCTGTTCCTGAATTTACAAAACGAACTTTATCCATTCCTGGAAAAGCTTCACAAACAATTTCAGCTAAAATAATTTCACCTTTGGTAGATGCACCAAAAGTGTAACCATTTTTCATGTATTTTTTTACAGTTTTTTCTACAACACTGTTTCTGTGACCTAAAATCATTGGTCCGTAAGACAGTACCATATCAACATATTCGTTACCATCAACATCAAAAATTTTACTTCCTTTAGCTCTATCAATAAAAATAGGTACACCACCAACAGATTTAAATGCTCTAACTGGTGAATTTACAGCTCCAACAAGATGTTTTTTACCTTTTGTATATAATTCAATTGATTTTTCTAATTTCATTTTTTTAATATTTTTTTGATGATTGAGCTTTGTAAAATCTTATCACTTCAACACTACATAGTGACCTATTTTTACCCGACTCAAAAATTTTATTTTTTCAACAATAATTTAGCTACATCTTTGGCAAAATAGGTAATAATAATGTCGGCACCTGCTCTTTTCATTGAAAGCAAACTTTCCATCATTACACGATCTCCATCAATCCAACCCTTTTCAGCCGCTGCTTTTATCATTGCATATTCACCACTTACATTGTAACATGCAATTGGTCTGTCAAAATTATTTTTTAAATCTCTTATAATATCTAAATAAGCCAAGGCTGGTTTTACCATCAAAATATCAGCTCCTTCTTGATCGTCAAAAGTTGCTTCACGCATACCTTCATCGCGATTTGCTGGATCCATTTGATACGTTCTTCTGTCTCCAAAAGTTGGCGCAGAATCTGCAGCATCTCTAAATGGGCCATAAAATGCTGAAGAATATTTTACAGCATACGACATAATTGGCAAGTTTGGAAAACCTGTATTGTCTAGTGCTTCACGAATGGTTGCAATCATTCCGTCCATCATTCCTGAAGGCGCCACCATATCAACACCTGCTTTTGCGTGTGAAATTACTTGTTTTGCAATATTTGGAAGTGTGGCATCATTGTCAACATCATTATCGTGGATAATTCCACAGTGTCCGTGACTTGTATATTCACAAAAACAAACATCTGTAATTACATATAAACTTGGGTAATTTTTTTTGATGAAACGAACTGCTTGCTGCATAATTCCGTTATCATTCCAAGTTTCAGAACCTTTTTCATCTTTTTTTGAAGGAATACCAAACAACAAAACAGCTGGAATATCTAAGGCTACAACCTCATCTAATTCTGTTGAAATTCTATCTAATGAAAAACGCTTAATTCCGGGCATTGAAACAATTTCTGTTTCAATATTTGTTCCTTCTTCAATAAACAAAGGATAAATTAAATCGTCTGTAGAAATTTTATTTTCTCTAACTAAACGACGAATATTTTCGGTTTTACGTAAACGTCTGGTTCTATTTATCATTTTATTTCTTTTTTACTTGGCCACGTTCAGTAACCGATACATTTGTAATTATTGAATCTTGTGCTTCGACTAAGCTCAGCAACCAATTAAATTTCTTCTTCTGTACTTTTAGTAAAATACTCATTTACCGCATCCAACACACTCTCAACGGTTGAAACTTTTGAAACTATTACTTTTTCAAAATGTTTTCTTGCTTCAGCAGCTGTTGTTTCTCCAATACAAAATGCAACGCTATCAAAAGTTGAATTGTCTTTTAAATAACTTTCTATGCCTGTTGGACTATAAAACAAAATACCATTGTATTTTTCTTCAATTTTACGAGGTGTTAATGACGTTTGATAACATTCAACTTCATTTACAACTACATTATTTTGAGCTAAAATAGTAGGCAATTCGTCTCTTCTCTTATTTCCACAGAAAAAAGTAACCGACGTATCTTTTAAATTTTTGGCTAAATAATCAGCTAATTTCTCAGCACTATTTTCACTTTGCTTTACTTTACCTATTCTTTTTTCAATCAGTTTTTTTGTTCTTCTACCAACACAATAAATATTGGTAAAATCCAACTCATTAGCATCAAAATTACTCAAAAGAGCTTCAACAGCATTTTGACTAGTAAACAATGCGTTTTCAATATTTTTTCTGACAACAATTGGTTTTAAGCGATTGTTTCTAATGGTAATAAAATCACTACTTACAGCTCCAATTTTTGAATCTAAACTGTTGGTTTGCGCCAATGAAAGACTTTTTGTTGAATAAATTAGCGTTGATTTTTCACCTTCGCTTTGTAAAGATCGCATTAAGTTTTTACCGCCTCGATCTAAAATATATTTAGCACCATATTCACCTAAATCCCAAGCATTATCTACAGGTACTGTTTTTGAAAACTCCATTTTATTTGATCCATCAGGACTAAATAAAACACCTTTAAATTTAACTTCTTCTTTAATTATCAATGCCAACGCACCAATTGGTGCTGTACATCCACCTTCTAATACACGTAAAAAATCACGTTCAATTTTAACACATTTTGCAGTGTCTTCGTGATTAATTTGTTTTACATACTCCAACAATTCCAAATCGCTGTCTAAAGCCGCAACCATCACAGCTCCTTGTGCTGGTGCAGGAACCATCCAATCTAAAATTAAATGCTCTTCTTGTGGTGGTAATAATTTTAATCTTTTCAATCCTATTTTAGCAAAAATAGCACCGTTCCAATCGTTCTCCTCCAATTTTCGCATACGCGAATTTACATTACCACGCAACCCTACAATGGTATGATTTGGGTAACGGTATAACCATTGCGCCTTGCGTCTTAAACTTCCGGTGGCAATAACCGCATTTTTATCTGCAAAGAAATCTTCTCCATCTTTCAAAATTAAGACATCATTAAAATCTCCTCTTTTTATAACAGCTGCTTGTACAATGCCTTTAGGTAATTTTGTAGGTACATCTTTAAATGAATGCACCGCAATATCAATTTCACCATTTAATAAGGCAACATCTAAATTTTTAGTAAAAACACCGGTAACACCCAGTTCATACAAAGGTTTGTCTAAAACAACATCACCTATTGAATCTATTTTAACAATTTCGGTTTTACAGCCAAAATGCTCTAATTGTTGCGCCACAGTATTAGCTTGCCACATCGCTAAATCACTAGAGCGCGTACCAATTCTTATAATTTTATCCATTCTGTAATTCCGTAATTTCTGTATTAAATATTTTGCAAATCACATCGATACTTTGATCTGCTGAAGTATCGTTATCTTTTAAGTGTTTTACAAATTGTGTAGTAATTTTTTGAATCATTCTGTTGGTTACAAACTCGGCTTGTTCAACATTAAAATCCTTAATTTTTTTTGAATGAAATGCAATTTCATCCTGTTGTATTATTTGAAGTGATTCTTTTAATGCATTAACCGCTGGTACAAACTTACGATGCGATAGCCAATCATTAAATTCCGACTTATATTTTCCAATTATAGCTTCTGCTTTTGGAATTTCACTTTTTCTAACTTCAATCGTTTTGTCTGTTATTTTTGAAAGTTCATCAACATTAATCAAAGTAATACCTTCAATTTCTTTTACAGCTACATCAACATTTTCAGGCATTGATAAATCTAAAATCAACAATTCCTGCCCTGGTTTTAGATGCTCTTTTGTTACCGTTGGAACACTTGCTCCTGTGGAAACAATTAAAATATCTGTATTTTGAATATGTGATGTTAAATTATCGAACTCACCTACTTTAACTTCTGGATGAAGTTCTACAAAACTCAAAGCAGTTTCTAAAGTTCTATTAACAAGTGTTATTTGTTTGTTAGAAGTGTAGTTCAACACATTTTTACACGTGTTTTTACCAATTTCACCCAAACCATAAATCAATATTTTTTTATCAGCGTGGTTTTCAATATTTTCAACAATGTATTGAATTGCCGCATACGCAACTGATGTAGTACCGGAGCTTAATTTTGTATGATTTTTCACATCTTTACTTGCCTGTAAAACCAAATTCATTACACGCTCAATATAGGCATTTGTAGTTCCTGCTTTTTTTGCTTGCTTGTAAGCTTCTTTTAGCTGAGCCACAATTTCATAATCTCCTAAAATCTGACTTTCTAAACCTGTTCCAATATTAAACAAATGCCTTACTGCATCGTTGTTTTTATAAACATTTGAAACATTTATAAAATCTTCAACACTTCCATTAGAGTATTTAATGATTAAGCTAATTAGTTCGAAAGGATGTTTTGCAAAACCGGTAATTTCAGTTCTGTTACAGGTAGAAAGCACAAAAACGCCATCTATTCCACTGGCTTTGGCTTCTTTCAATAATAACTTTTGATTCTCTTTAGTTATACTAAACGCGCCGCGCATTTTAACATCCGCTTTCTTATAACTTAGGCCTACGTTGTAAAATTTAGTAGGCATGGCTTCGTGGTTCATAAAATTAATATTACCTATAAGTATCGTCAAAAGTACAAAGATATCATTTGTTAAAACATCGTTAAAAGTACTAATATTGTCGTTATAAGTTACACAGTCTAATTTAGAAACATTCTAAATTAGGTAATAACAACATTTTAACTCTTAATTATCAGCAAAATAAAGGCGCTACAAATATGATAATTATCATTTTAGTTAGTTTCAACTTTGATTTTATATTGGAAATTTTATTGTACTTTTGTAGTAATTGTTAGTACAAACTAAGCAAAATACCATATGAAAACCTCTTTGGAAAATTATAAAAATATCGACAAAAGCACTCATTGTATTTTTACAGAACAAGACACTTTTAAAGTATTACAATTCAACAACTTATTAGATCAAAATGAACTTTTTAAAATTAAATTAGAAAACAATTACATACAATTATTTTTTTGCAGCAACAAACAATGTACCGTTGCTTTTAATATGGAACATTGTGCTATAAACCTGCAATCGGGAGGTTCTAGCATGGTCTATTTTAAGGATGAAGAAATGAATGTTCTGTTTAATTTACCACCTGATTGTGAATTGATTGTAGTTCTAATTTCTATTGAGTATTTTCATTCTTTGTTTTCAATTGAAGGTAATTTTTTATTCAACTTTAGCAGCTTTAAAACTGGAAAACCTATTATTGAACCAAAAGAAATTAGTTCAACCATAAAACTTATTTTAAGTCAGCTTACTTTTGAACGATCTCCAAAATCTTTGAGATCAATATATATCAAAGGAAAAGTTTTTGAATTACTAAGTTACTATTTTGACAATTCTAATACTTCTGAAAACGAATCGTGTCCATTTATAGCAAACGAAGAAACTATAAGCAAAATTAAACACGCCAAAGAATTGATAATTAGAGACATAAACAACCCACCATCACTACCCGACTTAGCTAAAGATGTGGGATTAAATATCAAAAAATTAAAAACTGACTTTAAAGAGTTTTATGGCGTACCAGTTTTTACATTTTTATTGAATTACAAAATGGAGCTGTCTAAAAAATTACTACTCGAAAAACAACTTAATGTAAATGAAATTGCATTACATTTAGGCTACAGCGCATCGAGTCATTTTATCGCAGCTTTTAAACGAAAATTCGGAATTACACCAAAACAATTTGCAAAATCGTAAATAAATGAAGGGAGCATTATTAGTTAACTTAGGATCACCAAATAGCACATCGGTTAAAGATGTCAAAAATTATTTAGATGAATTTTTAATGGATAAGCGTGTTATTGACATTCCTTATCTTATTCGTGCTTTTGTTGTAAAGGGCATTATTTTAAATACCAGACCTAAAAAATCGGCTGAAGCCTATAAAAAAATATGGTGGGAAGAAGGTTCGCCACTAATTGTACTTTCTGAAAGATTGCACAAAAAAGTTGCTGCAAAATCAAACATTCCTGTTGAATTGGCAATGCGTTACGGAAACCCTTCAATAGAAAGTGGAATTAAAAAATTAGCAAATCAAGGAGTTACAGAAATATATTTGATTCCTCTTTACCCTCAATTTGCAATGGCTACTACTGAAACCATTGTGGTATTGGCCAATAAAATTGTAAAAAAACAATATCCAAATATAAAAATAACAGATGTTCCTGCTTTTTATAATCAACCAGATTATATTGAAGTTTTAAGCAATAGCATCCAAAAACATTTAGACGAAAACAAACCTGATCACTTATTGTTTTCGTACCACGGGGTTCCTGAAAGGCATATTAAAAAAAGTGACATTACAAAATCACATTGTAAAATTGACGGCAGTTGTTGCAATACACCATCACCCGCTCACGAATTTTGTTACCGCCACCAATGTTACGAAACCACTAAATTGGTTGCTAAAAATCTAAATTTAAAAGAAGGCTTTTACAGCACCTCTTTTCAAAGTAGATTGGGTAGAGATCCTTGGCTGCAGCCTTATACCGACAAAACAATTGACGATTTTGCTCAAAATGGTGTCAAAAATTTAGCAGTAGCAACACCTGCTTTTGTATCAGATTGTTTAGAAACTTTGGAAGAAATTGGTATGGAAGCAAACCATTCGTTTAAAGAAAATGGTGGTGATTTTTTTTCGACCATCCCTTGTTTAAACGACAATGTAGAATGGGCTCAAACACTTACAAACTGGATAAATGCCTGGGCTTCTAAATAATTTAATTGATGGAATATTTATATTTAAAAGCACTTCATATTATTTTTATAACAACCTGGTTTGCAGGATTGTTTTATATAATTAGATTGTTTATTTATTACAAAGAAGCTGAAGAAAAACCCACATTAGAAAAAGAAATTTTAACCAAACAATACCATTTAATGATCAAACGTTTGTGGTATATTATTACGTGGCCATCGGCTGTTTTAGCTACTATATTTGCTGTTTGGCTACTTGTTTTACAACCAAGTTGGTTACAAATGGGTTGGATGCAAATAAAACTTGGCTTTGTAGCTTCCTTATTTGCTTACCACTGGTCTTGCCAAATTCTTTACAATCAAATTGAAAAAGGTCATTTAAAATTTTCATCGTTTGCTTTGCGAATTTGGAACGAAGTTGCCACTATTATTCTATTTTCCTGTGTATTTTTAGTTGTTTTAAAAAGTACGTTCGATTGGATTTTTGGTGTAGTTGGAATTGTAGGTGTCTCAATTTTATTGATGCTTGGCGTAAAACTGTACAAAAAAATTAGAACTAAAAACAGCTGGGATAAATAGCCTATGCTTTTAAAACTTTAATCCAAAATTTCAACTTTACCTCTTTTAACAGCGCAATTACTGCCAATTAAAAAATTGGTGCTTTTGGGTCTAATTTTAAAAACAGTATTTTCGTTTTTAAGTGCTTCTAGCGTTTGTATTATTTTTTTATTTGAAATTGTATTATTATCTAAAACCACACCTTCAACTTTGTTTGATTTTATAGTGCTTTTAATTTGAGTGAAATCAGCAGCTAAATCATTATTGATTAATGTATAATTTTCGTTCAAATAATCAACAACCTGCTTATCTTCACCTAAATACAATATTTTATCAATTTGGCGATTTGACTCTTTTTGACGAACAAAATTGAGAAATTTCATAAAAAACCAAAGTTCAATTCCAATGCCCATTACAAAATCGTAAATCGGATTTAGTTTGAAATGTTTTCTATAAAATATTTTCATAGCGCCATGAAAGTGCCTTAGATATTTAATGTCTTTTTTGGTGCTTTCACCTTTATAATGAATAACCTGCGTATTGGCGTAATAATAGTTTTTATAGCCTTTTTTAAGTACTTTATAGCTTAAATCTATATCTTCTCCGTACATAAAATAAGCTTCATCAAAACCTTCAACCTCAAGATAAATTGCTTTTTTTAACAACATAAAAGCACCTACCAAAATAGCTACTTCACCGGTTTCATTTTGGTTTAAATTGGTAGCATAATATTTACCTGCTTGTTTACTTGAAAAACCAAAAAGTTTGTTGAATGATACTTTTGGAGTAGGAATTCCACGTTTACTTTCGGGTAAAAAGTTTCCAGATCCATCAATTAGTTTGACTCCTAAAATTCCTAAGTTTTGCTTTGATTTTGCAAATCCTAAAATTAAACTCAAAGTATCTTCAGCAATAACCGTATCTGGATTTAAAATCAAAACATAAGCTCCTTTTGCTATTGCAACACCTTGATTATTGGCTTTTGAAAAACCTGTATTTTCTTTATTAAGTATCAGTTTTAAATCAGCGTATTTTTGTTGCAACATTTCACAACTTCCGTCGGTAGAATTATTATCAACCACAATAATTTCAACAGACAAACCTTTAGAAGCACTTTGTACACTTAATATGCATTGCTCTAAAAAATACTTTACATTGTAATTTACTATTACAACCGAAATGTCTATTAAATTATTCAAACAGCTACTTTAAAAAAATTAATTCCAATTTACAACGAGTTTTCAAACGGAATTCTATTCAAAATACTTCTACCTAAAGTAATTTCATCAGCATATTCAAGTTCATCACCAACAGCAATACCACGGGCAATTGTTGATGTTTTTATGTGATATTTTTCTAATTGTTTAAAAATATAAAAATTAGTTGTATCACCTTCAATAGTTGAACTTAATGCAAAAATAACCTCTTTAATTATACCTGATTTCACCTTTTCAACCAAACTTTCAATGGTTAAATTATGAGGTCCAACACCTTCAATAGGAGAAATCTTTCCACCTAAAACGTGATAAAGCCCTTTAAATTGTGCAGTATTTTCAATCGCCATTACATCACGTACATCTTCAACTACACAAATAATCTCCGAATTACGAGATGGTGTTGCGCAAATCTCACAAATTTCAACATCTGAAATATTATGACATTGTTTACATAATTTTATTTCATCAACCAATTTCACCAACGAATTTGCCAATTGATGGGTTTGGGAAGCTGGTTGTTTTAACAAATGTAACACCAATCGCAAGGCAGTTCTCTTACCAATTCCGGGTAATTGAGAAACCTCATTTACAGCATTTTCTAAAAGTTTCGACGAAAAATTCATTCGGCAAATGTACAATTTGGAAACGATATTCTCAATATTTTTAGTTTCTTTGTCTAACTAAACTCAACCAATAAATGAAACCTATTTACATTTTATCTCTTATTGCAATTTATTTTTGTTTGCTCATATTTATTGCATACTTAACAGGGAAAAACGACAACAACGAAACCTTTTTTAAAGCCAACAAAAAATCGCCTTGGTACGTTGTTGCTTTTGGTATGATAGGCGCATCATTATCTGGAGTCACTTTTATTTCGGTGCCTGGCTGGGTACAAAGCGCACAGTTTAGTTATATGCAAGTAGTTTTTGGTTATTTGGCTGGTTATTTGGCAATTGCTTATGTATTGATACCTATTTATTACCATTTAAAAGTCACTTCAATTTACGAATATTTAAAACACCGTTTTGGACCTACATCACATAAAACAGGGTTTGCTTTCTTTTTTATATCAAGAGTTTTAGGTGCTTCCTTTCGCTTATTTTTAGTAGCTTCTGTATTGCAATATTTTATTTTTGATGCTTGGAATGTGCCTTTTGAAGTAACTGTAATACTCTCTATTTTGTTAATTTGGATTTACACTTTTAAAGGTGGTATTAAAACCATTGTTTGGACAGATACATTACAAACATTTTTTATGCTGTTTGCTGTTATAGCAACTATTTTTATTATTTTAAACAAATTAGATTTAACCGTTACAACACTTTTTGCTTCGGAAGAATTTAAAATTTACAACAAAATCTGGTTTTTTAATGATGCTAATAGTTCTAAATATTTTTTAAAATCATTTTTTGGAGGTATGTTTATTGCTATTGCTATGACTGGGCTTGACCAAGATATGATGCAAAAAAATCTTACTTGTAAAAACACCAAAGAAGCACAGTGGAATGTCATTTCGCTAGGTGCGGTACTTATTTTTGTAAACTTTATATTTTTAACCTTAGGCGCATTGCTTTTTATGTATGCCAATAAATTTGGAATTGCAACTCCAATTGTTGATGGAGCAGTTAAAACGGACTTACTATTTCCCGAAATTGCCTTAAACGGTCACTTAGGTATTACCATTGGAATTGTATTTATTTTAGGTTTAATTGCAGCAGCATATTCTAGCGCAGACAGTGCCTTAACAGCCTTAACCACATCGTATTGTGTTGATTTTTTAGACATTGAAAACAAACCTTTAGAAAAACAAACAGCCATTAGAAAAAGAACTCACATTGCAATTTCCATACTACTGGTAGTTGTAATTGTAATTTTTAAACACTTACTGCAAGACAATGTTATAAGCAGTTTATTACAAGTTGCATCTTTTACTTACGGTCCCCTTTTGGGCTTGTTTGCTTTTGGTATTTTCACAAAAACTTCAGTAAAAGACAAATTTGTTTGGATAATAGCAGTAGTTGCTGTTATTTTAACCTACTTTTTAAATAGTTTTTCAACACAAATTTTTAATGGCTATCAATTTGGCTACGAATTGTTAATAGTAAATGGCTTTATTACTTTTATAGGGCTATACATTATAAAAAATAAATAATTACATTAGTTTAAAGTAAAATACATAAAACATTATAATTTTGCCTTATGGATAATGATTTGAGCAATTATAGAAAAACCTATCAAAAAAGCGAGCTTTCTGAAAATGAAATTTCTGACAATCCGTTAGAGTTATTTCAAAAATGGTTTTTTGAAGTTGAAGAATTTGGCAGTGATATTGAAGCCAATGCCATGACAATTTCTACCATTGGAAAAGATGGTTTCCCTAAAAACAGGGTAGTTTTACTTAAAAAATATACTTGGGAAGGTTTTATATTTTACACCAATTATAACAGCGAAAAAGGAAAAGCTATTGAAGCAAATCCAAATGTTTGCTTGTCGTTTTTTTGGCACAATATCGAACGGCAAGTAATCATAAAAGGACAAGCCGAAAAAATCGCTGAAAATTTATCTGATGGCTATTTTGAAAGCAGACCAGACGGAAGTAAACTAGGCGCATGGGCTTCAAATCAAAGCGAAATAGTACCTTCTAGAGCTTTTTTAGACCAAAGTTTAAAAACTTTTGAAGAACAATTTGAAAACAAAGAAATTACACGTCCAAAACATTGGGGAGGCTATATAGTTAAACCTCAAAGCATTGAGTTTTGGCAAGGTAGACCAAATAGAATGCACGACCGAATTAGATATACATTACAAGAAGACTATAATTGGAAAATTGACCGATTAGCTCCATAATTTTTTTATATTTGATAACGAACAAATAGTACATGAAGACACTTTATATTGTTAGACACGCAAAATCCTCTTGGGAATACGAAGGAATTAAAGATATTGACAGACCTTTAAATAGAAGAGGAATTAATGACGCCTATTTAATTTCAAATGTGTTGCATAAAAAAATTGCAACACCCGATGTTTTTGTGTTGAGTTGCGCCAATAGAGCACTACATACTGGTATGATTTTTAGTTACACTTTTAACTACCCACTTTCAAACTTAAAAATTAGCAAATCACTGTATAATTTTAGCGACGGTTATTTGATAAAAACCGTTAAAGCTTTGGATGATGGATTTGACTCTGCCATTATTTTTAGTCATGACCATGGTATAAGCGACTTTGTAAACAAATTTGGAAGCATTCAATTAGAAAAAGTACCAACCTGCGGAGTGGTTGGCATAAAATTTAACACCAATCACTGGAAAGATATTAAAAATGGCAATACATTTTTAACAGAATTTCCAAAAAACTATAAATAAATGAACCTCAAAAAAAGCCCTTCATTAAAAATTGAAAAAATTGCAGGAATTGACATTGGCTCAAACGCTGTGCGTTTATTGGTTGCAAATGTTATAACTGAAAACGGTTCACCTGCTCGTTTTTCAAAATCAGCTTTAGTAAGGGTACCTATTCGTTTAGGTGCAGATTCATTTATCAAAGGTGAAATTTCTGAAGAAAACAAAAACAGAATGATAAAAGCGATGAAAGCTTTTAAACTTTTGATGAGTGTTCACGGAGTTTCTAAATCTTATGCCTGTGCAACTTCTGCAATGAGAGATGCTTCAAATGGCGTAGCTGTTGCTCAAGAAATATATGAAAAATCTGCTGTAAAAATCAATATTATTGATGGTAAAAAAGAAGCTGCCATTATTTTTTCAACCGATTTATCGACACTTATTGAAAAAACAAAATCTTATTTATATGTTGATGTAGGTGGTGGTAGTACTGAAATTACTATTTTTTCTAAAGGAAAAATCATCAATTCTAAATCTTTTAAAATTGGAACTGTACGTTTGCTAAACAAACAAAAATCTTTTCAACATGTTTGGCATAGTATGGAAATTTGGATTAAAGAAAATGCTAAAAACCTAAAAAACATACATTTAATTGGTTCGGGCGGAAACATTAACAAGCTTTTTAAAATGTCTGGAAAAGCTGTAGGAGCACCTTTATCTTTAGCACATATCGAAACTCAATTTCAATTTTTAAAACAACTTACCTACGAACAACGTATTCAACAACTGGATTTAAATCCAGATAGAGCCGACGTAATTATACCTGCAACCAAAATTTATTTAAACGCTATGAAATGGAGTGGTGCAAAAAAAGTATATGTTCCTAAAATTGGATTGGCCGATGGTATTGTAAAAAGTTTGTACAACGGACAATTATAATTAAAACTGAAAATTAGATATTCTTATTTTTTTATCTAATTTTCAACATTTTTTTAAACACATTAAGCAATTTTTTTTTGCTACTTATTTCACAATTAAATAATTGCCAATATTTTACATCAAAAAAAAATAAAGAAAGCTAAAACCCATCAAATTGCATTCTTATTTCTTTGCATCTTTCCTAATTCTAATCTTAAAATTGATTATACCACAAAATAATCTTCACAAATTGATATAAATCATTGTTATTTTAATAAAAATGGGGTAAATTTGAGAATACCAAAATTAGAAGATCTAAATCTTCTCAAAATTTATTAAAATGGCAAAAGTTAAAGGAGCAATAGTTGTTGATTCAGAGACATGTAAAGGATGCGAAGTTTGTATTCCTGTTTGTCCTGAAAATGTAATTGGAATGACTACTGACGTCAACCGAAAAGGTTACCACTACGCTTATATGAAAAACCCTGAAGCCTGCACTGGCTGTACCAATTGCGGTATTGTTTGTCCAGATAGAGCAATTTCTGTGTACAGAGTTAAAGTTTCAGCATAACACTTAAACATTCATAAAAAAATGTCCGAATTAAAATTAATGAAAGGTAACGAAGCCTTGGCTGAAGCTGCAATTAGAGCTGGTGTTGATGCTTATTTTGGTTATCCTATTACTCCGCAATCTGAAGTTATTGAATATTTAATGTACGAACAACCTGAAAAAAGAACAGGTATGGTTGTATTACAAGCCGAAAGTGAGATTGCAGCTATCAATATGGTTTATGGAGCTGCAAGTACAGGAAAACGAGTCTTAACTTCTTCCTCTAGCCCTGGTATTTCATTAAAACTAGAGGGTATTTCGTATATCGCTGGTGCTGAATTACCCGCTGTAATTGTAAATGTTGTTAGAGGTGGGCCAGGTTTAGGAACTATTCAACCTTCTCAAGCCGATTATTTTCAATCTGTAAAAGGTGGTGGTCATGGCGATTACAAATTGTATGTACTTGCTCCTGCATCGGTTCAAGAAATGGCAGATTTTGTTGAAGATGCCTTTGATATTGCTTTTAAATACAGAGCCCCTGTTTTAATTCTTTCTGATGGATTGATTGGTCAAATGATGGAAAAAGTGACTTTGAAACCTCAAAAAGAAAGAATGAGCAACCAAGAATTGATTGAAAAATATGGTAGCTGGGCTGTAACCGGAAAAACAAACAGACAGCGCAATATTATAACTTCTCTTGATTTACAATCGGAAAAAATGGAAGCTAGAGTGCACAGGTTAATGGCCAAGTATGCACAAATGGAAAAAGAAGATTTACGTTTTGAAAAAATAGCTTGTGATGATGCTGAGTATTTAATTGTTGCCTACGGATCAAGCGCTCGTATTGCTCAAAAAACAGTCGAATTAGCTCGAGAAAAAGGTATTAAAGTTGGTTTATTAAGACCAATAACCTTATTCCCTTTTCCTAAAAAACAACTTTTTGAATTGGCAGACCAAGTAAAAGGAATTTTAAGCGTTGAGCTAAATGCTGGTCAAATGATTGAAGATGTACAAATAGCCACTCAATTTAAAGTTCCCGTTGAACATTTTGGAAGAACTGGAGGAATTATTCATACCCCTGAAGAAATATTAGAAGCGTTGGAGCAAAAATTTATAAAATAATGGAAATAGCAGATATCATAAAACCTGAAAATAAAGTCTTTTGTAAAACAGCATTAATGACAGACACACCATTGTCTTATTGTCCTGGTTGCGGTCATGGCACAGCTCACAACCTAACTATGGAGGTAATTGATGAATTGGGTATTGTTGAAGAAACCATTGGAGTTGCTCCTGTTGGTTGTTCTGTATTGGCTTACGACTTTATGAATATTGACATTACCCAAGCGGCACACGGTCGAGCTCCTGCTGTTGCAACAGCCATAGCAAGATGTTGGCCAGATAAATATGTTTTTACTTACCAAGGTGACGGCGATTTAGCGGCCATTGGTACTGCTGAAACAATTCACGCTTGCAATAGAGGTGAAAATATTGTTATCATATTTGTTAATAATGGTATTTATGGTATGACTGGTGGTCAAATGGCGCCAACAACTTTAGAAGGAATGATTTCATCAACATCGCCTTATGGTAGAGAAATAAGTTCGATGGGATCACCTATAAAAATGACAGAGTTGGTTGCAAACCTTCCAGGTGTTTTTTATGCCACACGCCAAAGTGTGCACACACATAAACACGCTCGAAAAGCAAAAAAAGCAATTCAAAAGGCGTTTGAAAATACCCGATTAAAAAAAGGATTATCTTTTATTGAAATTGTTTCAAATTGTAATTCGGGTTGGAAAATGACACCAAATGAAGCCAATATCTGGATGGAAGAGCATATGTTTTCATACTTTCCATTAGGAGATATTAAAGTTGATGGAAAATTAAAATAACAAAAAATGACAGAAGAAATTATTATTGCAGGTTTTGGCGGACAAGGAGTACTTTCTATGGGGAAAATTTTAGCCTATTCAGGAATTATTCAAAATCAAGAAGTAAGTTGGATGCCTTCGTATGGACCTGAAATGCGTGGTGGAACAGCCAATGTAACTGTTATTTTAAGCGACCAACGTATTAGCTCGCCATATTTAAGAGTTTTTGATACCGCAATTATTTTGAATCAACAATCTATGGATAAGTTTGAGAATGAAGTAAAACCTGGCGGAATTTTAATTTACGATCCAAATGGAATTACACACCATCCAACCAGAACAGATATAGCTATTTACCAAATTAAAGGTACTGAATTGGCCCAGCAAATGGGAAATAAAAAAATATTTAATATGGTTGTTTTAGGTGGATATTTAAAAATTAAACCAATTATCAAATTAGAAAACGTTGTTGAAGGTTTAAAAAAATCTTTGTCTGAACGTTATCAAAATTTAATTCCACTTAACAAAGAAGCCATTATTAAAGGAATGGAACATGTTGAAAAGTATGAAGCTGTTTATTAATATTGTAACTTCAACAATAATTATTAACAGTATAGCTATTTAAAGTTGTATACCATTTGAAACAACTTAAAAAACAATGAGGTATTTTTCAATTTTACTTATTTTATTTTTTACTTCAACATTAAATGCTCAGTCATTTTCAGGAAGTATTGTTTACGGAAAATCATTACTTAACTATAAAATAAAGCTAATAGAAATAGAAATTGAAAACCAAACAAGCGCCTATTTTTCAAGTGTGGAGATGAATGCTTTTGAAATACCTTGTCAAAAAACAACATTCGAAAAAGACTCTCTAAAATTTTATGTAATTAGTGATTTTTATACTTATGAATACACGTACTTTAAACAAAGTGAGAATTTTAAAGGACACCTAAAGGTTTATTCAAATGAAAATGAGCAATTGCTAAACAAATTTGAAACCAAACTGATTAGAGAAAACAAATCAGAAAAAGCCGCAATTAAAAAACAAGATTTAAGCTTCACTTCCAATGGACTTAAATTATATGGCACATTATGGGAACCTCAAAATTCAATTAAAAAGGGATTATTTTTAGTAACATCGTCTCAAGGAAATGATCGTAGTGGTACCAATTCAGAAGCTTCGTATTATACAAATTTAGGCTATACTGTTTTTAATTACGATAAACGAGGAACAGGAAAATCAGAAGGCAATTGGCAATTGGCTAGCCTAGAAGAACTTTGCTCTGACGATATAAATGCAATTGCTTTTTTTGCAAACACAACAATGCTTCCGCTCTCTGAAATTGGAATAAAAGGCAGTAGTCAAGGCGGCATCAAAATTCCATATATATTAACAAAAATTCCTGAACTCAAATTTGGAATTTCAATAAGCTGCCCAAGTGGAACACTTTTGGAAAGTGATTTAAACTATTGGAA
The DNA here is from genome assembly GCF_004121075.1 of Lutibacter sp. HS1-25. Taxonomy (GTDB): domain Bacteria; phylum Bacteroidota; class Bacteroidia; order Flavobacteriales; family Flavobacteriaceae; genus Lutibacter. The sequence goes on from NZ_RHLN01000002.1 coordinate 174,506, forward strand.
AAATACAAATATGAGCAACATTGGTCAAGAAAATATAAATTTAGCTCTAAAAGTTCAAAAGGCAGGATATAACTATTTGGCTAATAATATAAGTTACAAAAAATTAAACGCAATTAAACGTAAATATGAGAATCAAGATTGGTTTAAATATGTTTGGATTCCTGATGAAAATATTCAAAAAGATTACAAGCTAAACTTTAGCGGACTTCCTTACTTCAAAAAAATAAGTCAGCCAATATTAATAATTCAAGGGCTATCGGATAATATAATTCCTAAAAATAGCTACCTCATTATTGAAAATGCCCTAAAAAAATCGCCATCAACAAAATATGAAATTTTAACTTTGGAAAATACCACACATTCAATGACCTATTTAAATGATGAATTTCCTTATTTTCAAACTTTAACACCTAAATACTTGACTTCAACAACAACATGGTTGCATAAAATTAACAAGCAATAAACCAACATTTAGCAACCAGCAAAGTTTACACCATATTTAATTATAATAGATAGACTTTATTAATTTTTCCATAATATTGTTATTCAATTTTCTTAAATTGAGGTATATTTCAAAATATGTTTAAATGAAAACAATTCTAATTACTGGCGGAACTGGATTAATAGGTAAATATCTATCTGTTTTATTGCGCTCCAAAGGCTACAAAGTAACTGTATTAAGTCGCTCAAATTCTGAAGCACCCAATTCATATTATTGGAATATTGAAGGAAAATTTATTGAAGCCGAAGCAATTAAAGAAGCTGATTATATTATACATTTAGCTGGTGCTGGTATTGCCGATGAACGTTGGACAAAAAACAGAAAAAAAGAACTGATCGACAGCCGAGTTGATTCTACAAAATTACTATATGAAAATGTCTTAAAATTAAATCCACACATAAAAGGATTTATTGCCGCTTCTGGTATTGGATACTATGGCGCAACTACTTCAGAAAAAATATTTACTGAAAATGATGAAATTGGAACAGACTTTATAGCATCCATTTGTAAATTATGGGAAAATGAATCTCTAAAATTTGACGCTATAAATATTAGAACAGTTATTTTAAGAACAGGAATTGTACTTGCAGCTAATGGTGGCGCTTATCAAAAAATGAGTAAACCCATAAAATTGGGAATTGGCTCTGTTTTAGGAAATGGCAAACAATATGTTCCGTGGATTCATATAAAAGATTTATGTAATATGTACATAAGCGCCATTGAAAATGAAAACATACACGGAATTTACAATGCTGTAAGCCCTGAACACACCACCAATGAGGTACTGACAAAAAATATTGCACTTAGCTTAAATAAAAAAATTATACTACCAAATACACCCGGTTTTGTACTTAAAACACTTTTGGGTAAAATGGCTGAAATTTTATTAGAAGGCAGCCGAGTTTCCGCAGAAAAAATATTGGCAACAGGATTTAATTTTGAATATCCAACACTAAAATCAGCGTTAAAAAACCTTTTAAAATAATTTAGAAAGACTCTTTGTTTTTCTTTTTGAAAGGTCTAATTATCAGTCTTGTTTCTCTATCAAAAAAGACATAGTTATAAAACCAATTAAAAAATACAACAATTTTATTTCTAAATCCAACTAAAGAAATTAAGTGAATAAACATCCATACAAACCATGCAAACACTCCTTGAAATCTAATTTTTTTCAAATCAACAACAGCTTTATTTCTACCAATTGTTGCCATTGAACCTTTATCTTTATAAACAAAAGGTTTCATTGGTTTATTTGCTAAAATTGCAACTATATTTTTCGCTAATAATTTCCCTTGTTGTAAAGCAGGTTGCGCCATCATAGGGTGCCCTTTTGGGTACACATCTGTACTCATACATGAAACATCTCCAATTGCAAAAATGTTATCATAGCCAACTACTTTATTAAACTCATCTACTACAATTCTATTAGCTCTTTCAATAATACATTCATCATTTAAACCGTTTATAGTTGATCCTTTAACTCCTGCAGCCCAAATAACTGTTGAAGATTTAAATGAAACATCTGAATTTGTTTCTACGCAATAACCATCATAATTCTTAATTTGAACATTATTCCAAATATTAACACCCAAATCAACTAAAAAATCCTCAGATTTTTTTGAAGCTCTTGGGCTCATTGAATTTAATAGCCTATCACTACCTTCAACAATATTAATTTGCATTTGACGAATATCTAAATCGGGATAATCCTTAGGTAATATTCCTTTTTTTAATTCTGCCAAAGCCCCAGCTAATTCAACACCTGTTGGTCCTCCTCCAACAATTACAAAATTCATTAACGCATTACGTTCTTCTAAATTTGAAGTCAATAAAGCTTCTTCAAAATTTTCGATTATTAAACTACGGAGATTTAATGATTGTGGTACATTTTTCATAGCCATACTGTATTTTTCAATACTTGTATTGCCAAAATAATTGGTTTTTGACCCAGTAGCTATTACTAAATAATCATATTTTAATTTACCAATTGTAGAATCAATTTCATTGTTTTCTGTATCAACAGACAATACTTCAGTCAATCTAAAGTAAAAATTTGGAATATTTTTAATAATTTTTCGAAGGGGAAAAGCGATTGAATCAGGTTCTAACCCTCCTGTAGCCACTTGATATAATAATGGTTGAAATGTGTGATAGTTATGTTTATCTATCATAACTACCTGTAAATCTTTATTTTTTAACTTTTCGGCAAGTGCTATTCCTGCAAAACCTCCTCCAATAATTACAAGTCGAGGCAGACTCGTTATAGGTACATTCATTTTTTTTAATTAGTGCCGCAAAATTACAATTATTGCATACAATTTAATTACAAACAACTCTTTTTTTTACTATAAAAAAAACGACAAATTAATCAAAAATTAAAGTACTAATTTTTGTACAATCTCTTTAACCGAAAGAATTTCTTTAGTATGCTCAATACTTGGTCCTGCCACCCAAACAGTTTTATAAGTTACTTTGGTTGCTGCATTTTCTGTAGCTCTCATCCCAATTGTAAAACGAATCATCTTCACCCATTTTTTCAGCTTTTTATTTTTGTTTAAAACACGCTCAATCCAAGATTGTTTTGTTCCTATTTTTTGAACATAAGGCGTGTTGATAACTGTACACGGCGTTCCTGAAATACGCTCGGTTACCACAATATCTTTTGATGAATAATCTACACAAGCCTGCTTATATTCATTGGTAACATTCGCTTCATTAGAAGCAATAAACAGACTTCCAATTGAAACGCCTTCAGCACCATAACTAAGCATTCGGTTTAATTCGTCCTTACATCCTACTCCACCGGCCGAGATAATTGGAATATTACAATTTTTCGTCAACAATTCAATTAAAGCATTCGGCGCCAAACTACCTCTGTGACCACCGGCTAAATTGTTTACCGCTATAATAGCATCTGCACCTAATTGCTCAACCTTTTGGGCAAAATTTAAATCTGTTACATCACAAAAAACCTTGATATTTTTTTCATGAGCTTTGGCTATAGTTTCTTCCGGACTTCCCAAAGACGTTATGATAAAATCAACACCTTCTTCACAAATAACCCTAAGCTGTTCTCTATATTTTATATTAGATTTGTTTACAATTAAATTAAACCCAAACGAACCACCTTCAACTTTTGATGTTTTTAATTCTTGAATAGCAGCTCTTAACTCGTCTAAACTTCTATAATTTAAAGCCGGTATACAACCTGCAATGCCACTTTTCATAGCCTCAATAACCATTGAAGTATTTGAAACTAAAAACATGGGAGCCATAATAATGGGATATTTTATATTTAAAAGTTGAGTTAATCTGGTAGTTTTCATAAAAATGATTTATTCAAATATACCAATTTTTAACATCAACAGTCTAAATTTCAAAATAATACCACTACCAACTTTAAGATTAATTTAACCACACTATCCAATTACCAATCATATTGCTTTAGTATTTTCGAGTAATCAAATTTTGCTAAAAAAAGACCTATGCTTAAACAAATCACAATACTGCTTATTTTTTTAATTTCTTCCATAAAAATACATTCACAAACTGAAATTAGAGGAATTGTATTAGATGCTCAAAACAAAATGTCACTGCCCTATACAAACATTATTTTAAAAGCCCAAAACAGAGGTGTTATAAGTAATGAAAATGGCGATTATATTTTAAACCTTTCAAATGTTAAAAAAACAGATTCTGTTTGGTTTCAATATATTGGCTATACTACAAAAAAGTTAACCGTAAACGACCTGATTTTAAATTCGACCATACAGCTTCAACAAGATGTATTTGCAATGAATGAAGTCTTAATTCTTAAATTAGTTGATGATCCAAAACAAATTATCAAGAAGGTTTTAGAAAATAAAGATAAAAACTATAGAATTGCCTCACCTCATAAAAATCAAATATTTATAAGATCTCAATACAACACAAACCTTCCAAAATTTAATATTGATTTTGAAAAAAGTAATATAGAAGGACTTGATACTGAAATGATTGAAAATTTTGAAAAAAACATTCCAAAACAATCTACTTCCTATACCGATTTTTTAGGCTATTTATATGTTGATAAAAATAATGATGAATTAGAAATAAAAATAGACCCTATTAAAACAGTTGCTTTAAAAGAAAAAGACATTGCAGAACTAGATAAAATTGAAAAACTATTTGACAGCTTATTTAAAAGTACTGGTGAAAAAGAATATTGGAAAATTAAAAGCGGCCTATTTGGACAAAAACTTGAAATTTCAGAAGATTTAAAAAATGATACTATAGAAAAAGATACTTGGAAATTAACCAATTTTAATAAACATGTAAATCGAAAATTAAGTTACACCTCTTTTGAAGAAAAAAAACAATGGGAGTTTTTACATAAACCAAATAATTACAATTATAGCATTAAAGGACTTACCCATATTCATGGTGAAGATGTGTATATTATAGATTTTACGCCTCAAAAAAACGGTAAATACGAAGGACGCTTATACATAGCTGCAGCATCTTATGCTTTAATTAGAGCCGATTACAATTATGCTCCAAATAAAATTGGAAAGGATTTTAATTTATTGGGTATTGGTTTTACTGAAACAGAATTTTCCGGTTCTATTTATTTTGAAAAAACCAATTCTATTTACGAATTAAAATACTTTTCGACCAAATACATTACCGAAGTTATACTTGACAGAAAATTTTCACTTCAAAAAAAACAAAGCAAAATATTGTTTGACAAAAATTTGAATGAAATAAAAGCCAAATTTAATATGACTGCACATAATGAAGCCATTTTATCTTATTTGGTTATTAAAAATGATGAAATTACAAAATCAACTTTTAATAATTTTAAAGAGAAAGAAAAAATGAAAATTATTTATGTTGACCAATTTGATGAAAATTTATGGAAGGATTACGACATTATAGAACCAACAAAACAAATGAAAACTTATAAAAAGTTAAACTAATCTTATCAATAAATTTGAACTGTTTCTAAAGTTGCATTTTTATGAATCTATATTCTATTCATATAATTTTATGCTGATACATAAATTGTATTTCAAAAACTACTGATAAAAAAAAACCCTCTCAAACTAGAAGTTTGTAGAGGGAAAATTGCTATGAAAAAGATGTAGGCCTAAAACCTACAGTGCAATATTAATGCATCCAAACGAATCTATATGTAACATTTGTTACATATAGTGATTATTTTTTTAAAAAATAAAAATACTGTAATTACACTTCAAATAAGGTCTATATTTTAGTCATATAAATTGTGATAAAAACAGAAATAACAATGCTTTAATCAAATTATTTACGATTCTTTTTAGCGTAATTTAAAAGGATCATTCTCAAAAGTTGTGTGTGAATTGAATTAAAATTATGATTTTTGTTTAAAAAATAAATTTTGGACAATTATCTAGACTTACTAAAACTCATTCTCCCTGAGTTTTTAATCAACCACTTCTATCTGGTAAAGAACACCAAAAACGGTGAAGTAATGCATCTTTATTTTGAAGAGCGAAATATACCTCCAAAAGAGCAGGTTTCCAAAGTTCTAATAGCGCACGGTTTTCACAAAGAAGTAACAATCCAAGATTTTCCATTACGTGGAAACACGGTTTATCTACACATAAAACGACGTAGATGGCTGGACAAAACAACCAAGGAAGTTATTCAAAGAGATTGGAACTTAGTAGCACAGGGAACACGGATGACCACCGAGTTTGCTGCTTTTTTAAAAGAAATTAGTCAATACTAAGGCTTCTGATTGCCATACCATCGGCAGTTTCTATGGAGTTAATGGTAAAAAACTACAACGACAATA
>NZ_RHLN01000003.1 GCF_004121075.1 Lutibacter sp. HS1-25
TTGGATTGTCAATTTCACAAAAAGTTTGAGTTGCAGCACCAGTAGGAGGTAAAGGTTTTTCAATGTTTGCAGTAACTTCTAATCTCAAAACACTTTCACAACCAGCAGTATTTGTTATTGTAGCATAGTAAACTTTACCATCAACCAAAGCAGCTGTTTTAGTTAAAGGAGTTGTAGCATTATCACTATCGTACCAATTGATTTCATTTCCACTAGGACTTAAATTCTCAATAGTTGGATTGTTAATTTCACAAAAAGTTTGAGTTGCAGCACCAGTAGGAGGTAAAGGCTTTTCAATGTTAGCAGTAACTTCTAATCGTAAAACACTTTCACAACCAGAAGTATTTGTTATTGTAGCGTAATAAACTTTACCATCAACCAAAGCAGCTGTTTTAGTTAAAGGAATTGTAGCATTATCACTATCGTACCAATTGATGTTATTTCCACTAGGACTTAAACTGTCAACAGTTGGATTTTCAATTTCACAGAAAGTTTGAGTTGTAGGACCTGTTGGAGGAGTAACTACTTCGATTACTACTGCTACATTAGCGGATGCATCAGGGCAAGCACCTAAACTACTTTTAACAGTATAAGTGTATGTTCCAGAGCTATTAACACCAGGTTCAAAAGTACCTAAGTAACCACCAGATAGAGAACTTGGCCCTGTCCAAACACCAGTAATATCAGGACTTCCTCCTAATTTATCAAATAAATTAGTTGTAACTAAATCAATTTCGCACTCGTTTAATGATGAACTTATTCCTGCATTTGGAGGGGTGTCAATAAAAACTGTTGTTTTAGCTCTTTCTAAGCTTTCACAACCAACGCTTTCTTGAGTTGCCCAATAATCTTCACCATTAATTAAGGCTGTTGAAATATCTAAAGGTAGAGATGCCATTTCAGATTCGTACCAAATAACATTGTTTTCTATAGCTTTTAAATTATCTACAGTAGGATTGGAAGTAGCACAAAATGTTTGTGTTGGAGCCACGGTAGGCGTTTCTGGAGCAATTAAAATAACGGCAGTTCCCAATCTTTTACTAGTACATCCATTTGCGGTTTGCTGTACATAATAAGTTACCCCATTTACCAGTGGGGTTGAGTCTGAAAGTAAGTTGCCACCAGTTTTGGCATCATACCATTCAATATTTGTACCAGTTGCTGGTAAATCTGCTATTGTAGCATTTTCATCGGCACAAACACCTATAATAGAGTAAGTATTTGTTGGAGGTGTTCCATTAATTGTTACGGTAACAGCAAGTCTGTTTGGGCTACAACTTCCACCTGTAATATCATCTGCATAATAGGTTTTGTTATTTTCTAAACGGAGTAATTTATCATACTGAGTTCCTCCAGAAGGAGCATCAAACCATGCAATTTCACCACCAGAAACTATAAAATTTTCAATTTTAGGTTCATTGCTATCACAAAAAATTTGAGAAGTATTTCCTATTGGGGTTGGATTTACACATTGTGAATATGTCAGTTCATGACTTAAAAAGGCTAAAACAAAGAATAATAATATTGTATTAATATTCAATGAAAATTTTTCTTTTTTCATTAGTTGGGTATTGGTTAGTTTTTTGATTTCGAATAAATGAAATCGTTTGGTATATCAAAAATAGTTAATTTTATTCAATTTTAGATGAATAAGTTGTTTTTTGAAGTATGATGTTTCTGTGTAAATTTGTTGAAAATAAAGTTGATTCATCGTGTTTTTTTTAGGAGATTACTTACATTTGATGTTAAAAATTATAATATATGAATATACATTTTATAGCAATAGGAGGTAGTGCTATGCATAATTTAGCCCTGGCTTTGAAAGAAAAAGGGTATACTATTTCAGGAAGTGACGATGCTATTTTTGAACCTTCAAAAACAAGGTTGGCAAATAAAGGTTTGTTACCTAGTGATTTTGGATGGTTTTCAGAAAAAATCACATCAGATTTGGATGCTGTAATTTTAGGAATGCATGCAAAACCCGATAATCCTGAGCTAAAAAAAGCACAGGAATTGGGTCTGAAAATATATTCATATCCAGAGTTTTTATATGAACAGTCTAAAGATAAAACACGTGTTGTAATTGGTGGCTCTCATGGGAAAACAACCATTACTTCTATGATTTTACACGTGCTAAATTATCATAATATGGATGTAGATTATATGGTAGGTGCACAATTAGATGGTTTTGATACCATGGTACATTTAACTTCTGATAATGAATTTATGGTGTTAGAAGGAGATGAATATTTATCGAGCCCAATAGATATGCGACCAAAATTTCATTTATATCAGCCAAATATTGCTTTGATAAGTGGTATTGCGTGGGATCATATCAATGTGTTTCCAACTTTTGAAAATTATGTTGAACAGTTTTCAATTTTTACCAATTCATTAATTGATGGTGGAATAATGGTCTACAATGAAGAAGATGAAATTGTAAAAAATGTTGTTGAATCAGCTGAAAATCCTATTAAAAAATATCCGTACATAACCCCAAATTATAAAATTGTTGATGGCACTACATTTATTGAAACTAATGAGGGTGAGCTTCCTTTAGAAATTTTTGGGAAACACAATTTACAAAACATGGCAGGAGCAAAATGGATTTGTCAGCATATGGGTGTAAATGAAGATGATTTTTATGAAGCTATTGTAAGTTTTAAAGGTGCAAGCAAACGCTTGGAAAAAATTGCTGAAAATAAAAATACGGTTGTGTTTAAAGATTTTGCACATTCGCCTAGCAAAGTTGAAGCAACTACAAATGCAGTTAAAAATCAGTATAGCAATAGAGAAGTAATAGCTTGTTTAGAGTTGCATACCTATAGTAGTTTAAATGCCGATTTTTTAAAAGAATATAAAGGTGCTTTAAATAGTGCAGATAAAGCAGTTGTATATTATTCTGCACATGCATTAGAAATTAAGCGTTTAGAAAAAATTTCAGAAGCACAAATTAGAAATGCATTTGAACGCGAAGATTTAATAGTTTTTACGGATGCTGATGCTTTTAAAGAATTTTTATTCAATCAGAATTTAGAAAATACTGCGTTACTTTTAATGAGTTCGGGTAATTATGGAGGTTTGGATTTTGAGAAGTTTAAATCGTTGGTTTTTTAAACAAATTAAGAAAATCTATTAAAAAGTGAGACTGAATAATTTTTTAGTCTCACTTTTTATTTTGTGTCAATACCTTAAAAATAAAATGCATTTTACAAAAATCTTAAATGTTTTTCCAAAAGAAAGGTGTAAATAATATTAAAACAGTAAACAATTCTAACCTTCCAATTAGCATTAAAAACGAGCAGAACCATTTTGCAGGTATGGTTAAATGTGCAAAATTATCAACCGGACTTACAGATCCAATTGCAGGTCCAATATTACCTAAAGACGAAGCTGCAGCACCCATTGCTGAAGGGAAATCTAATCCGAAAAAGGTTAATAATAAACTACTCATTATAAAAATAAGCATGTAAAGTACAAAAAAAGATAAGATATTGTAAATAATTGTTTTTGGAACACTTCCGCCATCGTAACGTACTGGTATTATTGCATTTGGATGCAGTACTTTTTTAAATTCGTAAAAACTACTTTTTATCATAATAATATGACGAACAACTTTAACACCACCACTGGTAGAACCTGCAGAACCACCAATAAAAAATAACGAAAACATAATGGCTGTAACCATAGCGCTCCACATTGTAAAATCGGCAGAAACAAAACCAGTTGTTGTTAAAACAGAAACAACTGAAAACGCAGCATGTCTAAAGGCATTTTCTGTTTCACCCCAAATTTTAGTATGACTTAAACTAGATGCTAAATTTGGATCTTGATAATTAACAATTAAAAAAGTAATAAGTAAAGTTACAGCCACGGTGCCAAAAAAGTAATATCTAAACTCTTCACTTTTAAAAACTTTGCTAATTTTTCCTTTTAAAGCAAAATAGGTTAGTACAAAATTTGCACCTGCAATAAACATAAAAACAATAATTATATATTGAATTATTGGAAAGTTATCATAATGAGCAATACTTGCATTTTTTGTTGAAAAACCTCCCGTACTCATAGTTGCCATAGCGTGGTTAATAGCATCAAACCAAGTCATTCCTGCAATTTTTAGTAAAAGGAATTCTACCAGAGTTAGTAAAAAATAAATCAACCAAAGACGTTTTGCGGTTTCAGTAATTCTAGGGTGCATTTTATCGGCCGAAGGACCTGGAGCTTCAGCCATAAATAACTGCATACCACCAATTCCCAATAAAGGTAAAATGGCAACCGTAAGTACAATAATTCCCATACCGCCAATCCAATGTGTTGCACTTCGCCAAAATAAAATACCTTTTGGCATAGATTCAATATCTGTTAAAATTGAGGAACCTGTTGTTGAATATCCAGAAATTGTTTCAAAAAAAGCATTTACATAAACGGGAATGGTTTCAGTATAAACATACGGTAGAGTTCCTGTTAATGTAAGCATGAGCCAACCTAAAGTAACAATTAAATAACCTTCTTTTTTGCCAAGATTTTTTTTAGCATTTCGGTTAAAAAACCACAATATAAAACCAATTACAATAGTGGTTATACCAGCTCCTAAAATGCCCCATTTTTCAGTTTCACCATAATAAATACTAAAAGGCACAGCTAGTAGCATAAACAATCCGTTTAGTATGGAAGTTAACCCTAAAAAACTTATGATAATTTGTATGTTGAGGTTTTTCATATTAAAAATTGGTAAACTTAAAATTTTAAAAGATGTATTGGATATTTAAAACTTTAAATTTTAGCTAGTTATGGTGTTTTTAGTTAAATAATTTTTCAACCTTATGAATGGCTTCAGGTAAGCAAAAAACAACAGCTTTGTCTCCTGCTAAAATTTGAAAATCTCCAAAGGTCATATGTGCAATACCATTTCTAATTACGCCACCAAAAACAGCTTTTTCGGTAATCTTAATATCTCTAATTAGATTTTTTGTAACAAGTGAATTTTCTTTCACTCTAAATTCTAAAACTTCGGCATCAACATTGTGTAAGTTGGCTAATTTTAATACATCGCCCTTACGTACATGTTTAAAAATAGCACTTGCAGCTAGTAATTTTTTGTTGATTAAAGTGTCAATACCAATTGTTTGTGAAATATTGATATAGTCCATATTTTCTACCAAAGCAATTGTTTTTTTAACGCCTTTTGATTTGGCCACCAAACATGACATGATATTGGTCTCAGAGTTTCCTGTTACAGCAACAAAGGCATCCATTTGAGAAATATTTTCTTCTTCTAGCAATTCAACATTTCTACCATCCCCTTTTATAATAAGTGCATTTGGAATTTTTTCGGCCACTTCTTTGGCGCGCTCTTTATCAATTTCAAGTAATTTGATGTTAAATTTGTTATTACACAAACTTCGAGCAGCTTTTACACCAATTTTTCCACCGCCTAAAATCATTACATCTTTAACTCCAAATTGGGTTTTCCCCATTAATTTGTATAATTTTTTGATACTTTCTTGTGGCGTTGAAAAGTAAATTTGATCGTTGGCTTTGTAAATTGTATTGCCTCTCGGAATAATAGTTTCGCTACTATTTGAAGGTTTTATAGCAATGGTAATAAAATCAATATCCGAAAATTTATGTCGCGCCTCTCTAACCGTTAAATTAATTAATGGCGAATTGTATTCTAAAGTGCTTCCTAAAATGTTTAAAGTGCCATTTTCAAACTGAATAGTATCATTAAAAGCCGACTGATTTAAAAGCATTAAAATTTCGTTGGCAGCTAATTCACCAGGAGAAATCATACTGTCTATACCTATTTCAGTAAAATCAATTTCAGAATTTCTTGTGAATTCGTGATTTGAAATACGAGCAATTGTTTTTTTTGCGCCCAATTTTTTTGCTAAAACAGCAACTGTAAAATTGGTGTTTTGAGATTCAGTTACAGCTAAAAAAATATCAGCTTTATCAATATTTACCTCTTTCAATAATTTTATAGAAGTAGCATCTCCTCTTTTAGTGATAACGTCTATGTGATTGCTTGCATATTCAAGTTTTTCAGCATCTGTATCAATTAAATAGATGTCTTGAGATTCAAAAGAAAGTAGTTTTGCTAAATGAAAACCCACATCTCCTGCACCTGCAATTATAATTTTCATGTTTTGAAATATTTAGACAAATATATTACTCTTATCTTTGAAAAAAAAATGTTTATGGAATATGAAAATAAATCATTGTCTATCAAGGCTTGGGCTGAAGATGATAGACCAAGAGAAAAACTGTTGTTAAAAGGTAAAAGTGCTTTGTCTGATGCAGAGTTAATTGCAATTTTAATTGGTTCTGGTAGTAGAAATGAAAGCGCAGTTGACCTGTCTAAACGAATTTTAAATTCAATTGAAAATAACCTGAATACTTTGGGGAAATTGACAGCTTTGGATTTGCAAAAGTTTAAAGGAATAGGCGAGGCAAAAGCGATTTCAATTATTACCGCGCTTGAATTGGGGCGAAGACGAAGATTAGAAGAGGCTTTGGAAGTGCCTAAAATAACAAGTAGTAAAAGTGTTTTTGAAATAATGCAACCCTTAATAGGAGAGTTGCAACACGAAGAATTTTGGATAGTATATCTAAATAATTCGAATAAAGTTTTGTTGAAAGAACAGCTAAGTAAAGGTGGTTTAACCGGAACTTTGGTAGATGTGCGATTGGTGTTTAAAAGAGCATTGGATTTGTTTGCAACGGCAGTTATTTTATGTCATAACCATCCATCAGGAAAATTACAGCCAAGTGTTGCAGATAAATCAATTACCAGTAAATTAAAATTGGCAGGAGAAACATTAGACATAAAAGTACTGGATCATTTAATTATTACCGAAAATGCTTATTTTAGCTTTGCCGATGAGAGTATATTATAGACTGAAAGTTTTAAAGTTTAAAGTCTAAAGTCTAAAGTTTAAAGTTGAATAAAATAAAAGTTACATATTAAAAATTAGAAGTTTTTTTAGATTTTCAGTAAAATCTTAAGGCAAACAATACCCTCCTTGAGGTGGGAATTGTTGTTGAGTTAGCAACAAACAACCAAAATCCAACAACCAAAACAGATAATGTTATTAGTTTACACGCATAAAGTCACGCCTAGAATAAGTTATATTTTTAAACAATTTTTTGTTAGAACCTTAAAAATTCAGGTAACATTTACAACAAAAGTTGATGAATTTGCAGCACATAATGGACCAAAAATATCTTATTCTAAAACGCCATTGGGTGAGGAGTTTTACATTAGAAGTAACGATTTGTTATTTGAGCAAGGTATTAACGATATTGACATTGTTATTGCTAAATGGGATGATGTGCCTTGTTTTTTTCCAGCAGGAGAATCTAGCAGTATTCCGTTTGATATTTTTGCCGCAAGTTTTTATTTAATTTCACGTTACGAAGAATACTTGCCTCATGTAAGAGATATGCATGAACGATTTCCTGCAGATGAAAGTATTGCCTTTAAAAATGGATTTTTAGAACAGCCTTTAATAGATATTTGGGCATTTAAGTTTTTAGAATTACTTAAAGAAAAATTTCCAAATTACAATTATCAAAGTAGAAATTTTGAAATGATTTCAACTTTTGATATTGATATCGCTTATGCCTATAAAAACAAAGGAATTATTAGAACTTTAGGTGGGTTTTTTAAGGATATTGTAAGGTTGAATTTTGTGAATTTTTGGTATAGGCTTCTTACAATTTTGAATCTTAAAAAAGACTCGTTTGATACGTTTTCTGAAATTTTAAGAATTAAAAAAGAATACAATGTAGATACCCGTTTTTTCTTTTTATTGGGCGATTATACAACGTATGACAAAAATGTTTCGTTTATAAATAACAAATTTCAATCATTAATTAAATCTGTTGGAGACTATGCTAAAATAGGAATGCACCCATCTTACTTTTCTATAAAAGATGTTGAAATGTTGAAAAAAGAAAAAAAACGTTTAGAGAGTATAATAAATGCACCTGTAGTTTTTTCGCGTCAGCATTTTTTAAGGTTGATTATTCCCGAAACTTATCAAAATTTAATAGACTTAGATATTGAAGAAGATTATACTATGGGGTACGCAAAATATGCAGGTTTTAGAGCCAGTACATGTACGCCTTTTTATTTTTATGATCTTGATTTTGAAATTCAAACACCACTTAAGTTATATCCGTTTGCTTTTATGGATGGCACTTTAAAAGATTATATGAAATTGTCAAATGAAGAAAGTTTGGCTCTTATTTTTAAATTAAAAGATGAAGTGAAAAAAGTAAACGGAACATTTATTTCACTATTGCACAACGAAACTTTAAGTGAAGGTGAGCATTGGGCTGGTTGGAATGAAATTTATTTAAAAATGGTGAATTATTAATTTATGATTCGTTATTTAAAAAGAAAAAACATTGATATTGTAAAATACAACGCTTGTATTGAAACAGCTGTAAATACACGAATATACGCCTATAGTTGGTATTTAGATATTGTTGCTGATAATTGGGATGCTTTGGTGTTGAATGATTATGAAGCTGTAATGCCGTTGACTTGGCGGCAAAAATACTTTATCAAATATATTTACCCGCCAGCATGGACCCAGCAACTTGGTGTCTTCTCTAGTTTTAAGATTGAAGCAGATATAACAAAACAGTTTGTTGATGCTATCCCAAAAAAGTTTAAAAAAATCACTATTCAGTTTAATTCAAACAACGATTTGAGTTTGTTTAAAACTGAAGAGAGAATGAATTATATACTGCCTTTAAATAAATCGTATGAAGATATTTATAATGGATATAATAAAAATAGAAAACGAAGTTTAAAAAAACTAGGAGCAGAAAATTATAGTATTGATAAAAAAATAAATGCTAGTGAATTTTTAGTCTTTTATTTAAATGAACAAAAAAACTACCAATTAAAACAAGATCAAATTACCTCACTTCAGCAATTGTTAAACTCAAATCAAAAAGCAGTTAATATTTGGGGAATTAAAGAAAATGAAAAATTATTAGCTAGTTTAATTTGGCTAAAAGACATAAATAGAATTACCTATTTATTGCCAATTGCTACTAAAAAAGCTAAGGAAAAAGGTTTACCAACATTATTAATTTCACAATTGATTAAAGACTTTCAAAATAGCAATTTACTATTAGATTTTGAAGGCTCTATGGTTAAAGGAGTTGCAGGGTTTTATAAAAGTTTTGGGGTTGAAGAAGAAAAGTATTTTAGTTTTAAAATGAAATTATTGTTTTAAGATATATCCTACTGTATTCATTACAAATATGTTCTTTACTAAAATTTTTAACTGCATAATTGTGTATTTCTTCTTTAGAAGCAATTGTATATTTTTTTTCATATAAATTTAAGGTTTCTTGATATAATTGCTCTTCGTTTTTAATTGAAATTAGTTTTCCGAAATTATTAGGAAAATATTCATTAATTCCACCCACATTTGTTGCTATTACAGGAATTCCACAAGAAAAAGCTTCTAAAATTACACAAGGTAAATTCTCGTAATTGCTAAACAATATAAATAAATTTGATTTTTTTAAATAATTTGAGACTTCGGCATTTGAAATTTGATCAATAATATGGATGTTTTTGATTTTTAATTTCTCAATGAGTTCAGTGTATTTAGCTGAATTACTTCCTATTAAATTAAATTCAAGATTGGGTATTTTACTTTGTAATTTTGAAATAACCGATAAAATTCCTTTTATATTTTTAACTTCATTATCCATTCCAGAAACATGGGTAATAGTAAAATGCTCACTGTTGTTATTAGAAATATTAAATATATCTGTATCAACTACATTGGGTATTGGATAATAGTTTCCTTTTAGGCCAAAACAAATCATTGCTTTCTCTAAATATTTTGCAACAGGACAAACAAATGAGGCTTTTTTTACAATAATTTTAGAGAGTATTTTTTCAAATAAACCAATTGATTTATTGTTAGGGAACTGATATCCACTCCAATGTTCTGTAATTATATATGGTATTTTAATAAAATATTTAACATACAATGCAATTAATCCAACAGGATAAGTAATGTTTAAATGTACAACATCAAAATCTTTAATGGTTTTTATTGTTGTGATGTATGTATTAAAAAAAAGGAAAAATTTTAAAAACAGATTTCTCGTTTTTGGGATATAAATAATATGGGTATTTACATTGTTAACTGTTTGAAAGGTTTTTTCAGTTTTATTTATTTTGTTATCTGTAATAACGTGTATCAGTGTTACGTTGTGTTTGGTAGCAATAGCTTCAGCATGTCTTTGAACAAAATCGCCATTTGTTGGTAAAACTCTTGATGGATACCAACCACATAAAAACAAAATATTTAAACTGTTTTTCAATTTTTTAAAAGTTAATTATGATATTAGACCCTAATGGTGCAAATATAGTTTTATAATTTAACAGCATCTCAATTCAAGTTTTATTTCAAAAATAATCTTATTCAAATTGTTTACATTTGTTTGTTGAGTAGGGCATTAAATTTATATAATAAATGATAGTTAATCTAAAATGGATGATTTAAAAAACAAAACAATTTACGGCTTAGTTTGGAGTTTTGTTGAAAGTTTCTTTACTTATTTTATCCAATTTGGTATAGGTATTTTTTTAGCTCGTATTTTATCGCCTAAAGATTTTGGACTAATAGGTATGATTGCAATATTTATTGCGATTTCAAAAGTTTTTGTTTATGCAGGATTGGGTAGTGCATTGATAAGAAAAAAAGAATGTAATCAAACAGACTATTCGACAGTTTTTTATTTCTCAGTATTTGTAAGTTTTGTTTTTTATGGTTTACTTTTATTATTATCAACGGGTATTGCTAATTTCTATGGAGAATCCATATTAAAACAAATTGTACAAGTATTTGCATTAGGTATTATTTTTGATGCTTTTGGTTTTGTTCATCAAACAAAATTAAACAGGGATTTGAATTTTAAACTTCAGGCTAAAATTTCTTTTATTTCAACGGTTTTATCAGGATGTGGAGCTATAATAATTGCAATTTTGGGTTATGGTGTTTGGGCTTTAGTAATGTTGAATCTTTTAAAAACACTATCAACGTCAGTTTTATTTTGGGTATTTGTAAAATGGAAGCCAAGTTTAGTGTTTAATATAAAAGCTCTTAGAGAGTTATTTGATTTTGGATGGAAATTATTAATGGTTGGATTAATTGAAACTGTATATAGAGATGGATTTTATTTAATAATTGGAAAGTATTATTCAGCTGCTCAATTAGGGTTTTTTAATAGGGCTGATAGATTTCAGGCTATGATTTCAGAAAATATAGCAAGATTGATTGCAAAGGTCTCATACCCAGTGCTTTCTAAAGTTGATGATTTAATTGTTTTGAAACGTAGTTACCAAAAATTAGTTCAAAACACTATGTTTATTACTTTTATTTTAATGTTTGGGCTTGCCGCTAGTGCTGAAGCAATTATTTTAACATTGTTAGGTGAGAACTGGTCTGAATCAATTTTATACTTACAATTTTTAACTTTAGTTGGCGCTTTGTATCCACTGCAATCACTAAATACTGATATTCTAAAAGTGTTTGGTAGAAGTGATTTGTTTTTAAAACTAGAAATAGTTAAAAAAACAATTGCAATTCCTGTGCTAATTTTTTGTGCCTTTTTAAGTATAAAAATATTGATTTTAGGAATGCTAATTATTTCTATGCTATCTTGTATGTTGAATGCGTTTTGGAGTTCAAAGTTGTTGAAATATTCTGTTTTGGAGCAGTTAAAAGATATTTTTCCTTCGTTTTTATTTGCAATAATTATTGGGTTGATTGTCTATTTAGTAGGTTATTTAATAGAAATAAAACCTTTATTTTTACTTTTAATTCAATTATTGCTTGGAATTAGTTTGGTAATTTCAATAGGAGAATTTATTTCTCAGCCCAATTATATGTATATAAAAACCAACTTAGTAAAAGTTGCTAAAGGATTAAAAAATAAAATATAAGTAAATAAAATGAACCACATCAACCACATATTTTTCGATTTAGATCACACCCTTTGGGATTTTGAAACAAACTCAGACATTGCTTTTGAAGCCATTTTTAAAAAATATGGTGTAAATGCCAATATGGATAAGTTTTTAAATTATTACCGAGGTATTAATGAAAAATACTGGAAACTTTACCGTGATGAAAAAGTAACCCAAGAAGAATTGAGGGTGGGAAGATTAAAAGATACTTTTACTAAAATTAAATACCAAGTAGATTTACAGTTAATAGATAATTTATCAGTTGATTATATTGAATATTTGCCTAAAAACAACCAGCTTTTTGAAGGTACTTTTGAAATTTTGGAGCATCTAAAGCCAAAATATAAAATGCACATTATTACCAATGGTTTTAATGAAGTTCAATTTAAGAAAATTGAAAATTCGGGTTTAACTACTTATTTTGATAAAATAATTACATCGGAATCTGTTGGTGTAAAAAAACCAAATCCTATCATTTTTCAGTATGCTTTAGATCAAGCAAAAGCAACTTCAAGTGAGTCTATTATGATTGGTGATAATTGGGAAGCCGATATTATGGGTGCAAAAAATGCGGGACTCGATGTTATCTTTTGTAATTTTAATAACGAATCTGTTTCAGCAAATATCAAATCGGTTAAAAATTTATTAGAGCTAAAACAGTATTTGTAAAATTTAAGTGTGTTGGTTGCTTAGCCAATTCAGTCAATAAAAAATAAATAAATCGGTTCAATATAATCTGCAAACTAAATAAAGTATGCTTAAAATAAAAATCAATAATTAACATTAACAACTAATCATAATTGGTGTGAAATTCAAAAAAAATAAATTAACTTTGATATGTTTATTATGAACCCCTCTCATTATGAAAAACGCTTTATTTGGCTATTTATTTCTTATTGTTTGTTGTTTTCAAAGTTGTACAAAAGCTGTTGATTTTGATCAGATTGACAATGTTCAAATTAATACCAATTACATTGTAACGCAAGTCTTTTTTAATTTAGAAGCTCCAGATTTTTTAAATGAATTTGGAGATGAGTTAAACATTCAAAGTAATTTAATTGAAACTGGAATTAGTGGTGGCACCGATAAATATTTAGAAAAAATTGTATTTAATGTAGAAACCAAAAATGAATTTAGCAGAACTTTTAATGTAACTATTAACCTTTTTGATGCTTCTAAAAATCTTATTTACACTTTAAGTCCTACTGTTGTAATTCCTCCAAATTCAGGTGCTTTAACTACCCAAATTGAAATTCCAAAGAAAGATATTGGCTTGGTTATCAATGCGCAGTATATAGACTTTTTATTGTTTATGTCATCAAGTTCTGATGGTAGTATAATTTCACCAAGCGACCCATCTATACTTAATTTTAAGTCTTATGTTGAGTTGTTTTTAAATTATACTACAGAATGAGAAAAATTGTTTTTATAGTATTTTTAATGTTGTCTGTTGGTTACGCTCAAAATAATGAGGTTTTATATGATTTTGCAGAACTTCCTCAAACTTTAATATTAAATCCAGGAGCTGAAGTTTCCAATAATTTTTATGTTGGATTTCCTTTATTGTCTCAAGTTGCTGTGCAAGGCGGTTTTAGTGCATTTTCTTATTATGATATTTTTGCAAGTAACGGTGTAGATATAAATACCAAAATTGACGATGCTGTACAAAAATTTGGAAATGCTGAATTTATTGAAGTAAACCAAAAACTAGAGGCTTTAAGTGGTGGTTTTAAGTTAAATAACACTATTTATTTGAGTTTTGGATACTATCAGGAATTTAATTCGTTGATAAAAATTCCTAAAAGTCTTGTTGATTTAGCATATTATGGCAATTCAGATATTAATCACAACTATTCTGTTAATAAATTAGCAGCAAGAGCCGAACTATTGGGGGTTTTTCACGCCGGAATTTCTAAAAAAATAAATGAAAAATGGCAAGTTGGTGCACGTGGAAAAATATATTCGAGCGCTATAAATGTGAGTAGTAAAAGAAATGCAGGTGCTTTAAAAACGACCTACGGAACAGATAATATTTACAAACAGCAATTAAACAATGTTGATTTGCTAATGCAAACTTCGGGTGTGTTTTTGGAAGATGAGGATGGTAATATTGATGTAGAAGCTGCAGACTTTGTTAAAAAAATGTTGTTGGGTGGTAATTTAGGTTTAGGCTTGGATTTAGGATTTACACATAATTATAAAGAGCAATGGACCGTTAGCGGGAGTGTATTGGACTTAGGATTTGTTTACAATACTCAAAATGTTAAGTCGTATCAAGTAAAAGGCGATTTTGAGGTTGAAGGTTTTGATCTTGAATTTGATAACAGTAATGCTGCGGATTATTGGAACGATTTAAAAGATAGGTTTGAAAAAGAGGTAGTTTTAGATACCCTGTATACCAAATATATTACTTTGCGTCCGCTTAAATTTTATGGTGCCATTCATTATAGTTTTGGAAAAGAATACGATAATTGTCGTTTTGAGACCCGTCCAGGTTTATTTAGTAATAAAGTAGGTGTACAATTGTATTCAACACTTGGTCAAGTACATTCTAATTTAGCATTAACACTCTTTTTTGAGCATTGGTTTAATAAACATTTTCAAGCCAAAGTAACTTACACCGCCGATTCTTACACTTTTGCAAATTTAGGCCTCGGTATTTCAACGCAATTAGGGCCTGTTAATTTGTATTTATTGGCAGATAATTTACAGTACTTATCCAATCTTTATGCTGCTAAAAGTGCCAATGTTCAAGTTGGGTTAAATTTTATATTTTACAATAATAATTAGTACATTTACAAAATTCATCAAAAAAAATATGAGTATGCGTCGTTTAATTTCTATTTGTGTTGTTTTTATTTTAGTTAGTTTTTCTAATGTTTTCGGACAAGAAGTTTTAAATTCTTATAAATATGTTATTGTTCCTGCTCAATATGAGTTTCAAAGCTCTGCAGATCAGTATCAAATAAATTCATTAACTAAATTTTTGTTTGAAAAAAAGGACTTTGATGTTTTATTGTCAACAGATGCTTATCCACAAGAATTAGCAGCAAATCCATGTTTGGCACTAAAAGCAATTTTAGTTAAAGAATCTGGGTTGTTTACTACAAAAGTTAAAATAAATTTGGTAGATTGTTTTAATGCAACTGTTTATTCTACAAAGTTGGGAACTTCTAAAATTAAAGAATATCAAAAAGCTTATCATGAAGCCATAAGAGATGCTTTTGATGAAATTCTTGAATTTGATTATGCTTACAATGGTACTGTTAAAAATAATTTAAATAATGTAGTTGCGCCTGTTGCTCAAACTCAAGTTCAACAAGCAAATGTAGTTCCAGCACCACAGGTAACAACTGCCGTTGTTGCAGAAACCGCTGTGTCTCCAGTAGCTGCACAAACAGTTCCTGCTGAAGTTGAAGAAACAAAAGTATATAACATTGAAGGTACTTATTTTATTGATATGTGGGGTGAATGTAAAATTGAGCCTAAAGGTGATGGTTATGCGATTGTTGGTGGCGATGAAAATTACGAGTTTGCTACTATTAGTAAAACTTCAAAATCGACCATGTTTATGGTTAAAAAAACTGGATTTAGTCAATCTCAATTGTTAGAATTAACTGAAAACGGAAGTCTGCAAATTGACACAGAGAGCGGTGTAAAAGTTTATAAAAGAGTTGAGTAAAAGGGTAAATTTATTTATCAATAATCAGCGAATTCTTTTTAACTTCAAGAGTGTAAGTGTGCGAAAAAAATAAATTTTTATTTCCAAGTAATTTAATTGTTTGGTTTAGAATTGTTTTAGGAATGTTTAATATTTTATTTTTTGAATAGCCATAAAAAGAGTTTGTATAACAAACGTTCATGTTTTTTGATTCTATCATTTTTTTAAGATATTCTAAATCAATCAAGTTTTCGGTCCAATTACCAGTGTAGGGATCACAGGTGTTGGTTGGATGGTTAATTTTGTATTTTATTTCATTAAATTTATGATAATGGTTTACAACATTTATAATCTCATTTACTTGTAAACCTCTTGTTTTTGAAGATAATAATTCAATTTCATCATCTTTTAAATAAGGAAAGTTGTCTTTAATTATTTTTTTTCTAGCTGATAAAAATGAAGTGTTTAAGTCTCTATCTTTCCAGCCAGTTGTTTGAGATGACCCTTTAAATTCAGCATTTAAATGAAGTTTTTTTAGTCTTTTTACGATAAAAGGATTTTTAGAATTGGCGCTAGTCATAAATAATAATGAAAAACCAGCATCTATTGTAGCAATATTTTCAAACCAGTTTTCTAAGTTGTATATATGTTCTAAAACATCAACAGAGCAAATTAAATCTGGTTTTATGTTTAGTTTGTTGATTTCCTCTACAAAAATTTCAACATCTCCACATATGAAGTTATCTATTTTAATTTTTAATGCATTCGAAATAATTTCAGTGTCTTTTACAGATACATCGTAAATATCGTTGTAAATAATTTTTTTAAAACCCACCTCCGATGCTAAATATGTTAGCATTCCAGAACCACCACCGTAATCAATAAAAATACTTTCTGAAATAGGTTTGTTAAGTTTTTTTATAGCTTTTGTCAATAGCTGTGAATACATAGACATGTAAAATGAATAATTGTCTATATATTTTTGTAAATAAATTTTATTGTAATCTGATATGTTTAAGGTATTTAAATTAATTTTTTCAAATTTTAATGCTAAATTTTCAACTCCATTTTTTATTAAATCATTCAAATCGTTATTCATAAATTGTTAATTGTTATAAAATTTATATTCAAGCTTCAAAACTACATATTTCTTCTATACTGTCCGCCAACTTCAAACAAAGCTTCGGTAATTTGACCAATTGAGCAAACTTTACAAGTTTCCATTAATTGTTCAAACATATTTTTATTCTCAATTGCTTTTTGTTTTAAAAGTTCTAGTTGTTTTGTGGTTTTTTCAAAATTTCCATCATTTAAATTTTTAACAACTTTAATCTGTGTTTGTTTTTCTTCTTCGGTTGCTCTAATTATTTCGTGTGGCAACGCTGTAGGTGAACCTTTGCTGCTTAAAAAAGTATTTACGCCAATAATAGGAAAATCTCCATTGTGTTTTAAGGTTTCGTAATACAGGCTTTCTTCCTGAATTTTACTGCGTTGGTACATGGTTTCCATAGCGCCCAAAACACCGCCACGTTCTGTAATTCGGTCAAATTCTTGATAAACAGCTTCTTCAACCAAGTCGGTTAATTCTTCAATAATAAAAGCACCCTGAATTGGATTTTCATTTTTTGTTAAACCTAGTTCTTTGTTGATAATCAATTGAATAGCCATTGCTCTGCGCACACTTTCTTCGGTAGGCGTGGTAATGGCTTCATCGTAAGCATTGGTGTGCAAACTATTGCAATTGTCGTAAATGGCATATAGCGCTTGTAGCGTAGTTCTAATATCGTTAAAGTCTATTTCTTGCGCATGCAAACTTCTGCCCGATGTTTGAATATGGTATTTTAACATTTGCGCTCTTGTATTGGCACCATATTTATTTTTCATAGCTTTTGCCCAAATTTTACGCGCAACTCTACCAATTACAGCATATTCTGGGTCAACACCGTTTGAGAAGAAAAACGATAAATTTGGCCCAAATTTATTGATATCCATGCCTCTAGAAAGGTAATATTCAACATAGGTAAATCCGTTAGCCAGTGTAAATGCCAATTGCGAAATTGGATTGGCACCCGCTTCAGCAATATGATAGCCTGAAATAGAAACTGAATAAAAATTTCTGACATTGTTTTTAATAAAATATTCCTGAACGTCACCCATTAAACGAAGCGCAAATTCTGTTGAAAAAATACATGTATTTTGAGCTTGATCTTCTTTTAAAATATCAGCTTGTACGGTTCCTCTAACTTTTGAAATGGTTTCAGTTTTAATTTTTTGATAGATGTCTTTTGGTAAAACTTCATCACCTGAAACGCCTAAAAGTAGCAAACCCAACCCGTTATTTCCTTCTGGTAAAACACCTTGATATTTAGGTCTTTCAACTCCTTTTTCCTTGTAAATTGAAGCGATTTTAGCTTCAATATCAAATTTTAAATCATTTTTAAGAATGTATTTTTCACATTCCTGATCAATAGCGGCATTCATAAAATAAGCAAGCATCATGGTTGCAGGACCATTAATAGTCATAGAAACTGAAGTCATTTCATTGGTTAAATCAAAACCAGAATACAGTTTTTTTGCATCGTCTAAACAACAAATTGAAACACCCGAATTTCCAATTTTACCATATATGTCGGGTCTAATTGCAGGGTCGTTTCCGTATAAAGTAACCGAATCAAAAGCCGTAGATAAACGTTTTGCAGGCAATCCTAAACTTACATAATGAAATCTTCTGTTGGTACGTTCAGGACCTCCTTCGCCTGCAAACATGCGGGTTGGATCTTCGCCAGTGCGTTTAAATGGAAACAAACCGGCAGTGTAAGGAAATTCTCCAGGAACGTTTTCTTCTAAATTCCAGTATAAAATGTCGCCCCAAGCTTCGTATTTTGGCAAGGCTATTTTAGGAATTTGAAGGTGCGATAGCGATTCACTATGTGTTTTAATATTGATTTCTTTATCGCGAACTTTGTACGAATAAACATCGTTTTTGTAAGCTTGTTTTTTAGTTTCCCAATTTAATATGATATTCCAATTGTGTGGATTTAAATCCATTTTTACTTTTGAAAATTCTTTAAAAAGCAGACTTAAAAGTTCTTTAGATTGGTCACTTAGCGTAGTAGAAGTGTGTTGAAAACTATCTTCATTTAAACCAAACTTAGACAGGCTCAGTTTAACATTTGAAACACTTTCAATAGTTTTAAAAATACCAAATAGTTTTTGAGCAATTTCTTTTTGCTGAAAACTTTGTGCACCGTACAATCTATTGTTTTCTGATATTTCAGATAAGTATCGGGTGCGATTTGGCGGAATGATATATTGTTTTTCACTCAATTCTCCAGTACTTTTAAAAGAGCTGTTGAAATTAGCACTGGTTTTATTATTCAGTTTTTCGATAATTGATTTGTACAATTCATTGGTGCCAGGATCGTTAAATTGTGAAGCAATAGTACCGTAAACAGGCATAGAATTTACATTGCTATCCCATAAATTGTGATTGCGTTGGTATTGTTTTTTCACATCTCTTAAAGCATCTAAAGCACCTCGTTTGTCAAATTTATTTAGTGCAATAATATCAGCAAAATCAATCATATCAATTTTTTCTAATTGAGTTGCAGCACCATATTCAGGTGTCATTACATACAATGAAACATCACAATGGTCTAAAATTTCAGTATCACTTTGACCAATTCCAGAGGTTTCTAAAATCACCAAATCATAATTAGCGACTTTTAAAATAGCAACGGCATCACTAACGTGTTTTGATAGCGCTAAATTAGACTGTCGTGTAGCCAAAGAGCGCATATAAACGCGATTGTTTTTAATGGAATTCATTCTAATTCTATCACCCAATAAAGCACCTCCAGTTTTGCGTTTTGAAGGGTCAACAGATACAATTCCGATAGTTTTTTTTGGAAAATCGATTAAAAACCTACGCACAATTTCATCTACAATTGAAGATTTTCCCGCGCCTCCAGTACCTGTAATTCCTAAAACGGGTACTTTTGCCGCTACCGATTTCAATGGCGTAAAAAGTTGCTGAAATTCTTCGTATCTATTTTCAGCAATAGAAATTAAACGGGCAATTGTTGTTACCTCTTTATTTTTTAAACTTTGCGCAATTTCCTTCTCTTTGTTAAGGATTAAGGATGGGATTGGAAAATCACAAAGGACCACCATATCATTAATCATACCTTGCAAACCCATTGCTCTGCCATCATCGGGTGAGTAAATACGTGTAATGCCATAATTTGTTAATTCCTTAATTTCTTCAGGAAGAATTACACCACCGCCACCACCAAATAGGCGTATTTGTGAAGCTCCTTTTTCAAGTAACAAATCGCGCATATATTTAAAATATTCGATATGACCGCCTTGATACGATGTTATTGCAATGGCATTTGCATCTTCCTGTATGGCGCAATTCACAACTTCTTCAACACTTCTGTCATGTCCCAAATGAATAACTTCAACACCAGTAGCTTGTATAATACGGCGCATAATATTAATGGCCGCATCGTGACCGTCAAATAAGGCAGCGGCGGTTACAATACGTATTTTATTGGTCGGTTTGTAAGCTGTGATTTTTTCCATTTCGTAATATTTAAGCTTATTTATGATGCAATTTATGATTTTTTTAAATTAATAAGCGATAATTTATTGAATATAAAACTTTTAAATAATAAGTCTTAGCTATGTATATTTTGTATAATTTTGCAACTTAATTTTTTTAAAATGAAAAGGATAACAATACTTATAAATTGTAAAGACAAACAAGGAATTATAGCTTCAGTAACCACCTTTATTCAACAACAAGGAGGTAATATTGTGTATATAGATCAGCATGTTGATAGAGAAGATGCCATGTTTTTTATGCGTTTGGAGTGCGAATTTTCAAAATCGACTTTTGTAACAGAAAATTTTGAATCGCTTTTTAGTGACAAAATGGGGGCTGAATTTAATATGAATTGGTATTTGTTCGATTCAGATGTAAAACCTAAAATGGCATTGTTTGTTTCTAAATACGAACACTGTTTGTACGATATTTTAAGTAGGTATAGTGCCAATGAATTGGATGTTGAAATTCCGTTGATTATTAGCAATCATCCAGATTTAGAGCATATTGCTCAAAATTTCAATATTCCTTATTACTATATCAAAGTAACAAAAGAAAACAAACAAACTGCTGAAGATTTACAAATGAAATTATTAGCCGAATACAAAATTGATTTTATTGTATTGGCACGTTATATGCAAATAATTTCGAGTAAGTTAATTGAAGAATATCAAAATAAAATCATCAATATTCACCATTCATTTTTACCAGCTTTTCCAGGGGCAAAACCATATCATTCTGCTTTTCAAAGAGGGGTGAAAATTATTGGAGCAACAAGTCATTATGTTACCGAAGATTTAGATGAAGGTCCTATTATTGAACAAGATATTACACGAGTTACGCATACAAACACCATTAAAGATTTTATACTAAAAGGTAAAGATTTAGAAAAAATTGTATTGTCTAGAGCTATAAAACTCCATACAAAACACAAAGTTATGGTGTACAAAAACAAAACGGTTGTATTTATTTAAACTAGTTAAAAAGGTAACGTTGTTTGCCTTTTTTTATGATTTAAATTTAAAGCAAATTATTAAAATAAGTGTTTAAAATTGAATCGTTTATTTGGTATGGTTGTTGATAATTATATCAATATAAAATTGCTATTTAAATTGTTTTTTTATTATTGTAATTGTTATATAAGTACCTAATTAGTTAAATATTTTTTGAAATGAAAACTATAAAATTTCTAACAGTAATAGTTGTTTTTTTAACGCTAGCTTCTTGCTCTTCAGTAAAAGTTATAGCAGATTACGATCAATCAACCGATTTTACAAAATATAAAACTTTTGCATTTTATAAAAAGGGAATTGATAAAGCCGAAATTTCGGATTTAGATAAGCGTAGAATTTTAAAAGCTGTTGAAGCTCAATTATTGGCAAAAGGATTTACAAAATCTGAAAATCCAGATATTTTAGTCAATATTTTTACAAAGGCTCAAAAGAAAGTGAATGTTTACAACAATGATTTTATGGGGTATGGATATGGCTTTGGAGGTTATTACGGATGGTATCCTTGGTATTATGGTCCTAATTTTGGCCCACAAATTTCTACTTATACTGAAGGAACTTTGTTTGTTGATTTTATTGATGCAGCAAAAAAAGAATTAATTTGGCAAGGAATTGGTAGCGGAGGTTTAAATACTTCGGGTAATGTTACTAAAAAGGAAGAAAGAGTAAAAGAGTTTGTTAACCAAATTATGGCGCAATATCCACCTGCTCCTGTAGTTGAAAAAAAATAAAGTGAATTTATATTTTTAATATAACGTTCCAATAGTATTGGAACGTTTTTTATTTTTGCCAAATGGAATTTAAAAATACAATACCTTCAGAAGAAGGAGATTATTATGTAAATGAGCAAGGTTACCGTGTTTTTACCGAAAAATACCATTTAAAACGTGGTTATTGCTGTAGAAATGGATGTAAACATTGTCCGTATCATTACAATAAAAAAACTGATTCGTTTGATAAATAATGAATGGTTTTAAAAATGACTTTCTAATTTTTTGTGTAGCTCCTTAAAATAATCAAAG
Source organism: Lutibacter sp. HS1-25 (assembly GCF_004121075.1). GTDB lineage: Bacteria > Bacteroidota > Bacteroidia > Flavobacteriales > Flavobacteriaceae > Lutibacter. Next base: position 22,316 of record NZ_RHLN01000003.1, read on the forward strand.
GCTAAAAGCATTCTAGATCCAAACCAGCTAAACATTTCACCATCTCCAAAAACGGTGATAGAACGGTTGGTATAAGTGGCAATTTCCATTGCGTGTTCATCTTTAAACGGAAAAGGCTCTGAAGATAAAATAACAACATCAGGATCGCCTTCGTGTCTAATTCTGTTGATTTCAACTTTTGGATAACGACTCATATCTTCATAAATGTTTTCAAAATTGTTGAGTTGTAACATTTCATTGATAAATGTATCATTACCAGCAACCATCCACGGTTTTGCCCAAATAAAATAAGCTACTTTTCGTGTAGGTTTGTCTTTTACAAATTGCTTAAAATGGTCTAATTTAAATTCTATTTTATGAACCAAATTATCACTTTCAGTTCTTCTGTTTAAAATAGTACCTAAACTTAAAATTAAATCAATAGCTTGCTGAATGGTATTTACATCAGAAAAATAAGTAGGTGCAATTTTTTCCAATTCAGGAAGCATTTCATAAGTGTTTTCTTCTTTATTACAAAGTATAAAATCGGGGTTTAGTGCTTTAATTTTATCGTAATCAACTTTTTTAGTACCACCAACAATTGTTTTGGTTGATTTTAAATGATAAGGGTGAACGCAAAATTTTGTAATACCCACAAGTTCATTTTCTAAAGCCAAATCACATAACAATTCTGTTTGCGAAGGCACTAAAGAAATAATTCGTTTAGGTGCTTGTTTTAATGTGATTTCTCTTCCAATTTGATCTCTAACTGTTTTCATTTTAAAAATATGAATTACGATTTTTAGACACTATTTCTTATGTAAATAGCTACATTGTTAATAAATTTCAAGTAAAAGTAACTTTCGACTTCACTCGGAATGATATTTTTTAAAACTTCTAACTTCTAACTTCTAACTTCTAACTTCTAAAATAGCTGCCATTTCTTTTTGCAATTTTTCAGCTTCAATTTGAGCAGTTTTTGCAAAATTTTCATCTTTTCCAGCATAAATAATACCTCTAGATGAATTGATTAATAGTCCACAATCTTTATTTAAACCATATTTACAAACGTCTTGTAGGTTTCCGCCTTGCGCACCCACACCAGGAACCAATAAAAAATGATTTGGTACAATTTTTCGGATAGCTGAAAAATATTCAGCTTTGGTTGCACCAACAACAAACATTAAGTTTTCAGAATTTTTCCAAGTCAAGGCTGTTTTTAAAACTTCTTTATACAATTCGTTTTCACCAGTTTTTAAACCCTGAAAATCCAATCCACCTTTATTTGATGTCAAAGCTAAAAGTATGGTTGTTTTGTTTTCAAAAGCTAAAAATGGCTCAACAGAATCGCTTCCCATATAAGGAGCAACAGTAACCGAGTCAAAATTTAAATCTTCAAAAAAAGCTTTTGCGTACATAGTTGAAGTATTTCCAATATCGCCACGTTTTGCATCGGCAATGGTAAAAATTTCAGGATAATTTTGATTGATATAATTGATGGTTTTTTCCAAAGCCATCCAACCTTTAATTCCGTAAGCTTCGTAAAAAGCAGTATTTGGTTTATAAGCAACGGCTAAATGATGTGTAGCGTCAATAATTTGCTTGTTAAATTCAAAAATAGGATCTTCTTCCTTTAGTAAATGTGTTGGAATTTTAGCTAAATCTACGTCCAATCCAATGCATAAAAAAGATTTTTTTTGTTGAATTTGGGCAATTAGTTCTTGTCTGTTCATATGTTCAAATAAAGAGTTGTGCAAAAGTAGTAATTTTAATAGTTTAAGTTATATTTGTTGTCAAATAATACACATTGTTTAGTTATATTTTAAATAAATTAGGTTACGGATTGTTAACACTTTTTGGTGTTGTAACGGTTATTTTCTTTTTATTTAATGTGTTACCTGGTGATCCAGCTCGTATGATGTTAGATCAGCGTGAAGATGCAGAACAATTACAGAATATTCGAAAAAAATATGGTTTTGATCAACCAATTTCAACCCAATATTTGTATTATTTAAACGATTTATCTCCAATTTCTATTCACAGTAACAGTTCTAAAAATTACACGTATTTAGATGCTTCAAAATATAGTTATACAAAATTGTTTTCAGTAGGAGGTGAGACCATTGTAATTAAAAGTCCGTATTTGCGAAAATCTTTTCAAAAAAACGACAAAGATGTTGCAGATGTTATTTCAGAAACTCTACCAAATACTGCTGTTTTAGCAGTTTCGGCAATTACAATTGCCATTATTGTTGGTATCTTTTTTGGGATACTTTCAGCTTTGTATAAAGACACTTTTTTTGATAGAATTATTGCCGTAATAAGTACTTTAGGAATGAGTGTTCCATCGTTTTTTTCGGCCATTTTATTTGCTTGGTTGTTTGGTTTTGTGTTGCATAAATACACCCATTTAAATATGACAGGTAGTTTGTATGAAGTTGATGATTTTGGTGAGCATATTTACATTCAATGGAAAAATTTATTGTTGCCTGCCATTGTTTTAGGTATCAGACCTTTGGCGGTGGTTGTGCAGTTAACACGTAATTCGTTGTTAGAAGTTTTAAATCAAGATTATATTAGAACTGCCAAAGCAAAAGGACTTTCAACATACAAAATAATGAAAATCCACGCGTTAAAAAATGCATTAAATCCGGTTGTAACCGCCGTGTCTGGTTGGTTTGCATCTATGTTGGCAGGAGCGGTTTTTGTTGAATATATTTTTAACTGGAACGGTTTAGGGAAAGAAATTGTAAATGCCTTAAACACTTTAGATTTACCTGTAATTATGGGAAGTGTTTTAATAATTGCAACAATGTTTATTTTGATAAATATTTTGGTAGATATCTTGTACGGGGTTTTAGATCCTAGGATTAGGCTGAAATAAGTTTTTTAACTGAGTTTCAATCGAAAACGATTGCGGAATCAATCTAATTTTTAAGCAATTTTTTACGTATAAAACTGTAAATTTGTAGCTTTAATTAGAACTATAAAAAGTAAAATATAATATCATGAGAAAACAAATTGTAGCAGGTAACTGGAAAATGAATAAAAATGTTCAGGAATCAACTGAATTAGCTAGTGAAATTGTTGAAAAAGTAAAAGGTTTAGACCTTGGTAATACAAGAGTTATTGTAACACCAACGTTTGTAAACATTAGCGAAGTTGTAAAAGTTACTAAAGGTTCAGCTGTTGAGGTTGCTGCTCAAAATATGCATCAAGCAAAAAGTGGTGCTTTTACTGGTGAAATTTCTGGTGAAATGTTAACTTCTTTAGGTTTAAAAACAGTGATTTTAGGTCACTCTGAAAGACGTGAATATTTTGGTGAAACAGATGCTATTTTAGCTCAAAAAGTTGATGCTGCTTTAGCAAATGGATTAGAAATTGTTTTCTGTTTTGGTGAAGTTTTAGCTGAAAGAAAAGCTGATAAACATTTTGACGTTGTTGAAAGTCAAATTAAAAATGCATTATTTCATTTAGATGCAGCAGCTTGGAAAAATATTGTATTGGCTTATGAGCCAGTTTGGGCAATTGGTACTGGAGAAACTGCTTCACCAGAACAAGCGCAAGAAATGCACGCTTTTATTCGTAAAATTGTTGCAGATAAATACAATGCAGAAGTTGCTAACAATGTTTCAATTTTATATGGTGGAAGTGTAAATCCAGGAAATGCTAAAGAAATATTTTCTAAAGAAGATGTTGATGGTGGTTTAATTGGTGGTGCTGCTTTAAATTCTGATAACTTTTTAGCTTTAATTAAGTCATTCTAAGACAATTAAAATTATAATAATATTAAGATACGGTTTTCTTTCGTTTTGAAAGGAAACCGTATTTTTGCATTTTGAAAATAATAAAATATGATAAAATATAGAGGATACATTTTTACAGTTTCTCCTAAAGAGCCAGGAACTGAAATTTTAATTGCTGAATTGGGTGAGGCTGGTTTTGAAAGTTTTGTAGAAAATGAAGAAGGTGTATCAGCATATATTCAAGAAGTTGATTGGAATGACGCAATTTTAGAAGATATTCAAATTTTAAATTCTGATGAGTTTCAAATTTCTTTTGTTGAAGAAGTAATTGAACAAGTAAATTGGAATAGTGAATGGGAAAAGAATTTTAATCCAATTCAAGTTGATGATTTGGTAAGTATTAGAGCGCCTTTTCACGAGAATCCAAATTTGCAATATGATATTGTTATTGAACCAAAAATGAGTTTTGGTACAGGGCATCATGAAACGACACATATGATGGTGCAACAGTTAATGGAGATGGATTTAACGGGTAAAAAAACCTTAGATATGGGCTGTGGAACAGGAATTTTAGCCATTTTTGCTGAAATGAAAGGTGCAAATCCTATTGATGCAATTGACATTGACAATTGGTGCTACGAAAATTCAATAGAAAATGTAGAACGAAATAATTGTAAAAATATTTCTGTTTTTGAAGGTGATGCAGCTTTGTTAAAAAACAAACATTATGATGTAATTATAGCAAACATCAACAGAAATATTTTGTTAAATGATATGGCGCATTATATGAATTGTTTAAATGCAGGTGGAACTATTTTATTTAGTGGTTTTTATCAGGAAGATATACCATATATAGATGCTGAAGTTACAAAATATGGTTTAAAATTAGACAAAACTATTGAACGTAATAATTGGGTTTCGTTAAAATATAATAGGTAAATTTTGATATTTTTAAAATGCTGCTAACAAGTGTTTTGTTAGATTGTTTAAGATTGTTGTAAAATATTTTTTATAAATTTGAAAGTGATTATGAGTACGAAAAGAAAAATACAAGAAGAAGTTGATGTTTTAGAGCAGGAAGCAAATTTACACGAAATTGTGTTGTTTAATGACGATGTTAATACTTTTGACCATGTTATAGACTCGTTAGTTGAAATTTGTGATCATACTTTTGAACAGGCTGAACAATGTGCTTTATTGGTCCATTATAAAGGAAAATGTGCAGTAAAAACTGGTGAATATGAAGATTTGAAACCACGTTGTAGTTTGCTTTTAACAAGAGGGCTATCTGCTGAAATTATATAAAAAAAATCCTGAAGAAATTCAGGATTTTTTGTTTTAAAAGTTGTTCTTTAGGTCTAATCAATTTTAAATTTAACAACAACTTCAGTTTCAACTTTTATCTTTTTAAATTCAATGTCAATAGGCTCAAACTCTTGTTTTTTTCTTGCTGAATAACCAACAACAACCATTTCGTCTAATTGATTTCTATTGTATTGATAACCTTGGTTTACATTGTCTGATATTTGTAGCGCAGTTCCTGTTTTTTGATTTAAAGGTTTGGTTAAATAATCAGCTTGTCTTTTTGCCTTTAAAATTGCTTTTGATTTTAAAATCAATTTTACATCTTCAATATTTGAATGTTCTAGTTTTTCTAATTCTACATTTGAAATGTTTAAATTTTCAAGTGCAATAATAACTTTTCCAGCTGTTTGAGCATCAAAAACAAGCAACGAATAAGCTTTGCTTTTCATGACATCTTTTTGTTTTAAAAAATAATTTTTGAAATTGCTAGCCAAATCTATTAAAGCTAAATTTTTTGAAGTGTCAATTCCCAAATCCTTTAAAGCAATTTCCATTTTATTTTCTAATTCTTCAACAGAAATTTTATCTTTTGTATCGCTTTCATTAATTAATATTTTCAAATAAATTTTGTCTGCAGTTACCAAAGTATCAACACTTGCACTAGTTTCTAGATAAGGTTGATCAATAAAATTTTTTGTTTGAGAAAATCCAAAATTAACCATCAATAAAATGGCAATAATTAGGGTGCATTTTTTTTTCATATTACTTTCTATTTGTTTTTTGTTGATTTATAAAGGAATGTTACCGTGTTTTTTATTGGGTGTAATTACTGTTTTTCCTTCTAGCATTTGAAATGCTTTTATAAGTTTTCTTCGGGTATTTTTTGGATGAATTACCTCGTCTATAAAACCTCTTTCAGCAGCGCCATAAGGATCTGTAAATTTAGATGCATATTCTGCTTCTTTTTCTTTCCATTTTTCATCCGGATTTTCAGCAGCATTGATTTCATTTTTGAAAATTATTTCAGCAGCACCTTTTGCACCCATAACAGCTATTTCAGCAGTTGGCCAAGCAAAATTCATATCAGCACCAATGTGTTTAGAATTCATTACATCATATGCGCCACCATAGGCTTTTCTGGTAATTACTGTAATTCTTGGCACAGTGGCTTCACTTAGTGCATATAATAATTTTGCACCGTTTTTAATAATGCCATTCCACTCTTGGTTGGTACCAGGTAAAAAACCAGGAACATCTACCAAAACTAACAGTGGGATGTTAAAACAATCGCAAAATCTTGTAAAACGAGCACCTTTAATGGAGCTATCCACATCTAAACAACCAGCCAATTGCATTGGTTGATTTGCTACAATTCCAACACTTCTTCCTGCAATTCTAGCAAAACCAACAATAATATTTTTTGCAAACGACTCTTGAATTTCAAAAAAGGAATCTTTATCAATAATACCTTTTATAACACCATGCATATCGTATGCTTTATTGGAATTTTCTGGAACTATATTTTCAAGATCTATTCGCAATTCATCACCCAATTCATAGGGAATTTTTTTAGTAGTTTCCTTGTTATTTTGAGGAATGTAGCTTAGCAATTTTTTAATATGTTCCAAACATTCAACATCATTTGCTGAAGTAATATGAGTAACACCAGATTTTGTAGCATGTGTATTTGCGCCACCTAATTCTTCAGAAGTTACTTCTTCGTTGGTAACAGTTTTAACAACATTTGGGCCAGTTACAAACATATAACTGGTGTTTTCAACCATTAAAGTGAAGTCGGTTATAGCAGGTGAATAAACAGATCCACCAGCGCAAGGCCCCATAATTGCAGAAAGTTGCGGAATAACCCCTGAAGCCTGTACATTTCTGTAGAAAATATCAGCATAACCTCCCAAAGACCTTACGCCCTCTTGAATTCGTGCTCCTCCAGAGTCGTTCAATCCTATCAATGGTGCTCCAACTTTTAATGCCTGATCCATAATTTTACAAATTTTTTCAGCGTGTGTTTCGGACAGTGAGCCACCAAAAACGGTGAAATCTTGTGCAAAAACATAGACCAATCTTCCACAAATTGTGCCATAACCAGTAACAACACCATCTCCATAAAAATGTTGTTTTTCCATACCAAAATCATTGGATCTGTGTGTAACCAAAATGCCCATTTCTTCAAAAGAATCTTCGTCTAATAAATAAGCAATTCGTTCACGGGCGGTTAATTTCTTTTTTAAATGTTGTATTTCAATGCGTTTTTTTCCACCACCTAAATAAGCAGCTGCAATTTTTTCATTTAATATTTTTTTTCTTGAATCCATATGGTTGAATACTATAAAAGATTAATTATTAGGAATTTTTAATATTTTTTGCGCTTCTAAATACATTTTTAAACCAATAATTGCAGCGAGTTGAGCCTCTTCTTCAATTTCTTTTTTTAGTTTTTCGGGTGAATAATATTTTTTAACAAAGTGCGTATCAAAATTTCCGGATTTAAAAGCTTCATGCTGACAAACAAATTTCCCAAATGGTAGTGTTGTAAAAATACCTTCAACAGTATAATTATCAATTGCTTCAATCATTAATTGAATGGCTTCTTCACGGTTTTTTCCATAGGTTATTAATTTGGCTAACATTGGGTCGTAATAAATAGGGATATCCATACCTTCTTCAAATCCATTGTCAACTCTAATACCTTCACCAACGGGCAGTTTGTAGGTAGTTAATTTACCAATGCTTGGTAAAAAGTTGTTCATAGGATCTTCAGCATAAATTCTTAATTCAAGTGCGTGACCGTGTATTTTTAAATCGTCTTGTTTTATGGTTAATGCTTCGCCTCGAGCGATTTTAATTTGCAATTCTACCAAATCAACATTTGATATTAACTCGGTAACAGGATGTTCAACTTGTAAGCGGGTATTCATTTCTAAGAAATAAAAATTCAGTTCACTATCAACTAAAAACTCTACTGTTCCAGCGCCTAAATAGTTGCAAGATTTGGCAACTAATATGGCTGCTTTTCCCATTTTTTCTCGTAACTCTGGAGTTAAAATTGTGGAAGGAGCCTCTTCAATAACTTTTTGATGACGGCGTTGTACACTGCACTCTCTTTCAAATAAATGTAAAATATTTCCGTGGCTGTCTGCCAAAACTTGAACTTCAATATGGCGAGGTGAAGTAATGTATTTTTCAATAAATACGGCACCATCTCCAAAAGCAGAAACGGCTTCACTAATAGCACGCTGCATTTGCTCTTCAATATCTTTTTCATTTTCAACAATACGCATTCCTTTACCGCCGCCGCCTGCAGCAGCTTTTATTAAAATAGGAAATCCAATTTTACGTGAAATTTCTATGGCCTTTTTAGGATCAGTAATGGCGCTGTCGTAGCCAGGAACCATTGGGATGTTGTAATTTTTAACAGCATCTTTAGCCGCCAATTTATTACCCATCATTTCAATAGATTTTGATTTTGGGCCAATAAATATGATATTATTTTTTTCACATAATTCTGCAAACTCGGCATTCTCACTTAAAAATCCATAACCTGGATGAATAGCATCAACCTGAAGTTTTTTTGCTTCTTCAATAATTCTTTCACCTACTAAATACGATTTGTTTGATGGCGATTCACCTATATAAACACATTGATCAGCAAATCTTAAATGAAGTGCATTTCTATCTACTTCAGAATAAATAGCAACAGTTTTTATGCCCATTTTTCGAGCAGTTTTCATCACTCTAATGGCAATTTCGCCTCGGTTGGCAACTAATATTTTTTTCATTTTTATAAATATTAAAAAAGTTCAATTAATAGTTCGCCCTTTTCAACAGTATTGTTTTCTTTAGCTTTTACCACTTTTATAACACCATCTTTAGGCGCACAAATTGTATTTTCCATTTTCATTGCTTCTAAAATAAGCAGTACTTCACCTTCTTTTACCTTTTGATTAGGCTTTACGTTTACTTTTAATATTGAACCAGGCATAGGAGCTTTGATAATATTTGTTTTTTTATCAGCACCTTCAGAAAAACCCATTTTATTGATAAGGTTATCTAGCTCATTTGAAATTTTGATGGTATAATTATTGGCATTTACTTTAACATTGTATTCTTTATTGTTAAAGTCAGATTGTAAAATTTGTATGTTGTGCGGTTTTGTGTTGTGAAGTACATGAAATTTTAATGGAGATAAGTTTAAAATATCTAGTTTTTCTACGTTTAAACTATTTAAATCATATTCAAAAGATTCATTCACTTTTACTTTGTAGTATTTATCCATAGTTTTTCAATTTTTATAAAATATTGATTTAGATAAATTTATAAATTTTAATTTTAATAAATGAATGTAATTGTTAATTAATTATTTTGTTTATTTCTGAAGTTGGAATAATTTAAACATTTCTTAATTAATTAACATTAAAAATGCTATTAATAAATTTGAATATTTTCGCATTTTTAGATGAAAATAATAGGATTTCTTGTTCTTGTGTCAATTTAACCCGCATTGTTAATAATGGAAAAATTAGGTTAATATAGTTTATAAATAAGAAAAATGAGTTGTATAATAAACTGTGTATTAGCATTATATTTGTTTAAAATTAAAACCAAATATTATGAGTTTAAAAAAGCAATATTTAAAAAGTAAACCAGTATGTAAAGTAACTTTTTCAATGACAAAAGATGCTGTTTCTGGTGCTGCCAAAGTAGATTTATTAGGGGAGTTTAATAATTGGAATACAGCAGAACCCGTTAAAATGAAAATGTTAAAAAACGGTTCATTTAACGTTACACTTGACTTACCAATTGATACTGAATTTCAATTCAAGTATTTGTTAGATGGTGAAAAATGGATTAATGATGATAGTGCAGATAAATATGTTAATAGCGGTTTAGGTACTGAAGAAAATTCGGTAGTTGTATTGTAAAATAGCAAATTTTAAAAAATATTTTAAAACAAAAAAAGAGAGTAGGGATACTCTCTTTTTTTTATTTACTACTAACTAAAAAAATCAAAAACATTACTTAATGTGATAAGTAAATGAATTATGAGACAAAAATATATAGAAATGTAAGTTCAAATAATGACTTTTATCAGTTCTTTGTAATTATTTTTTTAAAATGATTTTTTTTATGATATGGATTCAAAAATATTAGAAAATTTGTTTTTAATATGCTTTTCAAATGCTTGAAAACTAGTTTTTTAAAATTAAAAACCACCTAAATATTTAATTTAGGTGGTTTTTAGTAAAATTAAAAATAATTTTAATTTTTGTTAATCTGTTTTAAAATTCCACACTTGCCCTGTAGTTTGCCCGCCTTGCCCATCTTTAACAACAATTTTCCAATAGTAAGTTTTTGACGCTTCTAAAGTTGGTGTTGTATAATTAGTAGCAGTTTGATTTGACGATTTAATAGTTACGGGTGGATTTACAGTATCAAAATAAACATCGTAAGTTAACGGGTCGTTATCTGCATCACTTGCAGTCCATTTTAAATTAGCAGTAGCTGTTTGTACAGTTGAGCCTAATTCTGGAGTAACTATCACAGGTGAAAATGGTAAATAATTAGAATCACCAAGACCTTCAGTATAAAATTCGTTTGTTGATGATGGTGAACTAGACAAGCCTTCGTTATCCTTAGCTGTTACTCTCCAGTAAAATACAATGCCTTTTTCTAATGAAATTAGCGTAGATGTTGTATTGACAGTTTTTGAATCTGTTATTGGAGAAAATGAACTAGATTTAGATACTTCAACCAAATAAGTTAAAGATTTTCCTTCAGGATCTGTTGATGCATTCCATTGAAAATTTACAGCATTATTGATACACAATTCGTTGTTAGCAGGGTAAACTTGTACAGGAGTTGATGGTGCTTTATTTGCCGGAGGAGGATCATCTCCACCGCCACATGACCAAATAACAATTCCTATGACTGCTAAATATAAAAATTTTTTCATTTTACTTATTGTTTTAATATTTTTATGGTATAAATAGTATCTGTAATAACGCGTGCAAGATACAATCCTTTTGGTTTATTTTCAATATTTAATTGTACTTTCCCATAAATTACAGGATATGTTTTTGATGATATTAATTGAGATTGCATATTGTACAATTCTATGTATACTTCTTTTTTGGCAATAGGTAGCTCAAGTGTAATTATTCCGGTTGTTGGGTTTGGGTATGCTGAAATATTTTCAAAAGCATCCATTTTTTTAGAAAATACACCTTCACACTTTACATTGGTTTTTACTTCAATTAAATCACCTGAATTGGCATCTATTGAAAATGATGTATTGTTAGTTTGTAGTATTTCTATGCCGTTTACCAAAACATCAAATGGAGGAGTGCCTTGGGTAATATCAATATTCATTTTATTTGAATTTACACTAGCTTTTCCTTCAATTTTAAATCCTGCTTCAATAGTAACATTGTAACATTGAGAAAATGTTTCACCATCAACAGTAATACAAAAATCAAAATTGCCTGGAGCTAAATTTTCAACAGCTAATTTTTTTGTAAATTGATACACTTTGCCTTTAATTGTGGCGCTATAATTGAGTGTTTTTTCAGCAATAATAAGTAGTTTTCCATTGGCTTTATTAATACAAGTTTCGCCTGTAGCTTCAATTTTAAAATTGGTTGAAGGTAAAGTAAAAATAGGGCAACCTGTACTATTAACTTTAATGCCTTCCATTGTATTTGGACATAAATCTTCAGTGTCAGGTACACCATCATTGTCACTGTCATCAGTCGCAGTTCCGCCCCTAGGGTCAAGTAAACGCGTTGTTGAATACATTTTATATTCTCCAGGTTTTAAGGTAATAGTTTGTGATGTACTATTTACATTTTTTTGTTCACCAGTAAAATATTCGTACCAAGTACCTGTTTTTGTAAACGTAGTTGATATATTTTTTTCAACAATATCAAAATTACCAACTATCACCACATCCATACTTGCATTTTTTAAAGTAATGGATTTTGAATAGGTATTACCAACGTTTATTTCAAAATTTGTTGTGTTGAAAACATTTGGGTATTTGGTTTTAAAAGCGATTAAAGTAGCCCAAGTATTGTAAATGTGTTTTCGGTTAATATTGTCTGTATAATCCCACTTTATAGGTTTTCTGCCAACTCTACCATTTTCATCAATACTAAAATCGTAGCCTAATTCGCCAAATTGCCAAATCATTTTTGGTCCAGGAATGGTAAAAAAGAACATTGCTGCAATTTCTTGTCGAGACAAGGCTGTATTTAAATCTTTTACATTGTAATTAGAATTGGAGTTTCCATATTGAAGGTTTTTATACATCAAGCGTTCTTCATCATGGCTTTCCATATAGCCCATTATATTGGGGTTATTCCAACCTCTATTTTTATACGACATCCAAGAAATATCAGATTCGCTGCTGTAACCCATGGTGTTTTGATTGTAGCTATGATTTAGATTTCCCCAAAGCATAATGCCATAATTTGCCAATTCTTTTTCTTCAGTATTTTCAGACAAATGTTCAAAAATAACGTAAGGTTTGTTTGCGGGGTTATGACTCCAAACGTGATCAGCATAATTTTTTAAGATAGCAATTCTAGCGGCATCGTAAGCACTTGCCCAGTTATTTTCACCATAATACAAAGTATTTGAAAAACCTTTGGTGAAATCAAATCTGTAACCATCAATTTTATATTCATTGATCCAATACGATAAAACATCTTTAAAAAATGAAACAGTATGTATTGATCCATGGTTAAAATCATTTCCCCAATGTGCACTTGTGTTGTCTACTAAATTGTGATCTTCGTTGTACCAAGGATTGTCAGCTGCAGGTTTACTTTTTTCACTATTCCAATACATTTGAGCCATTGGAGATTGGTCGAATGAATGATTAAAAACAACATCAACAATTACTGCAATACCACGTTTATGACATTCATCTACAAACTTTTTAAAAGCATTTTTTGTTCCGTAAGCTTTGTCTAAAGCCATATATAATGCCGGATTGTAACCCCAGCTGTCAGTACCTTCAAATTCATTTATTGGCATTAATTCAATTGCATTTACACCTAATGAAGCTAAATAATCTAAGTGTGTTGCTGCTTCATTGTACGAATCAGATTCGGTAAAATCTCTAATTAAAAGTTCATAAACAATTAAATTATTTTGATTTGGTTTGGTAAAATCAGTAATATTCCAAGCGTAATTTTCTTCATTAATTAAAAAAGTAGAAACATAACCAGTGGTTAAATTGGTAGGATAATTTTTTAGGTTGGGATAATTTCCGTCTTTGATGTATTGATCTGTGTCTGGATCTAATATTTTTTCAGAATAAGGATCAGCAACTTTAATGTTGTAATCAATCATATATTGATAGGCGTATTCTGTATTGATATCTAAATTTGGTATTGTTAACCAAAAATCGTCACCATCTTTTTTTAATTGGTAGTTTGGGTTTAATTTCCAGTTGTTAAAATCACCAATTAAAAAAACATCATTTTTTAAAGGTGCTTTTAATAAAAATGTAACTGAATTATCAGGGTTCTTATTTAAGCCATATTTTAAACCTGTAGGTTTTGTTACTTCCTGAGTTGGGGTTTTTACATAAACTGAAATTTCAGTTTCCATATTTTCTGTTGAAGTTACAGCTGTTACTTTTAAAGTTTGTAAACCAGAAGAAGTAAAGGTGTATGGTTTTGAAATTGTTGTAGAAGCAGTTGCTGTTTGTTCAGAAATTCCATTTACAAAAAGTTCTAAATCTGCATTTATAGAAGATTCGGCAGCAATTGTAATAAGTTCGTTTAATTGGTAAATATTGTTATTTGTAGGATTTGTAAAAGTAACATTTAAGCCATCGGCAAAAATTTTGATAAAAATATCTGGTCTTGTTTGTTTAGACCTGTCAGCTGATCGAAATACAATTGCAATATCTGTTACAGTTTCACTACTAGGAATATTGTAGAAAGTTTTAATATTAGGAGTGATTTTAAATTGGTAAGTATTTGCTGCTATTTTTGTGAGCTTTGCTTTGTCGATATTGGTATCCCAATTAGCAATAACATATTTCCAATCTGAAGTGCTTGTAGATTTATTGGTTAAAACGCCAGTATGAGCATATATGTCGCCGGTGTAGTTTTCTAATTCGGTTCCAGAAGTGTTAAGGGTTACAATAATTTCTGTTGATGCAGTTGGTATTGTAGGCACAGTACTAACTTGCGAAAATGCAATATTTGAAAATATTAAGAAGAGTAGAAGTACTGTTTTTTTCATTTTTTGAATATTAGATAGGTTGCTATTAAAAAAAAAGGCTGCCGATATCAGCAGCCTTTTTAGTAAAAATTAAATATAAATTACTTGGAAAGTTTTATTGTTCCATTATTAAAATTAACAGTTATGGTATAAGTACCATCAGTTGTTACTTTAATGTTTTCTTCACCATTTTGCTCTATTACCAATGGGCTTGTTTTGTTTTGCGCAATGTCATTTGCCCAATCTCCACCAGTGTTAGATTTTACAAATTTAAATTCGTCATTAGCTGCTAATGCTTGTGTAATTTCAAAAACATTGGTTGCAACTTCTGTAAATTTAGGGTTTCCAGCATCATTATTCCAGCCTCTAAAACTTCCCACTAAATACAATTGAGTAGGAATCACAATTTTTGAAACAATGATGTCATTGGTAGTATAGTTATAAGAAATAACATAAGTTCCATCTTCAGCAACTTTTATGTTTTTTTCACCATCACCATCAAAACCTTTGTTAGGGTTATTTGGATCTTCACCAAAATCTCCAGACCAATCAATATTTGTTGGTAAGAATTTAAACTCATCACTTGCTTTTAAATCGCGAATTAAAGAAAATACCCCAGCACTTGGATTGCCCATTTTTATCGCAGCAGTAGGAGTCCAAGCAGGATCTGAAATTGTTCCAACTAAGTAAAGGTTGTTAATTTCTTTCATTGTAAATGTAAGAGCATTAAAATCTACTGTAATTAGATATTGACCTGCAGGGTATCCACCAATATTTGGATCACCACCTTCATTAATTATTGATCCAGGGTTGTTTGGATCTTCTTTCCAAGCACCATCCCAAGATGTGTTAGTTGGAATAAATTTAAATTGGTCTCCATCAACTAAATGAGCTGAAATTGTAAACGTATTGTCTCCATTGTTATGGAAAGGAAATGCTGTAGCAGGATCCCATCCAGTTAATGATCCAATTAAGTATAAATTATCTGGAGCAACAACTTCTACCAATTCAATTGTTTTAGAATTTGTATCTAAAATTAAGTCCCAAGCACCTTCTTCACCTGTAAAGCTAAAGTTCATTTCAGTATCGTTAGCATTTACAAGTAGCGGATCAATTGTGTATCCTCTTGAATCAAAATATTGGTAATTGTAACTAATATTTGTTTCACTTGGTTCAGCAAAAAATCTAAAAGTACTGGCAGTTAATTCAACTCTATTTTTAAATACGCCATCAGTATTTACCAACATAACATCTGAAGCTAAGGCATCACCTTTAATTGAAATCTCATCACTTAAACCTGTAAAATATGGTGTAATTGTAATGTTGATTATTTCTGAATATTGAACTGCAATTGAAGCCCCTAAAATAGTTTGTACTCTTACGTCAACTACGTTAGCTTCATCAAATTTTACAGATAAAGCAGAAGCAATTTTAACCAAATTTACAGAAACTTGATTCATCGCTTCATTCAATTCTCCAAAAGTTAAGGCTCTTGTCAATTCAGTAGTTCCAGATGCTGCTAATGGAATAGTTACAGCTGTTTTGAATTCATTACCTGTAATGTCCATTTGAACATAATACAAGATACTTCCATCATTATCACCAGTTGCAGCTTCCCAAGTTAATGCAACTGCTTCATCAGCTTCATTACCAACAGTTGTATCTGTTGTTTGAACAATGTTGAAAGTAGTTACACTAGGAGTGTTTAGAACGGCACCAATTAATAATGGATCGGTAGGTTCTAAAGGATTAATAGTCACTTCGTCTGGAGAACAAGCTCCAAACGTAAGTGCTATTATTGCTGTGAATATAAAAATTATTTTTTTCATGTATTTTAGTTTAAAAGTTCTATTAAACGCCAGTTGTTGTTACTGCTCCGTCAAGATCAATAGTTATAGTTATAGTAGCAGATCCTGCTCCCATTTGGAAGTTTGGAGAATTTGGAATGTCATAGGCAAATAAATCTGGTCCACAGTTAAAAGCCCAATCATTGGCATAAATTTCAGCTCCTGTATTTTTAGATCTAAACTTTAATTCACCAGCATCTAAATTGGCTGTAATTTTCCAAGTATTAGAAGCAATATCATAAGTCATAGGAGTTTCATCAGACCATCCGCCTGCTGTTGCATTTCCAATAATTCCCCATTGCATTTTAACAGTTTTGTAAGTTAAATTATCAATATCAACTTGGATATAGTACAATCCGTTTGATTCAAATGAAATATTTTTACTTTCACCACTATTAATTAAGATACCAGAATTTGTTCCGTCATCTCCATAGTTACCAACTACGTTAGCCCAATCTGCTTGGTTTGAAATGAATTTTAAAATGTCTGATGAACTTGCTTTTACATAAGCTTCAAAAACTTTTGTAGTACCATCTCCAATATATCTCATTTGAATTGCTTCAGTAGGAGTCCAGTTAGCAGCACCGTAGTAACCTTGAACAGAACCAACAACAAATAACTCAGGTTCAATAACAATTATTTCTTCATAAGCTTTGATAGAAACAGTTATAGATTCTGAATATTTTAGATTTCCAGATACGTTAGAAGCACTAATTACACGAACTTCATAATCATTTGGTATTGAAAAATCAATAGGATTTGCAGCACCATCTGTTACTCTGTTTGTATTTACCTGATTTACAGTTAAATTTAAGTCTCCAAAAGTTACTTCTTGTTTTATGTCGGAAGTTTTTTGTTCGCTTAAAGGTAAATAAGCTGCATTTCTAAAGTTATTTCCTTTTAAGTCTAATTGAAGTGTGTAGACAATTAATCCACCATAGCTTCCTTTAGCTGCACTCCAAGTAAAAGCAGTTGCAGTTTCGTCTTCGTTACCTGTTACATTTTCTGTTGTTTCAATAACAGTAAATTCAGTTTCTTCAGGCGTATTTATAATTGCATTGGTCGCAATTGTTTCAGACGGAAGAATGTCAATGTTTGCGTCATCATCTTCACAGGACCATAATCCAACAAAAATCAATGCGAAAAATATATATTTTAGTTTTTTCATTTTATTATATCTTTTTAATTAGTATCCCGGATTTTGAGGCAATAAATTACTATTTGCATTGATTGCATACTGTGGAACTGGAAGAAGGTTGTGATTTATATCATTGTCGTTTTTCTCCCACCAAGTTTTTGAGAATTGTCCAAAACGAATTAAATCATTTCTTCTCCATCCTTCCCATAATAATTCTCTACTTCTTTCATCCAAAATATCTTGCAGACCATAGTTACCAGTAATTTGGGCATTTGATCTGTTTTTAATTTGGTTTACAAGAGCATCTCCAGCACCTCTTCCGTTCATACGAACCAAAGCTTCAGCTTGCATAAGTATGATATCTGCGTATCTAAAAATGGCAAAATCGTTACTTAAGTTATCTCTAGCACCAGCTTTAATTTCCCATTTAGCGATACGTACACCTGAATTACGAAGTTCAGCAGATGAGTAATCACTAGCAGGCATTAAAATTGCAGGAATATTTGGTGTAAATACCAAGTTAGCACCAGCAACTTCATCAATAATATCAACACCAGTAACTGTTTTTTGTTGTCCAACTAATAAACCGTATTTTCTTAAATCGTTAGATCCAAATAGGTTATAAGTAGCTTCTAATACTGCAAATCCATTCCAAGGAGCAACACTCATGTCAAATGTTTGTTGAGATAAATAATGCAATGTTCTCATATGAAAGTTAAATCCTCTGTATTTATCTTCATCGTAAGGAATTGTATAAATATTTTCAACAGAACCACTATTATTTGTGATAAAAGGCAATGAAGGATTTGATTCTAAACTATAACCAAAACTTTTTACTTTTTCACAAGCATCATAAGCTTTTTGCCACATAGGTGTACCTGTGTAAACTTCAGCATTTAAATACAATTTAGCCAAAAGAGCGTAAGCTGTACCTTGGTTTATTGCACTTGATGAAATACCTGGAACAGGAACAGGTAATAAATCTACATTGTCTAATATTTGTTGAACAATAGTATTAAATACTTCAGCTCTTGGTGTTCTTGAAGGAAACTCATCTACACCTGTAAAGGTTAAAGGAAAAGGTACATCTCCAAAATTGTCAATAGCTAAAAAGTAATAATATGCTCTTGAAACAATTGTTTGAGCTAATACTTGAGCCACTTCTGGGCTTGCTTCAGCACCTACTTCTAACAATTCAATTGCTCTGTTTGCTCTTGGTACAGCATCATAAATAAGCCCCCAAGTTTGGTTAACAGCTTCAGTTGTTGCTCCCCAAGTGTGTTGGTGTAATGCTCTCCATTTACCACCATCATCCCAGTCAGAACCTCTTGTTGGCGCTACAGCTTCATCACTAGAAACCACTTGTATAAACCACCATCCACCATTGTCTAATAGATCTTTGGTTTTTGCGAATACAGGATTTGCAACACGTATTGCTTGATCTGCGTTTTCTGGATATTCATCACCAGGGATGAAATCAGAAACATCTGCATCTAGTTGCGTACAATTTGTAAGTGTAATACCAACAAAAAGTATCAAAATAAATTTATATATATTTTTCATGTTTTTCATTTTAGAAATCAAAGTTTAATCCGAATGTTACCGTACGAGTTTTTGGATATACGTTGTATTGGTCAAGACCAAAGTATATTTCACCTTTACCTCTATCACCACCACTAAAGTTAAACTCAGGGTCTATTCCATCATAATTTGTTAAAGTAAATACATTGTTTATAGAGCAGTAAAGTCTTAGTTTCATGTTTTTAGCTAACAAAGTATTAGGTAAAGTATAACCAACGTTAAGGTTGTCTAATCTAATAAAACTACCATCTTCAATATAATAGCTTAGTGCTTGGTAAGCACCACCAACATAACCGTCAACCAATAAAGCTTCATTTAATACGTTTCTTTGTGTAACATAATCAGGGTTACCAAATACTTGCTTGGTTGCATTGTACACGTCATTGCCGTAAATTGCTCTAAATGACAAGCTTAAATCCCAGTTTTTGTAACCAAATTGGTTGCTCCATCCCATTTCAAATTCAGGTAAAGCATTACCAATTACTTTTTTCTGGTCGTCAGATTGAGAAACGTCATCTAAAAAGTGAATTTCACCATCAGCTCCGTTAACCAACCATTTTCCATCTTCACTTACACCTGCATAATCAAAGCCAAAGAATGTACCTAATTTGTAACCAGGCATAATACGTTGTGTTGCAACACCTACAATACCAGGAGCAGAAATATAACCAACATCTCTAAAATCAAGATTGTATTTTCCACCGTCTAACGATTTTACTTCTTGGTTGTTTCTAGAGAATACATATCCCATGTTCCAGTTAAAATTCTCACCCTTAATAATATCTCCGTTCAATGTAACCTCAATACCATCATTTTTAATTTCACCACCATTATAAAACACTTTATTTGCATAGTTTGTTTCAGTTGGTACATCATAAATAGAAAGCATGTCTGTTAAATTTTTGGTGTAATATTCTATAGCACCATTTAAACGACTGTTGAAAAGGTTGAAGTCAAGACCAATGTTAATTTCTTGGTTGTTATCCCATTTTAAATCTGAGTTACCATTGTTATAGTAATCTAAAATTGTAATTGGTTTTTCAGTAACTGGATCTAGTCCAACTCCAGAAGGACCAACTCTTAATGTAGAAAGGTAACTGTCTATGTTACTGTTTCCAGATACACCCCAGCTTGCTCTAATTTTTAACAAGTTAACAACTTCAATATTTTCAAAGAATTTCTCATTTGCCATATTCCAAGCAACTTGAACAGATGGGAACCATCCCCATTGGTTACTATCACCAAATACAGAAGAACCATCTCTTCTAATCATTGCAGTTAAGTAATATTTGGATGCATAGTCGTAAATTGCACGAGCAAAAACACCAATATCAGTTCTTTCACCTTTGTAAGATTCAACATCTCCTAATTGAAGGTCTTCAAAGTTTTTAAGATTATCTGAACCTAATGAATTAGAAATAGGGCTTCTACCTTGTGCGCTAAATCCATCCCAACTTTGGTTTCTGTATGAATAACCAACTAAAGCTGTTAAATTGTGATAGTCTGCAAAAGTATTTTTGTAAGTTACAGTAGCTTCTAACATAGCTTGTCCCCAGTTATTGTAAGCTCTTTTACCGTAACCTTCTCTAATTAAAGTATTGATACCTCCAATACTACTTTCGTATTTAGGCTCAAAGTAAGTAGATTCATCATCGTTTCTTAAATAACTTAAGTTTAAGTTGGCGCTTAAGAAACTTGTAATATCGTAATCTACTCTAGCATTGGCTAAATATTTTTTAGCATCTCTTTCATTTTCAATTTGATCTAAAAGAGCAA
This sequence comes from Lutibacter sp. HS1-25, assembly GCF_004121075.1. Lineage (GTDB taxonomy): Bacteria > Bacteroidota > Bacteroidia > Flavobacteriales > Flavobacteriaceae > Lutibacter. The sequence goes on from NZ_RHLN01000003.1 coordinate 42,940, forward strand.
CAGGATTGTAATAGTTAAATACTCTTGAAGTTTCAAAATAAGAACCATCAGCATTGTAAATTGGATCTGTAGGTAGCCTTTGGAAAGCTTGAAACAATACAGATGTTGGTCCGTTACTACCATAATCTACGTAATGATTTTTTTCTAATGTACCACCTAAAGTAGCACTAATTAAAATTTTGTCGTCTAAAAGTTTTTGTGTTAAATCAAGTCTTCCAATATTTCTGTTTTTAGAAGAATTTTTAATAACACCTTCAATACCTAGAGAAGTAAAAGAAACTCTGTATGTTGAAGATTCAGAACCACCAGCCATAGAGAAATTGTAATTTTGTGAAGTACCAGTTCTAAAAATAGCATCTTGCCAGTCTACATTTCCACCAGCATCACTAAAATCACCATACTTGTCTTGGTTGTCGTTAATATAACCTCTATAACTATCAGCAGATTGAAGACCTAATCTGTTTGCAACATTGTCTATTGCTAAATAAGAGCTAAAAGTAAGTCTAACTCTATCGCTAGTACCTTTTTTTGTAGTTATAAAAACCACACCGTTAGCACCATCGGCACCATAAATAGCTGTTGACGCAGCATCTTTAAGTACATCATAAGCAGTAATGTCTTCAGGAGCAATAGTGGTAGGGTCTACACCTCTAACACCGTTAACTACATATAAAGGGTCTCCACCAGCAGCAAAACCAGCAGCACCTCTAATACGAACATTGTAGCCAGAGTTAGGGTCACCACCTTGTTTAGTAATGTTTACCCCAGCAGCTTTACCTTGCATTGCTTGAACAGGATCGGTTAATGCACCTTGTATAAGGTCATCTGCACTTACCTTTACAGCAGCACCAGTCATGTCTTTTTTTCTAGCAGTACCAAAACCAACTAAAATAACTTCATTTAAAACGTTAGCTTCTTCAGCCATTTTAATGCTAAGAGAGCCTGTTGTAATAATTTTTTCAGTTACTTTAATTTCTTGATTTTGAAATCCCATATAAGAGAATTCTAATAAATCTCCAGTCTTTACACCTTCAATGGTATAATTTCCATCAAAGTCTGTTGTTGTACCCATGGTACTTCCTTTAATAATAATGCCTACTCCTGGTAATCCAGAATTAGAAGATGCCTCTGTAACAGTTCCTTTTATTGTATGTTGTGCAAACATAAACGCAGGAACCAAAAGGATCACATTAAACAAAAAAATTTTAAAATTTTTCATCTATTTTAAGTTAATTAATAATTAAGGTTTGTTTTAAGAATTTGTACTATTTTTTTACTTTTCACTGTGTGAAGTTAAGGAATTAACATAGAATTAACACGTTTTTTAAAACAACGCAAACGTTTTCGTGTTTATAACTTTTCAACTCTAACGTTAGAGTTGATGTGATTTTTTTTCTAAAATTTTGTTAAAAATTATCAATTTAGCAATATTTAGGGGTAAATATGTGTAGGAAATGCGTGTTTTTTTATCAAAAAGTAGGTTAGTTTTCTCAGTTGTATTCCGTTCTTATTTATAATAGTTTTATATTTGTATAAAATCACACACACAATAATTGTAATGAAGCAAAGAATCACCTTAAAAAATATAGCAAAAGAATTTGGAGTATCTATTTCAACAGTTTCAAAAGCCTTAAAGGGGAGTCATGAAATAAGTGAAGAAATGAGAGAGAAAATCCAAGCTTATGCAAATTATTATAACTATAAACCTAACAATTTAGCTTTACAACTTAGAAATCAAAAAACATCTGTTATTGGTGTTATTATTCCTGAAATTGTGCATCATTTTTTTTCTACAGTAATTGATGGTATTGAGCAGTATGCAAATCAAAAAGGATACAATGTAATGGTATGTGTTTCTAACGAATCATATGAAAAAGAGGTGTTGAACTTTAGTTTGTTAGCAAATGGTAGTGTAGACGGTTTAATTGTTTCAATTGCTAGAGAAACACAGAAAAATCAAAATTTTAGCCATTTTGAATCACTGACAAAAGATGAATTTCCGTTGGTTTTATTTGATAGAATAACCGATGAAATAAAATGTGATAAAGTAATTATTGATGATATTGGAGGAGGTTATAAAGCTGCCAATCATTTATTAGAGATTGGAGCTAAAAGAATAGCAATAGTTACAACCGAAGATTATGTGTCTGTAGGATCTTTAAGAAAAGCAGGTTATATTAAAGCATTGACAAACAATGGTGTTGCTATTGATGAAAGTTTAATTTTTAAAATTGATGATAAATTAGATTTACGTACTCAAATTGCAAAAGTTTTTGACGTTCCAAACCCGCCAGACGCCATATTAGCAGTTAATGAAATATATGCAGCTAATGCCTTAATTTTAGCTAAAGAACGAGGTTTGTCTATTCCAGAAGACCTTGCAATTATTGGTTTTACAAGTGGATTAATTTCAGAATTTACATCACCACCATTAACATGTGTAGAGCAACATGGTTTTTTAATGGGAAAACAAGCTGCTGAATTATTAATTAATAGAATTGAGAATAAAGCACCAAATGCGTTTCAAAAAGAGGTGATTTCAACCAGTTTAAAAATTCGTAATTCGACTTTAATTTCAGAAAAAAACATTACAAAGTAATAATTTAAGCCATTGCTGCTAATTTTTTTTAAAAAAAATAGCAGCAACTCAAAGGTTAGAGTACTATAATTTCAATTTTTTTTGCAAATTAGCGTCTGTATATAAATGAATTAAATAAAATTTATTTATATATTTGTTACGTAAAATTAATTTTACACTTACTATTTTTTCACACTTCACACAAAAAAAAGTTAAGACCTACGGTCTTAAATTGTATAATTATTAATAAAATCATTATGATTAAACGGAAACTAAGTTTCTGGGAAATCTGGAATTTGAGTTTCGGTTTTCTGGGAGTTCAATTCGGTTTTGCGTTGCAAAATGCAAATGCGAGTCGAATTTTAACGAGTTTGGGAGCAGATCCACATAATCTCTCCTTCTTTTGGCTTGTAGCACCCATTATGGGGCTTATAGTACAACCAGTTGTAGGTGCTGCAAGTGATAAAACTTGGACACGCTTAGGAAGAAGATCTCCATATATTTTGTTTGGAGCACTTGTTTCTATGGTAGCAATGTTTTTTATGCCTAATGCACCTTTAATTATAAAAGGTGGAGCTGCCCTAGCTTTTGGCGTTGCTATGCTCGCACTAATGGATGCTTCTTTTAATATTACATTTCAGCCATTTAGAGCTTTAGTTGCAGATATGACTCCTGATGAACAACGCAATGTAGGATATTCCATTCAAAGTTTCTTAATTAATGCAGGAGCTGTAATTGGTTCAGCGTTGCCTTTTATATTGACTTGGGCAGGTGTAGTAAATGAAGCAGAAGCAGGAAAAGTTGCACCATCGGTTATTTGGTCATTCTATATTGGAGGTTCTTTATTGTTATTAAGTGTTTTAGTAACTGTTTTTAAAACAAAAGAATATCCACCAAAAGAATTTGAAGCATTTAGCGGAGCTGTTGAAAAGGAAGAACCTAATAAAGAAAGTTTCTTTAAACTAATTTTAAAGATGCCTAAAACAATGAAGCAATTGGCTGTAGTTCAAATGTTTTCATGGTTTCCTTTGTTTTTGTTATGGGTGTATTCAACAACAGCAATTTCACAACATTATTTTGGTGTACCTATAGATTACAATCCGGAAACGGTTACTGACCCTTCAATAAGAGAAGCATTTGATAATGCGGGTAACTGGGTTGGAATTTGTTTTGCAGTTTATAGTTTAGTAGCAGCGTTGTACTCGATAATTATGCCTAAACTTATTAAGTTAACCAATAGAAAATTTGTATTTTCATTGTCTCTATTATTTGGAGGATTGGGATATATCTCAACCTACTTTTTTCACGATCAATATATGTTGTTAATTTCAATGATTGGAGTTGGAATTGCTTGGGCAGCAATTTTAGCATTGCCATATGCCATTTTGTCTGGAACTTTGCCAACAAAAAGAATGGGAGTTTACATGGGGCTTTTTAACTTAACGGTTGTAGTGCCACAAATATTAAGTGGTGTTTTAGGAGGGCCAATTTTACGTAGTTTCTTCGGTGGTGAAGGAATTTACATTTTAGTGTTTGCAGGAATAATAATGATTTTAGGTGGGATAGCTGTTCGTTTTGTAGATGATACAAGTGATGAAATTAATGAAGATATTAAAGTGACCGAGATATAAGTTTAAAAAAATGAAAAAAGAAATAGCATTTATATTTGATTTAGATGGTGTAATTGTAGATACCGCAAAGTATCACTTTTTAGCCTGGAGAAATTTAGCAACATCCTTGGGGTTTGAATTTACTGAAGAACACAACGAATTGTTAAAAGGTGTGAGTAGAGTTAGATCTCTTGAAATTTTGTTGAATATTGGTAAAGTAACAATTTCTGAAGAAAAAAAACAGGAATTATTGGTGCTAAAAAATACCGAGTATTTGGGTTATGTTAACAAAATGACTGCTGAAGAAATTTTACCAGGTATCAACAATTTGCTAAATAATTTAGATAGCAATAATATCAAATATGCTTTGGGTTCAGCAAGTAAAAATGCACCATTAATTTTAGAAAAAGTAGGACTGTTAAATAGATTTGCTGCCATTGTTGATGGTAACGATGTTTCTAAAGCAAAACCAGATCCTGAAGTGTTCTTAATTGGTGCTCAAAAATTAAATATGAAACCAGAAAATTGTATTGTTGTTGAAGATGCCATTGCTGGTGTTGAAGCTGCAAATGCTGCAAATATGGTAAGTATTGGAATTGGAGATGCTCAATTATTAAGTGAAGCTACCTATGTTTTAAAGGATACTAGCGAATTTACAACAGAGTTTTTTATGAAAATAATTAATTAAGAAGAGATGAACAAGAATTATATTATTCCTAACGAATGGTCAATTATTGAAGATGGTTTTGATGCTGAAAATGTTGAAGCTTCTGAAAGTTTGTTTAGTATAGGAAACGGGTCAATGGGGCAACGTGCCAATTTTGAAGAAGATTATAGTGGTAAAACTTTTCAAGGAAGTTATATTGGAGGTATTTATTATCCTGATAAAACAAGAGTTGGATGGTGGAAAAATGGCTATCCAGAGTATTTTGCAAAAGTATTAAATGCACCAAATTGGATTGGAATTCACATTAAAATCAATGAAACTACGTTTGATTTAAATACTTGTAAAATTTCAAATTTTAAACGTGAGTTAAACATGAAAGAAGGCTGGTTAAGTCGTTCTTTTCAGGCAACGTTGCCAACAGGTGAAGAAATTGAAGTTTTTGCAAAACGTTTGATAAGTGTAAAATACAACGAAGTTGGAGCTATAGAATACCAAATTAAAGCATTGAATTTTTCGGGTGAAATTACTTTTTCGCCTTATTTAGATGCTGGTATTGAAAATGAAGATGCTAATTACGATGAATTTTTCTGGGAAATTTTAAACATTGTTGAAGGTACAAACAACGGTTGTATTCTTTCAAAAACATTAAAAACAGGATTTCATGTAGCAACAGCTATGGAAGTTGAGTTTGCTATCAATGGTAAATCTGTTGAAGTGCCTCAAGAAACTGAAATTGCCGAAAAATCATTAACATATACTTATAGTTTAACTGTTGCTGAGGGCGAAACCATTACTATTTATAAATATGGAAGTTATGTTAGTTCTTTAAATTATAAAAATGAAGAACTAATTGCAGCAGCAGCATTAAATGTTAAGAGCGCCAAAGAACTTGGTTTTAAAACATTATTGCAATCTCAAATAGATGCTTGGGCTGAAATTTGGAAAACTGCTGATATTGTAATTGAAGGCGATGTTAAAGCGCAACAAGGTATTCGTTTTAATATTTTTCAATTAAATCAAACGTATATGGGTACCGATGCTCGTTTAAATATTGGTCCTAAAGGTTTTACAGGTGAAAAATATGGAGGAAGTACTTATTGGGATACGGAAGCTTATTGTATACCGTTTTATATGGCAACCAAAGATGCCAGCGTAGCTAAAAACTTATTGTTATACCGTTACAATCAACTAGATAAAGCCATTGAAAATGCAGCTAAATTAGGTTTTAAAAATGGTGCGGCTTTGTATCCAATGGTTACAATGAACGGAGAAGAATGTCATAATGAGTGGGAAATTACTTTTGAAGAAATTCATCGTAATGGCGCAATGGTTTATGGTATTTACAACTATGTAAACTTTACCCAAGATTTTGAATACATTCCAAAAAACGGATTGGAAGTTATGATTGCGATTTCACGTTTTTGGCATCAAAGAGCAAATTATTCGGCAGCAAAAGAGCAATATGTAATTTTAGGTGTTACTGGTCCAAATGAATATGAAAATAACATCAACAATAACTTTTATACCAATTATTTAGCGGCTTGGTGTATTGAATATACAGTAGAATGTTTGGCAAAAGTAAGAGATTTGTATGGTGCAGATTTTGAGCGTGTAATGGCTAAAACTAATTTAACCGACGCTGAAATAAACAAATGGTTAGAAGTTTCGGGCAATATGTATTTTCCTTTTGATGAAGAGAGAAAAGTATTTTTACAGCAAGATGGTTTCTTAGATAAAGAAATTATTCCTGTTTCACAATTACCAAAATCAGAAAGACCAATTAACCAAAAATGGTCTTGGGATCGTATTTTACGTTCGTGTTATATTAAACAAGCCGATGTTTTACAAGGTATGTTTTTGTTTGAAAACAGATTTAGCAAAGATGAATTAGAGCGTCATTTTGATTTTTATGAGCCTTTAACAGTTCATGAATCTTCATTGTCTCCTTGTGTGCATTCAATTTTGGCAGCATCTATTGATAGAATGCCAAAAGCGTATGAACAATATGTTAGAACATCGCGTTTAGATTTAGATGATTATAACCACGAGGTGCACGAAGGTTGTCATATTACAAGTATGGCAGGAACCTGGATGTCTATTGTTCAAGGATTTGGAGGTATGCGTGTTTGGGATGATGGTGTTTTAAACTTTAAACCACAAATTCCTGCTGAATGGAAATCGTATTCTTTTACAATTAATTTTAGAGGCAGTATTTTAAAAGTTTACATTAGTAAAAATGAATGTAAATTTATGAATGAATCTGATAGTGAGTTAAAATTATTTGTTAATAACAAAGAAATTTCAATTCCTTCAAACCAACTGGTAACAGTTTAATTTATAATGAGTTCCGTTTGCCAGTATTGTTATATTGGCAAACGGTTTTCAAATTAAAATTCTTTCTCAATAGTTAAAAATTATAGTTTTTGTGTCGTTTTATTTTTAACTATTTTATAGTGGGTGCTTCAAAAAATGCATCCTATACAATATCCAAAACTTACGATTAAAAAAGTTAGATTGTTCCAAAAAAAAGTGAAAAATCAGCATTTTTAAAAATCTTATAAAGTTTTAAATAAAATAAAATATGAAACTATTTAAATTATCATTACTTGTTTTTGGTTTGTCATTTACCATTGGTTATGCACAAAATGAAAACAGAAAATTTGTCGATTTCAATCAAGAAAATTCACAAATTAATATCACTACTTCCGATGGTGTTTATACTATAAAACCATATACTACAAAAATTATAGAAACATCATTTATTCCAAATGGAGAAAAAGTAAACCCAAATTCACATGCGATAGTTTTAAAACCAGAAACGGTAAGTTTTAAGGTTTCAGAAAGTCAAAATTCAATAAAATTAATTACCGAAGGAATTGAGGTTGAAATTAAAAAGTCACCATTTCAAATTTCGTATTTCTACAAAAACAAACCCCTTATTTCTGAAAGAAAAGGGTATTTAAAATCTGAAAAGCACGAAGTGTTGGATTTTAACTTAACAGCCGATGAATTTTTATATGGTGGCGGTGCGCGTGTTTTAGGAATGAACAGAAGAGGTAATAAACTAGAATTGTATAATAGAGCTCATTATGGCTATGAAACACATTCTGAATTGATGAATTTTACCATTCCGTTAGTTTATTCTTCAAATTTATACGCTATTCATTTTGACAATGCACCAATTGGATTTTTAGATTTGGATAGTAAAAAAGACAATTCGTTGCAATATGAAACTATTAGTGGCCGTAAAGTGTATCAAGTTGTTGCAGGCGATAATTGGACAGACTTGGTTGGTCAATATGTAAGTTTAACCGGTAAGCAACCTATGATTCCGCGCTGGGCTTTGGGAAATTTTTCTAGCCGATTTGGATATCATTCACAAGAAGAAACTATCAATACAATCGATGCTTTTATAGAGGAAGAAATTCCGGTTGATGCCATTATTTTAGATTTATACTGGTTCGGGAAAACGGTTCAAGGTACTATGGGGAATTTAGAATTCGACAAAGATTCGTTTCCAGATCCTAAAAAAATGATTTCAGAATTGAAGGATAAAGGTGTAAAAACCATATTAATTACAGAGCCATTTGTACTAACAACTTCAAGCAAATGGGATGAAGTTGTTGAAAAAAATATTTTAGGGCTAACTAAAGATGGAAAACCTTATACCTACGATTTTTATTTTGGAAATACAGGTATTATAGACATTTTTAAGCCTGAAGGAAAAGATTGGTTTTGGAATGTTTACAAAAAACACATTGATCTTGGAGTTGGTGGCTGGTGGGGCGATTTAGGTGAGCCTGAAGTGCATCCCTCTGATTTGTTACACGTTACTGGAACTGCAGATGAGGTGCACAATATTTATGGTCACAATTGGGCTAAACTGGTTTTTGAAGGTTATCAAAATAATTTTCCAGAACAAAGACCATTTATTTTAATGCGCGCAGGTTATTCAGGATCACAACATTACGGTTTAATTCCTTGGTCGGGTGATGTAAATAGAACTTGGGGAGGTTTAAAACCGCAAGTTGAAATTGCGTTGCAAATGGGAATGCAAGGAATGGGTTATATGCACTCTGATTTGGGTGGTTTTGCAGGAGCTAATTTAGACGATGAGTTGTATACGCGTTGGTTGCAATACGGTGTTTTTCAGCCTATTTATCGTCCGCATGCGCAAGAAGATGTGCCTTCTGAACCTGTTTTTAGAGAACCAAAAACCAAAGCTTTAGCAAAATCAGCTATTGAATTGCGTTACCAATTAATGCCTTATAATTACACGTTGGCTTTTGAAAACAATCAAAAAGGAACGCCTTTAATGCGCCCTTTATTTTTTGATGAACCTTTAAATAAGGAGGCTTTAAATAACAATAAAGCTTATTTATGGGGAAATGAATTTTTGGTAAGCCCAGTGGTTGATGCAGGTTTAAAAACACAGGAAGTTTCGTTTCCAAGTAATTCTAATTGGTTTAATTTTTATACTGATGAGAAAGTTGAAGGCGGACAAACTTTGGCTGTAAATTTGGTTGAAGAAAGTATCCCAACCTATGTGCGTGGAGGTGCTTTTATCCCAATGATTGAGACAATACAAAATACAACATCGTATAGTTTAAAGTCGTTCAATGCTCATTTTTATTTTGATGAAACTGTTTCAGAAAGTGAATTTGAATTGTACAATGATGATGGTGAAACACCAAATGCTTTTGAAAAAGGAATGTACGAAATTATAGAATTTGAAAGTGAGTTTAAAAACAATTCCTTAAATATTGAAATTGAACAAGAATTAGGTGAAAACTTCGAGTTTTATTCAAAAAAAATTCAATTGGTTATTCATAATATAGCTAAGGCACCTAAAAAAGTGAAAGGTTATAATTATACTTGGAATGAAAGTGGTAAAACCCTTGTTATTGCTGTTTCATTAAATAAAAAATCTGAAAAAAATATTAAAATTAAATTATAAATCAATGAAAAAAATCACAAGTTTTATTGTCGTTTTAGCACTAATTGTGGGTTGTTCTGAAAAAAATAATAAAGAAGCAGTACAATCAAAAAAAGCAGAAACGCCTTTTGTTTGGGAAGGTGCTAATATGTATTTTTTACTAACAGATCGTTTTAATAATGGAGACACTTCAAACGATATCAATTTTGAAAGAACCCAAGAAACCGGACTTTTAAGAGGTTTTGAAGGTGGTGATATAGTTGGAATTACCCAAAAAATTGAAGCAGGTTATTTTACCGATTTGGGAATTAATGCTATTTGGTTTACGCCAATTGTTGAACAAATTCATGGAGCTGTTGATGAAGGTACTGGTGCAACTTATGGTTATCATGGTTATTGGGCAAAAGATTGGACAAGTTTAGATCCAAATTTTGGTACAAAGGATGATCTAAAAAAATTGGTACAAGCTGCTCATAAAAAAGGAATTAGAATTGTTTTAGATGGTGTAATAAATCACACGGGTCCTGTAACAAATCAAGATCCTGTTTGGCCAGATAACTGGGTTTTAACAGGCCCTACTTGTAAGTATCAAGATTATGATTCTACTATAAATTGTACGTTGGTTGAAAATTTACCTGATATTTTAACCGATAGCGATGAAAATGTTGATTTGCCACCTCAATTGGTTGAAAAATGGAAATCCGAAGGAAGATACGAACAGGAAATAAAAGAGTTGGATGCTTTTTTTGAAAGAACAGGCTATCCAAGAGCTCCTAAATATTATATTATCAAATGGTTAACAGATTATATTGTAGAATTTGGGGTTGATGGCTACAGAGCTGATACTGTAAAACATACGCAAGAGGCTGTTTGGCAAGAGTTTAAAACAGAATGTGATTATGCTTTTGAGACATGGAAAAAAGAAAATCCAGACTTGGTTTTAGATGATAATAATTTTTATTTGGTTGGAGAGGTTTATAATTATAGCATAAGTAATGGTCAGTTTTTTGATTTTGGTGATAAAAAAGTGAACTATTATGATAAGGCTTTTCAAAGTTTAATCAATTTTGAACTTAAATGGAATGCTGCACAAATTAGCAAGGAAGAAATATTTTCAAAATATGATAGTATTTTAAACAACCAGTTAAAAGGATATGGTGTTTTAAATTATTTAACATCGCATGATGATGGACAACCTTTTGATAAAGATCGAACTAAAACGTATCAATCTGCAGAATTACTATTGTTATGCCCTGGAACTTCACAGATATATTATGGAGACGAATCTGCTCGTCCTTTAATTATTGAAGGAACTGTTGGTGATGCAACTTTGCGTTCTTTTATGAATTGGGACGATATTGAAAATAATGAGTCTACTAAATTGCTATTGGCACATTATCAAAAATTAGGGAAATTTAGGATAAATCATCCTTCAGTAGGGGCAGGAGTGCATAAAATGATTAGTGAAGCACCTTATGTTTTTCAACGTACTTATTCAAAAGAAAATTTTACCGATGCCGTTGTTGTTGGTTTGGATTTAAGTAAAGGTATTAAAGAAATTTCGGTTGGTACTATTTTTAATGAAGGCGATAAGGTAATAGATGCTTATTCTGGAATTGAGACAATTGTTAAAGGCGGAAAAGTAAGTATTGAATCTCCTTTCACTTTGGTATTGTTAGAAAAATCATTTTAAAATTTTTTTGAGATGAAGTATGTAAAATTTTATAGCTTAATTTTAAGTGTTTTGCTTTTTTCTTGTTCAAAAAAAGCAACATTACAAACTAAAATTACTTCACCAGATAACAATGTTGAAGTTGCATTTAAGTTGAGTGAAAAAGGAACGCCAACTTATGAAGTTTTGTTTAAAAATAAAACAATCATAAAACCTTCAACCTTGGGTTTTGAAATAAAAGACCAACCAGCTTTGGCTAATGATTTTGAAATTGTGAATGTCGCTATTTCTAATTTTGAGGAAACTTGGGAAATGCCTTGGGGAGAACAAAAAGAAGTAGAAAATAAATACAATCAATTAAAAATTGAATTACAAGAAACTGCTGCATTAAAAAGAAAATTGAACTTGGTTTTTAAAGTTTATAATGATGGTATAGGTTTTAGATATGAATTTCCAGAACAGGAAAACCTTTCGGAAGTTTTGATAATGGATGAAAATACCCAATTTAATCTTTCTGGAAACCATAAAGTTTGGTGGGCGCCAGGTGATTGGGATATTTATGAGCATTTGTATAATACATCTAATTTTAATGAAATTGATGCGTTGTCAAAAGCCAATCATCCAAATTTAGGTCAGCATACTTATATTCCAGAAAATGCCGTAAATACGCCAGTTACCATGAAAACAGCTGAAGGTTTGTATTTGAGTTTTCATGAAGCAGGTTTGATAGATTATTCGGATATGACTTTAAAAGTTGATACGGAAAATTTGGCAATGACTAGCAATTTAGTAGGGTCTAGAAATACAGTTTATAAGGTAAAAAGAACAGTGCCGTTTAATACACCTTGGCGAACTATGCAAATTGCTGAAAAAGCAGGTGATTTAATAGAATCTAAGCTGATTGTTAATTTAAATGAGCCTAACAAATTAGGAGATGTTTCTTGGTTTAAGCCAGCAAAATATACCGGTATTTGGTGGGAAATGCATTTAAATAAATCCACTTGGGATTATGGAATGACTATGGTAGATGGAAAATGGGTTGATACTGGTAATGCACACGGAAAACATGGTGCAACTACTGAAAATGCAAAGGCTTATATCGATTTTTCAGCAAAAAACAACATTGGAGCTGTTTTAATTGAAGGTTGGAACACTGGTTGGGAAAACTGGATTGGTTTTGATGATAGGGAAGGTGTATTTGATTTTGTAACCCCTTATCCAGATTACGATTTGGAAGAAGTTGCACGGTATGCCAAAGAAAAAGGAGTTGAGATTATTATGCATCACGAAACTTCAGCAGCTACTGAAACTTATGAGAAACAACAAGATACTGCTTATGCTTTAATGCAAAGTTTGGGAATTCATGCAGTAAAAACGGGTTATGTTGGGGCTATTTTACCAAAAGGAGAATATCATCATGGGCAACATATGGTTAACCATTACAACAACGCTGTTATGAAAGCTGCAAAATATCAAGTAGCTATCAATGCGCATGAACCAATTAAGGCAACTGGTTTACGCAGAACGTACCCTAATACAATTTCAAGAGAAGGTTTACGCGGACAAGAATTTAATGCTTGGGCAAGTGATGGTGGTAATCCGCCAGCGCATTTACCTCTTGTAGCTTTTACCAGAATGTTGGGTGGTCCAGTAGATTATACGCCAGGGATTTTTGATATTAAATTCGACAAATGGAAAAAAGACAACCAGGTAAATACAACCATTGCACAGCAATTGGCATTATACGTGGTTATTTATAGTCCGATTCAAATGGCCGCAGATTTAATTGAAAATTACGAAGGAAATCCAGCGCTTCAATTTATAAAAGATGTAGGAGTTGATTGGCAACAAACGAAAGTTTTAAATGCTGAAGTTGGTGAATTTGTAACTATTGCTAGAAAAGAAAGAAATTCAGAAAATTGGTTTGTAGGTGCTATTACCAATGAAGAAGCACGTGAAATGGAAATTTCATTTGATTTTTTAGATGAAAACGCAACTTATTCAGCAATTATTTATGAAGATGGTGAAAATGCACATTGGAACGAGAATCCAACTTCAATAAATATTAGAGAAATAGCCTTAACCAAACAATCTAAATTAAATTTAAAATTAGCATCAGGTGGCGGTTTTGCAATTAGTATAATTAAAAAATAATATAATGAAAAAATCATTCGTAGTAAGTATTATAAGTCTATTTGTTATTTTTGTGGCTTGCAATCAACAAAATAAAGAAATCAAAGAGCCTATGAAAACTGAAAAAAATCACAAAGAAGTCGTTTATCAAGTTTTTACGCGTTTGTTTGGAAATACCAATACAACCAATAAACCTTGGGGAACTATTGAAGAAAACGGAGTTGGGAAATTCAACGATTTTACAGATAAAGCACTTCAGGAAATTAAAGACTTAGGTGTAACTTATATTTGGTATACCGGAGTTCCTCACCACGATGTAATTAGAGATTACACAGCGATTGGAATTTCTAATGATGATCCAGATGTTGTAAAAGGTCGTGCAGGTTCACCATATGCTGTAAAAGATTATTACAATGTAAATCCAGATTTGGCGGTTGATCCTTCAAAAAGATTGGAAGAGTTTGAGGCTTTAATTGGAAGAACACATAATGCTGGAATGAAAGTGATTATTGATATTGTTCCAAATCACGTTGCCAGAAATTACGAAGGAAAAACAAATCCTGAAGGTGTTCAAGATTTTGGTGCTACTGACAACAAAACAAAGCAATACGATGTAAATAATAATTTTTATTACAATCCGGGTGAAGCTTTTCAAGTACCTGAATGGAGAGATGGTTATTTGCCATTAGGAGGTGAAAATCATCCGTTAGCAGATGGTAAGTTTGATGAAAATCCTGCAAAATGGACAGGAAATGGATCTCGCTTGTCAAAACCAGATGTAAATGATTGGTACGAAACAGTAAAAATTAATTACGGTGTAAGTCCAGATGGAAAAAAAGATTTTGATGAATTACCTGCAGGATTTGATAACGAAGATTACAAAGCACATTTCGATTTTTGGAAAGACAAAACGGTGCCAAGTTCTTGGGTAAAGTTTAAAGATATTGCCTTGTATTGGACAGCAAAAGGTGTTGATGGTTTTAGATATGATATGGCTGAAATGGTGCCTGTTGAATTTTGGAGTTATATGAATTCAGCTATAAAAATGGTAAATCCTGATGCGTTTTTATTGGCTGAAGTTTACAATCCAGATATGTATAGAGCTTATATTCATTTAGGAAAAATGGATTATTTATACGATAAAGTTGCGTTGTACGATACAATTAAAAATATTATGCAAGGTCACGGATGGACAGACCATATTGTTGGAATACAAGATTATAAAGCAGATATTGAGCACAATATGTTGCATTTTTTAGAAAATCATGATGAACAACGTATTGCAAGTCCAGATTTTGCAGGTACCGCTGAAAAAGGCAAGCCAGCAATGGTGATTTCTGCAACAATAAGTACATCGCCAACAATGATTTATTTTGGGCAAGAAGTAGGCGAGCCTGGAGCTGAAAACGCAGGATTTGGATCGCCAACACGTACTTCAATATTTGATTATGTGGGTGTTCCTACTTTTCAACGTTGGGTAAACAATCACAATTTTGATGGAGGTTTGTCAACTGATAATGAAAAAGAATTAAGAGATTTTTACAAACGTTTATTAAATTTTACCATAAATAGTGAAGCTTTGATGGGTAATTATGCTGAAATTCATACTTACAACCGTCAAAATGTAGCAAATTATTCACGTAAAATATTTTCTTTTGTACGTTGGTCTGAAAATGAAAAACTAATTGTGATTTCAAATTTTGATGATTTGGTAAATTACGATTTGGATCTTCAAATTCCTTCAGAAATAATAAAATATTGGAAATTAAAAGATGGAAATTATACTGTAAAAGATCAATTATATGGTGAAACAAGTAAAAACCTAGTTGTTAAAAACGGAATTGGATCTATAAATATACAGTTAGATACCTTGTCTTCTTACATATTTAAAGTTGAGTAATAGCGATATTTTTATTGTTAATAATCGTAAAAAACGCCTTTTCAAGGCGTTTTTTTATGAGACGACTTTTTTAATAATTTAGGTTTTATTTAGCTTTTTTTTAGGTTTAAATAGGTATTTTTGTATTTCATCCTAATTCATTAAATTTTATGTAAATGTTTGAGGATGTTAAGTTTTAAGTAAAATAAAGGGTGTCTTTTAACTAGTTTTTTACCGAAATCGTTTTAGTGAATAAAGAGGTAAATAATAGGAAAAAAATTGATTTAAAAGTAATTTTGAAGAATAATTTTAACTAATGAATGAACCAATAAAAAAGATAGCAGTTTTAACTTCAGGAGGTGATGCTCCAGGTATGAATGCTGCCATACGAGCTGTAGTTAGAGCTTGTACTTATTATAGAATAGAATGTGTTGGTATTTATAGAGGATACCAAGGATTGATAGAAGGTGATTTTGAACCACTTTCTGGTCGTCAAGTAAGTAATATCATCAATAAAGGTGGTACTATTTTAAAGTCGGCTAGATCTAAAGAATTTATGACCGAAGAAGGAAGAGCAAAGGCCCACGAAAATTTAAAAGAAGTTGGCGCTGGAGCACTTATTGTTATTGGAGGTGATGGTACTTTTACAGGAGGTTTAAAATTTATTCAAGAATTCAACTTCCCAGTTGTTGGAATACCAGGTACTATTGATAACGATATTTACGGTACAGATAATACCATTGGTTACGATACAGCTTTAAATACAGTTGTAGAAGTAATTGACAAAATTAGAGATACTGCAAGTTCACATAACCGATTATTTTTTGTTGAGGTTATGGGAAGAGATGCTGGTTTTATTGCATTAAATGCAGGAATTGGATCTGGTGCTGAAGAAATATTAATTCCGGAAAAGGAAATTGGTATTGAAAAATTAGAAGAATCACTTGGAAAAGGTAGAGATAAAGGTAAAACATCAAGTATTGTTGTTGTAACAGAAGGTGAGAAAATAGGTAAAAGTGTTTTTGAATTAGCTGATTATATCAAAGAAAAATACCCAATTTATGATATCAGAGTTTCAGTACTTGGTCATATGCAAAGAGGTGGTTCTCCAAGCTGCTTTGACAGGGTTTTAGCTAGTAGGTTAGGTGTTGCAGCTGTTGAATGTTTGCTTGATAGAGTTTCAGGTGTTATGGTAGGTGTTATTAACAACGAAGTAGTACTAACCGGATTGAACAAAGCCATTAAATTGGATAACGAAATAGACAAAGAGTTACTTAAAGTAGCTGAAATAACTTCATAAATTAGAATAAAAACAAAAATTAAATATAATTAATAAAATGGGAACAATTAAAATTGGAATTAACGGATTTGGTAGAATTGGAAGAATAGCTTTTAGAGTAGCTGCTGCAAGACCAAATGTAGAAGTAGTTGGAATTAACGATTTATTAGATGTTGAGCACTTAGCTTACTTATTAAAATACGATTCTGTACACGGTAAATTCGACGGAACTGTTGAAGTTGCAAACGGAAACTTAGTTGTAAATGGTAAAGAAATTAGAATTACTGCTGAACGTAATCCAGAAGATTTAAAATGGGATGCTGTAGGTGCTGAAATCGTATTAGATTGTACAGGTATCTTTACAAGTTTAGAAGGTGCTCAAAAACACATTACTGCTGGTGCTAAAAAAGTAGCAATTTCTGCTCCTTCTGCTGATGCTCCAATGTTTGTAATGGGTGTAAACCATAAAGAAATTACTGCAGCTAACACTATCGTGTCTAACGCTTCTTGTACTACTAACTGTTTAGCTCCTTTAGCTAAAGTAATTAACGATAACTTTGGTATTGTTGAAGGTTTAATGACAACTGTACACGCTACAACTGCAACTCAATTAACTGTTGATGGTCCTTCAAGAAAAGACTGGAGAGGTGGTAGAAGTGCATTAGCAAATATCATTCCTTCTTCAACTGGTGCTGCTAAAGCTGTTGGAAAAGTAATTCCTGAATTAAACGGAAAATTAACAGGTATGTCATTTAGAGTACCAACTCCAGATGTATCAGTAGTTGATTTAACTGTAAGAACTGAAAAATCTGCATCATGGGCTGAAGTAAAAGCTGCTTTAAAAGCTGCTTCAGAAAATGAATTAAAAGGTGTTTTAGGTTATACTGAAGAAGCTGTTGTTTCTCAAGATTTCGTTTCTGAATCAATGACAAGTGTATTTGATGCTGATGCTTCAATCGCTTTAAATGATAACTTCTTTAAATTGGTTTCTTGGTACGATAATGAGTTTGGTTATTCAACTAAATTAGTTGACTTAGCTACTTACATTGCAAACGTTAAGTAATTAATATATATAATTCACAAAAAATGATTTTAATTGCAGACGGTGGCTCAACCAAAGCCGATTGGATTTTACTAGATAAATATGGCGTTCAGGTTTTTAAAACCAGAACTGAAGGTTTAAATCCTGAAATTCTTAGTGAAAGCCTAATGACAAGTAGAATTCAAGAAAATAAAGAGCTGTTAGATTGTAAAAATCAGGTTACAGAGGTTTATTTTTATGGAGCTGGTTGTGGAACTGAAAAGTTGTCATTGCTGCTAAAAGCTGTTTTTGAATCATTTTTTGTGAATGCTAAAGTTGTTGTAAGAGAAGATACTTACGCTGCTGTTTATGCAGTAACTACAAAACCTGGTATAGTTTGTATTCTTGGAACAGGCTCTAATAGTAGCTATTTTGATGGTGAAAAGGTTGAGACAAGAATCCCTTCATTAGGATATATTTTAATGGATGAAGCCAGTGGTAATTATTTTGGAAAAAAATTAATTCTCGATTATTTTTATAACAGAATGCCTAGTAATCTTGCGAAACATTTTGAAACGCAATTTGATTTAGATGCTGATGTTATTAAAAAGAATATCTACAAAAATGAAAATCCAAATGCTTATTTGGCCAAATTTGTAGAGTTTATTTTAAGAAATGAAAGAAATGATTACTTTAATGAAGTTTTGCGTAAAGGAATGACAGAATTCTTTGAAAATAGAATTTTGACCTACCCTGAAGCTAAAAGTCTTCCAGTACATTTTGTTGGTTCTATTGCCTATTTTGCGCAAGACGCTATAAAACATGTTGCCAATTTAAATAATATTGAAATTGGAAACATTGTAAGGCGTCCTATAGATGGTTTAATTGAATACCACAGAGAACAACTTAAGTTAGAGCAAATCTAAAATTCTTTCTAAAGCCATTCCTCTGGAACCTTTAATTAGAATTGTAGTATTGTTTAAAAAACTAATTTTTGAAGTTTTAAAAGCTTCAAAACTTTCATAAACAAAAGCATTTTTTACACTCGTTGTAGAAAATGCTTTTCCTATTAAATGTACTTCTTCAAAATCAAGTGAAGTAGCTAATTCAGCTATTTTTTGATGTTCTAAAGCACTTTCATTACCCAACTCAAACATATCTCCTAGAAATATAACTTTGTGCTTGTCGGCTAATTGGTTAAAGTTTTCTAGTGCAGCCTGCATACTACTTGGATTTGCATTGTATGCATCTAAAATAATTTTATTTGTTCCTTTTAAAAGTATTTGAGAACGATTGTTTGATGGAATATAATTTTCAATGGCAATTTTAATATCATCTGTAGATACATTAAAATAATTACCAATAGCAATAGCTACCGCAATATTGTTATAATTGTATTTGCCAATTAATTGACTGTTGATTGTTGTATTTTTAAATTGGACAACTACAAACGGGTTTGCTTCAATAAAGCTTACAGTATCACTGTTAAATTCAATTGTTTCTATGCCTTTAGATTGTGTAACTTGTTTAACATCATCAGTATTTATAAAGGCTTTTCTATTTGTATTTCGCAAAAAATCATACAATTCAGATTTTGCTTTTACAACACCTTCAACACTTCCAAAACCTTCTAAATGTGCTTTGCCAAAATTTGTAATATAACCAAAATTTGGTTCTGCTATCTTACATAAAAACTCAATTTCTTTTAGGTGATTTGCACCCATTTCAACAATGCCAATTTCGGTTTCTGGTGTCATTGAAAGTAAAGTCAAAGGAACTCCAATATGATTGTTTAAATTACCAACAGTTGCGGTTGTTTTGTATTTTTTAGACAAAACAGCATTAATCAACTCTTTGGTAGTTGTTTTACCATTGCTTCCTGTAAGTGAAATAATAGTTGTGTTTAGTTGTTTTCTGTGATAGTTAGCCAATTCTTGTAATGTACTTAAAACATTTTCAACTAAAATTGTTTTATCGCTGGTTTGATATGCTTTTTCATCAATTATAGCAAAACTAGCACCTTTACCAATAGCTTCATTGGCAAATTCATTTCCGTTAAAGTTATCGCCTTTTAATGCAAAAAATAAGCTTCCGTGTCTTATTTTACGAGTATCGGTATCAATTAATTTGTGTTCTAAAAAAAGCGTATAAATATTTTCAATATTCATTTAAATAGGTTTTAAATAACTGTTTGGAAATTTTTTTTTAACGGTAAATATAAAAAAAACCTCACTGAGTTTTTCAGTGAGGTTTTTGTATATGTTAAATTAGTTTAATATCTAACTTTTGTCGTTGATGGTTTTCTTCGTTTATAAGTCATAGAACCAACTCTGTCTGTTGCACAACGGAAACCAATGAAGTTAGTCGACATATATTGTGGTAAATAGCGTCTTTGAGCAGAATCTAACCAGTAAGCTCTATCTTGCCAAGATCCACCTTTATAAACTCTAGTTTCGTCGCTAATTAAAGTGTTTCTAACCTTTTCGTCATATTGTTGTATTATTAAACCGCTTTCCCCAATTTCACGAGGTTTTACTGGAGAGTTGTACATTCTAGGAGCAGATTCCATTTCATCTTCGTCTTGTTCATAAGATTTTGTAGATGCTAAATCACCATCTTTTGCGTTAACATTGTATGCTTTTTCGTAATTATTTCGCATATAAGCATCACGTTTGGTGATTGGAATATATTTAATTTCTCCTGGCATATATTTTGGAACCATTTGACCGTTGTCTAAAGTGTCAAATTCAACAGAATTATCATCAATAATAACGACTTTACCTTCAGCATCTATCATTTTTTTGGTGAATAAATTCCCTCTAAAATAATTAAAATCGTTGGCATCGTTATCTATTATTGGTCTGTAAACATCAGCAACCCACTCAGCAACGTTACCAGACATGTCATACAATCCAAATGCATTTGGTTCATAAGATTTTACTTGAATTGTAATATCAGCTCCATCATTACTCCAACCTGGTACACCACTATAATCACCTTTAGAAAGTTTAAAGTTGGCTAACTGGTCTCCTTGATATTTAGATGCAGCGTTACGTGTATATTTGCTTTTCCAAGCGTATTTTTTACGACCTCTAATGTTGTTATATTCTCTGTTTTCAACAATTGCTTTTGCAGCATATTCCCATTCGGCTTCAGTTGGTAATCTAAATTTTAATGCCAATACACCATCAGAAACTTTAACTTGTCTTAAATCTCCAGATCTTCCATAATTGTAAATTGTTGAATCACCTTCAAATAACAATTTAGGGTTAGATAAATAAACTTCTGTATTAAAGTTGTTTTTTCCTTGCACTTTAGTAGAATCCATTCCATAAAGGTCATTTAAAATACCTTTATCCATCAATATTTTTTCGTTTACACGATCACTTCTCCATTTGCAATATTGATTTGCTTGTAACCAACTAACACCAACTACAGGATAATTAGCATATGCAGGATGTCTTAAGTAGTTTTCAGTTAATAACTCATTAAATCCTAAAACATCTCTCCAAACAAGTGTATCTGGTACACTAGATTGGTAAATGGCTTTGTAATTTGGATCATTTGGTGGAAAAACTTTTTCCATCCACTCTAAATAAAATAAGTATTCAGAGTTTGTAACCTCGCATTCATCCATATAAAACGAGCGAACCTGTTGTTTTACAGGTGTTGTATTCCAATCAAACATTACATCGTCTTGCACTTCACCCATAGTAAATGAGCCACCTTCAACTAAAACCATTCCTGGAGGTGCAGTTTGCCCTTTGTAATCATCGTTTTCAGAAAATCCAGCATTGGCTTTGTCTTTTGAGCTCCATCCTGTTAGTGAATTGGTGTTGCTAGGGTTTCTGTTATGGCAACTAACAAGCGCAATACTAACAAAAATTAATAAATGTATTCTAGTCATAGTAAATAAACTGTTCATATTCATTTTTAACTTAATAGGGTTTTCCATTTTGGCGCAATTTACGTTAAATAAATTTTTCTACAAGAAATAAATTTAATAAAAATAAATCAGTCATGTTTTGTTTTAACGATTGTATTTCTTCTTTATTATATGTATTGTTGCAATATATAAAAATAACATGAATAATTTATCGTTAATTATTTAGATGAAACAATTAAGAAATATAATTATAGTCATATTATTTTTGGTTGGAAATGTAATTTTTGCTCAACAAATAGAAGTAAAAAGTTTTCGATTAAAATGGAATGAAAGTGCTAATATTGAGGTGTTTAAAAGCTTTAAGGTTAGCACTGTGTTGGTTGAAGGAAATTTTTTAGACGTTAATTTAAATCCAGCTTTTTCTGAAATATGGGAGGTAGAATACGGAATGACTCTTCAAAATTTCAACATTAAAAATGTACAATACGAACGTATTACCAATGTTTCTCAAAGTATTGTTTCTCCTGTAAAATTAAATACCGAGTTAGAAATTAGCTTCAATATTACTAATGAAAGGGATAAATCTAAAGCTGTTTTAGTCCTTGTTCCTGTTGTAAAAGACGAAAAAGGTTTAAAAAAAGTAGTATCATTTGATCTTGAATACGAAATTTCTAAAGCTCAAAATAAGCAAACCAAAAAAGCAGCTGTTAAAAATTCGGTTTTAGCTTCGGGTGATTGGTATAAGTTTAGTATAGATACAACTGGTGTTTTTAAAATAGACAAATCTTTTTTGCAAAGCTTAGGAATGAATGTAAATGGGATAAACCCAAAAAATATTCAAATTTATGGTAATGGAGGTGCAATGTTACCTTTTAAAAATAGCGAATTTAGACACAACGATTTACAGCAAAATGCCATTTTTGTAAGTGGTGAAGATGATGGTAGTTTTGATAATAATGATTATATTTTATTTTATGGTCAAGGTCCTAATAAATGGTTTAACTCAAATAACACCTTAGATGGGTTAGAGCATCAATACAATATTTTTTCTGATGAGGCTTATTATTTTATTACTGTAGGTACTTCTGAAGGTTTAAGAATAGCAAATCAAACTCCAATAACTGAGGATGCTGATTTTCAAGTTTCAAATTTTGATGATTTTACTTTTTTTGAAGTCGATAAAGTAAACCTTTTTGCTGTTGGTCAGCAGTGGTTTGGAGATAATTATTCTATTCAAAATGAACATTCTTATTCAATACCTTTTAATAATATTGATTCATCTAAAGATTTAACAGTAAGGGTTCGTAGTGTAGCAGAGTCTTCAATAACAACTCAAATGAATGTTAAGGTAAATAACCAAGATTTGTTTAATTTTAATTTGGGGGCAAGCTTTGGTTTAAACCATGCATCAGCTAGTAGAGGTAGTGGAAAATTAACCATGTCTGGAAATTCAGTACCTATTAAAATAACTTACAATAATAATGGAAATCCTTCAGCAAATGCTTATTTAGATTATATAGAAGTATTAGGATTGAAGCAGTTAAAATCTTTGGGAAAACAATTTTCATTTAGAAATTTCAACACAAATAAAACCAATGGAATATTTGAGTTTGTTATTGAAAACGGTTCGGGTGTTGAAGCGGTTTGGGATGTTACAAACCCTTTAAAACCTATAAATATTGAAAATCAGTCAAGTGCTTCAACTTTTAATTTTAAAGTAAACGGAGGTGTAAATCACGAATATATTGCATTAAATTCAAGTGATTATTACCTGCCAAAACGATTGAGTGTTTCAAAAGTTGTAAATCAAAATTTACATAGCTTAAATAATGTAGACTATATTATTGTTACCAAAAAATATTTGATGGATGTTGCTCAAAAATTAGCCGATTATCATGTGCAAAATTCAAATTTAATTGTCAAGGTAATTTCTTTAGAAGAAATTTACAATGAATTTTCTTCGGGGGCACCAGATCTAACGGCTATTAGAGATTTTGCAAGAAATTTATATACCAATGCAACTACAAATCAGTTAAAATACATTTGTCTTTTTGGAGATGCATCGTACGATTATAAAGATAGAATTAGCGGTAATAACAATGTTGTTCCGGTATTTGAAGCTTATGAAAGTTTTAATTTGGCATCATCGTATGTTACAGATGATTATTATGGAATGATGGATGAAAATGAAGGAGGTTTGGGGTCATTTGATCGTCAGGATATTGCAACAGGTAGAATTCCAGTAACTGAACCTCTACAGGCTAGTCAGGTTGTAAATAAAATATTGAATTATTACAGTGCAAATTCTTTTGGGAGTTGGCGCAATCAAATTACATTGGTTGCTGATGATATAGATGCTGAAGGAGAATCTATTATTGAGGTAAGTATGGAAAAATTAGCAGATACAATTGCTGCCAATAAGCCTGTTTTTAATTTGAAAAAAATATATGCCGATGCTTATGTACAAGTAAGTTCATCGGGAGGAAATAAATATCCAACTGTAAATGTAGATATTACAAATCAAGTTGAAAAGGGTACTTTGTTAGTTGATTATTTTGGACATGGAGGTGAAGGTGGCTGGGCAGCTGAAGGAATTTTAACAGTACCAGAAATTCAGGCCTATAACAATAGTGTTAAAATGCCTTTATTTGTAACTGTAACATGTGAATTTACTAGATTTGATAATCCGTTACGAAAAACAGCAGGTGAATATTTAATATGGAATGCCAAAGGCGGTTCTTCATCGTTAATTTCAACAACTCGAGAAATTTATATTAGTGTAGGACAGTCGTTTAACGAGCGTTTGATAAAACCTTTATTAAATTTCAACAATGAAAACTATACCATTGCAGCATCTTTGTTAAATGTTAAAAATCAGTTTTCAACAAATCAACGGTTTTTTATTTATTATTTTGGCGATCCAGCAATGCCTCTTAACATACCAAAACCAAATGTGCGTATTACAAAAATGAATGGTGTAGATATCAATCAGTCTTTAGATACCATTAAAGCATTGTCTTTTGTTAAATTTGAAGGTGAAGTTACAGATGATTTTGGAACAGTTTTAAATGATTTTAATGGTGAATTTGAAGTAACGGTTTTTGATAAACCTATTTTAACTAAAACATTGGATAATGACAATCACAATTTTGTAATGTTTTTTGATGTTTTGGAAAGTAAAATATTTACAGGAAGGTCAAAAGTTGAAAACGGCCTGTTTGCATTTGAATTTGTTGCGTCAAAAGATATTAAAGTTGCTAACGGAAAAGGAAAATTAAGTTTATACGCAACCAATAAAAGTATAGATAAGGCAGGTTATAATTTGGATATTGTAGTAGGTGGAATTAATAACGACGCTCCTGAAGATACAACCGGTCCAACCATTCAGTTGTATATGAATGACTTAAACTTTGTTGAAGGTGGAAATACCAATGAGTCTCCAAATTTTATAGCTGTTTTAGAAGATGAAAATGGTATAAATACATCTATTACGGCAGTAGATCACGATATAATTGCTATTTTAGACGGAGATCAATACAATCCAATAATTTTAAACGATTTTTATGAAACCGATTTAGATACTTATAAAAAGGGAAAGGTAACCTATCCTTTTAGAAACCTTTCAGTGGGGCCTCATACAATTTCTTTAAAAGTATGGGATACTTACAATAACTTATCAGAATCTACGTTTTCTTTTGTGGTGGTTGACGATAGTGATTTGGTTTTAACCAATGTGTTAAATTATCCAAACCCATTTAGTACTTATACAGAGTTTTGGTTTGGTCATAATAAACCAAATCAATTGTTAAATGTACAGGTTCAAATTTTTACTGTTTCGGGTAAATTGGTAAAAACAATCAATGAAGCAGTTCAAACTGAAGGAAATTTATCAAGATCAATATCATGGAATGGTTTGGACGATTTTGGTTCAAAAATAGGAAAAGGAGTTTATGTGTATAAACTAAAAGTTGAAGCAGTAGACTCAAATATAAAAGCAGAAAAAATAGAAAAATTAGTAATACTTCAATAAAATTTATTGAAAATAATCAAAATAATTAATGAAAAAAATAACCTTTTTAACCTTTATAGCTGTTATAGCTTTACAAAATTTATACGCTCAAGAACAACCAAATCCAATTCCAACAGCGGCACCATTTTTATTAATTGCACCTGATGCTCGTTCAGGTGGTTTGGGAGATATTGGAGCATCAACATCTGCTGATGCATTTTCGCAACATTACAATGCTGCAAAATATGCATTTATGCCAGCTCAATATTCATTAGGTATTTACTATACGCCTTGGCTTCAAGAACTAACAAACGATGTGTTTTTAGGAGGTGTAAATTTTGCAAACCGAATTAACGAAAGATCTTCATGGTCAGCTAGTTTAAATTATTTTAATTTAGGTGAAATTGATTTAACAGATTCAGGAGGAGTTCCAACAGGAACAGAAAAATTAAATGAGTTTTCATTAGACGGAGCTTACTCATTAAAATTAAGTGAAAACTATGGTATGGGTATTACTTTACGCTATGTGCGTTCCGATTTAGGTATTGAATCGGCTAACACAGTAATTACTCCGGTAAATACTTTTACAGTTGATATTTCTGGTTTTTATCAATCTGATGAAGAAAATTTTGGAGATTTTAATGGTGTTTGGCGAGCAGGTTTTAATATTTCAAACATGGGTCCAAAAGTATCTTATTCAACAGATGGACAAGAAAGTTATATGCCTACTAATTTAAGATTGGGTGGTGGTTTTGATTTTATTTTAGACAATTATAATAAAGTAACATTAACAACCGAATTTAATAAATTGTTAGTGCCTACGCCAAATGTACCTTTTGGAGATGGTAAATATTTACAACCTGATAAAGGGTTTTTTGAAGGAATGATTGGTTCTTTTTCTGATGCACCTGGAGGTGGAAAAGAAGAAATGCAAGAAATAACTTGGGCACTTGGTGCAGAATATATGTACAACGATGCATTTTCTTTAAGAACAGGTTATTTTCACGAAAGTAAATTCAAAGGTTCTCGTCAATTTATGACTCTTGGTGCTGGTTTTAAGTTTAAAAGTGCTCGTTTAGATCTTTCTTATTTATTCAATACAGCAGATATTAACAATCCTTTAGAAAATACACTTAGATTTTCATTATCTTTCGACTTCGGAGAATTATATGAAATTTACTAAGCTTTTTTTTAATGAAACAACTTGAGATAACAACACAAATTACTGTTTTTGAATCTATTGATGAATTGCCCATTGATATAAAATTATTAATGAATAAAGCAATTGAAGCCAAACAAATGGCATATGCGCCTTATTCAAAATTTAAGGTTGGCGCAGCTTTATTGTTAGAAAACGGTTCAATTATAACGGGCAACAATCAGGAAAACGCAGCATATCCTTCAGGAATCTGTGCCGAAAGGGTTGCTATTTGGAAAGCTTCATCTGAATTTCCAAACCAAAAAATACTTGCATTGGCTATTTCAGCAAGTTCAGCAACTTTGGTGGTGAATGAGCCTGTTTCACCTTGTGGGGCTTGCAGGCAAACACTTTCTGAATACGAAATAAATCAAGAAGATAAAATAGCTGTATATTTTATGGGTGAAATTGGAAATGTGATGAAAACCAATTCTGTGTTGGATTTGCTTCCAATGGCATTCGATAAATCGTTGTTGTAAAAGTTAAAAGTAGTAGACAGAAAAAGTTGTTCTGTTAATTTTATTGTCATTTTAAAGAAAATTGAATTTGGAAAAAAAAGATATCGAATCAAGAGATGATATTTATTTATTGGTAAAAACGTTTTATGTTAAACTGATGAATGATAAGGTAATGTGTCATTTTTTTGAAGAGTTTAAAAATCCAGTTCACTTAGAAACGCATCTGCAAACCTTGGTTGATTTTTGGAGTAATATCCTTTTTTACACGGGTGAGTATCGTAAAAATGCAATGCAACCACACCTAGATTTACAGTCTCAAATGCCATTTGAAACGATTCATTTTACACATTGGTTATCAAGTTTTAATCAATCTGTAGACGAATTGTTTGATGGAGCAATGGCACATACAGCAAAATCAAGAGCTTTGTCAATAGCCACCGTAATGAAAATTAAAATTTTGGAGATTAATAAGTAATATATTAGTACATTTACAAGATTTTTTTACATACAATTATTTTAAATGAGTACATATTCAGTTATAACAGGTATAGGAAGCCATATTCCTTCAATAGTTAAAAAAAACGAAGATTTTTTAAATGCTAATTTTTTAAATGATGATGGTACTCCGTTTGCGTACGAGAATGACATTGTTATAGATAAGTTTAAATCCATTACAGGTATTGAAGAAAGGCGTTATGCTGAACCTGAATTAAATTCATCAGATTTAGGATTTTTTGCTGCTCAAAAAGCAATTGAAGATGCTGGAATAGATCAAGAAGAATTAGACTATATTATTGTTGCTCATAATTTTGGAGATGTTAAAAGTGGAACCATTCAATGTGATGTTTTACCAAGTTTAGCTTCAAGAATAAAATTTAATTTAGGAATTAATAACCCAAATTGTGTTGCCTACGATATTTTATTTGGTTGTCCAGGTTGGGTGCAAGGTGTAATTCAAGCTGAAGCTTTTATCAAAGCTGGTATCGCAAAAAAATGTTTGGTAATTGGTACTGAAACTCTTTCAAGAGTGGTTGATCCTTTTGATAGAGATTCCATGATTTTTGCTGATGGTGCAGGTGCTTGTATTGTTGAAGGTGTTGAAAGTGATGTTCCTTCTGGAATTTTAAGTCACGCCACACAAACGCATACTACTGAAGAATGTTATTATTTGTATTTTGGAGAATCATTTAGTAAAACTGAAGATCCAAACGTAAGATACATTAAAATGCTTGGTAGAAAAATATATGAATACGGACTTAACCACGTGCCTTTAGCTATGAAAGCTGCACTAGATAAAAGTGGTGTTGATATTTCTGAAGTAAAAAAGGTATTTATTCATCAGGCTAACGAAAAAATGGATGAAGCTATTTTAAAACGTTTTTACCGTTTATATAAATCTAAAGTTCCAAGTGGTGTTATGCCAATGAGCATTCATAAGTTAGGTAACAGTTCTGTTGCAACAGTACCTACTTTGTTTGATTTGGTTAAAAGAGGTCAAATGGAAGATCAAGAACTTAATAAAGGCGATGTAGTAATTTTAGCTTCGGTTGGAGCGGGAATGAACATCAACGCTATTGTTTATAGATATTAAAAAAAAATCCTCGAAAGAGGATTTTTTTTTGCTAATATTTTAAGTTTTTGGATGTAATGAAATTTATAAATTCCAAAAGTTTTTTACTATTTTCTCTGCTCTTTTTTTTATTTCAAAACTTCAGTAATGGTTTTACCAGTTGTGCCATTTGGTTGCTCAATTTTTAATAAACTTGAAATAGTAGGAGCAATGTCAACTATTGGATAGTATTCATTTGAAGCTCCCTGTTTGATTCCCTGACCGTAAAAAATTAACGGCACATGAGTGTCGTAACTATAACCCGATCCATGGGTACTTCCCATATGCGAGTAGGTAATTGTTGTTGGGTTTGGTACGTATAAAATATCTCCAGAAAGTTTTTGATTGTAACCATTTTGTAAAGTTTGTAAAATTCCTGAAGTAAATGATGTTGCCTGAAGCGTATGAGCACTTACAGACTTATAAACGTTTTCAAAATTTAAAATTTCATCAACAAATACTTGTTCTACTTCTAAAATATCTAAATCGAGTTCTTTGATTTTGTCTTTATTTAAAAATATTTGATAATTAGAAATGTCTTCAATTATTTCTGTTGAATTAAAATGAGTTAGTGAAATGGTGTTTACAAACTCAACGAATTTTTTTGAATCAAAATAACCACCAGGAATTTTTAAAGTTTGTAAATATGATGGTACTTGAATAGCAGCGTGATCAGCTGTTAAAAACAAGGTGTAATTTCCTTGCCCGACTTCTTTATTTAAAAACTGAATTAAATCTTCAATATTTTTGTCTAAACGAATATAAGAGTCTTCAACTTCTTTAGAATCTACTCCAAATCTATGTCCAGCATAATCGGTACTTGAAAAGCTAATAGCTAAAAAATCTGTAAATTCACCTTTTCCTAAATTTTCGCCTAATATGGTCGCTTTTGCAAAATCTGTTGTAAAATCATTTCCAAAGGCAACTGTTTTTAGTAAATCGTAATTGTTGTTGCTTTTTCTTAATTCAGCTAAATTATAAGGAAATGTAGCAGTTTCTTTTCCTTTAAAAGGTTCTTCAAAGTCGTTTTTATCTGCAATAGATTCAGTGTAAGTATTGATATCGTAATAAGTATCCCAAGTTTTTTCTAAATAACTATTAGCAATTCCTGAGTTGTTAAAATCGTTTACCCAACTTGGTAATTCATTAATATAGAATGTGCTGGATATAAATTTACCAGTATTTCCACCTTCAAACCAATAAGCGGCATTTGCAGTGTGGCCTGCAGGTAAAATAGCAGATCTATCTTTAATAGAAATTCCAATTGTTTTTCCGTTCATGTTTTGGGCTAATTTAAGCTGATCTGTAACTGTTGTAGTTAACATTCTATAGGGTGATTTTTGCCCACCATCTTTAGCGCCTACAGATTGGTATTTGTCATCGTCAACACAATAAATAGATTTTTTTTCAAACTTATCGTACCAATTATTACTTATAATGCCATGGTTTGTAGGTGTGGTTCCTGTATAAATAGAAGTGTGACCAACTGCGGTATAAGTTGGTATGTAATTGTAATGAACGTTTTGTAAGTTATAACCTGTATTCATCAATAATTTAAAGCCATTTTCACCATATTTGTTATAAAATTTAATCAAATAATCGTAGCGCATTTGATCTACAACAATACCAACAACCAATTTTGGTCGTTTTATAGTTGATGTAGAAATTGAAGCTGAATTTGTGGATGAATTGTTTGTTTTAGATTTTACACCAGCACATTGTGCAAGTGCAAAACCAATTATAAATAACAATAATAATTTCTTCATTTGTAACATATTTTTTAATAAAAAACTAAGATTTCAAAATTACGATAATTTTTAAACCTCAAATATTTTTATGTTACAAAAAGAACAATCATCATATTAATTTAATATTTTAGCCAAAAAGAAATTGAATGAACTACTTTGAACATGTAGGTAAATACTTTATAATGTTAAAACAAGTCTTTAAAAAGCCACAAAAATGGTCGGTTTTTAAAGAAATGTTATTTAGAGAAATTGAAGATTTAGGTTTAAAATCGCTTGGTATAGTAATGTTTATCTCCTTTTTTGTTGGAGGTGTTGTTGCGATACAAACGGCTCTAAGTGTAGACAACCCGTTTATACCCAAATATTTGATAGGTTTTGCTACAAAAAGATCTGTAATATTAGAATTTGCACCAACATTTATGTCGGTTATTCTTGCCGGAAAAGTGGGGTCTTATATTACATCAAGTATTGGAACAATGCGAGTTACAGAGCAAATAGATGCTCTGGAGGTAATGGGTATCAATTCTTTAAATTATTTAGTGTTACCAAAAATTATTGCTGTTTTATTCTTTTATCCATTGTTGATTTTATTGGCTATGTTTTTAGGAATTTATGGTGGCTATGTTGCCGGAATAATGACAGATTTGTTTTTTTCTGAAGATTATATATATGGTGTGCAATTAGACTTTAACCCTTATTTTATAAAATATGCGCTTATAAAAACATTGGTTTTTGCCTTTGCAATAGCTACAATCCCTTCATATCACGGGTATTATGTTAAAGGGGGTTCTCTAGAAGTTGGTAGGGCAAGTACGCAAGCTGTAGTTTGGACTAGTATTGTAATTATTTTAATGAATTATTTTTTAACCCAAATGCTTTTAGGATAGATGATAGTAGTTGAAAATATATACAAGGAATTTAACGGACAACAGGTTTTAAAAGGTATTTCTACCACTTTTGAAAAAGGTAAGACAAATATGATTATTGGTCAAAGTGGTTCTGGAAAAACTGTTTTGCTGAAATGCTTATTAGGCTTACATACGCCTGAGAAAGGTTTTATTTCTTTTGATGGCAGAAAAAATACAGAATTATCTATTAAAGATCACAGACAATTAAGACAAGAAATTGGGATGGTTTTTCAAGGGGGAGCCTTATATGACTCTTTAACTATTGAAGAAAATATTATGTTTCCTTTAAAAATGTTTACAGATCAAACTTTTAGAGCAATGCGCGATCGTGTGAATTTTGTTTTAAACCGTGTAAATTTAGAAGGTGTAAATAAAAAATTTCCAGCACAATTATCAGGTGGGATGCAAAAAAGGGTTGCCATAGCACGTGCAATTGTAATGAATCCAAAGTATTTATTTTGTGATGAACCCAACTCAGGTTTAGATCCAAATACGGCTACTGTTATAGATAATTTGATTCAGGAAATTACCAAAGAGTATGATATAATTACAGTTATTAATTCACATGATATGAATTCTGTGATGGAAATTGGAGAAAAAATTATTTTTTTAAAAAACGGTGTTCAAGCTTGGGAAGGATCCAATTCTGAGATTTTTAAAACTGAGAATGAAGCAATTATAAATTTTGTTTATTCTTCTAATTTATTTAAAAAAGTTAGGGAGGCATATTTAAATGAAAAAAAATAACAAAGATATTTGTTTTATTGAAAAATACCCATATCTTTGCAGCCGCTAAAAAGGAAAAAATGACCTGGTAGCTCAGTTGGTAGAGCACCTCCCTTTTAAGGAGGTGGTCCTGGGTTCGAGCCCCAGCCCGGTCACAAAAAGCTTCTCAATTTAGAGGAGCTTTTTTTTAAATTTTGGTGAGATACTCAAGTGGCCAACGAGGGCAGACTGTAAATCTGCTGCGCAAGCTTCGAAGGTTCGAATCCTTCTCTCACCACAAGCCTCAAATTAAATTTTGAGGCTTTTTTTTAACCTTGATTTAAAATGTTTAATAAAAAAAATCAAATGTTAAACAAAATTGATATATTTGCATAAATTTAAATATTAATATGAAGTTATTTTTAAGTATAAGTCTGTTTTTATTAGTTAGTTTTCAGGTTATAATTGCTCAAAATGTAGGGGTTATCAATGGAAAAGTTATAGATGCTCAAACTCGAGAGCCTTTGCCTTTTGTAAATGTATTGGTTTTAGGTACAAATATTGGCGCTAATACAAACGAATTGGGCGAGTTTACAGTTAAAAATGCGCCTTTAGGTTATTTAAAAATTCAAGCTTCGTTTATTGGTTATGGAACCAAATCTTCTGATGATTATTTGGTAACAAAAGAAAAAACACCTTATGTTGTAATTGCACTGTCTCAGGAAGGAGAACAATTAAGCGAGGTGGTTATCCAAAGTCAGTTGTTTAAAAAGTCTTTAGAGAGTCCTGTGTCGTATCAATCTATTGGAATTGCAGAGATAGAAAAAAATCCAGGTGGTGATCGAGATGTTTTAAAAGTAATTCAATCGTTTCCTGGTGTTGCTTCAAATCCTGGTTTTAGAAACGATATAATCATTAGAGGTGGTTCGCCTTCAGAAAATAAATTTTATTTAGATGGTGTTGAAGTGCCTGTAATCAACCATTTTCAAACGCAAGGTTCTACGGGTGGTCCTGTTGGAATTATAAATGCTGATTTAATTAGAAAAGCCGATTTCTATTCAAGTTCTTTTGCTGCAAACAGAGGAAATGCTTTGAGTTCTATAATTGAGTTTACGCAAAAGGAAGGAAACCCAGATAAATTGAATTTAAGGGCGACTGTTGGAACTTCAGACGCTGGTGTTACTATTGATGGCCCAATAGGAAAGAAAACCACTTATATAGCTTCTGCACGTCAATCTTATTTGAGTGGTTTGTTTAAATTATTGAAATTGCCTTTTTTGCCTACTTACAACGATTTTCAGTTGAATTTAAAGCATCAAATTTCAGATAAAGATGAAATCTCTTTGATTGGTTTGGGAGCAATTGATAATTTTAAATTAAATGAAGGTGTAAATGATGGTGTTACTGATGAAGATGTTTTAAAGAAAAACCTTTATATTTTAAATGTTATTCCTACCCAAAATCAATGGAATTATACAGCAGGTTTGTCTTACAAGCATTATGGTGAAAAAGCAATGCAGCAAGTTGTAGTAAGTAGAAACGAATGGAACAATGATATTGTTAAATACGATGGAAACACTGGTGATTCTGATGATTTGTTGCTTAATTACAATTCAAGAGAAATTGAAAATAAATTGCGTTATGAAAACACTTCAACCTTAAAAAAGGATTACAAAATAAATTTTGGTACAGGTTTAGAACAGGTTACGTATACCAATTCAACATTTCAAAAACTAGCCAATTCAGGTGGTGTAGAAATTATAGATTATGCTTCAAAATTGAATTTGTTTAAATACAGTTTGTTTGGTCAAATTTCTAAAACGTATTTCAACTCAAAATTAAGTGCTTCTTTTGGTGTTAGATTTGATGGGGTTGATTATGGTTCTAAAATGTCAAATTTATTCAATCAGTTTTCACCTAGGCTTTCGTTGGCTTATGCATTTGATCAAAAATGGGCAGTAAATGCTTCCGCAGGTATTTACAATCAATTGCCGTCTTATACTGTAATGGGTTACAGAGATGTAGATGGTGTATTGGTTAACAAGCAAAATGGTTTAGATTATATCACTGCCAATCATTTGGTTACTGGTTTAGAGTTTAAACCAGATTTGAGTTCAAAAATTACTGTTGAAGGTTTTTATAAAGGGTATAGTAATTATCCGTTCTCTGTTGAAAATCAAGTGAGTTTAGCAAATTTAGGTGCTGATTTTGGTGTAATAGGAAACGAAGAAGTTACTTCTAGCTCTCAAGGAAGATCATATGGTTTTGAGGTTTTTCTTCAAAAGAAATCTTACAGCGGTTTGTACGGAATTTTATCTTATACTTTTGTAAAAAGTGAGTTTAAAGATGTGAACAATCAATATGTACCTTCTTCTTGGGATAACCGAAATTTATTGACCGCTACTGGTGGAAAAAAATTCAATAAAAACTGGGAGTTGGGTGCTAAATTTAGAATGGTAGGCGGAAGACCATATACGCCATATGATTATGATGCATCTTCGTTAATTGTAAATTATAATGTAAATAATAGCGGTATTTTAGATTATACTTTATTAAATACAGAAAGATATGATTTGTATCATCAGTTGGATATTAGATTGGATAAAACCTGGTATTGGAAACATTTTTCGCTGAACTTTTATGTCGATATTCAAAATATATTGGCAACACAAACAGTTGAGCAGCCATATTTACTGGCACAAACAGATGCAGACGGAAACTATCTTGTTGATCCAGCCGACAATACGCGTTACTTAATGGAAGAAATTGCAAATGACTCTGGAAATATATTGCCTAGATTTGGAGTTATAATTGATTTTTAATTAAAATTAATTTTTAGTTACTTTTAATTTTTTTGTGTTTAAACGAATCTTTAACCAATTTTCGAGCTGTTTTTGTTGAAAAACTGTATTTGGAACAGAATCGTACCATTTTGTATTAAAGTTTAAAATAGTATCAGTTGTTTTAAAATTTGTGGAAATGGTTTTAGCATAGCTTATTTCTGATAATCCATTGTAAATTACCCTTGCTTCATCACTAATTTGTATAAATGGGATTTCTGATTTTAAATATTTAGAAATCTCATTTTCTAGTAATTTAATTTTTTCTTCTTTTTGTTTGATAGATTCGTCACGAGATGAAATAATTTCTTGGTTTCGAGCATATAATTCAGATAGCGATTTTACTTCATGTCTTAAATCAGAATCATCTACACCTTGCTTAATTATTAAGTTGGTTTCTTCTAAACCAAAACTAGGAAGTTTGTTTTTCCAGTTATTAATATCGTTATTAGATAATTTATTTCCATAAATAAAAATGGTAATTGTTTTGTTTTTATAATCTATGTTTTCATCATTTTCATCAATAATACTAATGCCGTGACTTTTTAAATCTTTAATTAATTTGTCTGCAGATTGTTTAAATTGGTTTTGTTTAAATAAATTAAAAAACATATAAATACTACCAGCAAATACAATTATGGCAATGGTTGATGCAGTTTGAGCGATGCGTTTTCTTTTTACAGAATTTAGGTATTTTACAACGGGAAAATCTAAAAACTTTACAATTACAAAAGCTGCCAACGCTATAAAAATAGTGTTGATAGTAAATAAAAACATAGCACCTGCAAAATAGCTTAAATTCATGGTAGCCAATCCATAACCTGCAGTACATAAAGGTGGCATTAAGGCTGTAGCAATTGCAACACCGGCAATTGTATTTGTTTGTTTACTTCTTCGGCTTATTGCAACAATCAATGCCAAACCACCTGCAATTGCAATAAAAACATCTCTAACATCAGGAGCAGTTCTGGCTAAAAGTTCTGGTGTTTCAGCTCTAAATAAAGGAATTAAAAAAAATGAAAATGAAGTTGCTAAGCTCAACCCAACCATTACGGCAAGATTGATAAGTGAACGTTTTAAGGTGTCAATATCATTAATACCAATAGATAGTCCAATACCTAAAATTGGCCCCATTAAAGGCGATATAAGCATCGCTCCAATTACTACTGCAGTTGAACTTACATTTAATCCGATTGATGCAATTAAAATTGAAAAAACCAATACCCAGGCAGTATGACCTTTCATAGAAATATTGCCCTTTATATCTTCAATAGTCCCTTTTTTATCGGTATCATGTTTGATATTAAGTAATTCGTATAAAAACTTTTTTATGCTAGACCAAATAGCTTGCAAATCACGACTAGAATCTTCGTTGTTATGGTTGTTAGGATTGTCAATTGGTAAATCTTTATCTATATTATCCATATTCAAAGTTTTTTAACAAATTTATATTTTACTTTGAAATATAGTGATTTTTTTAATTTATTTTTTATGAATAAAGTGACTTTTAAAAAGTGGGACTTTAGAAGCTATTGATTTATTGGTTTTACTTCGGCATTTTGATTGAATAAGTAAGTGCGTTTACTGCTCATTTCTAAACATTCAATTCGAGTTCGTCTAATTGCTCCCTTTTTGTAAGTTTTATTGTTGAAGATAAAAAAGCTGCCTTGTTCCAATTCAAAAACAAAATTTTTGTCTAAATCTTCATCGTACTGTTTTAAGGCATACGTTAAATTTACATCACTTCCTGTACTTGCTTTTGGGTTTTTTAGGTAGTTTGCTAAATGCGGAAGTAATGCTGTTGGAAAAATAGAAGGTTGTAAAAATGGAAGCATTAAATGTTGAAAATTTACTTTCCACTCTAAACCATGTGGTTTTACACTTTTAAATTGTTTATGTGTAGTAAAGTGCGCAATTTCATGAATAAGTGTAAGTAAAAATTGATACTGATTTAAACTGTTGTTCATTGTAATCTGAACTTTTCCATCACTCATTTTTCTAAAATCGCCATGTTTTGTTTTTCTATCGTTCACAATTTTAATGGCAATAGGGTGTTGTTTCAGAATGTCTAAAACCAAATCAACCGAATTTTCAGGAATATATTTTGATAGCACTTTACTCATTAATTACGGTGTGGTTGAAGAAACTTGTAATATTTTTCCGTTGTAAAATTTGTTTCCTGTCAATGCAAAATTATAAATATAATTTGCCATTTCTAAAGCGGTAACAGGAGCTTTGTAGCCAGGAAAGGCTTCATTTAACATTTCGGTTTGTACAGCTCCAAGTGCCAAGGCGTTAAATGCAATTTCTTGTTCTTTGTATTCTTCAGCAAGCATTTCAGTAAGTGTTAGCAATGCTCCTTTTGAAGAACTATATGCTGCCAAACCTGGAAATTTCATACTGCCTTGTACGCCACCAATACTGCTAATATTAACAACATGACTTCCTTTTTTTAAAAATGACAATAATTTTTGGGTTAATGTAGCAACTGCAAAAACATTTACTTGATAAACTTCAACAAAATCGGCAGTAGTTAATTCGTTAAAAGGTTTGCTAATTAATTTTCCAGCATTGTTGATTAAAATATCAACAGATTTCCAATTTTTTGAAACAAATGCAGTTACCTGATTTAAATCTTCCTCTTTTGAAAGGTCAACAGATAAGGTCGAAATATTTTTGATGTTTAAAGCTTTTAATGTTTCCGAATTTCTTGAAAGCGCTAAAACATTGCAACTATTTTTCGCAAATAGTTGCGCCAGTTCAAATCCAATTCCGCGGCTTGTTCCTGTAATAATGATGTTTTTCATGATTTATTCTTCAAAAATAATATGTTGATATGCACCTATGTCTGCTGGTGCAGATCTTAGAGTTCCTAAAATATCGTAAGGTACTTTAATGCTTCCTTGTAGCGCTGATTTTTCTTTACCATCCGATTTTTCGCCAATTATCAATTCATTTTCGTAAGGCAATTTAAAATCAGGTTTTCCGTTAAAAATATTGTTTGAATAATGATTGGTATCTTCAAAATTATATTCGGGAATATTGGTATAAGAATTGCCAAAATCGTTAAATTTTATCAGGTTGTTTTCAAAAAAGTAATTGAAAACCGTTGATTCTTCAGCTTTATTTATAATAAGTTCAATACTGTTATTTCCTTCAATAATACAATTGGTGAAATTTGCAGCCAATAAATCACGAGTTTGATCAACTATTTCATTGTCTTGGATAAATGAATAATAATTGTTTATCAAAACACTTGGAAACTGACGAATGCCATTATTCCAATAATTTGCAAATGTTGAGTGGGTAAAATTATAAGTACCGCCAATTGTACAAGCCAAAGATACTTGTCCGCTATTATTAATTACTAAGTTTTCTCCCTTAATATTGGTGTTTCTTCCTAAAATTCCAAAATTAGAGCTGTTGTATATTTGCGTGTTTTTAATAGTTAAAGTAGGGGTAGAGGTGCTACCTATAGAATCCATAATAATACCCGCAGTTGCATTTTTAATAATGGTGTTATTAATGCTATGGTTTTTACTGCCTGATCGCAGCCAAATACTTCCCCATTGACCAGGAATATTACTTAACTCAGGTTCTAATCTGTCACCTTCAATAATTACTTCGTTATTTAATTCTCCGTTAATAATAAGTGTTGCGTCTTTGTCTACAATTAATCCTGAATTGTTATGAAAATAAATATTTGCACCAGCTTCAATAGTTAATTTTTTTGTTGAAGGAACAGCGCAATATCCATAAATTACATATGGTTTTTCATTTGTAAAAGTGGTATTGTCTTCTAAATAAAACCCATTTACGGTAATTTCCTTACCTTCAGCATCAATTCCAATAGGTATGGTTTCTATAAAGCCGTTTGCATCTTTTGAAGGATATAAAAAATAAGCATCTTTAACCAGTGTAACTAATTTGATATCTTGAAAATACCCACCACCAGAAAACTCGATAGAATCAGTATAAATTGGGTTTGGTACTTTGTTAAAATCGATTGTGGTTTCAATAAAAATATAGATGCTGTCTTTTGCTGAAATTTCAACGTTTTCAAAATATTTACCCGAAGCTCCATCAACATTTAAGCGATAAAATGAGTTTTCTCCTCTTCCTAATTTAATGGTTGGAATTGAAATATTTTTATTGCCTTTATTGTAAACTTTTAACTGATAAGTACTTGATCCTATATT
Organism: Lutibacter sp. HS1-25; assembly: GCF_004121075.1. Classification (GTDB taxonomy): domain Bacteria; phylum Bacteroidota; class Bacteroidia; order Flavobacteriales; family Flavobacteriaceae; genus Lutibacter. The sequence continues at coordinate 82,275 of NZ_RHLN01000003.1, forward strand.
GGTAAAAACGGTATCTAAATAAACAGTATCTTTTGAAAACAAAAGTTTCCCCGAACTAAGTTCGGCTGAAAAATCTTCTCTGCATGAAGTTAAAAGCAGTGTTATTGTAATTATAAAAATAGAGCAAAAGCGCATTTGTAAGTTTTTGTAAATATAAAAAATATTAGAGATAAAAATACCAGATAAAATGCGCATATAAATTAATTTTAAAATTTATATGCGCATTGGTAAATTTTATTTAAAAGGTTTATTGTTTTTTAAATAGCTCAATTTCATACAACTTACCCCAATGTTTACCAGTTACAAATAATCGGTTATTTTCTTTGTCGTAGGCTATACCATTTAAAACATCGTCGTGTTCTTCTAAATTTTGTTCTTTCAAAATTAAATCTTTTAAACTGTTTAAATTTGCAACTCCTTCAACTTTTCCATTGGTTGGATTTACAATTAAGATAGAATTTTGTTGCCACACATTGGCATATATCATTCCATTTACATATTCAAGTTCGTTTAAATTTTCAACTTTTCGTGTATCGGTATAAGCTTCAATATAGCTTTCTTCAACCAAAGTTTCAGGATTTAAAAACCAAATATTTTCAGTACCATCAGTTTTAATAATTTGTTTGTTGTTATGTGTAAGTCCCCAACCTTCGCGACTTTTGGTATATTTAAATTCTCCTTCTTTTTCAAAAGTGTCTAAATTGTATATAAAGCCAAGGCCACCTTTCCAGGTTAGTTGGTAAATTTTGTTGTTAAAAATAGTTATGCCTTCTCCAAAATATTTTGCATCTAAATCTTTTTGTTGTAAAACTTTTCCAGTTGTTAAATCTACTTTTCTAATAGATGATTCACCATTTCGTCCAGTGCCTTCATATAAAAAACCATTATAATATTCTAAGCCTTGCGTGTAGGCACCTTTGTCGTGTGGATAGGTATTTACAATTTTGTACGAATAAATAGCTGGAGGCGTATCTGCCATAATATAAATTGGGCTTGTTACTTTTTCAGTTTTATGATCATAAAAAACAAGAGCATTAATTGTGTGCTTTCCTAATTTGTAATCTTTAACATTTAAAGTAGCAGTATTGTTTGTGCTTTTTATTTTTGTATTTCCTATTGAAAATTGAACAGAATCGATTGGTTTATTACCTTTTTCTGAAATTGAAATGGTTAATTCTTGATTAGATTGAATTTTTTTAGGTGCATTTAATATAAATTTGTACTCACTTTTACATGAAATTACTGCTAGAAATAGGGTAAAACCTAGAAAATATTTGTGTAACATAACTTAATTAAGTTTTTTTGAAAGATTTATGTAAATAAAATAAATTATTTGTTTGAAGTTTCAAAAATATAGTTAAATTTGCAGTCTTAAAAATAAAAACAGCATTAAAACGAGTTTACGATGAGAAAAGGTATACACCCAGAAAATTATAGAATGGTAGCATTTAAAGATATGTCTAATGAAGATGTGTTTTTAACTCGTTCAACAGTAAATACTAAAGAAACTTTAGAAGTTGACGGTGTTGAATATCCTTTAGTAAAATTAGAGATTTCAAGAACATCACATCCTTTTTATACAGGTAAATCTAAATTAATTGATACTGCAGGACGTATTGACAAGTTCAAATCTAAATATGCTAAATTTAAAAAATAAGCATATTGTTACACTATATAAAAAAGCCTTAACTTTTGTTAAGGCTTTTTTATTGTTTGATATTTTATAAACTTTTCTACTTTAAAAATTGTAGTATTTTAATGCTTAATGCCAAAAATGCACAAACAATTTACTTAGTAAAGTTGACTTAAGAACTTTTGTGATAAGCTTTTTTAATTTCTTAAAGTCGCAATTAATTTTTTGGGAGTTAAAAGCAATTCAAAAGCATTGTGAATGTTTTTACAAATAATATCTGCATTTATTAAAGTTGAAGTGCAAATACCTTCGTTTTCTAATATTCCAACGCCTACAATAGCTTCTTTTAGCATTAATTGATCGTTTCTGCCATTTCCAAAGGCAACTGTATTTAAAGGGTTTAATTCTTTTAAAATGGCCAATTTTTGTTCACTTTGATTTTCACTTGAAATTTTTATAATCTCACAATTTAGGTGTTTTAATTGGTTTTCAACAGTATCAAATGTATCGGCAGTAATTACATATATTTTGATGCTTTTTGATAGTTTATTGATAAGCAAATCCATATCATAAATCAATTCACCATTGTTTGCGATTGTTCCGTTAAAGTCGCAAAGTAAATTTTTGATTTCAATTTTTTTATATCCTGGGATATCTATTGTCATATTTTGTTATTTTAAAACTAGGGTTTAAAAAAACCCATTGTGAAAACAATGGGTTTTTAAATATTTTGAAGCTAAATGTTAAGCTAACATAGCAACTGGATTCTCAATATACTGTTTTAAGGTATTCATAAAAGCAGCACCTACAGCACCATCAATAGTTCTGTGGTCACAAGCTAAAGTTAATGTCATTACATTTCCAACAACAATTTCTCCTTTTTTAACAACAGGTTTTTGTTTAATTCCACCAACAGATAAAATTGCTGAGTTAGGTTGGTTGATAATAGAAGTAAAATGATCTACACCAAACATACCTAAATTAGAAACTGTAAAAGTAGAACCCGACATTTCAGCAGGTGTTAATTTTTTGTTTTTAGCTTTGATTGCTAAATCTTTTATTTCAGCACCAATTTGAGTTAAACTCTTAGAATCTGTAAAAGGAATTACAGGAACTACCAAGCCATCTTCAATAGCAACAGCTACACCAATAGAGATGTGATTGTTGTAGATAGTTTGTTCGTTTGTCCACTCAGTATTAATTTGTGGGTGCGATTTTAATGCCATAGCACAAGCTTTTACAACTAAGTCATTAAAAGATATTTTTGTATCTGGTAATGCATTGATTGTTTCTCTAGATGCAATAGCATTGTCCATGTCAATTTCCATTGTCACAGTAAAGTTTACTGCAGTAGTTTGAGAATTGTCAAGCGCTTTAACAATTGCTTTACGCATTTGAGAATTTTTCACTTCAGTTCTACTGATTTCTCCAGCAGGAGCAGCAACAACAGTTGCAGCAGCAACAGCAGTTTCAACAACAGGATTGTAATTTTCAATATCTGTTTTTACAATTCTACCACCTTCTCCAGTACCAACAACTTTTGCTAAGTTTATTCCTTTTTCTTCAGCTAAAACTCTTGCAAGAGGAGAAGCTACAATACGTCCATTTTCAGAATTAATTGCGCTTACTTTTTTAGTAGCTGTTGTATTTGCATTATTTGTGGTTGTTGTAGGATTCTTTTTTTCTACTACAAATTCTGTAGGAGCTTGTTCTTTAGGTGCAGCAGCTACAGGAGCAGCAGCAACAGAACCAAATCCAGCTACAACAGCAGTTACATCTGTTCCAGCTTCACCAATAATGGCTAATAAAGAATCTACAGGAGCATTTTCACCTTCTTGTAAACCAACATATAACAATGTTCCTTCATTAAAAGATTCAAATTCCATTGTGGCTTTGTCAGTTTCAATTTCAGCAAGGATATCACCTTCAGAAACTTTGTCACCAACTTTTTTCAACCATGAAGCTACAGTACCATCTGTCATAGTATCACTTAAACGAGGCATTGTAACAACAGTAATATTATCTGGAACTACAAAAGCTTCAGCAGCAGGTGCAGTTTCAGTTTTAGCAGGAGCAGCATCAGTTTTTTCAGCAGCAACAGGTGCTGGAGTTTCTTCTTTTGCAGTTGTTTTGGTAGCACCTCCGGCTAACAATGCAGAAATATCTTCACCTTGTTCACCTATAATTGCTAATAAGCTATCAACAGGAGCTGTTTCCCCTTCTTGCAATCCAATATGTAATAAGTAACCTTCGTTAAAAGATTCAAATTCCATTGTAGCTTTGTCAGTTTCAATTTGAGCAAGGATATCTCCTTCTTCAATTTTATCCCCTACTTTTTTTAACCACTGTGCTACAACTCCTTCAGTCATTGTATCACTTAAACGGGGCATTGTAATAATTTCTGCCATCTATCTATGTTTTAAAAATGGATAATCTTGTTGATCATACACCATATCGTATAATTGTTGAGCTTCTGGGAATGGAGACTCCTCAGCGAATTTTTGACATTCATCAACTTTAGCTTTAACTTCTTTGTCCCATTCTTTAACTTCTTTTTCTGTAGCGTATTTTTTCTTATAAATAACATCTAACACTTGAGTAATTGGGTCAATTTTACGATATTCATCCACTTCATCTTTTGTTCTGTAGTGTTGAGCGTCACTCATTGAGTGTCCTCTATATCTGTAAGTTTTAATATCTAATAATGTAGGTCCGTCACCTCTTCTTGCTCTTTCAATAGCTTCTTCCATTGCTTCAGCAACTTTAATAGGATTCATTCCATCAACTGGCCCACAAGGCATTTCGTAACCTAAACCAAGTTTCCAAATATCTTCGTGGTTTGCAGTACGACTTACTGAAGTTCCCATTGCGTATCCATTGTTTTCACAAATAAACACAACAGGTAATTTCCAGGTAATAGCCATGTTAAAAGTTTCGTGTAAAGAACCTTGACGCGCAGCACCATCACCAAAATAGGTTAATGTTACACCGTCTCTACCAAAATATTTGTCAGCAAAAGCCAAACCAGCACCTAAAGGTATTTGTCCACCTACAATTCCGTGACCACCATAAAAATTATGTTTAGGAGAGAAAATATGCATAGATCCCCCCATACCTTTTGATGTTCCTGTAACCTTACCTAACAGTTCAGCCATAATTCTTTTAGGATCTTCTCCTAATCCAATTGGTTGAACGTGATTACGGTATGCTGTAATCATCTTGTCATTTTTACCCATTACGTGTAATGCACCAGCTAGTACTGCTTCCTGACCATTGTACAAATGTAGAAATCCACGAACTTTTTGTTGAATATAAAGAGCCGCTAATTTATCTTCGAATTTTCTCCAAAAAAGCATGTCTTTATACCAATTGATATAGGTTTCTTTAGTGATTTTTTTCATTATGATTATAGGATATTTGATTTATATCGAAATGCAAAAGTACTATTTTGAGCGATAGTAAAAAAGGAACTGCTTATATTTTTTATGTTAATATTACTGGTTTACCAATTATTGAAATTTTTCCTATTTTTTTGAATGAATGAAATTTTTAATGCAGTTGAATTAAGAAAACTGTAATTTTTGAAATTTAATTTATTTTGAAATTAAAAAGCCCCACGTATTTGTGAGGCTTTTTTAGTGTAATATGCGTTAAAAACGCTTAAATTAATTGATATAATCTTCAATAGGATTGCAAGAACAAATTAAATTTCGATCTCCATAAGCATCATCAACTCTTCTAACTGATGGCCAAAATTTATTTTCTTTAATATATGGTAAAGGAAAAGCAGCTTGCTCACGTGTGTATGGGAAATTCCATTCATTAGCAGTTAACATTTCTTGTGTATGCGGTGCATTTTTTAAAGCACTATTTACATCGCCACTTTCCATAGCATCAATTTCACCTTTTATGCTTATTAAAGCATCGCAAAAACGATCTAATTCTGCTTTGTTTTCACTTTCTGTAGGTTCAATCATAAGTGTTCCAGCTACTGGAAAAGAAACTGTTGGCGCGTGGTATCCGTAATCCATCAAACGTTTAGCAACATCTGTAACTTCAATACCCTTTGCTTTAAATTCTCTAAAATCTACAATCATTTCATGTGCAGCAAAACCATTTTCTCCAGCATATAAAATTTTGTAATGTTTTTCTAAACGAGCTTTTACATAATTGGCATTTAAAATGGCATAAATTGTAGCCTCTTTTAAGCCGTTTGTACCCAACATTTTAATATAGCTATATGAAATTAGCAATACCAATGCCGATCCCCAAGGTGCCGATGAAACAGCTGTAATAGGAGTTGCTCCGCCAGTTGGAATGATTGGGTTTGAAGGTAAAAATGGAGCTAAATGTTCTACCACACAAATAGGGCCAACGCCAGGACCGCCACCTCCGTGAGGTATTGCAAATGTTTTGTGTAAGTTTAAATGACAAACGTCTGCTCCAATAGTTGCAGGATTTGTTAAACCCACCTGCGCATTCATATTGGCGCCATCCATATATACTTGTCCGCCACGTTGGTGAATAATTTCAGTAATTTCTTTAATAGTACTTTCAAAAACACCGTGGGTAGATGGATAAGTAACCATTAAACAAGCTAAATTATCTTTGTATAATTCGGCTTTTTCACGTAAATCTTCCACGTCAATATTTCCTTTTTCGGTAGATTTTGTTACTACAACTTCCATACCAGCCATAACTGCTGAAGCTGGGTTGGTACCGTGAGCCGAAGCCGGAATTAAACAAATATTTCTATGGTGATCGCCTTTAGATTCGTGGTAAGCTTTGATAACCAACAAACCTGCATACTCGCCTTGCGCACCTGAATTTGGTTGTAAGGAAGTAGCATAAAAACCAGTAATTTCATTTAAAGCAGCTTCCAATCCTTTAAAAACTTCTTGATAACCTTGTGCTTGTTCAACAGGTACAAATGGATGCATAACACCCCATTGTGGCCAGCTTAAAGGCAACATTTCAGTCGCTGCATTTAATTTCATAGTACAAGAACCCAAAGAAATCATTGAGTGGTTTAACGATAAATCTTTTCGTTCTAATTTTTTAATATAACGCATCATTTCAGTTTCTGAATGGTAGTTTTCAAAAACTTCATTGGTCATAAAAGTAGAGGTGCGTTTTAAATTTTCGGGTAAGTTATTTTCTTTAACTTCATTAAAAGAAATTGTATTTTTTCCTTCAGCAATGGCTAAAATTTCTAAAATTTCATTTACATCACTTAAAGTTGAAGTCTCGTTGATAGATATACTTACAAGTTTTGTTGATGGGTAATAAAAATTAATACCTTTATTTTCTGCGATTTCTTTTACTGTTGAAGTGTTTGAAACTTCAATAGTTAAGGTATCAAAATAAGTACAGTTTAATTGTTTTAAGCCTAATTTTAAAATTCCTTCATTTAAAGTAGTTGTTAAATTCTGAATTTTAGTTGCAATGTATTTTAAACCTTTTGGTCCGTGAAAAACACCGTACATACCAGCCATAACAGCCAATAAAACTTGAGCGGTACAAATATTTGAAGTTGCTTTTTCACGTTTAATATGTTGTTCTCTGGTTTGTAAAGCCATACGCAAAGCACGGTTTCCGTCTTTATCTTGGGTTACACCAATAATTCTTCCAGGTAGTGTACGTTTGTAAATTTCTTTTGTAGCAAAATAACCTGCATGTGGACCTCCATATCCCATAGGAATTCCAAAACGTTGTGTAGTTCCTACAACAACATCGGCTCCCCATTCTCCAGGAGGAACTAAATTTGCCAAACTTAATAAATCGGCTGCAACGGCAATTTTAGCATCTACACTTTTTGCTTTTTCAACAAAAGCACTGTAATTATGAACCTGACCATTTTTTGATGGATATTGCAAAATTGCGCCATAAACATTTTGGTTGAATTCAAATTTTTGGAAATCTCCAATAATCAACTCAATTCCTAAAGGAATGGCTCTGGTTTTTAAAACATCAATGGTTTGTGGTAATACTTCATCAGAAACAAAAAACTGAACAGCATTTGCCTTTTTTTGTTCTTTAGTACGGTTGTTTAACAACATAGTCATTGCCTCACCAGCGGCAGTACCTTCGTCTAATAACGAAGCATTTGCCAACTCCATACCAGTAAGCTCGGTAACCATAGTTTGGTAATTTAACAAAGCCTCTAAACGACCTTGCGCAATTTCAGCTTGGTAAGGTGTGTAAGCAGTGTACCATCCCGGATTTTCTAAAATATTGCGTTGAATTACACCTGGCACTATGGTTGGATGGTATCCTAAACCGATATAATTTTTGAATAATTTATTTTTTGCGGCCAATGATTGAATATGACTCATGTATTCATATTCGCTCATAGCGATTGGTAAATTAAGATTGTTTTTTAGTCGAATATCTGCAGGAATGGTTTGGTCAATTAAAGTTTCTACTGATGAAACTCCAATTGTTTTTATCATTTCTTCAACCCCTTTCTCACGAGGTCCAACGTGTCTTAAAACAAAAGAATCTGTTCTCATTTAGTGTAATTAGTAGGTGAATTTTAGGTTGACAAAAATACGTAAAATACAAGTATTCAAATACTATTTTTATTACATATTGTAATATTTTGTTAACCATTTTATTTGTTCGTTGGTCAATTGGCTACATTTGCCAAATGCAATTTTTACAAAAAATAAAAGACTTTTATATTTTTAGCAATATCCATGTTGCTTTGGCTGGGTTTTGTATGGCTAAAATTTCTTTGTTGAAATTTGAAAACTCATCTTATAAAATGCCTGTTTTTATTGCATTATCAATCGTTGTTTCTTACAATTTTATTCGGTTTTATGAAATTAAAACAAGTAGGTTAATTTGGTTGAAAACATGGTTTTATGAATTTAAAAAAAGTTTGATTGTTTTATCGGCTTTTTCAACTCTAGGGATATGGTATATTTTGGGTTTTACCAATTTTAACTTTAATTCGCTTATTATATTGATTCCGTTTGCATTGATAACTTTTTTTTATGTTGTTCCTGTTTATAAAAATGAGAAAATTGAAGTTTCTTTTAGAAATTTTCCATCCATAAAAATTTTTAGCATTGCAATTTCTTGGGCAGCTATTTGTGTATTATTTGCTTTGGATGAAGCGAATATTGCACTAGATAAAAATGTTTGGATTGAATTTGTACAACGTTTTTTTATTTTAATTGCCATTACACTTCCTTTTGATATTAGAGATGTAAATTACGATTCTAAAAAACTAAAAACTTTACCGCATGTTTTAGGCGTTAAAACATCAAAACAATTTGGGTTAATTTTGTTAATAATATTTGTATTGTTAACTTTTTTTAAAGAAAATTATTTAATTTCTGAAGTTTATATAAATATTATTGTTTCAATAATTACAGGTTGTTTTTTATGGTTTTCATCTGCTGAAAAATCGAGATATTATACAAGTTTTTGGGTGGAAGCGATTCCTGTTTTTTGGTTGTTTTTAATTGTGTTATTTTAGTGAAATGGAAAAGTTTAAAAAATATTTTGAAGTAAATAAAGAAACTTGGAATAAAAAAGTGGGTATCCACACCAAATCTGAGTTTTATGATATTGAAGGATTTTTAAAAGGAAAAACTTCATTAAATGCTTATGAATTAAGTGAAGTAGGTCATGTTGAAGGAAAAAAATTATTGCATTTACAGTGTCATTTTGGACAAGATACTTTAAGTTGGAGTAGGTTGGGAGCCAAATGTACGGGTATAGATATTTCTAATGAAGGTATTGCAGAGGCTCAAAAATTAAATAAAACTTTGGGATTAGATGCAACTTTTATTGAAAGTAATTTATATGAAGTTCCAGAAAAAGTAAAAGGTAAGTTTGATATTGTTTTTACATCGTATGGTGTAATTGGCTGGTTACCCGATTTAAAAACTTGGGGAGAAATAATTGCCTCAAAATTAAAAAAAGGTGGTGTGTTTTATATGATTGAATTTCATCCAATTGTTTGGATGTTCGATTTTTTACAAACGCCACCAAAATTAACCTATCCATATTTTAACAAAGAGGTAATTTATGAAGAATATCAAGGGACTTATACAAATAATGATGCTGATATTACAAGTAAAGAATATGGCTGGAACCATGGTTTGGGTGAAGTTGTTTCGGCTTTAACCAGTGCAGGTTTGCAAATAGAATTTTTAAACGAATTTGAAAAATCGCCATACAATAGTTTTCCGGATATGGAAAAAACAAATGATGGCTTGTTTGTTTTAAAAGAAAACCAACGCATGTTTCCTTTGTTGTATTCTATTAGAGCTATTAAAAAATAAAAAAGGCTTCCAAATTTGGAAGCCTTTTTTATATAAATATTTGATAAGCAATTATTTGCTTAACATTCTTTCGATTTTTTCTCTTTCTTCGTCTGCTAAAGCACCGTCAACTAAAATACGTCCACTATGCTCATCTGTAATAATTTTTTTACGACTCGCAATTTCAACTTGTCTTTGTGGTGGAATCGTAAAGAATGAACCTCCTGAAGCACCTCTATCAATTGCAACTACAGCCAAACCATTTTTTACAGTAGATCTAATTCTCTTATAAGCAACTAATAAATGATCATCAATTAAATCAGCGTATTCTGCAGATTTCTCAAGTAATAAAGCTTCTTCTTTAGCTGTATCACCCATAATATCATTTAATTCTGCAACTTTGTGTTTTAAAGCTTCTTGTTGAGTAGCAATGTTTGCTTTTGTTGAAGCAATTACTTCATTTTTTTGCTCAATTTTAGCTTTAAATTCTCTAATTCTTTTTTCAGCCAATTCAACTTCTAATTCTTGGTATTCAGTTTCTTTACTGATTGAATTAAATTCTCTGTTATTGCGAACATTTTTTTGTTGTTCAGCGTATTTTTTAATCAAAGCTTTAGCGTCTTCAATAACTGCTTTTTTTGCTGTAATTTCACCTTTTAGGCTAACAACATCTTCATCTAAATTGGCAAGTCTTTTATTTAAACCTACTATTTCATCTTCTAAGTCTTCAATTTCTAAAGGCAATTCACCTCTAACACTTTTAATTTCATCTACTCTTGAATCAATTAATTGTAAATCGTACAATGCTCTTAATTTTTCTTCAACAGTAACTTCTTTCTTTTTAGACATATTTATAAGTAATAAATTGGATTCGTGTTTTTTTGTGATAAAATGATTGCAAAATTAGGAAATTTTTTTGTAAGAATATCAACTAAAATATTTTTTGTGAATTGTTCACTCTCATAATGACCAATATCTGCAATAATTAATTTGTTTTCGGCCTTGTAAAACTCATGATATTTAATATCTGATGTAATATAAATATCGGCTCCTTTTGCAATTGCATTGTTAATGGCAAAACTTCCAGAACCGCCTAAAACAGCTACTTTTTTTATTGGTTTTCCTAGCAATTGTGAGTGTCTAATGCCTTTTGCGTTCATGGTGTTTTTTACAAAATTAAGAAAGTCAATTTCCTCCATTTCTTTAGTCAATTCGCCAATCATTCCTAAGCCAATTTCTTGGTGAATATTTTCTAAATTAACAATGTCATAGGCAACTTCTTCATAAGGATGTGACTTAAAAAGCGCAGAAAGTATGTTTTGTTGCTGGTGTTTTTCAAAAATTACGCTTATAAAAGTTTCATTTTCGGTGTGTAAATTTCCTTTTTCGCCAATTACTGGATTTGAATTTTCATTGCCTTTGTAAGTACCAAATCCATCGGTATTAAAACTACAACAATCGTAATTTCCAATGTTACCAGCTCCAGCTTCAAACAATGCCAATCGCACAGATTCGGCATTTTTTGTAGGCACATAGGTTGTTAATTTTTTGATGGTATTTTTTTGCGGAATCAATATTTTTTTATTTTCCAAGCCCAATATTTCACAAATTTTTGCATTTACCCCCACAAAACTATTGTCAAGTGCAGTATGCATAGCATAAATGGCAATGTTATTTTTAATGGCTTTTAAAACCACACGTTCTACATAGTTTTTACCATTCAATTTTTTTAAACCCGAAAATATAATAGGATGAAAGCTAACAATTAGGTTACATTTTTTTTCAATAGCCTCATCAACAATGTTTTCTAAAGTGTCTAACGAAACTAAAACGCCTGTAACTTCAGTTTTAAAATCACCAATTAACAAGCCAACATTGTCAAAATCTTCAGCATAATTTAAAGGTGCAATTTTTTCAATGCAATTGGTTATGTCTTTAATTTTTATCATAATAATTCAAATTGTACAAACAAATATAATTTTTACACATGAAAGTTAAACCTTTTAAATAGAAATATTCTGATTTGTTTTGTAATTTTGCATTTGGTGAATTTTCTAAGAAAAATAGCGTTTCCATTTAGTTTATTGTATGGTTTAATTACTTTTTTGCGTAATTATTTGTACAATGTTAACGTATTTAAATCAACCAAATTTAAAACACCAACCATTGTAGTTGGTAATTTAAGTGTTGGTGGTACAGGAAAAACACCTCAAATAGAATATTTAATTCGTTTGTTGCAAAATAACTATAAAGTTGCTGTTTTAAGCAGAGGATATAAACGAAAAAGTGAAGGATTTGTTTTGGCTGAAACAGGTGTAAATGCTGAAATTATTGGCGATGAACCTTTTCAGTATTTTCAAAAATTTCCAAATATTATTGTTTGTGTGGATGCAGATAGAACCAACGGCATTCAGCAATTGGAAAAAATGCAAAATCCACCCGATGTAATTTTGTTAGACGATGCTTTTCAGCATAGAAAAGTGCAAGGCGGATTTAATATTTTATTAACATCGTACAATGATTTGTATGTTGATGATTGTATGTTGCCAACAGGTAATTTGCGCGAAAATAAATGGGGAGCCAAACGTGCACAGACTATTATTGTGACAAAATGCCCAAACAATCTTTTAGCTGAAGCACAGGAAAAAGTAGTGTCAAAGTTAAATGTAAACCAAAAGCAACCTGTTTTTTTTACGACAATTGCTTATTATGAAACGTTGAAAGGTATTGATGAAGTTTATTTAGAAAACCTAAATGATACGGAATTGCTTTTAATTACGGGAATTGCAAATCCAGCACCTTTGTTAAATTATTTGAATGAAAAACAACTGAAATTTAAACATTTAAAATTCCCAGATCATTACGATTTTAAAGCTGCTGATATCGAAATGATAAAGTTAAATTTTGAAGCATTAACTTCTTCAAAAAAAATGATTTTAACAACAGAGAAAGATTATGTTCGTATCTTTGATAAGGTAAAAAACATACATTATATTTCAATAAAAACAACATTTATAAATCGTGAAAACGATTTTAATAAACTTATAAAAAATTATGTGGAACAAAGTTCAGGAAACCGTTAAATTTCTTCAAGAAAAAGGAATTACAACACCAGATTATGGAATTATTTTAGGTACTGGTTTGGGTAATTTGGTTGAAAAAATCTCAATTGAAATTGCTATTTCGTATGCCGATATTCCAAATTTTCCGGTTTCAACAGTGCAAGGGCATTCAGGAGAATTGATTTTTGGTACTTTAGGAGGAAAAAAAGTGGTAGCAATGCGTGGTCGTTTTCATTATTATGAAGGTTGGACTATGGAGCAAACTGTTTTTCCTGTACGTGTAATGAAATATTTAGGTGTTGAAAAGTTAATTGTTTCAAACGCATCAGGAGGCGTAAATCCAGCTTTTAAAGTGGGTGATATTATGATTATTACAGATCATATTAATATGATGCCAGCGCATCCTTTACACGGTAAAAATGATGAGCGTTTTGGTCCAAGATTTGTTGATATGCACGAAGCTTATTGTAAAAAAATGATTGCTAAAATGGAAATGATTGCTGAAAAATCAAATGTTTCTATTCAGAAAGGAATTTATTTAGCCCTACAAGGTCCTACTTTTGAAACGCCTGCAGAATATAAAATGGTTAAAATCTTAGGTGCAGATTGTGTAGGAATGTCTACAGTACCTGAAGTAATTGTAGCCAAACATATGGGAATGACTTGCTTTGGTTTATCCGTAATAACCGATTTAGGTATTGAAGGTATTGTTGAATCTGTATCTCACGAAGAAGTGCAGGAAGTAGCTAAAAAGTCTGAAAAAGTTTTAGGTGAATTGGTTGAAGCGTTTGTACAACAATAGTTTTTTAACATAGAAGCGATGGTCAAAAGCAAAAGTCAAAAGTCAAAAGTTTAAAGTCAAAAAGTCAAAAAGTCAAAAGCTACAGTTTATTTAATATAGTTTTTTAAATTTTGAAGGATTTACTTCACGCATCATATTGTAGATAGTTTCAAAAATATCTTCAGCATTTGGTTTTGAAAAATAATCTCCATCTGAACTATAAGCAGGCCTATGTGCTTTAGCTGTTAAAGTAATGGGCTTGCTATCTAAAAATTCATAGGCATTTTGTTCTTCTAAAATAGCATTTAACAAATAAGCAGATGCACCTCCAGGAACGTCTTCATCAATAACAATTAATCTATTTGTTTTTTGAACACTTTTAACAACATCGTGTTTTATATCAAAAGGCAATAAACTTTGCGCATCAATAATTTCAATATCAATATCAACCTGTAATAAATCATTTACTACATCTTGCACAATTTTTAGGGTTGAACCATATGAAACTACTGTAATATCTTTACCTTCTCTAATTGTTTCAACAACACCTATTGGCGTTTTAAATTCACCAAAATTGTTTGGTAATTTTTCTTTAAGTCGGTAACCATTTAAGTTTTCTATAACCAAAGCGGGTTCGTCGCATTCTAGTAATGTATTATAAAATCCAGCTGCCTTTGTCATATTTCGAGGCACTAATATGTGAATTCCTCTTAATAAATGAATAATAGCACCCATTGGAGAACCAGAATGCCAAATACCTTCCAATCTATGTCCTCGAGTTCTAATAATTAAAGGTGCTTTTTGTTTACCTACAGTGCGGTAATGTAAAGAAGCTAAATCGTCGCTCAATATTTGGATAGCATATAGCACATAGTCTAAATACTGAATTTCGGCAATAGGGCGTAGGCCTCTTAAAGCCATACCTATTCCTTGTCCAATAATAGTCGCTTCACGAATACCTGTATCAGAAACTCGTAATTTTCCATATTTATCTTGTAGTCCAACCAAACCTTGATTTACATCTCCAATATTTCCAGCATCTTCTCCAAAAATAAAAACATCGTTGTATTTAGAAAACAGCGTATCAAAATTATCCTTTATAATAATTCGGGCATCAACTAGTTCTGGATTTTTTGGGTAAGTAGGTAAAATTTCTTTTGCATTTTGAATACTTTTAGAAGATTCGCTATGCAAATGAGAATTGTATTTTGGTGCTTCAGTTTTTATAAAATTAGTAATCCAATTTTGAAGTTGTGTTTTTTCTACAAATTGTTCATCTCTAACATAAACAATAGATTTTCTTGCTGTAGAAATTAAATCTTTTCTGCAAGGTTCACTTATTGTAGCCAGGTCGTTTTTTAATTTTGACAGAAAAACTTTGTTGTTACTTTTAGCTGCTAAATTATCAAGAAGCAACATTAACTTCGATTTTTCTTCCTTTATGGGAGTTAAATAAGCACTCCAAGCGTCTCTACGAGCTTGACTTACTAGTTTTTTAGCATCCTTTTCAATTTTTATCAATTCTTCTTCAAGTTCAACAAATTTTAAAACATTGCCTGTTTGGTCTATTAATTCAAACTCAAAAATCCAGTCTCGCATTTTAGAAATACAATCAAATTGTTTTTCCCATATTAAGCGTTCTTTTGATTTGTAGCGTTCGTGTGAACCAGAAGTTGAATGACCTTGCGGTTGTGTTAAATCTTGTACGTGAATAAGAACAGGTACATGTTCTTCTCGTGCAATTTTAGCAGCTTTGGCATATACGTCCATTAATTTGGCATAATCCCAGCCTTTTACAACAAAAATTTCAAAACCTTTATCTTTCTCATCTCTTTGAAATCCTTTAAGAATTTCAGAAATATTTTCTTTTGTTGTTTGAAATTTAGCAGGAACCGAAATTCCATAATCATCATCCCAAACACTTATTACCATAGGTACTTGTAAAACACCTGCAGCATTTATGGTTTCAAAAAACAAACCTTCAGAAGTACTGGCGTTACCAATAGTTCCCCAAGAAATTTCATTTCCGTTGTTTGAAAATTTAGATTTTTCAAGTTCAGAAACTTCTCTAAAAAGTTTTGAAGCATAAGCAACTCCCAACATACGTGGCATTTGAGCTGCTGTTGGTGAAATATCTCCAGTTGAATTGTATTGTTCGGTTAAATTTTTAAACTCTCCGTTTTCATCCAAACTATGCGTAATAAAATGACCACCCATTTGTCTACCACCCGACATAGGTTCAGCTTTAATGTCTGGATGCGCATACAAACCTGCAAAAAACTGTTGTGGAGTTAATTCTCCAATTGCCATCATAAAAGTTTGGTCACGATAATAACCAGATCTAAAATCACCTTTTTTGAACGATTTTGCCATCGCCAATTGAGGTATTTCTTTGCCATCACCAAAAATTCCAAATTTTGCTTTTCCTGTTAAAACTTCTCGGCGCCCCAACATACTACATTCTCTGCTTATTACAGCAATTTTGTAATCGTCTAAAACTTCTTTTTTAAACTGATTAAAAGAGAGTTGTTCTGGTGAAGTAGATGAGGGTTTTACTTGCATGGTTTTTTAATTTTTCATTTTTCAGCTGTGCGAAGTTAGTTATTTTTGATGATAATTAAAAATGAACTGGCTGAATTGGGAATTGTTGTGAATAAACAATCAAAACTCGAAATTTTATAAATATTATTTAATTGATTGTCAATTGAATATTGCAAAATTTTAAAAATTTAATAAAATCCTCTTCGTAAAAAATTTACGATTCTTTTTGGATTTAAAACCAATACAAACCTTATTCTAGAGGCGTAATCTGTTTGTGTAATTTCCCAACCTAAATTAGAGTAAACAGGAAAATACACTTCTAATATATCTTGCACAAAATTAAGTCTAACACCGTTTTCATAAGCAAAATAGACGTTTTGATTTTTGTTTTTAGCCAAAGCAACATCGTTGTAAATTTCAGCCCAACGCCAAACACCAATACTTGTGTTTATTGAAGTTAACCACTGATTTGCGTATTGTACGGGTAAATTAGACTTAAAACCACCTTCAGCAATAATAATTTGCTGACTTAAAAAACCTGTTGTTGCAGAGCGACCTAAATAATCGTATTGAAATAAATAATCCGTTGGCCTGTCCATAGCAAAACTAAAAAAATCGGTATTCGTGTCGTTTGTTAAAAAAGCACCTGCAAAAAACCTAAAATCAAATTGTGTGTTGGTGTTTGTTAAAATTCTATAATGTGCATCTAATGATACCTTACTAAATTTATCGGACATTTGAAATCCGGTAGACAAACGAATATCATTAATTACATTTGGTTTTGAGAAGCCGTAATTAATACTAAAAACATTGTATTTTAAAGTTTCAGGATCTTGTGTTTCTGTAGGTGAAGGAGCTTTGTCAACAAAAGTATAACCTGCAGAAATAGCATTGCTACTAATGTCTCTATGGCTTTTTTTTCTAAATTCTAAAAATGCGAAAGGTGTAAATTTGCTGTAAGGTAAATCTGGAGCATAGTCGTAATGATTACCAGCAACACCTAACACAAATTTATTAACTTGTTTATTTTCAGGTAAAAACTCGTATTTTAAAGAGTAAGATCCTGAAAATGCGTTACTTTTTGTACTGTATGATGGTGTGACTTTAAAATTAATGCTTTTATTTAAAAAAGTTTGATTTGAAAAAGCCATTCCAAGTATAATTCCACTGTAATAGTTGTATCCAAAAACAGGAGTGTAAAATAATTGGTTGTAATATGGGTTTTCAATATCTTTAAAAAATTTTAATTGTAAAGGCCTTGTAAATAAAGTAGGATTTACATTTTTCCAGTTATTTCGCAAGTTGTATTCAGGTAAAAGCGATTGGTAATTTAAAGATAGCTTGTCAAATCCATCTTTAGGTATGGTAATTTTAGAAATTGAATCTATACCTGTAAGCCATTTTCTGTATTTGATTTCAGAATCTTTAATTCCAAATAATTCAATAGGAACCGTAAAGTCTCTCATATTTTTTACGGTAACTTCAATAGAGTCGTTTATAACATCAACTTTTTTAATTTTATAATCACTTTTTTTACTGGTCTCTATATAACCATTTTTAAACCAATCTATATTTTTAGTTGTGCTAATATTGTTAAAAATGGTATTGCTCTCTGTTTTTTTTATGGCATTGTTTTTAGAGAAATCTACAATTGCATTTTTAATAGTTTCTTCGCCTAAATAATTTTCTAAATATTTTAAGCCAATACCAGCTTTGTATTTATTGGCAATTTTTTGGTTGAAATTAGACAAGGAATCTGCAGGTGTTGTAAGTGATTGGTCTAAGTTTTTACGAGCAGCAAACTGATGGATAAAATAATATTTATCGTTAAAATCTATTTTAGCCAAGTTAAAACTTCTAACACCCCAAATTTTTGAAACATTACCAATGGCTTTCATTTCAGGATAATATTCCTCAATATATTTCATCATTAAATATGTTTGTAAGCCATCAGCAAGCCAAACATCTTCTCTTTGATTGAACAAAAATTTTGTAGTGATGTATTTTCTTGCCAATACTTTGAACATTTTTATATCCCATTCAAAATTATCACTAAAGGGTGCTAAAAATTCGGGCAATTGATTGAATCCGTAAACTGGATCTTTTTCGTATTCTATTTTGTTAATTAACAATTTGTTATGTGGGTATGCACCTAAGTAAGATTCAATAAAATGAAGTTCTCTATTTAATATGGTTGTTTTTACAACTAAATTTAATCTTGCTGAATTTAAGTTGGTAATAATTGAAACAGGTTTGGAATTGTACTGCGAAAAATCATCATATTGAGAGATACTCAATTCAACATCTAACCGGTTTTTTCCTATTAATTGATAAGTTTTTTGAAGTGAATTTTTAGTTTCAGAAACAATTAAATCACTGTTTAAAGTATAATCAGCCGGAACATTTACCGAGATGTTATAATCGGTAAAATCCATGTATAAATCGTCCAAGTCTAGATTGTTATAAGTATCCCATTTTTTATTGAATATTGCAGGAACTAAATACCAATAGCGCAAGTTGTAAATATTAGAACTTACACCGTATCTTGTAAATTTAGAATTGGGGATTTTTACAACATATGTAATTATAATTTTAGCAGAATCGTTGGGTTTTAAGGGCTCTTTTAATAGGATGTTTAAAATATCAGGTTGTTGATTTGGAGACTTCCAATCAGCAACTTCATAATCTACAAGAATGGTATTTATGGTTGAATTTCCTCGGTTTTTTGATTTGGTGAAATGGAAAGATTTCGAGTTTTTTTCAACAAATCTTTGCGCCAATGGCGTTTTTTTATCTTTATACGCATTTGGCCAATTGCTTAAATAAATGTTATTTAAAATGCTGTCCGATTTGTTAAAGTAATTAATTTCCTGATAAATATTTAATTCGTGAGTTTCTGTATTTAAGGTAGCATTTATCTTAATGTTGTTATTTTGACTAAAACTTAAGTTCAAAAAAACAACACCAAAAACAACCATTAAAAGGAGATTCTTATTCAAAAAAAGTATTTATTTAGAAATTAGGACTTAAACTGTATTTTTGGTAGAAGGTGTTTATAACTTCTAAAACTTCTTCAGCGGTATCTACAATTGAAATTAAATCTAAATCTGCTGGGCTAATTTTACCTTCTTCAACAAGTGTATTTTTAATCCAATCAAACAAACCAGACCAATATTTTTTACCTACCAAAATAATAGGAAATTTTCCAATTTTTTTAGTTTGAATTAGAGTGATGGCTTCAAATAATTCGTCTAAAGTTCCAAACCCACCTGGCATTACAACAAAACCTTGTGAGTATTTTACAAACATTACTTTACGAACAAAAAAGTAATCAAAATCCAAACTTTTATCCGAGTCAATATATGGATTGTCGTGTTGTTCAAAAGGCAATTCAATATTTAAACCAACCGAAATTCCTTTACCACGTGCAGCTCCTTTGTTTCCTGCTTCCATAATTCCAGGTCCACCACCAGTTACAATTCCGTAACCGTGTTGGGTTAGTTCATAGGCAATGTTTTCAGCTAAAATATATGAGGCGTCTTCTGGTTTTGTGCGAGCAGAACCAAAAATACTAACACAAGGTCCAATTTTACCTAAGCGTTCAAAGCCTTCAACAAATTCGGCCATAATTTTAAAAATAGCCCAGGAGTCGTTGGTTTTAATTTCGTTCCAAGTTTTTTGCTTAAATTTTTCTCGTATTTTTCTATCTTCGTTGGGTGTCATTGTAAATTGTATTTTTTTATTTAAAACTAAAAAATAGTTTTTGCCTAATGTAATTCTTTTTTTAAGAATTTAGCAGTGTAACTTTCTTTATGTTTACTTACTTCTTCAGGGGTACCGTAGCAAATTAATTGTCCGCCATTTTTACCACCTTCCATACCAATATCTATTATATAATCTGCCAGTTTTATAACATCCATATTGTGTTCAATAACCAATATGGTATTTCCTTTGTTTGTTAGTTTGTTTAGCACTTCCATTAAAACCCTAATATCTTCAAAATGTAGACCAGTTGTGGGCTCGTCTAAAATATAAAAAGTATTTCCAGTATCTCTTTTTGAAAGTTCAGAAGCTAATTTTATACGTTGTGCTTCACCTCCTGATAAGGTTGTTGATTGTTGACCTAAAGTAAGGTAATCCAAGCCAACATCGTGAATTGTTTTTAGTTTTCTGTGAATTTTAGGAATGTTTTCAAAAAAAGTAACAGCTTCCTCAATGGTCATATCTAGTATGTCGGCAATTGATTTTCCTTTGTATCTAATTTCTAAAGTTTCACGATTAAAACGTTTGCCTTGACAAGTTTCGCACTCAACATGTACATCGGGTAAAAAATTCATTTCAATAACCCTAACGCCACCACCCTGACAAGTTTCGCATCTTCCTCCTTTAACATTGAATGAAAAACGACCAGATTTATACCCTCTAATAGCAGCTTCACTAGTTTTAGCATATAGATTTCTAATTTCGCCAAAAACTCCTGTGTAAGTTGCTGGATTTGAGCGAGGTGTGCGACCAATGGGCGATTGGTCAATAGCAATAACTTTGTCTATATGTTCTAAACCTTCAATGGTTTTAAAAGGCATTGGTTTTTTTACACCATTGTAAATATGCTGATTTAAAATTGGGTACAATGTTTCGTTAATTAAAGTAGATTTTCCGCTACCCGAAACACCAGTTACGCAAATTAATTGTCCTAAAGGAAATTCAACCGTTAAATTTTTTAGGTTATTGCCTGATGCGCCTTTGATAACAATTTTATGTCCGTTTCCTTTTCTTCTTTTTGAAGGAATTGCTATTTTTTGGGTACCGTTTAAATAATCTGCAGTTAAAGTGTTGTGTTTTTTTAGTTCAGCAAAAGTACCTTCACTTACAATTTCACCACCGTGAATTCCAGCGCCAGGACCAATATCTAAAACAAAATCGGCGTGTTCAATCATGTCTTTATCATGTTCAACTACCAAAACAGAATTTCCAATATCTCTAAGATTGATCAATGATTTTATCAACTTTTCATTGTCGCGTTGGTGTAAACCAATACTAGGTTCGTCTAAAATATACAAGACACCAACAAGTTGAGAGCCAATTTGTGTTGCAAGCCTAATGCGTTGCGCTTCGCCACCTGACAAAGATTTTGAGCTTCGATCTAAGGCTAAATAATCCAAACCAACATCTAGTAAAAACTGAATGCGCGTTCTAATTTCTTTAATTATTTCTGAAGCAATTTGAAGTTGTTTGCTAGATAATTTTTCTTCAACAGTTGAAAACCAATTTGCCAATTCTGAAATATCTAAATGCGCTAACTCTGCAATATTTTTTTCGTTTACTTTAAAATAAAGTGCTTCTTTTTTTAATCGGGCACCATTGCAAGTTTCACATTCAATTTCATCCATAAAATCGTTAGCCCACCGTTTTAATGATGTTGAATCACTTGCATTGTATTGATTTTCAATAAATTTAATAATACCTTCAAAATCAATTTCGTAATTGCGGGTAATGCCCATTGTTTTTGATGCAACTTCAAATTTTTCTTTACCACCATTCAAAATAACTTCTAATGCTTCCGCAGGAATTTTTGAAATAGGATCGGTTAATTGAAATTTATAACGCTCTGCAATTAATTGTAATTGTTTAAATATCCAAGTCGATTTTTGCTCGCCAATAGGCGTAATTCCACCACTTTTTATAGATATTTCTTTATTGGGAATTATTTTGTCAATATTTACTTTGTTGATTTTTCCCAATCCATTGCAAGTTTCGCAAGCACCTTTTGGTGAGTTAAATGAAAATGAATTTGGTTCGGGATTTGGGTAGGAAATACCTGTTTCTGGACACATTAATTCTCGACTAAAATAGCGAGGAATATGTTGATTGTGCTCTAAAACCATCATTACATTTTCGCCCGAATATAAGGCGGTTGTAATGGTTTCTTCCAATCTTTTTTCTGAAGATTTATTTACTTCAAGGCGGTCTATTACAATTTCAATATCATGCGTTTTATAACGATCTAAACGCATTCCTTTTTCAATTTCAACAATTTCACCATCAACTCTAACTCTAACAAAACCTTGTTTGGCTATTTGTTCAAAAAGTTCGCGATAATGTCCTTTTCTTGATTTTACAACAGGCGCAAGAACTACAATTTTTTTAGCTTCAAATTCGCTTAAAATCAATTCTTTAATTTGCTCGTCGCTATTACTTACCATTTTTTTATTGGTGTTATACGAATAAGCATCTGCAGCACGTGCAAAAAGCAATCGTAAAAAATCGTAAATCTCTGTAATTGTTCCTACAGTTGAACGTGGACTTTTGCTGGTTGTTTTTTGTTCAATAGCAATAACGGGAGAAAGTCCATCAATTTTATCAACATCGGGTCTTTCTAAGCCTCCCAAAAACTGACGCGCATAGGCCGAAAAAGTTTCAATATAGCGCCGCTGTCCTTCAGCATAAATAGTGTCAAATGCCAAAGAAGATTTGCCACTGCCACTTAAGCCAGTGATAACCACTAATTTTTCTCGAGGTATACGAACATCAATATTTTTTAAATTGTGAACGCGTGCGCCAAGTACTTCAATATATTCCTGGTGTTTTGTCATGCTGTTTTTTGGAAAGCAGCAAAGTTAAAAAATTGTGGCTATAAATTGAATGTAGCTAATATCTTATTTTGAAAATTAGTATATTGCGTTCAAATTTTTAGCTTGTGAAGTGGATTGATTCTTTGCGTCATTTTTTTGAAAAACACGGATTTGCAGTTTCGTCAAGATTTGCAGATAGATTGGGTATTAGTGTTTCTAATGTGCGAATTTTCTTTATTTATTTATCATTTGTAACTTTAGGAGTTTCTTTTGGAATTTATTTAACCCTGGCTTTTTTATTGCGATTAAAAGATTTAATTTATACAAAAAGAAGCTCAGTTTTTGACTTATAGTTTTATGATATTCAAATCAAAATTACAAATCTCTATTTTTTTACTACTATCAGTTGTTATTATTGGCGTAACTGGTTATATGGTTATTGCGGGTGATAACTTTGTAGACTCGTTGTATATGACCATTATTACAATGTCTACAGTTGGCTTTGGTGAAATTCATAAATTTTCGACAGAAACAAAGCTTTTTACCATATTTTTAATCATAATTAGTATTGTAGTTTATGGATATTCAGTTACTGCAATTACCGAGTATTTGGCAAGTAGCAAATTTTTTCAACTTATAAAATATAAAAAAGTGGAACAAGAAATTGGTAAATTAGTAAATCATACCATTGTGTGTGGTTATGGACGAAATGGAAAACAAGCCGTAAATAAATTACGACAGTTTAATGTGCCTTGTGTGGTAATTGAAAAAAGAATTAATGAAATAGCTGATTTAGAGCGAGATGGGGTTTTGTATGTTGAAGGTGATGCAACTAATGATGATGATTTGTTAAAATTAGGATTGGATAAAGCAAAAAGTTTAATTACGGCTTTGCCATCTGATGCCGATAATTTATTTGTGGTATTGTCTGCTCGTCAGTTCAATAAAAATTTTATTATAATAAGCCGTGCTTCTAGTGAATCTTCTTACGGTAAATTAAAAATTGCAGGTGCTACAAATGTAATTATGCCCGATAAATTGGGTGGTGCACATATGGCTTCTTTGGTTGTAACTCCCGATTTAATTGAATTTATTGATAGACTTTCTATTTCTGGGAATGAAAATGCAAACCTCGAAGAGATATCTGTAAACAGCTTACCTAAAGAATTTTTATCCAAAACAATATTGGATTTAGATCTAAGAAAAAAAACAGGTTGTACAGCTATTGGCTTTAAAACTTCTACAGGAGAGTATATTATCAATCCAGATGCGCACACTAAATTAGAAAAAGATACTTACTTAATTATTTTAGGAAACAGAGAACAAATAGCAAAACTTAGGGAAGTTTTTTAATTTTAAAATTGTCTAAAACTTGTAGTAAAATCAATTTTTTGCCATATTGCAGACTTTTTATGAAATTAACCAAAATTATGACTAAAAAATTTATAAGCTTATTGCTTTTTATAGCCCCATTTATTTCAACTGCGCAAGAAAAAGGTTTAGATGAAAAAATCAATGATTGGTTTGAACCAATAACAGCAAAATGGGAAGGAATTGTTTTTTGGCTTGTACCAGGTACAGGTGTTCCTTTGGTTGTTTTTTTATTGGTGTTTGGAGCTGTATTTTTTACTTTTTATTTTAAGTTAATCAATATTCGAAGATTTGGATTGGCTATAAATGTTGTTAGAGGTAAATATGATGAAGTTGAAGGGCATGGTGCTGAAAAAGCAGAACTAAATATTGTTGATGGTGATATTGTTGATACAATACGAGACGAAAGTAAAGAAGGAGAAGTAACGCATTTTCAGGCTTTGGCAACAGCAGTTTCAGGAACTGTTGGTTTGGGAAATATTGCAGGGGTAGCTTTGGCCATTTCTATTGGTGGACCAGGTGCAACTTTTTGGATGGTAATGGCAGGTTTATTAAGTATGTCTACAAAATTTGTTGAATGTACTTTGGGAGTAAAATATAGAGATGTTGGTCCAGATGGAACTGTTTATGGAGGTCCAATGTATTACCTTACAAAAGGAATGGCTGAAAGAGGTTACAAGAATTTAGGAAAAGTACTTGCGGTACTTTTTGCAATATTATGTGTTGGAGCATCATTTGGTGGCGGTAATGCAGTACAGTCAAATCAGGCAGCGGAGCAATTGGCAAGTCTAATGGGAATGCAAGGTGGTCATTCGGGTACAATAATTGGGGTAGGTATTGCAATAGTTGTGGGGTTTGTAATTATTGGAGGAATCAAAAGAATTGCATCGGTTACTGAAAAGGTAGTGCCATTTATGGCGGTAATTTATATTTTAGCCTGTTTGGTTGTAATGTTTGCACACGCCAGTTATATAGATGATGCAATCGCACTTATATTTAGAGAAGCATTTTCGCCAAGTGCAGGATTGGGAGGCTTTTTTGGTGTTTTAATTACAGGTTTTAGACGTGCAGTGTTTTCAAATGAAGCTGGTGCAGGTTCTGCTGCAATTGCGCACTCTGCAGTAAAAACAAAATATCCTGCTTCTGAAGGAATTGTTTCTTTGTTAGAACCTTTTATTGATACTGTTGTAATTTGTACAATGACAGCCTTGGTAATTATTTTTTATAATAGTGACGGAATGTTTGTTTATGGTGGAGATGGTTCTGGTAACGTTATTATTAATGGTGTTGCTGTTGGTGGTGTAAATTTAACTTCTATGGCATTTGAAGCAGTAATTCCTTGGTTTCCTTATGTGTTAACATTGGCAGTTGTACTTTTTGCAATTTCAACAATGATCTCTTGGTCTTATTACGGATTGCAATCTTGGAAATTTTTATTTGGTAGAAGTAAATTGGCTGATATAACTTATAAATTATTATTTATTGCATTTATAATTATTGGTGCTGCAGCTTCTATGAAAGCGGTGTTTGATTTTTCTGATGCTATGATTTTAGCCTTGGTTTTTCCAAATATGATAGGTTTACTGTTCTTATTTCCTATTGTTAGAAGTGAACTTATCAGATATTTAAAAGCCATAAAAGTTAAATTAACAGTTATTAAATAACTTTTTTATGAATAGCTTTAAATCCCATTTTAGGTATAATAAACGCCAACGAAATGGGATTTTATTTTTATTGATAATTATAATTCTCTTACAATTGGTTTTCTTTTTTGTTGATTTTTCTTCCGAAGAAAAGAATTCAGCAAATTCGGCCAAATTAATTATTTTTCAACAAGAAATGGATTCGTTACGTTTTGTTGAATTAGAAAATTCAAAACCTAAAATTTATCCTTTCAATCCAAATTATATTACAGATTATAAAGGCTATCAATTGGGAATGTCTGTTGAAGAGATTGATAAATTATTGGATTTTAGAAAAAACGGAGCATTTATCAATTCAGCAAAACAATTTCAAGAAATTACAGGTGTTAGCGATAGTTTGTTGAATGTGTTAAGCCCCTATTTTAAATTTCCAGATTGGATTGATTCTTCAAAATCTAATTCAAATGATGGTAATAATACCGTAAAAAAAGCTATGGAAATTCAAGATTTAAACTTGGCAACTGTTGAAGATTTAAAAAAAGTGAAGGGAATTGGTGAGGTACTTGCAAGTAGAATTGTTAATTATCGTACAAAATTACAAGGATTTTCAATGAATGAGCAATTGTATGAGGTTTGGAATTTAGATGAAGAAGTTGCAAATGATGTATTGAAATATTTTAGAGTTAAAACACCTCCAACCATTCAAAAAATAAATGTAAATACCGCAACTTTTAAAGAGGTTTTAGCCATTGTTTATATTGATTATGAGTTAACTAAAAAGATTTTTAATTATAGAGATGAGGTTGCTGAAATACAATCTTTGGAAGAATTAAAAAAAATTGAGGGTTTTCCTTTGGATAAATTCAACAGAATAGCACTATATTTGCAGGCTAAATAAAATTTCAACAAAAAAATAATAGTTTTCCCACTATGAATAGTATGTATTTTACTGAAGAACACGAGGCATTTAGAAGAAGTTTCCAAGATTTTTTAAAAAAGGAAGTTGTTCCAAATGTTGATAAATGGGAGAAAGATGGTTTTGTAGATAAAAACATCTGGAAAAAAATGGGTGAAATGGGCTATTTTGGCCTAAATTATCCTGAAGAATTTGGAGGTATAAATCTTGATCTTTTTTATACGGTGGTTTTTTTAGAAGAAATGCAAAAAGTAAATTCAGCTGGATTTGCTGCAGCTATTTGGGCGCATACTTATTTAGCAATGACTCACCTAGAAAAAGAGGGAAGTTCTGCTATAAAAGAAAAATATTTAACAGCAAGTATTCTTGGCGAAAAAGTTGGTTGTTTGTGTATTTCTGAACCATTTGGAGGTTCTGATGTTGCAGGAATGAGAACTACCGCTGTGAAAAATGGTGATACCTATATATTAAACGGATCAAAAACATTTATTACAAATGGTGTTTATTCAGACTATTTGGTGGTTGCAGCAAAAACTAATACCGAATTAGGTAATAAAGGAATGAGTATTTTTGTTGTTGATCGTGAAACTTCTGGAATTACAGCAACACATTTAGAAAAATTGGGTTGGAAAGCCTCTGATACTGCCGAAATTGCTTTTGATAATGTGGTCATTCCTGCTGAAAATTTGTTAGGTGAAGAAGGGAAAGGGTTTCCGTACATTATGCAACATTTTGCTTTAGAGCGTGTAATAATGGGTATAAATGCTCATGCAAGTGCTGAATACGCATTAGATTATGCAATTAAATACATGTCTGAAAGAAGTGCATTTGGGAAAACAATAGATAAATTTCAGGCATTGCGCCATAAAGTTGCCGATTTAGCAAGTGAAATAGAGATGTGTAAAGAGTTTAATTACTCAGTAATCTATAGGTTAGATAGAGGTCAGTATGTTGTAAAAGAGGCTACCATGTCTAAATTATTGTCTACCAAAATGGCAGATAAAGTAATTTATGAATGTTTGCAATTTCTTGGCGGTTATGGCTATATGGAAGAATATCCTATGGCAAGAATGTTTAGAGATAGTCGCTTAGGCCCAATTGGAGGTGGAACTTCAGAAATTTTGAGAGAAATTATCGCAAAAATTGTTATAGATAAGAAAGAGTATAAGCCAATTGCTAAAATAAAATAACATAAATACATTGCTTGTATTTATTTTGTTTGTATCTTTGCAATCCAAAAAATAAAAGAGAACAATTTGAAAGGAGGTGCTAAAATATGTTAATCATACCAGTTAAAGACGGAGAAAATATTGATAGAGCGTTAAAACGTTACAAAAGAAAATTTGATCGTACGAAGACAATGAAAAATTTGCGTAACCGTAAGCAATTCAATAAACCTTCAGTTGAAAACCGCGCACAAATTATAAAAGCTCGATATGTTCAAAAATTAAGAACAGCAGAAGAGCAAGGTTAATTTTTAGCCAAAACATTTTAAACCGTTAGTTAAAACAAATTACAATTTGTATGTTTGTTTACTAACGGTTTTTTTTATGCCTATAAATGCCTTTATAAATTATATTTCGCTCGAAAAAAAATATTCGTTACATACTGTGACGGCCTATAAAAACGATTTGATTTCTTTTCAGGAATTTTGTGTTTCAGAATTTGAAAGTGATGATATTGTAAATGCAAATTATTCTCAAATTAGAAGTTGGATAGTTGTTTTAGTAAATTCAGATATTTCAAATCGAAGTATAAACAGAAAAATATCTTCGTTAAAATCGTTCTACAAGTTTCTTCAAAAGACAAAACAATTAGATTTAAACCCACTAACAAAACATAAAGCTTTAAAAGTGGCAAAAAGAGTTCAGGTTCCTTTTTCTGAAAAAGAGATTGAAAGTGTTTTAAATTTAAATATGGAAAATACTGATTTTGAATCTGTAAGAGATAAGTTGATTGTGGAATTGTTATATTCAACAGGTATGCGTAGAAGTGAATTGGTAAATTTAAGATTAAATGATATAGATAGAAGTAATGGTGTAGTAAAGGTCTTAGGAAAAAGAAATAAAGAGCGCTATATTCCATTGTTAAAATCTGTATTAGACTCATTAGCAATATATCACGAGTTTAGAGGTGTTATTGAGTCTGATCAATCATATTTATTTGTTACAAAACATGGTAAAAAAATATACGATACACTTGTATATCGTATAATAAATAATTATTTTAGTACTGTGTCGTTGAAGGTAAAGAAAAGCCCACATGTAATAAGGCATTCTTTTGCAACACATTTATTAAATGAAGGTGCTGATCTAAACGCTGTAAAAGAATTGCTTGGGCATTCTAGTTTGGCGTCAACACAAGTATATACCCATAGTAGTTTGGGTAAGTTAAAGGAAGTGTATAATCTAGCTCACCCAAGGAGCGATAAAAACTAAATTATTATGAAAGTAAATTTGCAATGTGTAAATTTTAATGTAGACAAGGGGCTTGTTGAGTTTGTTGAAAAGAAATTATCTGCTTTAGATAAGTATTATGATAAAATTGTAGATGCAGAAGTGTATCTTAAAGTACAGCAAACAAGTGAAAAAGAAAACAAACTTATTGATGTAAAATTAAATGTACCTGGTAACGATTTTGTTGTAAAAAAACAATGTAAAACCTTTGAAGAAGGTATTTTGTTGGCTGCAGATTCCTTGAAAAGGCAATTGGCAAAAAAGAAAGAAAAAGTAAGAGAAAAATAATATTAAAAAAAATAACATAAAAAGTTTTGGATTAAAATAAAACTTTAATACATTTGCAGTCCGTTAGAAATAGCGGACTTCTTTTATGGAGTAAAATGCCGATGTAGCTCAGCTGGCTAGAGCAGCTGATTTGTAATCAGCAGGTCGTGGGTTCGAGTCCCTCTATCGGCTCAAAAACAAGAAATTGTTTTTAAAATGAAAAGAGTAAGTGTTTGTTCATTTGCTTAGATCTTTGAAAATTAAAATGGTGAGATACTCAAGTGGCCAACGAGGGCAGACTGTAAATCTGCTGCGCAAGCTTCGAAGGTTCGAATCCTTCTCTCACCACGAAAAGGAAGTAATAAGAAATTATTACAACAATGATGATTTGAAAAAATTATTGCGAGAGTAGCTCAGTTGGTAGAGCTTCAGCCTTCCAAGCTGACTGTCGCCGGTTCGAGCCCGGTCTCTCGCTCTATTTTTTTGGCCGGTGTAGCTCAGGGGTAGAGTGTTTCCTTGGTAAGGAAGAGGTCACGGGTTCAAATCCCGTCATTGGCTCAAGTAAAGTATTGAATTTAACACTATATATAACTAAGATTTAAAAATTAATAATCATGGCAAAAGCAAATTTTGATCGTTCCAAACCACACCTTAACATAGGTACTATTGGACACGTTGACCACGGTAAAACTACTTTAACTGCTGCTATTACTGTAGTATTAGCACAAAAAGGATTTTGTGAAGTAAAAAACTTTGACCAAATCGATAATGCTCCTGAAGAAAAAGAAAGAGGTATTACAATTAACACTGCTCACGTAGAATACGCTACAGCTAACCGTCATTACGCTCATGTTGACTGTCCAGGTCACGCGGATTACGTAAAGAACATGGTAACTGGTGCTGCTCAAATGGACGGTGCAATTATCGTTGTTGCTGCAACAGATGGTCCTATGCCTCAAACTAGAGAGCATATCTTATTAGGTCGTCAAGTAGGTATTCCAAGATTAGTTGTATTCATGAATAAAGTGGATATGGTTGATGATGAGGAGTTATTAGAATTGGTAGAGATGGAAATCAGAGATTTATTATCTTTCTACGAATATGATGGTGATAACACTCCAGTTATTCAAGGTTCTGCTTTGGGTGGTCTTAACAATGAGCCAAAATGGGTTGAAAAGATTATGGAATTAATGGATGCTGTTGATTCTTGGATCGAGTTACCAAAACGTGACGTTGATAAAGATTTCTTAATGCCAATTGAAGATGTATTCTCAATTACAGGTCGTGGAACTGTTGCTACAGGTCGTATCGAAACTGGTGTTGCTAATACAGGTGATGCTGTTGAAATTATCGGTATGGGTGCTGAAAAATTAACTTCTACAATTACTGGAGTTGAAATGTTCCGTAAAATATTAGATAGAGGTGAAGCTGGAGATAACGTAGGTATCTTATTAAGAGGTATTGCAAAAGAAGATATCCGTAGAGGTATGGTAATTTGTAAACCAAAATCAGTAACTCCACACGCTAAATTTAAAGCTGAGGTTTATATCCTTAAAAAAGAAGAAGGTGGTCGTCATACACCATTCCATAACAACTATCGTCCACAGTTTTACGTACGTACAACTGACGTAACTGGTACTATTATGTTGCCAGAAGGAGTTGAGATGGTTATGCCAGGTGACAACTTAACAATAAATGTTGAATTACACCAAAAAATTGCATTAAACGTAGGTTTACGTTTTGCAATCCGTGAAGGTGGTAGAACAGTAGGTGCTGGTCAAGTAACTGAGTTATTAGACTAATTACCAGATTACAATAAATTAAGGTGCTTCTTATTAGAGGAGCACCTTATATTTACGGGCGTAGCTCAGTTGGTAGAGCACTGGTCTCCAAAACCAGGTGTCGGGAGTTCGAGTCTCTCCGCCCGTGCAATAAAATAATAAGGAATTGGTAGTTTATTCTAAATGTTATATGCGAATAAATTTATCTCCGTACAAAATTTAAAGAAATGAATTTAGTTCAATATATAAAAGATGCCTTTGATGAGTTGAGACATAAAATGTCTTGGATCTCTTGGGAAGAAGCTCAAAAATCAACTGTAGTTGTTGCTGTATTTACAGTAATTTTTGCAATTGCGGTATTTGCTGTTGATAAATTATTTCAAACTGGATTAACGGAATATTTTAAATTATTTTAAAAGACTTATGACTGATTCTGTAAAAAAATGGTACGTTGTAAGGGCTATTGGTGGGCAAGAAAATAAAGTGAAAACTTATATTGAAAATGAAATTGCTCGTTTAGGCATGTCTGATTATGTAGATAGAGTATTAGTACCTTCAGAAAAAGTTATTCAAGTACGTAATGGGAAAAAATTAAACAAAGAACGTGTTTACTTTCCTGGTTACGTTATGATTGAAGCTAACCTAAGTGGTGAGTTACCTCATATTATCAAATCTATAACTGGTGTAATTGGTTTTTTAGGGGAAGTTAAAGGAGGAGATCCTGTTCCAATGAGAAAATCTGAAATTAACAGAATGTTAGGTAAGGTTGATGAATTGTCTGTTCAAAATGACAATGTAGCAATTCCTTATGTAGTTGGTGAAACAGTAAAAGTTATTGATGGACCATTTAATGGTTTTGATGGTACAATTGAAAAAATAAACGAAGAAAAGCGTAAACTTGAAGTTATGGTGAAAATTTTTGGAAGAAAAACACCATTGGAATTAAGTTATATGCAAGTAGAAAAGATTTCATAATTGTTACAATAATGTAATATTGCATTTTGCTTCCATTAAATGTAATATTGAATTTAAGATTAAAAGATGGCAAAAGAAATTAGTAAAGTAGTAAAATTACAAGTTAAGGGAGGAGCCGCAAACCCGTCACCACCAGTTGGTCCTGCTTTAGGTGCTGCCGGAGTTAACATTATGGAGTTCTGTAAGCAATTTAATGCTAGAACTCAAGATAAACAAGGAAAAATATTACCTGTTGCAATTACTGTATACAAGGATAAATCTTTCGAATTTGTTGTAAAAACTCCACCAGCGGCTGTTCAATTATTAGAAGCAGCTAAACTTAAAAGTGGTTCAGCTGAACCTAATCGTAAAAAAGTGGCTACAATTACTTGGGATCAAGTGAAAGCGATTGCTGAAGATAAAATGGTAGATTTAAATGCATTTACTATTGAATCTGCAACATTAATGATTGCTGGTACAGCACGCTCAATGGGAATCAGAGTAAAAGGTGAAGCTCCAATTAAAAAATAAACAGTTATTAAAATGGCAAAATTAACTAAAAAGCAAAAAGAAGCACAAGCGAAGGTTGATAAAAATCAAGCTTATTCTTTAAAAGACGCTTCTGCTTTAGTAAAAGAAATTACTAGTGTAAATTTTGATGCATCTATCGATTTAGCTGTTAGATTAGGAGTTGATCCTCGTAAAGCAAATCAAATGGTTAGAGGGGTAGTAACATTACCTCACGGAACTGGTAAAGATGTAAAAGTATTAGCATTGGTAACTCCAGATAAAGAAGCAGAAGCTAAAGAAGCAGGTGCTGATTATGTTGGGTTAGATGAATACCTTCAAAAAATTAAAGAAGGTTGGACAGATGTAGACGTTATTATTACTATGCCTAGCGTTATGGGTAAATTAGGTCCTTTAGGTCGTATTTTAGGACCAAGAGGTTTAATGCCTAACCCTAAAACTGGTACAGTAACTATGGATGTAGCAAAAGCTGTTACAGAGGTAAAAGCTGGTAAAATTGACTTTAAAGTTGATAAAACAGGAATTGTACATGCTGCGATTGGAAAAGCATCTTTTGATGTAGATAAAATTGTAGATAATGCACATGAACTTATCCAAACTTTGGTTAAATTAAAACCAACAGCTGCAAAAGGAACTTATATTAAAAGTATCTACATGTCTAGTACTATGAGTCCTGGAGTAGGTATTGATTCTAAAACAGTTTAATTAAAGTTAAAACTTATTAATTATGACGAGAGAAGAAAAATCACAAGTAATAGAAGATTTAGCTGCTAAGTTAACTGAAGGAAACATTATCTATTTAACAGATATATCAGGATTAAATGCTTTAGATACCTCTAATTTACGTAGAGCTTGTTTTAAAGCAAATATAAAACTAGCAGTTGTTAAAAATACCTTGCTTGAAAAAGCAATGGAAAAATCTGATAAAGATTTTGGAAAATTACCATCAACTTTAAAAGGAAATACATCTTTAATGTTTTCTGAAGTTGGTAATGCTCCAGCAAAATTAATTCAAGAAATTCAAAAAAAGTCTAAATCTGATAAGCCTTTATTTAAAGGTGCTTATGTTGAAGAAGCTATTTTTATTGGTGCAGACCAATTAAATACTTTAGTAAATATCAAATCTAAAGAAGAATTACTTGGAGAAATCATCACAATTTTACAATCACCAGCTAAAAATGTTATTTCAGCATTACAGTCTGGAGGTCAAAAATTGTCTGGTATTTTGAAAACATTATCAGAAAAAGAATAAGCGCACTAATAAACTAAATAATAAAAATTAAACAAAGAGAAATGGCAGATTTAAAAGATTTCGCAGAACAACTTGTTAACTTAACAGTTAAAGAAGTAAATGAGTTAGCTAATATTTTAAAAGACGAATATGGTATTGAGCCAGCAGCAGCAGCAGCAGTTGCAGTAGCAGGACCAGCAGCAGGTGGAGAAGCAGAAGCAGAAGCACAAACTGAATTCGACGTAATTTTAAAAGCAGCAGGTGCTTCTAAATTAGCAGTTGTAAAATTAGTTAAAGAATTAACTGGATTAGGATTGAAAGAGTCTAAAGAAATCGTTGATAGTGCTCCAGCACCAATCAAAACAGGTATCTCTAAAGACGAAGCTGAAGGCTTAAAAGCATCATTAGAAGAGGCAGGAGCTGAGGTTGAGCTTAAGTAAGCTTACAAAACCAAAACAATTTAAGGTTTAGGTCTAGGGTTACCCTATGACCTAAACCATTTTTGCGTATATATTCGTTCTTTATATTTAATAGTTTTTTTAACTTAAAGTTTTGTCCATTGGCACTAAAAAATTTCACCGAAAGAATAAACTTTGCCTCAGCTAAATTGGTTACTGAATATCCTGATTTTTTAGATATTCAAGTAAAATCTTTTCAAGATTTCTTCCAATTAAAAACCAAAGCTGACGAAAGAAGTACGGAAGGGTTGTATAAAACCTTCCTAGATAACTTCCCAATTACAGATACTCGTAACCAATTTGTGTTAGAGTTTATAGACTACTTTGTAGACCCTCCAAGATATTCAATTCAAGAATGTATTGAAAGAGGTTTAACATATTGTGTTCCTTTAAAAGCACGTTTAAAGTTATATTGTACTGACCCTGAACACGAAGATTTTGAAACTATTGTTCAAGATGTATATTTAGGTACAATACCTTATATGACTCATAGTGGTACTTTTGTAATTAATGGGGCTGAAAGAGTTGTAGTTTCTCAATTACACCGTTCACCAGGCGTATTCTTTGGGCAATCATTCCACGCAAACGGAACAAAATTATATTCTGCGAGAGTAATTCCTTTTAAAGGTTCTTGGATAGAGTTTGCAACTGATATCAATCAAGTAATGTATGCTTATATTGATAGAAAGAAAAAATTACCTGTAACTACTTTGTTTAGAGCAATTGGTTATGAAAGAGATAAAGATATTTTAGAAATTTTTGATCTTGCTGAAGAAATTAAAGTTTCAAAAAGTGGACTTAAAAAATATATTGGTAAAAAATTAGCTGCGCGTGTTTTAAAAACTTGGTTTGAAGACTTTGTTGATGAAGATACTGGCGAGGTTGTTTCTATTGAAAGAAATGAAATTGTTTTAGATAGAGACACCATTTTAGAAAAAGAACAAATAGATGAAATTGTAGATTCTGGTGCAAAAACCATTTTACTTCATAAAGAAGATAATGAAATGGCAGATTATGCAATTATTCATAACACTTTACAAAAAGATCCAACAAACTCTGAAAAAGAGGCTGTTGAACATATATACAGACAGTTACGTAACGCTGAACCACCAGATTTTGAAACTGCTAAGGGAATTATCGATAAATTATTTTTCTCTGAGCAACGTTATAATTTAGGTGAAGTTGGTCGTTATAGAATGAATAAAAAGTTAGGCTTAGACACTAGTATAGATGCCAAAGTTTTAACTAAAGAAGATATTATTACTATTATCAAAAACTTGATAAAATTAGTAAATTCTAAAGCTGAAGTTGATGATATTGACCACTTATCTAACCGTCGTGTTAGAACTGTAGGTGAGCAATTAGCTAGTCAGTTTGGTGTTGGTTTATCTCGTATGGCTCGTACCATTCGTGAGCGTATGAATGTACGTGATAATGAGGTGTTTACACCAATTGACTTGATCAATGCTAAAACATTATCATCGGTTATTAACTCATTCTTCGGAACTAACCAATTATCTCAGTTTATGGATCAAACAAATCCATTGGCAGAGATTACACATAAACGTAGATTATCAGCATTAGGACCTGGAGGTTTATCTAGAGAAAGAGCTGGTTTTGAGGTGCGAGATGTTCACTATACACACTACGGTCGTTTATGTCCAATTGAAACTCCTGAGGGACCAAACATTGGTTTGATTTCATCTTTAGCAGTTTTTGCAAAAGTTAATAATTTAGGATTTATTGAAACTCCTTATAGAGAAGTTGTTGATGGTAATGTAAATATTACTGATGAACCAAATTATTTAAGTGCTGAAGAAGAAGAAGGAATGAAATTTGCCCAGTCAAATCTTCCTTTAGATGATGCTGGTAGATTTGTTTCTGAAAAAGTTATTGTGCGTGAGGAAGCCGATTATCCTGTAGTTGATCCAAATCAGGTAAACTTTATGGATGTTGCTCCAAACCAAATTGCTTCAATTTCTGCATCGCTAATTCCATTTTTGGAGCATGATGATGCAAACCGTGCTTTGATGGGATCTAACATGATGCGTCAGGCTGTACCATTGTTACAACCTGAATCTCCAATTGTTGGTACCGGATTAGAATTTAGAGTTGCAAAAGATTCTAGAATTTTAATGAATGCTGAAGGTGCTGGTGTTGTTGAATATGTAGATGCTAATATCATTGAAATAAAATACGACAAGACTGATGAAGAGCGTATGGTTAGTTTTGAAAGTGATACTAAATCATACAACTTAATTAAATTCAGAAAAACAAACCAAGGAACTTCAATTAACCTAAAACCAATTGTTAAAAAAGGTGATAGAGTAGAAGAAGGTCAGGTACTTTGTGAAGGGTATGCAACACAACAAGGTGAGTTAGCTTTGGGTAGAAATATGAAAGTAGCCTTTATGCCTTGGAAAGGGTATAACTTTGAGGATGCGATTGTAATTTCTGAAAAAGTTGTTAAAGAAGATATCTTTACCTCAATTCATATTGATGAGTATTCATTAGAAGTTAGAGATACTAAATTAGGTGCTGAAGAATTAACAAATGATATTCCAAATGTCTCTGAAGATGCTACTAAGGATCTGGATGAAAATGGAATGATTCGTATTGGTGCTGAAGTAAAACCTGGTGATATCTTAATTGGTAAAATTACTCCAAAAGGAGAATCAGACCCTACACCTGAAGAAAAATTATTAAGAGCTATTTTTGGTGATAAAGCTGGTGATGTAAAAGATGCATCTTTAAAAGCTTCTCCATCATTAAGAGGTGTTGTAATTGATAAAAAATTATTTGAACGTGCGGTTAAAGATAAATCTAAACGCAGTCAAGATAAAGTAAGTATTTCTAATTTAGAAAATAAATACGCTGCAAAATTAGAAGAGTTACAAACTGTTTTAATTGATAAATTATTCACCTTAGTAAGTGGTAAAACTTCACAAGGAGTAATGAATGATTTAGGTGAAGAAATACTTCAAAAAGGTAAAAAGTTTACATTAAAAATGTTAAACTCTGTTCCAGATTATAGTTATTTAACTAAAGGAACTTGGACTACTGATGAAGATTTAAACGTACTTGTAACAGAATTAATTCATAACTATAAAATTAAAGTAAACGACTTACAAGGTTCTTTACGTCGTGAGAAATTTACTGTTTCTGTAGGAGATGAGTTACCAGCAGGTATTTTAAAATTAGCAAAAATTTATATTGCTAAAAAACGTAAATTAAAGGTTGGTGATAAAATGGCTGGACGTCACGGTAACAAAGGTATTGTTGCTCGTATTGTTCGTCAAGAAGATATGCCTTTCTTAGAAGATGGAACTCCAGTAGATATTGTATTAAATCCACTTGGTGTACCTTCTCGTATGAATATTGGTCAAATTTATGAAACTGTTCTAGGATGGGCAGGTCAAAAATTAGGAACTAAATATGCTACACCAATTTTTGACGGTGCAACAATTGAACAAATCACTGAATTAACAAATAAAGCTGGTGTGCCAGAATTTGGACACACTTATTTATATGACGGTGGTACAGGTCAACGTTTTGATCAAAAAGCAACAGTTGGAGTTATTTATATGATCAAATTAGGTCATATGATTGATGATAAAATGCACGCACGTTCTATTGGTCCATACTCATTAATTACGCAACAACCATTGGGTGGTAAAGCTCAGTTTGGTGGTCAACGTTTTGGAGAGATGGAGGTTTGGGCACTTGAAGCTTATGGAGCATCAAGTATACTTCGTGAAATCTTAACAGTAAAATCTGATGATGTTTTAGGTAGAGCTAAAACTTATGAGGCTATTGTTAAAGGTGATGCGATGCCAGAACCTGGATTGCCAGAATCATTTAACGTATTAATGCACGAGCTTAGAGGGCTTGGTCTAGACGTTAGATTAGAGGAATAACAATTAGACAGTTAGGAGGCTTGTCCTTCTAACTGTTATATATTTTTACATTTTTAAAATTCGAATCCATCATTATTATGGCAAGAAAAACCGATAAATACACTGTAAAAAAGTTTAATAAAATTTCAATTGGTTTATCATCTCCAGAAGCAATTCTTGAAAAATCAAACGGAGAAGTATTAAAACCAGAAACCATTAATTACCGTACGCATAAACCAGAAAGAGATGGTTTATTTTGTGAGCGTATTTTTGGACCTATCAAAGATTTTGAATGTGCTTGTGGAAAATACAAGAGAATTCGTTATAAAGGAATCGTTTGTGACCGTTGTGGGGTAGAAGTTACTGAGAAAAAAGTACGTAGAGATAGAGTAGGACACATAAACTTAGTTGTTCCTGTTGCACATATTTGGTATTTTAAATCGTTACCTAACAAAATGGGATACCTTTTAGGTTTACCATCTAAAAAGTTAGATATGATTATTTACTACGAACGTTATGTAGTAATACAACCAGCTGGCGCAAAAAATGCTGATGGTGAACCATTGCAAAAAATGGATTTCCTTACAGAAGAAGAATATTTAGATATTCTTGAAACTTTCCCTATCGAAAACCAATATTTAGATGACAACGACCCAGATAAGTTTATAGCTAAAATGGGAGCTGAATGTTTAATTGATTTATTCAATCGTATTGATTTAGACGAATTGTCTTATGAATTACGTCATAAAGCAAATACTGAAACATCTAAGCAGCGTAAAACAGAAGCGCTTAAAAGATTAAACGTAGTTGAAAACTTTAGAGACGCTAACAAAAATAGAGAAAATCGTCCAGAATGGATGATTATGAAAGTGATTCCGGTAACACCACCAGAATTACGTCCATTAGTACCATTAGATGGTGGTAGATTTGCAACTTCAGATTTAAATGATTTATACCGAAGAGTAATTATTCGTAACAATCGTTTAAAACGTTTGGTTGAAATTAAAGCTCCTGAAGTTATTTTACGTAACGAAAAACGTATGTTACAAGAATCAGTAGATTCATTGTTTGACAATACACGTAAATCTTCAGCAGTAAAAACCGAATCTAACCGTCCGTTAAAATCATTATCAGATTCATTAAAAGGTAAACAAGGACGTTTCCGTCAAAACCTTTTAGGAAAACGTGTTGATTATTCTGCACGTTCTGTAATTGTTGTTGGACCAGAATTAAAATTATCTGAGTGTGGATTGCCAAAAGATATGGCAGCTGAATTATACAAACCTTTTGTAATTAGAAAGTTAATTGAAAGAGGTATTGTAAAAACAGTAAAATCTGCAAAGAAAATTATAGATAAAAGAGAACCAGTAGTATGGGATATTTTAGAGAATGTTTTAAAAGGACATCCTGTATTATTAAACCGTGCTCCTACATTACACCGTTTGGGTATTCAAGCTTTTCAACCAAAATTAATTGAAGGAAAAGCAATTCAATTACACCCATTGGTATGTACGGCTTTCAACGCCGATTTTGATGGGGATCAAATGGCGGTACATTTACCATTAGGACCAGAAGCTATTTTAGAGGCTCAATTGTTGTTATTGGCTTCTCATAATATTTTAAATCCTGCTAACGGTGCGCCTATTACAGTACCATCTCAGGATATGGTTTTGGGTCTGTACTATATGACCAAAGCAAGAAAATCAACTCCTGAAGTTCCTGTAAAAGGTGAAGGATTGACATTCTATTCTCCTGAAGAAGTTACAATTGCTTTTAATGAAAAAGCAGTAGACCTAAATGCAATTATTAAAGTTAGAACAAAAGATTTTAATGCAGAAGGTAAGTTAGTAAATCAAATTATTGAAACTACCGTTGGTAGAGTTTTATTTAACGAAGTAGTTCCAGAAGCTGCAGGTTATATCAACGAAGTTTTAAATAAAAAATCATTAAGAGATATTATTGGTCGTATTTTAAATGTTACTGATGTTCCTACAACTGGGAAATTCTTAGATGATATGAAAGGAATGGGATACTCATTCGCTTTCCAAGGTGGTTTATCATTCAGTTTGGGTGATATCATTATTCCGCCAGAAAAACATACAATGATTGCTGAAGCAAATGCTCAAGTTGAAAATATTATGGTTAACTATAATATGGGTATGCTTACAAATAAAGAGCGTTACAATCAGGTAATTGACATTTGGGGTTCTACAAACAACCGTTTAACAGAACTTTCTATGAAACGTTTGCGTGAAGATCAACAAGGATTCAACTCGGTATTTATGATGCTTGATTCTGGAGCAAGGGGTTCTAAAGAGCAAATTCGTCAGTTAACAGGTATGCGTGGTTTGATGGCAAAGCCTAAAAAATCTACAGCTAGTGGTGGAGAAATTATTGAAAACCCAATTTTATCTAACTTTAAGGAAGGTTTATCAATTCTTGAATACTTTATCTCAACGCACGGTGCTCGTAAAGGTCTTGCCGATACGGCATTAAAAACAGCCGATGCGGGTTATTTAACACGTCGTTTGGTTGATGTTTCTCAAGATGTTATTATCAACGAGTTTGATTGTGGTACTTTAAGAGGTTTAAATGTTGAAGCTCTTAAAAAGAACGATGAAATTGTTGAAACTTTAAGTGAAAGAATTGATGGACGTGTATCATTACATGATGTTATTGATCCAATTTCTGAAGAAATATATGTGAAATCTGGTGAAGAAATTTCATCTGAAATTGCAAAACGTATTGAAAATTCACCTATTGTAAGTGTTGAAGTACGTTCAGCTTTAACTTGTGAATCTAAAAAAGGTATCTGTTCTAAGTGTTATGGACACAGTTTGTCTACACATAAAATGGTTCAAATTGGTGAAGCAGTTGGAGTTGTAGCAGCACAATCAATTGGAGAGCCTGGTACACAGTTAACACTAAGAACATTCCACGTTGGAGGGGTTGCTGGTAACATTTCAGAAATTAATACGTTAGACACTAAGTTTGCTGGTATCACTTCAATTGAAGATTTACATACTGTTAAAGGAAAAGACAATGAAGGTAATGATGCTGATATTGTAATTTCAAGAACTTCAGAAGTAAAAATTATTGATGAAAAATCAGGATTGACATTAAGTAGTAATAATATTCCTTACGGATCATATATTTATGTTACTGATGGTCAAAAATTAAATAGAGGTGACGTAATTTGTAAGTGGGATCCATTTAATGGTGTTATTGTTTCTGAATTTGCAGGTACAATACAATTTGAGGATATTGAGAGAGGTGTTAATTATTTAGTGGAAATTGACGAACAAACAGGTTTCCAAGAAAAAGTAATTATCGAATCTAAAAATAAGAAAACAATTCCAACTTTATTATTGAAAGATAAAAAAGGAGAAACAATTAGATCATACAATTTACCAGTAGGTGCTCACTTAATCGTTGAAGATGGAGAGAAAATTGAGTCTGGTGCAGTTATTGTAAAAATACCACGTAAATCTGGAAGATCTGGGGATATTACTGGAGGTTTACCTCGTGTAACAGAATTATTTGAAGCACGTAATCCTTCTAATCCAGCAGTTGTTTCTGAAATTGATGGTGTAGTTTCTTTTGGTAAAATTAAAAGAGGTAACCGTGAAATTGTTGTTGAATCTAAATTAGGTGAAGTTAAGAGATACTTAATCAAATTATCTAATCAAATTTTAGTTCAAGAAAACGATTATATCAAAGCTGGTATGCCACTTTCTGAAGGATCTGTAACACCTGATGATATTTTAAATATTGAAGGTCCAGGTAAAGTTCAAGAGTTTTTAGTAAATGAAATTCAAGAGGTATACCGTTTACAAGGGGTGAAAATTAACGATAAACACTTTGAGGTAGTTGTACGTCAAATGATGCGTAAAGTTAAAATTATTGACTCTGGAGATACGTTATTCTTAGAAGGACAATTGGTTCATAAAAATGACTTTATTGAAGAAAATGATGAAGTTTACGGAATGAAAGTTGTTGAAAACGCTGGTGATTCTTCTAAAATTAAAGTAGGTCAAATTATTACGCCTCGTCAATTAAGAGATGAAAACTCTGTATTGAGAAGAGAAGATAAAGAATTGGTTGTAGCGCGTGATGCACAACCAGCAACGGCTGAACAAATTTTACAAGGTATTACAAGAGCATCATTACAAACTAAATCGTTTATTTCTGCTGCATCTTTCCAAGAAACGACTAAAGTGTTAAACGAAGCTGCTGTTAGTGGTAAAGTAGATGATTTAGAAGGATTGAAAGAAAATGTAATTGTTGGTAAACGTATACCAGCAGGAACTGGAATGAGAATTTACGACAATATTATTGTTGGTTCTCAAGAAGAAATGGACGCAAAAATGTAGTTATGAGTGATCAAAAACCTATAAAAGAAGGACAAATAAATATTGAGTTAGATGACAAAACTGCCGAAGGAACTTATTCTAATTTGGCAATTATCAATCATTCAGTTTCAGAATTTATTGTTGATTTTATCAGTGTAATGCCAGGGCAACCAAAGGCAAAGGTAAAATCTAGAATTATTTTAACACCTCAGCATGCCAAGCGTTTAGTAAAAGCACTTGCTGAAAATGTGAAAAGGTTTGAGAAAGCTCATGGTGAAATTAAAGATTATGAACAACCTCCAATACCAATGAATTTTGGTCCTACTGGAGAAGCATAAATAATTAAAAAACCCGAACATTTGTTCGGGTTTTTTTGATTTTAGCCTATAAGATTTCCAATAAAATTAAAACAAAAATTTACAGAAAGAACATGTGTAAATTAAAATGCCTGCTTCAATATCTAATAAATTTAAAATTGGGTATAAATTAGATGTATCAGGTGGTTTTGATATATTAACGCTTCAAAATAAATAGTTTATTAATGTGCCTTTTTGGGAAAATAATATATCACCTAAAAAAATAAAAAAGATATTAGTTAACGCATTAGGTTTTGGAGGTAATG
Source organism: Lutibacter sp. HS1-25 (assembly GCF_004121075.1). GTDB lineage: Bacteria > Bacteroidota > Bacteroidia > Flavobacteriales > Flavobacteriaceae > Lutibacter. Next base: position 125,615 of record NZ_RHLN01000003.1, read on the forward strand.
CTGTTAGTTTATTAATTTCATTAGTTTAATTAGATAGAATTAAATAATTTTGAATTTTTAAAATAAAATTGTTATGATTAATTACACCAAGGAACAAATATTAGAAATTTACAATAAACCTTTAATGGAGTTGATTTATGAAGCTGCACAAGTACACCGACAGTCTCATGACCCATTAAAAATTCAGGTTAGTACACTTATTTCAATTAAAACAGGAAGTTGTCCAGAAGATTGTGGTTACTGTCCGCAAGCTGCTCGTTATCAAACTGGAATTGAAAAGAACGATTTAATGCCTGTAGAAACTGTTATTGGTTTGGCAAAAAAAGCAAAAGAAAATGGTTCTTCTCGTGTTTGTATGGGAGCTGCCTGGAGAAATGTACAAGAAGGTGAAGATTTTGAAAGTGTATTAAAAATGGTTAGAGGTATTAGCGAACTAAATATGGAAGTTTGCTGTACACTTGGTATGATTACTGAAAGTCAAGCTGTACGTTTGGCTGATGCAGGTTTGCACTATTACAATCACAATTTAGACACTTCAGAAGAATATTACAAAGAAGTAATTTCAACCCGAGGTTATGAAGACAGGTTACAAACGCTTGAAAATGTTAGAAAAGGTGCGCTTAAAGTTTGTTCTGGTGGTATTATAGGTATGGGTGAAAGTGTTGAAGATAGAGCAGGTATGTTGGTTAGTTTGTCAAAATTAAATCCACAGCCAGATGCTGTTCCAATTAATGCATTGGTTCCGGTTGAAGGAACGCCTTTGGAAGATCAGCAAATTGTACCATCTTGGGATGTGATTAGGATGATTGCAACTACAAGAATTGTAATGCCAAAAACAACTGTTAGATTGTCTGCAGGAAGAACACAAATGAGTACAGAAGCACAAGCTTTATGCTTTATGGCTGGAGCTTCTTCAATTTTTGCTGGGGATAAATTATTAACCACTCCAAACCCAGGTGAAGATAAAGATGCAGAAATGTTTAATATATTAGGCTTAACTCCAACTGAAAAAGTGAAAGACAATACGGGTAAATTTAAAATTCGTAAATCGTTACTGGAAAATGAAGAAAATGTAAAGTGGAGTAGACCAGGACATGTTATTGAAAGAAATCTAAAGGCTTCTTTAAAAGCTAAAGAATTAAGAAAAGAATTGAAATAAACCGTTTTATTTTAATTTACTTATTAAGCTATCTGTAGTTTTTTAATTAGGATTGATGAACTTTTTTGTTTTGATTTCTTAAGTTTAGACAATTACAGGTGGTTTTTTTATTTTAAAATCACCTTATCATAAGCCTTTTTTAATTTTATTATAACAGTTTCTATTTCTTCTTCATTTAAATGTCCAAAACCAAAACGAATAGCACAAGTGTTTTTATCCTGATAAAGTATTGTTTTTGGCAGATGTAAATCGGTTTTTTCAGCTTCTTTTGCCAGTTTTACTAAAGATATTTTAGGATGAAATTGTAACCAAATGGCTAATCCACCTGAAGGAATTTCCCATTGTGCGGTTTTTAAAAAATATTTTGCTAATAGTTCACATAAAAAATCGCGTCTTTTTTTATAGACCACAATATTCTTTTTCATGAGGCGGTATATTTCACCTTCATTAATCAATTCAGATAGCATTTGTTCTTGTATTAAATCGCCTTGTTTATCAAGTAATTCTAAATAATTCTTAGCTTCTGAAATCAAATTTTCTGGAGCTACTACAAATCCTGTTTGAAAACTTGGAAACAAAGACTGCCCCAGTTTTCCTAAATAGATAACCATTCCGTTTGCATCTGAACTTGCCATAGGTAACATTGCTGAACCTTCAAACTGAAAATCGTAATCAAAATCATCTTCAATAATAGCAAATCCATACTCTTTAGCAAGTTGCAGCAGTTGTAAGCGGCGTTCGGCACTTAATGTTACAACTGTTGGATAATCTCTATGGGCACAAATATATACACATCTAATACGATGTTTTACAAAATGTTTTTTTATATACTCAATATCTAAACCATCTTTATCTATAGGAATTGTTTTAATGCTTGCGCCAACTTGTTGAAAAATCATGTTTGAGGCATAGTTACTTAAATGTCCTACTAATACAATGTCGTTAGGTTTTATTAAGAGTTGAGATACAACGTACAAACTCATTTCTGTACTTCGTGTATTTATTAGGTTATTAGGATTGATATGAAAACCTCTTGTTGCATTTAAGTAATTACATAGTTGAGTTTGGAATACAGTATTGTAAAATTCGTCTGTTCTATTCCATTTATTTATCAATGTTTTTCGTTTCATAGCAGCACTATACCACCTTGTAAATTGATGTACAGGATGCAAGCGTAAATCTGGTTTACCTTCGTTAATGGTGTATTTTGCATTTGTAAGCTGAACGGTTGAAGCTAAATGAAATGACTTTTGAAAAGGAAATCCTGTTGTTTTAGCATAGGTATAGGCTTCATTTATTTTTTGAGAAGTTGCTTTTATTTTTGCTGTTTTATGTTCTGGTTCTATAACAAATGTGCCTTTATTTGGTATAATTTCAACCCAACCTTGAGAAGCTAATTCTTCGTAAATAGCAACTGAAGTATTTCTATGTACTTTTAACAATTCACTTAATACACGGGTTCCGGGTAGCATTGTTCCTTTGGTTAAATAACCACGTTGTATAGCATTTACAATTTGCCCAGAGACCTGTAGATATAAGGGTTGTGGTATAGATCTATCTAAACTAATTAGTTGTTTAAAAAGTGAATTAACCGGACTATCTATCATTTTAAATCGGGACTATTTTAACCGTCCGGAAAGTTACTAATTTTGCAGCGTTTTTAAATCAATATTTATGAAAATTAGAATTACATTATTACTTTTTACATTATTAAGTATAATTAAGGCAAATGCACAAGTAGAGCCTATAAAAAAAGACACTGTTAAATTAAAAGAAGTTACAATAACTACCAATCGAATTTCTATTCCTTTTAAAGAAAGTTCACGAACTGTTAATTTAATTAGTGCAAGTGACTTAGCAGCTTCATCAACAACCAATGTTTCAGATTTGTTACAAAATGTTACGGGTGTAGATGTGAGAAGAAGAGGTGTTGACGGAATGCAATCCGATTTATATATTAGAGGTGGTAACTTTAACCAAACTTTATTGCTAATTGATGGTGTAAAAATGAGCGATGTTCAAACTGGTCATCATAACATGAACGGAATTGTTGATTTTAGTAATATTGAAAAAATTGAAATTGTTAAAGGTCCTGCAGCTCGCGTTTTTGGTCAAAATGCATTTACTGGAGCGGTTAATATTGTAACTAAAAGGGTAACTGAAAATAATTTAGATGTTGCAGTAAATTACGGTTCGTACAATAACATAAAAGCTGGTGCGGCTGTTGGTCAAACATTTAAAGATGGTGATGTTTTTGCTTCCTTCAATTATCAACAATCTGATGGGTATAGATTTAATACCGATTTTGAAAATATCATGGCTTTTGTAAAATCAAATTTCAATAATTACCATTTAGTAACTTCTTTTGCACAACGTAAATTTGGTGCCAACGGATTTTATTCTAGTCCAAAATATATAAATCAATATGAAGAAACACAAACAAGTTTGGTTGCGCTTTCTGCCGATTATGGTTCAGAAGTCGTGAGTGTAACACCTCGTGTTTATTGGAGAAGAAACCAAGATATGTATTTGTTTATCAGAGAGAATCCCTCTTATTACAGAAATTTTCATATCTCAAATACGATAGGTGCAGAAGCTAATATGGTTATTTCAACTAAAGCAGGTAAAACAGGAATAGGAGTAGATGTTTCACAAGCTACTTTGTCTAGTAATAATTTAGGAGACCGTGATAGAACATCTGTCACTGGTTTTTTAGAACAACGTTTTATTTTATTTAATAACAGTTTAGATATTACTCCGGGTGTTGCAGTTAGTTATTTTTCTGACTTTGGAACACATGCATTCCCTGGAATTGATATTGGTTATAAGATTTCTAATGTGGTTAGAATTTATGGAGATTTTGGTTATACTTATCGTGTACCAACTTTTACTGAAATGTATTATGTGAGTCCTATAAATATTGGAAACGCAGATTTAGATCCAGAATCAGCACTAGCAGAAGAAATAGGAATTAAAATTAGCGGTACAAATATTAATTTTAATGTAGCTTTTTTTAACAGAAAATCTGAGAATTTAATTGATTGGACAAAAGAGAATGAAGAAGATAAATGGGAAACAACAAATTTTAGTAAAGTAAAAACCAATGGTATAGAAACTTCAATAAACTATGGTTTTAATTTTATAAAATACCATCAAAATTTAAACATTGCTTACACTTATATCAATGATGATATTTTAGATAACAATGTTAAATACACACAATACTCTTTAAATAGTTTAAAACATCAATTCAACGCAGGGTTTAATTTTCAAGTTTCTCCAATTTTTACTGAAAACATTTCATATAGATATGTAGAACGTACTGACGGAGAAAGTTATAATGTAGTAGATGCAAGTATTTCAGCAAATTTGAAAAACGGAATGCAATTTTCGTGTATTGCAAACAATATTTTTAATGCAGCATATACCGAAACAAATTTAGTGCCTATGCCAAAAGGAAATGTAATGTTTGGGTTTAAATACAATATCTATTAAAAGAGTTAAAATATCAAAATCAAAACTTTAATTCCATTGTTTTTTCTTATGATAGTATAAAATTTTAATATCTCATTAGTAATTCTCAAAAGTTGGTTAGGTTGTAAATTTGCAATCTAAAAAATAGTGAAATTATGAAAGTTACTAAAATAGTTAAAACAGAAGAAAATAGAAATAAAACAGTATCAATTGATTTTAGAAACACTAAAAGTGCTGTTTGGAACAATAGAAGAAGATTTGGAATTTAATTAAATAATTTATTGAAAAAGCGATAGAAGTTTACCTATCGCTTTTTTATTTAAATAAAATAAGTAAACATATTAACGTAGTTTAAAACTTTATTAAAGTTCAAAATTATTTGTTAAATAATGAAAATTTTAAAGTTTTGAATAGATAAAAATTATATTTGTTGATTATTTAAAATAATTCAAAAATAACATAAAATGAAAAAAATATTTTTATTGTTTGTTGCAGTTGCTTTAACAGCTTGTAATGGCGGTATCAAAGATTATGCATCCATCAAAGGAAAATTAAAAGCAACCGATGTAACTGCAATTTCTGTACAAGGAAAAGATTATTTAAAAGATATAACTGTTGAAAAAAATGGTACTTTTTCAGATACTTTAAAAGTAATTGAAGGAATGTATGTAATGACAATAGGTGAAGAAAAAATCCCATTATATTTAAAAAATGGGTATGATTTAGATTTAAATTTTGATATTCCAGAAGGTTCTAATGAGCAAGTTGTTTATTCGGGTATTGGTGCTGAAACCAATAAGTATTTAATTGAAAAACGTAATTTCTTTATGAGTTCTTATGCAGATCCAAATACTTATTTTCAGTTAGAAGAAGCTGATTTTAAAGCAAGGATTTCTGAAGCAAAAATTGAATTGGCAAAATCAGAAATTGATATTAAAAAGGTTGATTCAACTGTAGTTGATATGGTTGAAAAAAGCAATCAAATGATGTTTTCTTATATTGAAAATAATTACCAACAAATACACACTAGCGCTGTAGCTTTGGCAAAAGGGAAACCTTCACCTGTTTTTGAAAACTATGAGAATTTTAAAGGAGGAACAACTTCTTTAAGTGATCTAAAAGGTAAATATGTTTATATAGATATTTGGGCAACTTGGTGTGGCCCTTGTAAGCGTGAGATACCATCATTAAAGGCTTTAGAGCAAAAATTTGAAGGTAAAAATATTGAATTTGTGAGTATTTCTGTAGATAATGTTGATGGAAGAAGAGGTAGTCGTGACAGTTGGTTACAAATGGTTAAAAATGAGCAGCTTGGAGGAATCCAATTATTTGCAGATAACGATTTTAACTCTCAATTTGTAAGAGCTTACGGTATCAATAGTATTCCTCGATTTATTTTAGTAGATCCTAATGGAAATATTGTAGAGGCAAATGCAATGAGACCTTCAGACCCTAATATTGCTACTTATTTACAAGAATTAGGTATCTAATATCATATTATTAATATTTAAAAAAGGGCTTAAAATTTTAATTTTAAGCCCTTTTTTATGTGATATTTTCTTCTTCGTCTGTAATTTCATCTTGTGATTCCTGATTGAATATGTCTAAAATTGCATCGGCTAAATAGTCTAATATATTTGAGGCTGTAAATGTTTCATAACCTGTTTTTTGCATTGCAATATCGGCAGTTTTACCGTGTAAATAAGTGCCAAATATAGCAGCGTTTTTAGGTTTGTAGCCTTGCGCTATTAATCCTGTAATAATACCCGTTAATACATCTCCACTACCAGCTGTTGCCAATGCAGGATTTCCGGTAGAATTAAAATACATAAATTCACCATCAATAATAACGGTATGAGCACCTTTAATAACCAATATAAGTTTGTTTTTTATCGAAAATTCCTTCGCTTTTTCCAGTTTTTCGTAATCATTTTTCCAATCACCCAATAAACGATTTAATTCTTTTGGATGTGGTGTTAAAATGGTGTTTTTGGGTAAAAATTGAAATAAATATTGATTTTGAGCAATAATATTTATGGCATCGGCATCTATAACTAATGGCAATTTATTTTCTTTAATAAATTTCACAAATCCTCCAATGGTTTTTTCTGAAGTTCCCATACCAGGTCCAATACCAATAACAGTTGCTTTTGTTTTAAAATTAAAATAGGTAAGCGCATCATCTTCATCAACTTCAACCATTACTTCAGGAATAGCTGTTTGTAAAATTGTATAACCACATTTTGGGATATATGCTGTTACCAAACCACTGCCAATTTTTAAAGCAGCTTTTGAGGCTAAGGTTACAGCGCCAATTTTACCAAAGCTTCCTCCAATTATAAGCGAATGACCAAAAGTACCTTTATGATCCCATTTGTTTCGTGGTTTATATAGCGGGGTAATATTTTTTTTAATAATATAATGTGTTTTAGATTTTAATGAAGCTATATAATTTTCATCTAAACCAATATCTAAAATTTCCCAGGTGTTGATATAATCTTTATTTTCAGGAAGAAGAAATGCTAATTTTGGAGTTTGAAAAGTTAAGGTATGACCAGCCTTTAAAACGGTATTTTTATCTGTAACAGATTTATCTGAAAACAAACCAGAAGGGAAATCTATAGCCAAGGTAAAAACTTTTGTACTATTAATGTATTCAATCAAGCGTTTAGTAAACCCTGTTGGTTTTCTAGTTAGTCCATTTCCAAACATGGCATCAATCACAATGTCTTCAAAATCTACTCTTGGGAAATCCTTTTCACCATTAATAATTAAAGGCCAATTGCTTATTTTTTTTAATCTATTGAAATTTTCTAAAAATTCATCTGATCTCTTTTCACTAAAATTAACAACATAGCAATTAACATTATAACCATTTTGAATTAAATGTCTGGCTATTACCAAACCGTCACCTCCATTATTGCCAATTCCACAAAACACGTGGATTTTTATATTTTGCCCTTGTAGGCGTGTATGTAACCATTTGAAGCAACTGGTTGCAGCATGCTCCATTAAGTCAATAGATGTAATTTTATTGATTGCGATAGTAGCTTTGTCTACTAGTTGAATTTGTTTTGAGGTAAGAATGTCCATCTACTAAAATTAATAAAAAAAACCTCTCAAAAGAGAGGTTTTAATATATTTTTAGCCTTTAAATTCGCCCATATTTAAATACTTATCCATTCTTTGTTTAATAAGCTTTTTTACAGGTAAATCTTTAAGTTCGTCGTAAGCCTTTAAAATTGTTTTTTCAACTTCTTTAAAAGCAGTTTCACGGTCAAAATGTGCCCCGCCAATAGGTTCTTTTATAATTCCGTCAATTAATTTTTGCTTTTTCATGTCTTCAGCTGTTAGCTTTAAAGCTTCTGCAGCTTCTTCTTTATGTTCCCAACTTCTCCATAAAATTGAAGAGCAAGATTCAGGTGAAATAACAGAATACCATGTGTTTTCCATCATATAAACTCTGTCTCCTACGCCAATACCTAAAGCTCCACCAGATGCACCTTCACCAATTATTACAGTAATAATTGGAACTTCTAATCGTGTCATTTCAAGTATGTTACGTGCAATGGCTTCACCTTGACCACGTTCTTCGGCTTCTAAACCAGGATAAGCACCAGGAGTGTCAATTAATGTTACTACTGGAATTCCAAATTTCTCAGCCATTTTCATCAAACGCAAAGCTTTTCTATAGCCTTCAGGGTTTGACATCCCAAAATTTCTGTATTGTCTGGTTTTTGTATTATAGCCTTTTTGTTGACCAATAAACATAAAAGATTGATCTCCAATTTTACCCAATCCACCAATCATAGCTTTATCGTCTTTCACGGTTCTGTCTCCGTGTAATTCCATAAAAGTATTTCCAGAAAGTGAATTTATATGATCTAATGTATAAGGTCTGTTTGGATGACGAGAAAGTTGTACACGTTGCCAAGCAGTTAAACTTTTGTAAATTTCTTTTTTGGTGTTTAGTAGTTTTTTTTCAATGTTTTTGCAACTTTCAGTTACATCTACACCACTTTCTTTACCAATTATTGAGCATTTTTCAAGTTGCTCTTCTAATTCTTTAATTGGCAATTCAAAATCTAAATATTCCATATTTTTTAATTCTAAATGTAACTACAAATATACTAACTTATCAATTTGTATTGTTAAGTTATATTGTTTTTTTATTCTTTAATATTCCGTTTGTTAATACTGTTGCTAAAATAATAAGTGCTCCAAAATAAAATTGAGTACTCATTTTTTCTTTTTCTCCAAAAATAATAAGTGCTAAAATAATGGCATAAACAGGTTCTAAATTAATGGTAAGCATTACTGTATATGGAGATAAATATTTCATAATTTTTATTGAAACAAAAAATGCGTAAGCTGTACAAATACTGCTTAAAATAAGTAAATAAATAAAATCTGAACTAGATAAACCAAATTGTTTAAAGTTAAATCCAGTAGTTGAAAAAATGTAAATAGTTATAAATACAACTCCAAATAGTAGTTGATAAAATGAAATTGTTTCAGCATTGTAATTGCGAATATACAATCCGTTTAATACTGTAAATAAGGCTGATAAAAAAGCAGCAATTAAGGCATAAACAATTCCTAAAGTGTAATCTGTTTCTAAATTAAAAATAAGATATAGTCCAGAAATTACAATTAATCCAAAAAACAGTTCTAAAGGATTTAATTTTCTTTTAAAAAATAGCGGTTCAATTAAAGATGCAAATAAGGCTCCAGTGCTTAATGTTACCAATGCAACTGAAATATTTGAGACTTTAATTGCTAAAAAAAAGAAAATCCAATGTGTTGCAATTAAAATACCTCCAATAACAAACTTAAATATAACTTTAGGTGGTATTTTAAATGATCTTTTTGTAAATAAAAAATAAGCACCAACAAACAGGGTTCCAAATAGCATTCGGTACCATACAAGTGGGATAGCATCAAGACTTATGAGTGCTCCTAAAATACCTGTAAATCCCCAAATAAATACAAGTAGATGGAGTTGTAAATGGTTGTTTAAATTATTTTTTGGCATTTTTTATATATAAATAAAGTGCGATAGCTCCAAAAAACAGATTTGGCATCCAAACCATAAAAAATGAATTTGTATCTGCACCAGCACCTAAGACTTCTGAAATTTTAAGAAAAAATACATACAAAAACATGAGTGAAATTCCAATTGCTAAATTAACGCCCATGCCTCCTCTACGCTTTTTAGATGCTAATGAAACAGCTAATAAAGTTAATATGTAGGATGAAATTGGCAAACTTGTACGTTTATGTAATTCAACCAAATAAGTATTTAAATTACTAACTCCTCTTGCTTTAGATTGGTTGATAAATTCATTTAATTTTATTGAATTCATTTCTTTAGCCATATAGTCAATACTTACTAAATCATTAGGCATAAAGTTAAAAGTTGTATCTAATTTTGTTCCAGATTTAATGCTATCTCTATCGCTAAAAATGTATCTTTTTTTGTAATTAATTAAAGAGTATGTACTGTCTTTTTCAATCCATCTAATATTATCACTCATTAATTTGAACTTTAATTTGTTGCCATCAAATATTTCGTAAGAAAAATTATACCCCATATTTCTATCAGTTGTAAAATTTTTGATAAAAATATAATCGTTTGGGCCTAGTTGTAAATTAACATTTGATAAATATGTAGTGTTCTGGTTTTTATTTTTAATATAAGTTCTGTTGAATTCGCTAAAAGTTTTATTACTGTTAGGTACCACAAAATGATTCATGGCTAAAGAAAAAACAGTAACTAAAGTAGCGCCTATAAAATAAGGTTTTAAAAACCTGGTAAAAGAAATTTTGGCAGAGTGAATAGCAATAATTTCAGTGTTACCAGCCAATTTTGAGGTGAAAAAAATTACAGCTATAAATAATGCTAAAGGCAAAAATGTATTGCCATAAATTATTACAAAATTTACATAATAATCTCTAATAATTTCACCAACAGACAGGTTTGCATGACGTAAAAACTTATCTACTTTTTCAGATATATCAATAGCAATAGCTATTGGAATTAGCAAAGCAAGTACCAGAGCAAATGAACTTAAATATTTTTTTAATATGTATTTATCAAGTATTCTCAATGGTTGTCTAGTGTCTAGTAATTAGTATTTTGTATTTTGTATTTTGTATTTTTTTCAAAACTTAGGTATTCCCACTTCAAGCTTACAATCTATTATCCATTTGTTTTACCATACGATTTTTCCATTCTGTAAAATCGCCTGCTAATATATGTTTTCTAGCCTCACGAACCAACCATAAATAAAAACCTAAATTATGTATTGAAGCAATTTGTTTTCCTAGCAATTCATTTGAAGCAAATAAATGTCGCAAATATGCTTTTGAATAATAAGTATCTACAAAAGTAATCCCCATTTCATCAATGGCCGAAAAATCATTTTCCCACTTTTTATTTTTAATATTTATAGTTCCATAAGCTGTAAACAACATTCCGTTTCTAGCATTTCTTGTGGGCATTACACAATCAAACATATCAATACCAAGGGCTATGTTTTCCAAAATATTTATTGGCGTTCCAACTCCCATTAAGTAGCGTGGTTTGTCTTCAGGTAAAATAGCAGTTACAACTTCTGTCATTGCGTACATTTCTTCTGCAGGTTCTCCTACAGATAATCCTCCAATAGCATTTCCTTCGGCACCAACTGATGCAATATATTCAGCAGATTGTTTGCGTAAATCTTTGTATGTACTTCCTTGAACAATAGGGAAAAACGCCTGACTATAATCGTATTTAAATGGTGTTTTATCTAAATGCGTAATACATCTGTCTAACCATCTGTGCGTCATGTGCATAGATCGTTTCGCGTAATTGTAGTCGCAAGGGTAGGGTGTACATTCATCAAAAGCCATAATAATATCAGCACCAATTGCACGTTGAATTTCCATCACATTTTCTGGTGTAAAAGTATGGTACGATCCATCGATATGACTTTTAAATTTTACACCTTCTTCTTTAATTTTTCGTCTTTCAGAAAGCGAATATACTTGGTATCCACCGCTGTCAGTTAAAATATTTCGATCCCAATTCATAAATTTATGTAAGCCTCCAGCTTGCTCTAAAATAGCTGTTTGCGGACGTAAATATAAATGGTATGTGTTTCCTAATATAATATCAGGATTAATTTCATCTTTAAGTTCAGTTTGATGCACCCCTTTTACGGTTCCAACCGTACCAACGGGCATAAAAATGGGTGTCTCAATAGTACCGTGGTCGGTAGTTATTACTCCTGCTCTAGCTTTGCTATGAGGATCTTTTGTTTTTAGTTCAAATTGCATAGTTGGCAAAGATAGTTATAATAAGTTTTAAAGTAAAAAGTAAAAAGTTAGAAAGTTTTATTTTCGTCTTCCTTGTTTTGGTTGGTATTTTTTACTGTTTTTTGGAATGAACTTTTTATTGTTTTTATTTTTAAGTTGAGGTTTTTTAGACTGAGGCTTCTTTTTTTTCTGAGTGTCTGTTGAAGCTTCTTCAGTTTTGGTTGAAGACGAAACCATTTTATTGATAATAGCCATTTCATCATCTGTCAATTCTCTCCAGTTTCCTTCTTCTAAATTACCCAAATCAACATTCATAATTCGGGTACGTTTTAACTTGGTAACTTCAAAATCTAAATATTCGCACATACGACGAATTTGTCTGTTCAAGCCTTGAGTTAAAATAATTTTGAAGGTGTTTTTATTAAGTTGTTCTACATAACATTTTTTAGTTACAGTTCCTAAAATTGGAATGCCATTGCCCATTCTTTGGATAAATTCTGAAGTAATAGGTTTGTTTACAGAAACAATATATTCCTTTTGATGGTTATTGCCAGCACGTAAAATTTTGTTTACAATATCGCCATCGTTGGTTAAAAAGATAAGTCCTTCCGAAGGTTTGTCTAAACGACCAATTGGAAACAAACGATCTTCATGTCCTATCGCTTTTACAATATTAAAACGTTCTTTAGCATCTGTAGTACAAACAATACCAACTGGTTTATTGTAAGCAATATAAAGAGTTTTTGGTTTAGACTGTAAAAGTGTACCATTAACTTTAACTACATCTCCATTATAAACACGATTGCCTAATTGGGTAATTTTTCCATTAATGGTTACTTTTCCATCAACAATAAACTTTTCGGCCTCTCTACGTGAGCAAATACCAGTACTGCTAATGTATTTGTTTATGTTGATTGAATTTTCGTTTGATTTTTCCACAAATTAATATTTTGTGCTGCGAAGTTACAAAATTAATTAGGTGTAAAAATTGTGCAAATTAAAATTTGTACAATTCTACGGTTGATAGTTAATATTCAATTATTTGAATTTCTTTATAAAATTGTTTTAAATAAAAAACCGATAACATAATATTATATTAGTTATCGGTTTACCCTCAAAAATTGGGGTTATTGTTGGGGGATTTAATATAATTTTACAAAATAATTAGGCTTTACAAATTCTCCTTTTTTATTTTGATATTTAAAAAGCGGTGACAATGTATTTATATAAAATTTACTTGTTTTAACATTAATAATTTTATCCATATCATACTGATTTTATATTAACAATTATTTATACTGTTTATAGTATATTTGTTTTTATGCAAATTTAATGTTGTTATTTGGTTTGGTTCACGACAGGTATTGTCGTATTAAAATTTTTAATTTTAGTTGTAATTTTTTTTTGATTAAATTTACGTTGTTAAAAAAATATAGATGAAAAGATATAATTCCATTGGAGAACTTTTAATTGATTATAGAGAGATAAATAATATTTCTCAGGTCGAATTTGCTGAAACAGTTAATGTGGATGCACGAACTGTGCAGCGATGGGAGAGAGGTGAAACTTTGATTAAAAGTGATAAAGAAGAAGAAATTGTTGTAAATACTTTTTTGCCCTATCAATTAATTAGAAATTTAAACTCTGCAATAGTAATACCAACTTATTACGATTTTAGAATTAGAAAATATTCTACCAACGAATTGTCTAATGATTTGCCTGATGCAGCTTGGTTTAAAAAGGAATTTTCTATTACAAATAACAATATACGTAAAATAGATTATGATTACGATATCAAATATTTGAAAAAATTTATAGGAGTTAAGCAGGATTTACCAAAAAATAATTTATTAGCTATTAGAAAAGCAGTTGAAATTTTACCAGAATTAAATTTAATTATAACGGATGATGCTGGTTATTATGCTGGTCATGTTGTTATTTTCCCAATAAATGAAGCTACATTTTTAAAATTGAGAAATAAAGAAATGAAGGAAGAAGAAATTACAATAAATGATTTGGTTGATTATAAAAATCACGAAAATCCTATTTTTTATAATTTTGATATTGCAGCCGATAACAATTATAGTCTTTATTTTTTAGTAAATACTATTTTAAAATTTTTTAGTGATTTTAAAAATAAAGAATACACCTATTGTTGTATTGCAACGCGTCATGATAGTTTTTTATTATATGAACAGTTGGCGTTAAATATTGTTTGGAAAGAAGAACCAAAGTTAAATAAAATGAATTTAGAAATTTACCCTCGATTTTATGAAGGTACTTTGAATTCGTTTTTAGAAAAATAAAAAAGGAGCTCTAAATAATTTTTTTAATAACCCTTAATTTGTGGGTATGACGTTGGCTATCTACGTTAAAAATTCCACTGTGATCAATACGGTCTATTCTTACTTTTCCATGTGCATGAATAATGTAATTATCATTCATAATAATACCTACATGCGTTATTTTGCCTTCATTATTATCAAAAAATGCCAAATCACCAGGTTCACTTTCTTCAATAAAACTTAAAACTTCACCTTGAGTTGCTTGTTGTCCGGCATCACGCAGTAATTTATAACCACATAATTTATAAACCATTTGTGTAAAACCAGAACAATCTATTCCAAAAGGTGTTTTTCCACCCCATAAATAAGGTGCATTTAAAAATTTGAAAGCAATTTCAATAAGTTTTTCTTTTTCTTTTTTTGAAGTAAAAACCTGACCTTCATATTGATAATAAGTGGTGTTTAAAACAAGGCTGTGGTTGTTAAAAAAAGGCAAGTTAGCACCAATGGGAATTGTTAAAAAATGTTGATTTTTATCAGTAGCAAAATCAATTAATTCTGCAGCTAAAATAGTATTGGTATTTTCTAAGCTTAAATATATTTCTTCGTCAATTTCTTCAAATTGTTTATTGTCAATCCAACCTTCATATTTGTCAAATGCTAAACGAATTTTACTCCATTTTTTACGCATTTCAAGTATTTTAAAATGCTCACCAAAAAGCACTTGGGAAACCATTTCAGTAGTATCATCTGGTTCAATTCTAAGAGGGACAATGCTTAAATTACAAATACCGTATTGCATGTATATTTATTACTAAAAATTAAGAAATTCGTTCAATTATAATGGCGCTTGCACCACCACCGCCATTGCAAATTGTAGCAGCACCATAGTTGGCATTTTTTTGTTCAAGTATAGATGTTAAGGCAATTACAATTCGCGCTCCAGACATTCCTAACGGGTGACCTAATGATACGGCACCGCCATTAACATTTACTTTTGCAGCATCTAAACCTAATAATTTAATATTTGCCAAACCAACAACAGAAAAAGCTTCATTAAATTCAAAAAAGTCAATTTCACTTTGCGATACACCAGCATTTGCTAAAGCCTTAGGTAGTGCTTTTGCTGGTGCTGTTGTAAACCATTTAGGTTCATGTGCAGCATCTGCATAACCTTTAATTTTCGCCAAAGGTTTTAAATTTAATTCAGTAGCTTTTTCTAAACTCATAATTACCAATGCAGCAGCTCCATCGTTTAAAGTGGAAGCATTAGCAGCAGTAACAGTGCCAGTTTTACTAAAAACAGGTCGTAAGGTTGGAATTTTTTCAAGTATCACATTTTTGTATTCTTCATCTTCTGAAAAAATTATTGGATCGCCTTTTCTCTGCGGAATTT
This sequence comes from Lutibacter sp. HS1-25, assembly GCF_004121075.1. Lineage (GTDB taxonomy): Bacteria > Bacteroidota > Bacteroidia > Flavobacteriales > Flavobacteriaceae > Lutibacter. The sequence continues at coordinate 141,231 of NZ_RHLN01000003.1, forward strand.
CAACAGGAACAATTTCATTGTTAAAATATCCATTAGCCCAAGCATTGGCAGATTTGGTGTATGAAGCTATTGCAAAATGATCTTGATCTTCTCTTGAAAATCCAAATTCAGAAGCACATAAATCTCCACAAGTTCCCATATGTTGTTGATCGTAAACATCTGTTAAACCATCAACTAAAAGACCATCTTTTAAAGTTATATTTCCAAGTTTGGCAGCATTTCTTCCATCCATATAATGTGGTATACTACTCATATTTTCCATTCCACCAGCAATAACAATTTCTGCATCACCTGTTTTAATAGCTTGAGCAGCAAGCATAATAGCTTTCATACCCGATGCACATACTTTGTTAATAGTTGTACAAGGTACTGTATTTGGAATGCCAGCAAAAATGGCAGCTTGTTTTGCAGGAGCTTGTCCCAAACCAGCAGAAACCACATTTCCCATAAAAACTTCATCAATCAATAGAGGATCTAAATTAATTTTATCTAAGGCGCCTTTAATTGCAATTGCACCCAATTTAGTAGCCGAAATAGATGATAAACTACCTAAAAAGCTTCCAATTGGCGTACGAGCTACCGCAACGATTACAACTTCTTTCATATTAAATGGATGTGAAAATTCTATGGCGAATTTAGTTATTTTTAAGCAATATTTTGAATTTTGAAACACAGATTGTTGTGTAACCGGTAAATTGTAATTAAAAAATAACTACTATTGCAAACGTTGATACCATTATTATTGTTATTTTTGAAATGCAAACGTATATTTAGTGAAAAATATTATAAACAAATTTCTTGTAAATCACGCTTTTATATACAAGTTATCTTTATACTTGTTTACCACAGTTTTGGTGGTGTATTTATTTCCAAAAGGGGGGCAGTTTAAATACGAATTTCAAAAAGGAAAGCCATGGCAATATGAAAATTATTATGCGCCTTTTGATTTTGCAATTCAAAAAGATGCTGAAGAAATAGAAGCCGAAAAACAACAAATTCATAAAACATCTAAGCAGTTTTTTAGGTACAATGATGAAATTGTATTGCTTGTTAAAAATGAGGTTAATGATAGGGTAACCTCTTTATTGTCAAACTCTAAACTTGCCGATAATAAAAAAAGAAATTTATTAGAAAGAACAAATGCCATTGTTCAAAATATTTACGAGTTTGGTTATATAGATACAAATGCAGAGCAAAAAATCCAAGGCAATTTAATTGTTTTGGTTCAGGGAAATAACATCAAAGAAATTCAGCCCAATAAATTATTTAAAGCTTCACAAATTTTAGGATTTATCAATGCTAAAATAGGCAAACAACCATTAAACGAAGAAGAAAATAGTATTTTGAATATTATTTTTGAAACAATAAAGCCAAATGTTAGTTTTGATGAAAATTTTACTCAAAAAGTACTTCACGAAAATTTAAGTAAAATATCATACACCAAAGGTATGGTAGCTGAAAAAGAACGAATTATATTTAAAGGTGATATTGTTGAAGGTCAGAAATTTGTAATATTAAACTCTATTAAAAATGAATTTGAATCTCAAGTTTGGAGTAAATCAAATTATTATTGGATAGTTACCGGTTATATTATTTTAGTATCGTTGGCATTTTTAATGCTCTTCTTATTTTTAAGAAAATACAGGTTAGATATTTACGAAAACAATACCAAAGTAACCTTTTTGTTTTTTAATATTACACTTGTTGTTTTGTTAATAACAATAATAGTAAAATACGATGCCAAGTATGTTTATATAGCGCCTGTTGTAATATTGCCTTTGGTTTTAAAAGCATTTTTTGATGCCAGATTAGGATTGTTTACACACGTACTAACAATACTGCTTTTAGGCTTTATAGTCCCTAACAGTTTTGAGTTTATATTTTTGCAAATTATAGCCGGTATAGTTACTATTTTAACTATTTCTGAACTGTATAAAAGAGCTAATTTATTTATTTCAGTATTACAAATTACCTTTGTTTATTGTATAACTTACTTTGCTTTTTCTATTATACAAGAAGGAAATGCTCAAAATTTAGATTGGCAAATATTTGGATATTTTGTTTTAAATGGAGCAGCAACATTATTTGTATTGCCTTTGATTTATATTTTTGAAAAAATGTTTGGATTGGTTTCAGACGAATCTCTTAAAGAATTATCAAATACAAATTCAAAGCTTTTAAGAGCTTTGGCTGAAAATGCACCAGGAACATTTCAACACTCATTACAAGTTGCTAATTTAGCCGAGGCCGCTGCGAACGAAATTCACGCAAATGCTATGTTAGTTAGAACAGGAGCGTTGTATCACGATATTGGTAAAATGTTAAATCCAATGTATTTTACAGAAAACCAATCAACTTCAGTAAATCCACATAACGAATTAACGCCTAAAGATAGCGCTCAAATAATTATAAACCATATTATAAACGGAGTTGAGTTGGCTAAAAAGAATCATATTCCAGAAAGGATTATAGATTTTATTAGAACGCACCACGGAACAACATTGGTTTATTATTTTTATAAAAAGGAAGAAGAATTAAGTGGAGGCGATGTTGATATTATGGATTTTCAATATCCAGGCCCCATACCTTTTTCAAAGGAAACAGCTATTTTAATGATGTGCGATGCTGTTGAAGCAGCTTCAAAAAGTATTAAAGAGCCATCGGCACAGGCGTTCGATAATTTGGTTGAAAAGATTGTAAGTAAACAAATGGACGATGGGCAGTTCAAAAATGCAGATATAACTTTTAAAGAGCTTCAAACTATTAAAAAGGTGTTAAAGAAGAAGTTAAAGAATATTTATCATGTAAGAATTGAATACCCAGAATAATAAAGTATTTATTTTTATTAAAAAAAGCAGAAAAATGTTGTGTAAGTCTAATTGTAGTGTTACATTTGCACTCGCAAAAATAAGTTCATAAGACATATTTTAGGAGAGGTGCCAGAGTGGTAATGGAGCAGATTGCTAATCTGTCGACGGGTAACTGTCGCCAGGGTTCGAGTCCCTGTCTCTCCGCAATAATAAAGATAACCATTTTCGGGGTGTAGCGTAGCCCGGTTATCGCGCCGCGTTTGGGACGCGGAGGTCGCAGGTTCGAATCCTGCCACCCCGACAAATATTTGGTTAATACCAAAGGGTCGCGTAGCTCAGCTGGATAGAGCATCTGCCTTCTAAGCAGACGGTCACAGGTTCGAATCCTGTCGCGATCACAAAATAACTCACTGTTAAACAGTGGGTTATTTTTGTTTTAAGACATTTCGTAATTTCTTCAAAAACTCATTTGCACAAAATTTGAATCAATAACAATTGTTGTGTGTGAATTGAACACTTTCATTATTCAAAAACCGTATGGTATCACCATACTGTAGTTTAGAATCTTCAACCCTTGCTGAATAGAAAGAATAATCATGGATCAATAACAATTGTTGTGTTTATGCAAATATTGTTGTTAATCTAAAAAGGAAGAACTCAACGTTTCTAACTCCTCTAAATTGAGCTCTAAACGCTTTTATTTTAGCATTGAATGATTCAGCTGAAGCATTAGTGCTTCTATTTATAAAATAGTTTAGGATTGACCTATAATTGAGTGTTATCGTATTTGCAATTGTGTTGAACGCTCTAAAACCTGTATTTTCTACATCTTTATACCAATGTGCTAGCTTTGTATATGCTACTTCTATAGTTTTGGCTGTATTGTATATGTTCCTTAGTCCTTGAGTAAGATCAAAAGCGATTTTTATATCAGGATATTGATCGAACAATATTTTGCTTCTACAGTATTGGCTTTCTGTCCAATTTGAGGGGGCTTTGTATAGCAAGTACCTACTTCTAGCCAAAAGTTGTTTTCTTGTGTCTCCGTTGCTAAACTCTTTGGGAGAGCATGTGCTGTTCTTTGCTTTTGCTAGTTTTATCTGTTCATTCTCTAGTTCTATAGCGTCCCATCTATGCTTGATTCTTATATCCTGAAGTGCTTCCAGTGCAAGTTTTTGTACGTGGAATCTATCGGTTACCTGTATAGCTTTTGGGAAACATTTCTTGGCAATAGTTTTCATAGAATTTGCCATATCTAAGGTAATT